>JBCCHX010000024.1:0-87178 GCA_039028535.1 Cyanobacteria bacterium P01_B01_bin.77
GATTTTATCTCTTCAAGAACAACCAGAAAATCACGTTCATGAATTGCTAGTTTGGCTTCCACACGAAGAAGAGAGTGTGAGAAGCTTCCTGCAGCTTGTAATAGTGTATTAAGACGATTAGATATTACTGTCTTAGTGGCGACTCTTCTCTCGCCATACTCTTCAAAAGTTTGGAGAACTTCTTTTGAACTTATTTCTAATCGTTTAAGCGCATCAAATACTTCAAAAAAGGTAAAAGCAACCGATTGTTGCCAGGTGAGTTCTTTTGCCCCCATATCAATCGACATGGACATGGGTTGTGTAAGGGAATTGGAGATAGCTTGACTCAGAAACTCAAACATCACCGATCTCTGTGAGACTCTTTGCACGGATCATAAATTTCTTCTACGAATGGGTCATCATGTTTTCACAATGACGCCATTTCTTTACTCTAATTTAAACAATTCAGTATAGGTTTAATGGTAGCCGGATGGTTCATACACCCATGGACAATCCATAGGGGAATCTATAGAGAATGATCGCTAATATCCATATGGTTTGTGAGTTGAAGATCACTAATAGATAACGATTTTTCAATAAGTTTTCATGAAGTTTATAAGGCCTTTGTGAAGTTATTAATTTTCTTCGGATTGTTTTCTCCGGAGATAACGTTTCCATAAACACATCTTTACCTGGGGTGATTAACTTACTCGACGGGTAAGCGCTGGGTGGGTATGGTTTTGATTAATCTCTTCTTAACCATGTCTCCTCGAGCACTGGCGTCTGATTTTTGTTGGGGGAACAGGACTTTGTTGAGTTATTTATCTGGCAGCTACAACTCTATTTACTTCAGCGTTCTGCCTGACACTCGACCTCAGGCCGTTGATTGGCTGTGCTCAAGTCTGTTGCCATTTGATGGATAACCATAGTCCGAGGCTAAGGAAATAGCATCCTTTGTGAAGAGTGCAAGGTAGCAGCATGCGCTGACCCGGCATAGACATGAATTTTGGTGACCACCGGAGCAACCTATGGGCCCGGCATAGTCTCCGTTGGTCAATGTTCGATAGCAATTTTTTACCTGTGGAGAACGTATGGCAGATTTTTTAGAGAGAATTGGCAGTGTGACCAGTGAACTGGGTGCAGAGATTGTGGCATTTGACCCAGATAGCCAGTCATTGTTTGTAGTCAGCGGTGGCACTGAAGTGCAGCTGTTTAGCCTGGCTGACCCTAGCAGCCCTAATCTTCTAGGTGTACTAGATGTAGCCGACTTTGTTGCCAATATTGATGGGGTCAACAGTGTTGCAGTGGGTAACGGGCTGGTTGCGATCGCAATTGGCGCCGACCCCCAAACCGATCCGGGGTTTGTGGCAGTGGCCGACATTAAAGCCGTTGCCGGTGGTGACCTTAATGCCTTCCAGGTATTGCAGGTAGGTGCACTACCCGACAACATTGTCTTTAGCCCCGATGGCACTAAGCTACTGACCGCCAATGAAGGGGAGCCCGATGACGGTGTGGACCCCAACGGTTCTGTCAGCATTATCGATGTATCCGGTGGACTAGCCGGGATTTCCCAAGCCAGTGTGACCACCGTTGGCTTTGAAGCCTTTGACGGTCGTGAAGCCGATCTGCGGGCCGACGGTGTGCGCATTTTCCCCGATGCCACCGCGGCCCAAGACTTTGAACCCGAATTTATTGCAGTCGCCCCCGATGGTTCCCAGGCATTTGTCACGTTGCAAGAAAACAATGCTCTGGCTGTTATCAACCTGACTACAAATGAAGTTGAGGGTATTGTTCCCTTGGGTCTTAAAGACTTTAGCCAGGTGGGCTTAGATGCTAGCGATCGCGACGGCGGTATCAACATCGACAACGAACCTGTGTTTGGTTTGTACATGCCAGACTCCATTGCCTCCTTCCAAGTTGGCGATGACACCTTTTACATTACGGCTAACGAAGGTGACGACCGAGGCGACGCTGATGAAGATGCGCGTGGTGATGCAATTCGTCTGGGTGACCTTGGCGATGTCACCTCCTTTGGCCGCAGTGGCTTGTCCTTAGATGAGAGTTTTGACCCGACTCTCGCTGAAGATGAGAATCTAGGTCGACTGACCATTTCCTCCATCGACGGGGATAGTGATGGCGATGGGGATATTGATCAAATCGTTTCCTACGGCGGTCGTTCCTTTTCCATCTGGGACTCTGATGGGAACCAGGTATTTGACAGCGGTAGCCAGATTGCTGAGATTACGGCTGAGCTAACTCCCGAACTGTTTAATGCCAACGACGGTGACCCGGCTGAATTTGACAATCGTTCAGACAACAAGGGCGCTGAACCTGAAGCGGTGACAGTTGGCGAAATTGGCGGGGTGCCCTTTGCTTTTGTGGGTCTAGAGCGTGCCGGTGGTGGGGTGCTGGTATTTAACATTAGTGACCCGACTGCGCCTGAGTTTGTGCAATATGCCCGCAGTGACGAAGATATTGCACCTGAAGGTTTCACCTTTATCTCAGCGGAAGATAGCCCTAGTGGTCAGCCGTTGCTAGCGGTGGCTAATGAAGTATCTAGTACCCTAGCCATTTACGAGACTAACGTGCTTGAGGCCACTATCTCTGAGATTCAAGGCGAAGGCCATGTGTCTCCTTTAGACGGTGAGCTAGTACAGACCGAGGGCATTGTCACAGCCGTGGACTTCCGGGGTTTCTACGTCCAGGGAGAAGATGACGGCAATGACGCCACGTCTGAGGGTCTGTTTATTTCTACCAGCGACAGCCCCACGGTCAGCGTTGGGGATGCGGTGCGTCTGTTTGGTGTGGTGAGCGAGTTTATCCCTGGTGGTGCTGATACCGGCAACCTGTCGACAACTCAGATGAGAAACCCCGATGTGGTGGTGCTTTCTTCTGACAACGCTCTGCCTGAGGCAGTTGTCATTGGGGAAAGCGGTCGTCTGGCCCCAAGCGAGACAGTCATTAGCGCCGATGAGCTATCGGTGAACCTGCAGGAAACAGCCGGTAACTTTGACCCCGATGAAGACGCCATTGACTTCTACGAAACCCTAGAAGGAATGCGGGTCACCGTTGAAGATGCCGTGGCGGTTTCTCCCACCCGCGTGTTTAACGCATTTTCGGCTGAGGCGGTGACTTTACCCAACCAGGGTGCAGGGGTAACGCCTGACGATGGTCTGACCGCGCGGGGCAGCATTAACCTCAACTCGGGTCCTGACAACACAGGTGACCAGAATCCGGAGCGGGTGCAGATCCAGTTCAACCCCAACACAATGCCTGAGGGCTTTGATACCCCGGCTCTTAATGTGGGCGATCAGCTCGGTGACGTGACCGGTGTGGTGGGCTACAGCTTTGGTAACTTTGAGGTGAATGTTACCGAAGCCTTTGAGATTACCCCTGGCGGTCTTGAGCAGGAGGTCACGGACCTGGCAGGCAGTGAGACAGACCGATCTCACGGTTGCTAGCTACAACGTGCTCAACCTGGCGGCAGACGGCACCGATGAGGCTCAGTTTGGTTTGCTAGCTGAGCAGATTGTCACTAATCTGAATGCTCCTGACATTGTTGCCCTGCAAGAGATTCAGGATAACAATGGCGTCACCGATGACGGCACGGTGGATGCAACACAGACACTGCAGCAGTTAGTGGCTGCGATCGCAGCCGCTGGCGGCCCCACCTACGAGTTCTTCGATGTCGCCCCCGATGACGGCACCCAGGGCGGCGTTCCCGGTGGCAACATCCGCAACGCCTACCTATATAACCCAGACCGCGTTGCCCTCGACTTCTTTGCGGCTATCGAGCAAGACCCCGCCTTTGAAGGCACTCGCTTGCCCCTAGTGGCCAACTTCACCTTTAACGGCAATCAGGTGACCGTGGTCAACAACCACCTCACCTCTCGGTTTGGGTCTTCTCCTGTGTTTGGCGGACCCCAGCCCTTCGTCCAGGCCGGGGAAGCAGAGCGTGAAGCCCAGGCTCAGGCCCTCAACGACTTTGTAGACAACATTGTCGACACGAACCCTGAGGCCAACGTGATCGTACTGGGTGACCTCAACACCTTTGAGTTCACCAACGACCTGGCCGAGATTCTGCCCGGTACCGGCGATGAGCAGGTTCTCACCAACCTGGTGGACCGGGCCATTGCCGACGACGATGCCTACACATTCATTTTTGACGGCAACAGCCAGGTGCTAGACCACCTGTTCGTCACCGACTCCCTGCTAGAGGGAGCCGAGTTTGACATTGTTCACGTCAACAATGACTTCACCCGCGACGACAACGGTGCCCTGTTTACAGACACCATTGTCGCCAGTGACCACGAACCCCTAGTTGCAAAATTTACCCTAGAAGAAACTGTGACTGAACCCTCCATTTTTACCCTCCAGCTGCTCCACGCCGCTGACCAAGAAGCGGGTATTCCTGCCCTAGACGATGCGCCCAACTTCTCCGCTGTGCTCAACGCCCTGCGCGATGACTTTGACAACACGGTTACCCTGTCTTCCGGTGACGCGATTCTACCCGGCCTTTTCTTTAGCGCCAGTGAAGATGTCTTTGGTGGTCAGGGTCGCGCCGACATTCTGATTCAGAATGAGCTAGGCTTTGAAGCTATCGCCCTAGGCAACCACGAATTTGACCTGGGCACTGGTTTACTCGCTGACCTAATTGCCGGTGGTGAAGATGATCCAGAAACCCCTGATGTGGATGAGTCCTTCGTAGGCGCTCAGTTCCCTTACCTCAGCTCTAACCTGGACTTTAGCACCGATGAGAATCTAGCTGACCTGGTAGTCGCCGATGACCAGGCCCCCGCCCCCAACAGCCTGGCCGCAACTACAGTAATTACCGTCGGTGGCGAAAAGATTGGCGTCGTTGGTGCCACCACCCCCACACTACCGACAATCTCCAGCCCTGATGGTGTAACGGTTCTACCTGAAGACTTCGATGGCACTCCCACCGCTGCCCAGCTCGACGCTCTGGCTGCAGAAATCCAGCAGGATGTGGATGAGATGCTGGCGCTCAATCCGGGCATGAACAAGGTGATTGTTCTCTCCCACATGCAGCAAATCAGCATCGAACAGGAGCTGGCCACCCGCCTGCGCAATGTAGACATTATTGTTGCCGGTGGTTCTAACACTCTTCTGGCAGACGAAACTGACCGTCTCCGCGACGGCGATGAAGCCCAGGGAACCTACCCCATCTTCACCACTGACACCGATGGCAACCCTGTTGCTGTGGTCAACACAGACGGTAACTACAATTATGTTGGTCGTCTGGTCGTTGATTTTGACGAGAATGGCATCATTATCCCTGAAAGCTATGACGCCGAAGTTAGCGGTGCCTACGCCACCGACGAGGCTGGCGTTGCAGCCCTAGGCGCAGAAGGTCTGGTTGATCCTGAAGTTCAGGCCATTGTAGATGCCCTAGAAGAGGTGATCGTTGCTAAAGAAAGCAACGTCTTTGGCATCAGCGACGTCTACCTTAACGGCGTACGCGGCAGCGTGCGAACTGAGGAAACCAACTTGGGTAACCTGACCGCTGATGCCAACCTGGCCATTGCCAAAGAGACAGATGACAGCGTTGTTATCTCCCTCAAAAATGGTGGTGGCATCCGTGATGATATCGGTCGCGTTGTTGTTCCTGCTGGCGGTACCGGTGATCCTGAACTACTACCCAACGAAGAGATTCCTGGCGTTAAACCTGAGGGCGGCATCTCCGAAACCGATATTGCCAACACCCTACGATTTAACAACGGTCTGACTCTTTTAACCATCACTGCAGAAGAACTGCTAGCCGTCATCGAGCACGGTGTATCGGCCACCGAAGAGGGGGCTACTCCTGGACAATTTCCCCAGGTGAGCGGTCTAGAATTTAGCTTTGACCCCACCGCTGCCCCCAACGACCGGATTCAGTCCCTGGTTGTACTTGATGAAGAAGGCAACGACGCCGATGTAATTGTGGAAAATGGAGAGCTAGTGGGCGACCCCAGCCGCACTTTCCGCATGGTTACCCTGAGCTTCCTGGCTGGCGGCGGCGATGGCTATCCCTTCCCCGAGCGGGATGTGGTCCAGCTCGCCCAAGAGGATGACGCCCCTCGTACGGGTGAGGCTACCTTTACCCCCGACGGCTCTGAGCAAGATGCCCTAGCCGAGTACCTAGCCGACAACTTCGGCACTGCCGAGACTGCTTTTGGCGACACTGATGTCTCTCCCGAAGAAGATACCCGCATCCAGAACCTGGCTTTCCGTGAGGACACTGTAATTGACGGTGGTTCCACCGGCGGCAATGGCGGCGGCAATGGCGGTGTTGAACCCGACGCTGACGTTATTGGCACTGGCGAAGCCGATATCCTGGCGGGTGGTGAAGGCGATCAGTCCATCAGCGGTGGCGATGGTGACGACGTTCTCCGGGGTGACCTCAACTTCAGAAGTCCTCAAGGCCGCTCTGGTGGTGACGATACCATCTTTGGCGGTGCTGGCAATGACCGCATCGGCGGCAAGGGCGGCAACGACCTGCTGTTTGGCGATGCCGGTGACGACATGATCTGGGGTGACGACGGCGATGACCTGCTATCGGGTGGTCTCGGCAACGATACTCTCACTGGCGACAACTTCTCCGGCGGTCAAGGCAGCGACACCTTTGCCTTTGCAGCAGGTGACGGTACTGACACCATCACCGACTTTGAAGTGGGCATCGACACCATCGGTCTGCTCGGAGGCTTGAGCTTTGGGGCCATTACCCAGTCAGTCCAAGGTGCTGACCTGCTGTTGAGCACAGGCGGTGAGACCCTCGCTGTAGTTCAGAATGTAACAACCCTATTGGATGAGACATCCTTTACCCAGCTGATTGCTTAAAATCTCTGATGCCCAGGACGGTCGGTTTAGGCTGTAGTTTTTTCTACAAAAAACCCACGGTCCTGGGTGAGAACAAAGAGCAATCTCCCTCAGTCTTTCAGGGATGGAGTAAGTCTGCATCCCTGAAAGACTATTGTCTCCACAAGTCAATGGCTCTATTCGATGGTGTTAAGCAACACCCTATTCTTTAAGCGCCACCCGCTTGGTTAAAATCACCATCACCTCATTAGGTCGCCCGGTGGAGATCGGTTTACTCCAGTCGTTGGGCTCAGCGTAGCGGCGTTTGTAATCGTTAGCCGTACCCCGGTAAGGCTGCCAAACACCAGATGGCGAACGGTTTCGTAATGGTGCTCCGGTAGCGGCTCGGTATTAGGCGCAAGTGTGGACGCCACTGCGCCCTCAGACGTATTGAAAAACATAAGCTTTGGTCTCCAAACGGTAGGAAGAAACCAAAGCTCAAGATTTAGCTACCCCGAGAATGGATGCAAACCGAGGTAGCAATAGGATAAAGTATCCCAAGCCTGTGCGACACGAAGTCGCTCGAACGAGTGCTGTTAAGATCAATCGCACCAGTAAATCATCTCTCAAATGGTATCACGGCTGCACTCAAGAGGCCCTGATTGCGGCCCTCAATCCTGTCATTGTGGGATGGGCCAATTATCACCGCTCGAATGCAGCTAGTCGGGTCTTTGCCTACCTCGATTCAGTCCTGTATTGGCAGCTGAGACGATGGGCAAGGCGTAGACACCTAACCAAGGCCGGAAATGGGTAAAAGCCCGATACTGGCATACGGTGGGGCGACGTCACTGGGTGTTTGGAGTGAAGCAAGCGGGAAAGATCACTCTTAAGTTGGTCAAGTTCTCGGATATGTCTATTAGAAAACATAACAAAGTCAGAGGACATAAAAGCTGGTATGACGGAGATTGGCCGTACTGGGCGGCGCGACGGGGGAAGCATCCGATGAGCAACATCAAGGAGGCAACCCTACTAAAGCGTCAGCGCGGTCGGTGTCCTATTTGTAGAGGCGCCTTTGACCTACACGATTCCATAGAGAGAGACCACGTTCGGCCTATGGCCAGTGGTGGATTGGACGTGTATGACAATCTGCAAATCGTGCATCCAACCTGTCATCATCGCAAAACACGATGGGATAAACAGGGCTGGTGTCCGGTGCGTCCTTGGCGTGGGGAAACGTTAGGAGAGAAGCCGTGTGAAGGTTTCCCTTCACGCACGGTTTTGAAGGCGGGCGGGTCATCGTGAGGTGATTCGTCTAGCTAACAGTTTTACCCCTATAAAAACCTGATTCAGCATCGGTTCATTCCACCCCATCATCATGCTTACGATGAGCAAAATCGTTGCCTTAACGGTAACTTCCCTGGGAGAGTTCAAATCGTTATAATACTCTGATTTCAGAGGCTTTCAGGGATTTCGAGTTGATCACAATACCCCTGAATTGCCTCTAATTCAGTCCAATCCTCCATGTTTTTAAGCCAAATTTAAGCCAAAAACGTACTTCTTCTAACCCAGCTATTAGTCAGTTGCCTGGTTTCGGTGAAGCTATAGCCATCGAACTGCTTTTTGAGACATGTATCTCTTTGGAGTCCTGACTGTATAGAGATTCTAAACAGTCAGGACCCATAGCTTTCTAGACTGCTTGTTCCTTTATCTGCATGCCTCGATAATGACTACTCAGTGGTTTGCTGTAGCTGATGCCACGCCTGTCGATGAGCTGCCTCAGATATCCAGCGCTGGTAGGTCTTTAAGTGCATTTCTGGGCTATGCCCCATCCAGCTGGCTGCTATGGCGACTTGCACGCCAGCTGCGTGACACCGAATTGCATAGGCATGACGCAGGCTATACGGGCTATCGGGTGTCTTGAGCCGTCGCCAGTAGCTAGAGGCTCTGGCTCCATAGCCTTGGTTTGCTTTAACGGTGACGTTTGGACGTATCCGCTCACCCCTTAACCAACGGTCTACCCATTTGGCCGGATGAGGATAGGCGAGGTGAAAGCCGGTTTTAGTTTCATCCGGTACATTAGCTACGAGGAGATTGTCTCTATTTTCCAGCGTGCATAAAAAGGCTTCGTGGTCTCGCAGGCCGTAGGTAGCCATCAATGCAAAGATATAGCGCCATTGCGGGTTTTGAATACCATCAATGATGGTTTCGATTTCGAGATCGCTGGGTATCGTCTTGGGAACAACATCAGCTGAGGAATACCCAACTTTATAGCGGCGTAAATCCACCTCAATATTGGCAAAGTCAGCCAGCTGCTGAAGCTGTATGCAGGCTCTGTCCCTAGCGGCTTTTTTGGTCTCAGGTTTGGTCAGAACTGCTGCAATCAATACATCAGCAGTGAGGGGTGCGTCTAATGGTAGTTTGTTAAAGCCAAAGTACAAAAATCGTTTTTCCCATTTGTACTCCTTGTTTCCACTTAATTTAGACAAAACGTGGACTTTGAATTGTTCTAGCCAATAGCCGCATGTTTTGACCTTGGGCTCGTCTTCAGGTTGATCGAGCCATTCAGACCACTCAAACCGGTCTCGATCCAGCTGATCGGCAAGCAAAATGGCTTTGGCCTTAGCTCGTCGTAATCCAGCCATCGTGGCTCCTAGCTTGAGAGCAATGCGTTGTTGATACGGTTTAGACTTGGTGCTACCGGGCTTGGCCGGTAAGGTAGCGACGAGGGAGAGCCGCTGACCTCTGAGTTGTATAGCAACGCGGTAGCAGTCGGCCTTAAGAGCTATGTTGGCCGACTTGACCTCTGCTTTCATGTTGGGTTTGGACATGGGGTTCTAACGACGACGACTTTCTAGAAGCTGGCGACAGTGGCCGATATGGTACTGGTAGGTGGGGCGTTTGGCATGGGTCGCACTGCTTTGTCGCCAGTGCTTACCTTCTTTCAAATCACCCGCTAACCGCAGGTCGTGCAGATTATCAGCACTATCCAGGTCAAGCAGATAGGCCGCATCGCTGGTTTTGTACCACTGGCGCTGATGCTGATGCTGATTCGGTTGAGTGACACCCAGTAGATCGGCCAAGACTTGCTTGACGGTGACGGTGACGACCGCCTTTAGCTCTGATTCAGGGATGAGTCTGTTGTGCATATTATTCAACAGCGACAAAATAAAATGCGTTTTCTGTCATCACCACAGCGAGATTCGGGGCATTGCCGACTGAACTGGCACAATCACAGCCTGTGGAAAACGTGTAACGGTCTGTAACGTATTCGCAATAAGAACAGCCCGTTTTGGGGCTGATCACTTGATAGTCACATGCTGATCAGTTGGCTGATCACTTCGAGAAAATCCTAGAACTCCTTTGAAGAGAAGCCTATAAATTAGTTGCATATGCAAGTGATCACGTGATCAGCGATATGGGCGATTCGCAACTAAAAAAAATGACGTTTTTTACTGATCAGTTGATCACTTCAGGTTGAATCAGCTTTTATGAGGGGCTTTCAGGAACTGATCAGCCCAAGGTGTCCGTAGGATCAGTTGATCACTTGATCACATTGCGATCTATTAAGTGTCACACTCAAGTGAGCGTTGCTCAGCTTCCACGAAGTCTCGTAAGTCTCCGGCGTAGTAGGAATAGTAACGATTCTTATTGAAGCGCTCTCGATGGATACGACCAGTGGCCCATAACTCACTCAGCAGTCGTCTGGCGGTGTTTTTAGGAATAGCTAGAAATTCAGACACTTCCATCGCTGACCATGGCAAGCCTAAGCGATTATCCTCATGCAGCCAAAGCCTGATTCGCTCTTCCTGACTAGCGACTTCTTCAATCTGGTCATCCGCATTCTGTTCGCCTAAGAGTCGATAGCTGAAGTCTGCATCATCAAACTCGAAGGCATAACGTCCTGGTGGCTTCCCTAATCGGGTTTTCTCCACAGCTAGTATCCGCCGATGTTGGCCATCCATGCGCAGTGCCCAGACTTCAGAGACGCTGTTTTTGATGGCGGTTGTTCCTCGGACACCGCCACTGGCATTGCTGTGGTGGATGATGATCACACAGGTATCAAACCGTTCAGCTATATCCCTCAGATGGAGTAACGGTCGAGCATACTCCATATCTTTTTCAGAGCAGATACTGTCTTTATTGATGGTGCTGAGCGAGTCAATGACCACCAATCTGGGACGATTTTGCTCGATATATTTGGCCAGCTGCGGTAGTGCGCTAGAGGACCAGTCGCCCAGAATCTGTAAGGGAGCATCGTCGCCGATAGACCGGATATCCATGCGCTCAGCGGTGACGAGACCGGGCTCATCGGTTTGTACGAGCAGTGCGGGGCCGATCTCGACTGGATAGCCGTTCCAGACGCCTGTGGAGACGACGGCCTCAAAGATTTGATAGGTAAACAGGGTTTTACCGGCACCGCCATCGCCATGGATCAGGAGCGTGGTTGAGGCTGGGATCCATCCTGGGATCAACCATTTCATTCGCCCTCGATTTTGTACTCTAAAGTCCTTGATAGACACAGGTTTTACAGGGGTTTGATTAATCAATGCCTTGGTATACGCCTCTTGGAGCTGATTGGAGGTGCGTCGGTAGCGTCGGGCTAGGGCTTGCAGCTTCCACAGACGTAGACCCTCATCTTGAATATTTTCTTCAATCCATTTGACCTGCTTAATAGCGGCGTTGAATTCTTCGTCCTCAAGGTTTTCGCCCGTTGCGGTTTGGAGTAAGTCGTTTGCGATCGCACGCACGATATCCACGGGCAGCATATGAACAGCGGCTACCTGAGCGAGTGCAGCGTCTTTGAATTTCGCACTGACTAGAACACCTAAGGTGTCATCCATCAACTGCCGATCCCGGTCTTGCCGGATCGACTGAATAATATGTTCGTGCATGGTTAAGTCGTAATTAGGGTACAGGCTTTAGTGATGAAGTGATGTGGTGTATCGGCCACAAAGCCTCTGTGAGTGCCCAAAGGCACCTAATCCTCATGGAATATGGCATAATCGTCTCATCAGTTGATCACCTGTCTACGTAAATATCCAAGGCGGCTTTTCCATGGGGCAAATGGGAAAGCCGCTTTTTGATGTGCTCCGTTCCTGAGGGGGCTTCAGGTGATGTGGAGCAGTGAGAGAGAATGGACCATGCGGGGCGGTCGCCAAACTTTTCCCGCAGGGCCGTACATGAAAATATACGGTTTCCGTTTGCGAAAAACGTATGCGCTTATTATACTATGACAGACAGGCAAGAAAAGGAAGTTCCAACATTGAAAGAGCTTAGAGAGTCCATTCCTGGGCTTAATCAGGCTATTGTGGCTGTTACGATTGGAGTAAGAGCCGCAACACTCAGTGATTGGGAGAATCTGAAACGTGTGCCTAAACTTGATATAGAGCAGTGGTACGCACTTGCTGATCTGTATAAAGTATCTCTTGATGTATTAAGAGATGCAGTTATTCAACAAAAGAAGAGAGTTCAGGAACGACAAAGTAAAGAGTAATGTTCTCTATTTACTACTGGACCTTTAAGTTCATGTATTCATACAACAAGATGCTGCAGAGTCTCATATCCTCCTCTGTTTTATGAGAGTGTTTATCGAGGTCGACTAATGAGAGAAGTATGGCTGCAGGTCGTCATTGACATTCCCACGCTACCGCCATAGTGTGATGTGTTAATAGCTGCTACAGCTATGACTCCCAAAAATTTAGCCTAACGCCAGACAGAGGTGGTCCAACACCTCCGCCCGGCTGACGTCCCCCGGCTGATATCAGCAGCCCGGTTCGGCTACCCTATGGTAAGCCACCCCGGTTGCATTTCTGGGGTGGCTACCTTTTTGGGAGGTTTCCTAAATCCGCTCAAGCATTGCAGGGAGATCGTTTCCTTGCAGTACAGCGGTTAAGCAAAGAACGAACCAAAGGAACCTCCCTATGATTGATCGACTATGTACGCAGCAGCCTGATCCTAATCACTGTCTGCTGAGTGACCCGCCCAATATGTCGCCCGACCTATCGTTTGCTCAGCCACCGGGCGAAATCGTCCGCGTTATCTTGCTGGGTAGCCCCGGCGGCATTCATCAGACTCGACATCTGTTGCACAACTTGAACTATGTTGAGGTGAATCAGTGGAGCCCGCTGATCGAAATTCCCGAGGGCAATCTAGTGATTCGCTCTGACCAGGGAGAACAGATGAGCATAGTGGTGAGACGACTGTAGGTTCGACTGCTTTTCTGAGTCGCTGAACTATACCGCTCCTGGTGACTGAACATGTGTATGGGGGGCTCATGCCTGTACTGCCAAGAGGGCAATTTAACGGTTTCATGAGCCCCCTGTCAGCGGCCATAATTTCCGGAATTCACACCACGATATTTCCAATACTGATGACTTTTTGCTAGTGTGCCCTGGTGTGCGCCCAACTGAGATAGCCCAAGGTGGCCAGCGGGGCATAGCCCCTGAGCCAGGCTCTGGCAGTTGGATCAGCAGGTTTCAGGAGATTTATACCAGTGTGGTTAGTGGGTAGAGATTTGAGATCGCATCCTGATCGATCAACGCATAGAAGAGATGATATTGTCTCCTGACAACGGCAAATCGACTGCTGTCTTTTGCCCAATGATGCGCATAAAATTTAATTCAATTGTGCAGTGGCCGCTCTTATTTTCGTGTAATTTTAGCTGGTCGCCCATTTTATGCTGATTAATCAGTGACACTGCCTGAGATGACATTTGTGATAGACACCGCCACATAATTGTTGATCTCACGCTGACGTTGCATTTTTGTAGGATTAAGGACACTGATTTCGGATGAAAATAATGTCTTCTATGGGAATCATCCATTAGAAAGTAAACATCACTAAGCAGCTGCCCTAGCGATTGGTTACCAAGGTTACAGGGAGCCTCAATGACTATCAAGCCTTTTGGTAAGAGTGTACGAGACGCTTCCTCAAGGGCAAGATCAATACTCTCCAAATGGTGAATGACATTACGAATTAAAACACGATCAATACAAGCGTCATCAAAAGGTAGACTCTCAATCGAGGCATGCTTTACCGATACATTTGTTAGCGCAGTTTGAGATATTCGTGATTTGCATTCTTCAATCGCTGATTCGAGGGGATCGACGGCTATTATCTGACATTGTGGAAACTGTTTAGCCGCACTTAGCGCAAATGCTCCATTGCCACAGCCGACATCAAGCAGAGTGTTTGCTTTATAAAGTTCTAAGTGACCTATTACCTCAGAAATCTGTTCCGATGTTTGATAACGATTTGCATAGTCCTTATTGTGAGTCCAAGCATCCGGAAATCTTAAACTGTTCTCAATAGACATGAGATTTTTATCCAAAATAATGGTCTCTGAAAGACTAGGCTGTATGCTGCTCAGAATATATTGTCTTCTAATCTATTTCTACACCATCGCTGGTTGACATAGCTCTTTCGATAGCTTTTGTTCCTGTTGAGCCATCTCAATAATGGCACCTTGTAAAATTTGACGTGGTGTTAATCCCTTTTCGCAGAGAGATAACCACTGTTGGGCAGTATTACCCCGCTTGAGGATATTTTCAAGAGGGTAGAGATTATCGTAAAAACCACCTTGCTTGGCAATGGGTATGGCTTCAGTATAAAGAGATTGAATCCAGTCTCGTGCCCGGATGTATCGTCCATCCTGCCAATGGCGTAATTGCGCGTCTAAGCTTTGCTTTGCTACTGCGACTTCATTCGTCGCGGTTACTTCTAGTAAATCTTCAGCTCGGTTGCTATTGGGAAACTGGCTCTGCTGAAGTGGATCTAACTGGGGATTGTCTAAAAGCTGTTGTATTCGGGCTTCCAGTAAAGCTGTAATAGCGAGTAGCGAAACCGGATCGGTGATCAGATCACAGATGCGCAATTCGAGACGATTCAAGTCATGGGGACGGTTATCGCCATTTGGGCGTACTGATGTCCACAAATGACGCACGTTTTGCATTGTGCCTAGATCTAGCTGCTGCTCTACCCACTGAATATGATCTAAATGACTCTCAAATAACGGCACATGAGCTGGTGTTTGAGGGAACAGCTTCCAACGTGTAGAGTGATAGCCGGTTACTTGACCATCCAAAAATGGGGATGAAGCACTTAGGGCCAGATAGAGTGGTGCTTCTAATCGCAGTAGTCGATAAGCCCTCATCAGGTCTTCAGGATTTTCGATACCCACGTTGATGTGAATACTGGCAGTTACCACGTGGGTTCCATAGGTTTTCTCAATGTAATCGTGGTAAGGATGATTTGGGTTAGAGCGATAGAATCGATGACTATTCCCCATAGAGAGCGTGCTCCCCGGCAAAATAGTATAATCCCCAAGGGTCTTGAGATAGCGTCGTAGCTGCAGCCGAGGTGTGATCAAATCACAAAGTAGCTGTTTATAAGATCGGCGAGGTGGAGTGATGTATTCCACGTTTCGACTGTCTGGTTCGCGCACAAATCCGCCAAGATCAGCAGAAATATGATGCGAAAGTCCCACAATGTCACCATCTGGTGTTCCAGTATAGGCTTCTACTTCAAATCCCTTTAGTAGCATCGCAGTGTCCTCTTGAATACGTGTCAGAATGCTCTAATTGTCCATAATTTTGGGTCGCCAACAGTCGTTGTACTGACAGTGGTTACCCTGAGAGGGGCTGAACTGGTGATGATTGCCCGAAAATTTCAGTTAAGCTACTTTACTTAATTGGGGCGTACCTACAGGAGAACTTTTCAGGATTAAGTCATACATTTTTTGAGCCAATGATATATCCTGTTGATTGAACAAATCCACGTAAAGACCTGGAAATGTGTTTTCATCAACAACAATTGGGTTGTTGTCGTGCCAAATCATATCAAATCCGATCACTTCTGAGCCTAGGGCATTGCTGGCTTTCAATGCCTGTTTTTTATGCTTAGGCAGGACATCACAGAGATCGACTTCACCACCAATTTCATTGGCATCATAAATCTTTTTTAGGCCGTTTCCTAAGTCTGCTAGTTTTGAAGGACGTTTGCGATACCCATACATAATCTCTCCATCTATAAGTGTTGCACTTACAAATTTATTAAGACTATTTTCGTAATATCGTTCTAACAGCAGTCCTTCGCAAGAGTTAGCACTCTGGATACTCTCCATATATTCAACGATGTCACGCAGCATTGAAAAGTTGCTAATTAGCGTTACACCCTTGCCAAATCCACCTTTTCTTGGTTTGAGTAACCCGTATCCCCACTCGTCTAAGATAGGTTTTGCAAGATGGACATTGCTGCTAGAAAGTAATACTAACTCCGGTACACTTACTCCCATTCGTTTTAGAAGGGTATGAGAGATATATTTATCTAACCCAGCTTCAAAGCTGTAAGGATTTGGAACTACTTTTGTTGTATGAGAAAGTGCCTTCAAAACATCTAAAGAATAGGTGCCATTATCTCTGCCGACTTCTCCGTACCAAAAGAAGACATCTAAGTCATTTAAAACTGTGTCTTTGTAAAACACAGTTTCATTGATAATGATGAGATCGTTTAAGTTGGCTATTTCAATTAATTCAAATTTACCACTGTTACTAAGTAACTCCAAAAGAGCCCATATTTCTTGGTTGGGCATTCTGTTGGATAAGGGCGTATGGATCGAGCCATGATCGTTTTTATGGCTTTTCTGTGGTAGGTAAACACCAAGTTTTATAGTCTGCATTAGATAAAAAGATAAACGTGCACTACATCGGATCTAATAAAAGAGCGGCTGATTCTATTGCTAAGAAATGAGATTCAGTTTTAGGATATGCAAAATAGTACTGAATCAGCCGCTGTCTCAATTAGGCTGCTTTAAACCCTTTCTAAGCTTTGATCGCTATCGCTGGAACTGTAATCAATTCGTTCTCCATTACCCAGGGCCTTGAAGTCAGACGGCTGAACAACGTTACGATATTGCTCAGGACTCACAAATTGAATACCTTCTGCAGGTAGGCGAACCTGAATGGCTTTAAGCAGATCGGCATAGGCATACCAAAATCGTTTTGTTGGCGTCCATGCTTTCAGGTTCACTGTTACATAGTAGTCGTAGCTTTTCGTGTAAGGAAATGCACTGCATTTAGGATCTTCCAGTACATCTGGATTTTCTGCACAAATAGCACGCCAAATATCAGTCAGATAATTTATATCCGTACTGAAACTCACGTTGACTTTTATCATTACACGTCGAATATCTCTTGACGTATAGTTCTTGATCTCGCTACCCCAAACTGTATTATTTGGCACAATAATAACGTGATTATCGTTGAAATCTGTTAATTTCGTATTAGCTAACGAGATTGAATCAACAGTTGCATGGTGACCAGCGATTATAACTTCATCGCCAACGTCAAACGGCTTGTTAATTAATAACATTAAGCCACTGGCGAAGTTGCCCAAGTTGCTTTGTAAAGCAAATGCTAATACAAAGCTGGCACCACCAAGAACTGCTAAAACAGGTCCTAAGTTCACACCTACCGCAGCTAATGACAGCAATGCTCCAGCGGCTAGTGTTGCTTGCTTTGTAAGTCTGACAATAAAGTCACGGAATAGAGTTGAAATATTTTCAACTCTAGAAAATGCTAAATCTACTATCTTGCCAAGTCGAGGGGCAATAATAAATGCAGCGGCTAAAATGCTAATGAATTTCAGCAGATTAATCCCTAATTTGATGCCACCTTCCTCAGATTGCAGCCACGTATTGAATCTTAGGCCCAGTCCCTCGGTATCGGTAATATTAAACTCAAGCCCACTGACAGCAGCTATATATTGACGGTAGGATTCAGTATCGCCGCCTTTGTTATCTAACGAATCTAGGACAGCTGTCAGTCGGCTTGCAATAACAGTCTGTTCTGCATTGAGTTCAGTCGATTCAATAACCTGTTCTTCAGCTTGTGTATCAACTTCCCCACCAATATCCTGCTCTTTTAGCTTAATAGAGTATTCTAAGTCGCTAATTTCTCGGGCTTTATCTTGCAAGAGCAGTAACCAGGCATTAGCCTCTGCTTCCAGCTGCTCCTTGGATAGAGGCTTCAGCAAAACTTCTAAATGATCAGCAGGTATGTCTGGGTTATTTGCTGTGATTGCTTCAATTTCTTCTACGTCCTCTTCTGCTTCAGAAGCGGAGTCAGCAGGATCTGCAGCTGTCTCAATTACTTCAGCTTGTGCTTCTTCTGAAACTTCTTGCGATAGGGCAGGGGTTCCCAATGCGATAAAAAATGACAGAGCTGTTGTGATAGCAATCGCTTGTAATCTGAACCGAACGAATAATTTACGCACCGTCACACACTCCTTGACATGTCCTAAAGACTTTTCTCAGTTCTATTTTTAGTCTGATACCAGGGATCAAACAATTAGCGGCTAAATTCATCCTTCACAAACTCGCGAAAGCTTTTAGGTGGACGCCCTAATAGGTTTGGCAAGTCGTCACTAAGTCTCTCTTCTGAACCATTTTGGACACGCTTGCATAACCAGACAACATATTTTGCCGATTTTTCTGTCCAACCTTTTTCTATCATCTTCTGAACGTAGGCGTCATCGGGCAGATCTTTGTAGGGGATTGAACGGCCAGTCACTTCAGAAAAGATGGAGGCGACCTGATTGTGATCTAGTGCGTCTGAGCCAGTCAGGTCATAGCGTTTGCCTCCATGACCGTCGCTGCTGAGGATGGTTGCGATCGCAGCCCCCAAATCATTCACATCCACCCATGCTACTTTGCCATCACCGGCTGGCAAACAAATTTCATCGTCATCTAGAGTTGTTCCAGTCCATGTATGGAAGTTTTGCATAAACCAGGCAGGACGGACAATGCAGCAATTAAGATCACTATTATCGATATTTTTCTCGATTTGGTTAAGAGGCTTTCCCTCAACACTGCTGGATGTCCGTCCCGATTGAAACACGATTAGTTCAACCCCCTTATCCTTGGCTACCTGCATAATATCGCGCACAATTGCAGGATCTTTAGTACCCGGTGGTGCAATCAGGAACAACCGATTTACACCATCTAGTGCCGGTGCAAACGTGTTGGGATCAGTGTAGTCAAAATGAACAAAGTCTAACTCTTCACCTAAGTGCTTTTTAGCTTTAGGAATATCCCGTACTGCCGCAACAGGTCGGAGACCTTTCTCCTGCAATGCCTTAATCGCAGGTGTTGCAGAATTCCCAGTAGCTCCCATCAGTAAAATCTTCACAGTTAAACCCTAAATAAGCGAACAGAAAAATCGATATGTGTTCTCAAAAAACACATTGTGCCAACAGCCAGTCACTAAATTCTCTTTGAACCTCGCAAAGAAGTTCTTGCCAGAACGGGAACAAAATATTAGCAAGCACACTAAAATAGCTCGTCAAAAAACTCGCTAAAACAGCTTAAAGTTTCAAAATGCTGCTATCTAATCTGTCTGAACTCGTACTCAACACAGCAGTACTCTTCGGACAAAAAAACATCGATATCTCTTCAAAGCGAAAGAACAAATTTCGATGATGATCACCTTTATCTATGAGTACAACTTGGTTGATACTGTTTACAAGATCCTAAAACACGCATTTTTTACTGGTTAAATTCAGTACTTTGGCTGAAGTGTTTACTGCTTGCTTAATGTAATGCCTCAACCAACAGATTAACGATAGTAACAGCACCCAGTGTCTGCTGAGAGAATTTTACCTATGCAACCAAGCTTAGAACTCAGATGAGTCCCAAGCAGACCTAAGGATAGAAGATAGTAACGAGCTTCTCTGCAGTGCAAGCTAACACTGAATGAGAAAACCAAAACAGCTTCTATATAAGGTTTTGAGCCTTATATAGAAGCTAACGTTTCTCGATAAATATATGTTGCAGACAAGTCGTTATTAGATTCAATCCAACGAAAAAAACCATTGCAATAACATCTTAAAAGCACGCTCACTGAGAGTATCAATGAGAACGTCTTTTGAGGATTCAAAAATTCCAACTTTTTTTGATTGTAAAAAAATGAAATATTTTGATATGTGTGGTTATGCAGACTCTCGCAATGTCTCTGATGGGAGTTCGCCAAACATCGCTTTATAGTCCCTTGCAAAATGACCTGCACTCCAGAAGCCAAATTGGTTAGACAGAGCCTGTATGTTATGAATTGTAGGATCACTCGTTTTCAGACATCGGCGTAGCGCATGCAGGCGTTGCACTTTGAGATAACGCATAGGGCTGATGCCAAATGCATCTTGAAAACCGTATGACAAAGCCGAACTACTTGACTCTAACCCTTGCGCCAACTGCTTGAGGGTCAACGGTTTTTCTAAGTGCTCTAAAATTACTCGCTTAGCCTTAGCCACTAACAGGTGGCGGCGGAATGGTTTGACCGATAAACCAGTTTTAGAATGTCTCGGCAGCGCACAGATCAGTAATGGGATTAAATCTTCAGCGATTAGCGCGGTGATCCTGGGTTTCTGTAACCTTGCAGGCATCGTTTCTAAAATCCAAAACAGTCCTTGTAGATATTCTCGGATTTCTTCGCTCCGGTCTGGGGCTAAAAGTACATGATTACTAGAGAGGTAACGCTCATCCAGGTCATCACGCTGCAACTGATGCGTGTAACGCCAAAAGGTCTCTGTCTTTATAGCTACCTGTGCAAACACACAGGCCCCTTGGCAAATGAAATCATTGTTTTGGCTGTCAAAACCAAAGAGACTGTTCTCAGGTGAGATGGCTGAATTGCAAGAATAAATAGCGCTTGCAGGCATTTCCAACATGATTAGGAAAAGAATAGCATCTTCAGGCTTTGCACCACAGGCTTGCAATGATAGCCCTACATGAACACGCATAATTGCGAAATCCTTACATACGATCCCCAACAAATCCGTAGTAAATTTACCCGTCTGCAATTGAGTAAACTGCATCTGTTGATAGGCGAAAATTGCGGTCAGTTCATCCACATCTTCAACAGTCGTCTGGATAAACTGCTGGGCTCTTGCTTGTGCAGCGCTATTTCCCGATGTACCAGCGGTTGCCTGATGCTCCGATGCCACGTGCCTACTACCATTACAAACCTTCAGAGCATTTTAGCGTCCTTTGCAATGGCCAAAGTTGGAATTTCTGAACTTTCTACAACGCATCGTACTGATACCATTGCAGGAAAACTTGAGGTTGGTATATCTAATGGAAAACTGCATACACCTAATGGAAATTTTGCATACAGATGACCGTTATCCTCAAGCACTCCACTGTTTAAGCCATAGGCATGAATCCAAAACATAAAGAGGCTCTCCAGTTCTCTAGGAATAACGCTTTACCAGTGCAATAAAAGCTCCACTGGTAACAAACATCAGGAGGCCATAGGTAACGGCAGGAATAGCCATACTTGAATTGTTAAGCAGGGTAGGCCCATTGGCAATGACAAGTGCTAAGGGTATATTCTGAAAACCTACTTCAATAGTGATCGCTCTGATGCTGCGACGATGCAACTGAGCCAGGGTCGAGATGCCATAGCCTAAGCCCATGGCAACTACATTCAACATCAGCGTTACCCACCCAGCTTGCAGAAAAAAGGTTGATAAATTTGCCCGTTCCCTAATTAAGATGCTTATGATAACAACGGCCAGGAAACCCAGTGAAAAATACTTCACCCCTTTTTCGATCTTTGCCGCCAATCGAGGCCTGTAGCGGTGTGTCACTATGCCCAAGACAACAGGCATTAGGGTTACCATCGCAATCTGAATCACTGTATTCAGAAACGGTAAGCGTAGTGCAATCTCTCCTCCCATAAAGGTTTGCATGCTGATGTTAATCGCCAACGGAATGGTCAATATCGTGACTAGACTACTGATTGCAGTCAGAGTGATCGACAAAGCAACATTCCCTTCGGCAAAATAGGTCAATATATTGGACGTAACTCCCCCTGGACATGCGGTAATAATCATTAAACCAATTGCCAACTCAGGAGAAAGGGAGAAAAATTTTGCTAACAAAAAGCCAGTTGTTGGAAGAATAACCAATTGGGCAAACAGGCCCAGGATAACTGGTTTAGGCTCAACTAGAATCCGCTTAAAGTCATCTAGCGTTAGACTCAGCCCCATACCCAGCATGATGATAAATGAAGCTAGAGGTAGAAATATTGCGTTTAGAGAGTTGGATTCCATGGTTTTGCGATTTAGGCACCCTTAACTGTAGATGTGAGCCAATGAGAGAAGAGAAAAGAAGCAAACATTGAATTTGCCTTTTCCAGAGGCAAATTCAATTACCTAGATGAACTAAGACTATGGACAATGGATTAGTGCTTACGGACGAGAGTCCAATATCTTATTAAGTGTTTGATTTCCAGAATTATTGTTAGGTTGTAAAAATCAGCTTGAGAGCTATATCCAACCAGAATTTACTTAGCCAACAAACTAAAATTCCTTCTCCTTTTCAACCATAATACGGTCAAGTGTACAGAAAGTGATCACCAAACAATATCACCATCGATTAGATCAGTCAGGGAGCACCAAGAACATCAAAATTTTGCAATTTTCTGGAGACAGAGAAAGTAGTTTTTACCAGCCTTTGAAAAAATCAAGCATCAAAATTTTGCAATTTCCCTAGATAAGGTTGTAAGCGAGGAGAGAGTAGATGTACTAAATTTATAAATTTTCTATTTCGATCAAAAAGCTTAAACCACTCAAAAATAGAATAGTTACAACATGTGAGCGATTAAATCCTGGCTTTACTGTCAATTTCGCTTGCTCTTTGATTCATAACTATTTTCGAAAGTTCAGGACCCAGAGCTTTTATCCTGTCAATGACGCGTTTGAATAGCTCAGTTGGAGATGATTCAGTGGGCGCTTTCGAAGCACAGGTCCAAAATCTCATCAAGAATCTCTATCAAGATAGATGGGTGTCAGTAAAAACATGCTTTTGTCTAAGCCATATCGCTATCATCCAATAATCTAGTTGTTTTATGTGCTACAACCGTAAGTGCGTACCTCGAGGCAGAAGATTACTAAAGAACAATCCTTTAGGTTTGTTCTTGTTTCCTAACAAAGCCTGACATTTGATCAACGATTGACAATATCTGTTATTTCACTGCAGACAGTATTTCGATTGATGAACCCAGTAGACGTTCTTTGGAAAGTCATATTTTATGGTGAAATTCTTCATATCTAGGGTCCTAATACCCGTTTGTATGTACTGTTTCGTTCTCAGTTTGACGTGTCCTTCAGCATCTGCCTTTCCCTTATCTCAGCCACAAGCAAGTTCCACCCCTCAAATAAATAGCGCACTTGATCCACTATCTTTGTGGGAAGGCACAGACCCAGACAGCAATAAGCAGCGAATCATTCACTTCGTAGAAGCCGCTAAGCAGACCATCCCTCCTGAAGATCGGATTGCGGTTTTCGATAACGATGGCACACTGTGGGCTGAGTGGCCTAATTATTTTCAAGTCGACTATATTCAATCTAAATTGCTTGAAAGAAAATCAATCCAGATTGAAGATGAAAGGCTTATAGAAGCCTATGGTGCTCAGGAGTTACCCTCTATAGAGGTGGAAGCCTATAGAGCTGATGTCCGACAGTTTCTAAACACGATCAAAGGTGATGGTGCAACAGATTTTGCCGTTCCATATATCCAGTTAACCTATCAGCCGATGATCGAGCTGGTTGAGTACCTACAGGCCAGTGATTTTGATGTTTATATCTGCTCTGGCGGTGGGATCGATTTTGTCCGAGCGTTTTCTGAAGAAGTCTACGGGATTCCTCGTCAAAATGTGATGGGCTCAGCCTTAATCAACGTTTACGATCCTGTAACAAAACAAGTGCTACACTCTGGTGGAACTGGTGGTGAACTTGAACCGCCAGACCAGGATTATGCAGAGTTAGACTATGCCGACGGTGGATATCCAACACCACCTCAAGAACTTCAGTCCGTCATCTTAAATCCGTTTAACGATAAAGAAGGCAAGCCCGTTGGTCTTGAGCGTTATCTTGGCAAGAAACCGATTATGGCTGTGGGAAATTCTGACGGGGATTTCTTCATGTTTGACTACACCGACAGCAACACGGCTGTAGAGGAAGCAACTGGGGGGAAGCCTCTCATTATTTTGCTTAATCATGATAATGGCTGCACAGATGTATGGGATGAGTCTTGTGAGTATGCCTATAACAATGATGTCGATGCTGGTATTGCTGATACAGATCCTACTGATGAAATTCATCAAGATTTTTGTAAAAGTGAAGATCAACAGTATTGCTCCTTGGCAGTTGCAGAAGAGCGTGATAACTGGCTGATTGTCAGTATGAAAGACGACTTCAGGTCTATCTTTAAGTTCTCCACGCACTAGTCTGGCAAGGGAGAGACTGACTTGTTTCCTGTTTTCTAGTCTCTCTTAATAATGGCATTAGCCATCCTTGCCTCATATCTAAGCTCAGTATCGTTTTACGGAGATTTGAATCAATGAAAAAACAGAAGTCAAAATCATTGAATAACAAGGAAGTAAGAAAGGCTACTACGTTGCCAGGCATGGATAACAGTTGGCCCGATCCAAATCCAAAGCGGCCATCGAATGATCCAAACTATACTACTGGCCCAGATGCATTTGTAGATTACGATCTCGATATTCGAGATGCAAAAGTAGATAATCCGCCAGACCATCCAACCCAAGCAGATTGGAGTTTTTACGCCGAACCCAAAGCTCCAGCAGGTAAACCAAACATCCTTTACATTGTAATTGATGATACGGGCTTTGGTGCCTGGAGTATGTTTGGTGGCAAGATTCAAATGCCTAACTTGGAACGGATTGCTAACAAGGGGTTAATCTATACCAACTTCCATACTACTGCTTTGTGTTCCCCAACTCGCTCTTCTTTGCTTAATGGCCGGAATGCTAACAGCAATGGAATGGCCTGTATTGAAGAAGCCACCAGTCCGTTTCCAGGTTCTAGTGGCCGGATTCCTAAGGAAAATGCTCTCATCGCAGAAACCTTAGGTGAACGGGGCTACAACACTTATTGCGTAGGTAAATGGCACCTAGCTCCCGAAGAAGAAGCTAACATGGCCTCCACGAAGCGCAATTGGCCTGTCGGTCGTGGTTTCGAGCGTTATTATGGTTTCTTGGGGGGTGAGACGGATCAGTGGTATCCGGACCTGATTTACGACAACCATATCGTTGAGCCACCCTACAAACCAGATATGAGTGACCCTGAGAAGGGGTATCACCTGTCTAAGGATTTAGTTGATAAAGCGATTGAATTTATTCAAGATGGGAGGGCCATTTCTCCAACTAAACCCTGGTTACTGTACTTCTCTCCCGGTGCGAACCATGCTCCCCATCAGATTTGGCCTGCGCTCATTGGTAATCCTGGTTATCCAAATGGAGCACAAGATTCCGATGGTAATGACCTCAATGAAAGATGTCGGTACAACACCGGAAATTTCACTGGCGCTCCAATAACAGGAGACGGTACAGGCTATGGAATATATGAGAATAGTCGGCAGAATAGTGTCTTTAAGCTTGGCTATGAGAATTATCGCACTGAAGTTTTCGGGGAGATGCAGAGGTTAGGGATTTTTCCTGACAATGTAGAAATTTCAGACATCAATCCTCATGGTGAGGGTGTTCCTGGAGAGGCTACTCTCTATAATGAGAATTTTGTTATTTCTCAGGAAACTCTTCTTTATGAGGAAGATAAAACATGGCCTTCAACTGAGTATGTTATTCCCTGGGGGGATGTTACAAGCAATGATTCAGAGGTGATTCAGCGACAGGAATTATTCATCCGCATGGCTGAGACCTATGCGGCCTTTTCTACCTATACAGATCGGCAAATTGGTCGTTTGCTTGACTATCTGGAAGATACAGAACAATTCAACAATACTATCATCATTGCGGTTGCAGATAATGGTGCCAGTGGAGAAGGGGGACCTAACGGATCGGTCAATGAAAACCTCTTTTTCAATGACATCCCTGATGACCTGAATACAAATATGGCCGCAATTGGGGATCTTGGCACGGATAAAACCTATAATCATTACCCTTCTGGCTGGGCCTGGGCGTTTGACACTCCCTTTAAATATTGGAAGCGTTGGTCAAACTATGAAGGTGGAGATGCAACTCCTTTTATGATTTGTGGCCCTTGCATTCAAGACAGTGACCGAGGTAGCGGCTTCCGCAAACAGTATGTGCATGCGATCGATTTGGTCCCAACACTGTACGAGTATCTGGGGCTAGATGAGGAAACAGACATTGCTACAGTAAAAGGCTATCAGCAGACCCCGATCGAAGGAACTAGCTTTGCCTATACGTTTGATGCTGTTTGGGATCAAGAGAATTATCAATATCCCTATAAGCTTCCCGCTGGAACTTCAGGATTACCTGCAAACGGCGAGGTAAAAGATGCGCAGTTCTATGCCATGTTGGGAACCCGAGGGATTTGGTATAAGGGCTGGCATGCTTGCACCTTCCATCCACCAACACCCTCTGATTGGGGAGAATTTAAGAATGATACCTGGGAGTTGTATTGCATGGATGGCGATAAATTATTTATCGATAGTCCTTTCTGTGATATTTACGAGACAATTGATGAGGTTGGCAACGCACTGCCTACTGATCCGGGTTATGGAGGAACCTTGCCTCTTGCTAGCCAAGCAGACATACCTAGGGATCCAACTCAGCGTTATAACTTAATGGATGACAATACTTTAGAGGCATTAGGTTTCGATGATCCCTTCCTTGTTAGGCAAGATCTAGATCAGATACTTACAGCGTTGCAGGCAAAGTGGTTTTCGGAAGCTCGCAGATATTACGGGATGCCTCTGGACGATCGTTCTACCTCTGAAGTGCTAGGAGAAGCTCGTCCCCAACTTAGTGACCCACCATTTGCGCCCGATGACGGTAACGAAAATAACATCTTTGATTATGGCCCCTACTATCCAGGGGGAGCAGAAATTCCTGAAGCTGTAGCTCCCAACATTCGCACCCGTTCCTATTCCATCACTGCAAGGTTGAGATTGGCTAATAACACAACTTTTGACGATGACAAGTCAAATGCCGGAGTACTTATGGCCCATGGGGGGCGATTTGGTGGTCATACTCTCTACCTTCAAAAAGAGGGTGATAAGGTCTATCTTTGTTATGCCTACAATTGGTTAGGTCAACGGCTACAGCGAGTGCGTCAAGAAATAGTTACAGACTGGAATGCATGGGATACAGAAAACCTGTTGAAACTCCAGGCTGCTTTTGATCGTGAACCTTATGACGATCTCACTAACCAAACCTATGATCTCACAGTTGATCAATCATCCACAGGGATACCTGACTATGGTAGTAGTACCATAGGAACAGTTAAACTCTCCGCCAGTATAGTTAAACTCAATGTTGGAGTAGACGGTTCCATTTCTGAGGACTTGGTTAGTACCCTTTTCAGTGATGAAGGGAGTGACAAGAGCATCTATGCTGACGGTGGATGGGGAGACTGGACTAACCTAGGCTTAGCCCAGCCCAATGATAATGACAATAAATTCATCACTCAGCCTGCTAAGTTTGCCTTATCTGGTGAAGGTTTCAATATTGGCCGAGACGGTGGACAGCCCGTAACAGACTACACCTCAGACCAAAACGCAACCTACACCGTACCCGGTGAGTTTGAAGAAGCTATCTTTACAGATGCTGCTATCAAAGATGTTGTCGTTACAATTCAGAATAATGCTCGTAAACCGAATCCTACGTTAGAGATGAAAGGCATGTTGTGGCGTGATTAACGCTCTTCAGAAGTAGTCTAAAGCAGCGGAGTTCTCTTGAACCCCACTGCTTTAGACCATTAGATAGACTTCACTACCCTTTTATTCCCCACCTTGATTAGTGTGGCCTGCTTGAAAAGGAGGGGATTTTACAGAGCTTTACTCTTCTCCATCCTGTTCCCTAGATTCCAATTCCTAATTACTAAAAAGCCTCAAAATGACAACCACCCAAGTAATCCAAAGCCCAAGTGCTCCAATCGGTGCCCCACCCCATAAAGATATGGTATGGATTCCAGGCGGTACCTTTGAAATGGGTTCCGAAATTCGGGCCTATCCGGAAGAAGGTCCTATTCATACTGTCACCGTCAGTGGGTTCTGGATGGATAAATACCCCATCACTAACAAACAATTTCAAAAGTTTGTCAAAGCGACGGGGCATGTCACCTTTGCCGAGAAGCCTCCCAAAGCAGAAGACTATCCCAATGCGGACCCAGCAATGTTGGTGCCTGGTTCCGCCGTTTTCATCAAACCCGATCGTCCGGTTAACCCTCGTACCTTTTGCTGGTGGGATTATATCCCCGGTGCTGATTGGCGACATCCGGAAGGTCCGGGCAGCTCCATCAAAAATAAGGAAAACCATCCCGTCGTCCATCTCGCTTATGAGGATGTTATTGCCTACACCGAATGGGCAGGCAAAACTCTCCCCACCGAAGCCCAGTGGGAGCTGGCGGCTCGGGGTGGTCTGCAAGGTGCGATCTTTGCTTGGGGGAATGAGATCGCTCCCAATGGCAAAATAATGGCTAATATTTGGCAGGGGCAGTTCCCCCATGAGAACCTCAAGTCTCACGCTCCGGGTACTGAGCCTGTGGGTGATTATCCGGCCAATGGCTATGGTCTGTATGACATGATTGGCAATGTGTGGGAATGGACCCGCGATTGGTATCAGGAGCGCCATCCTGAAAATCCGAAAAAAGCCTGTTGCACTCCGGTTAATCCTAAAGGGGGCACCGAAGCTAACAGTATTGATTCTAAGGTTTCTCCTGCTGACCAAAAACCCCGTAAGGTTCTGAAAGGGGGATCATTTCTGTGTGCGCCAAACTATTGTGCTCGGTATCGTCCGGCAGCTCGCCATCCTGAAACTATTGATACCTCTACCAACCACATTGGCTTTCGCACCATTGTTGAGGTGGCATGAGCCAGCGATACACTAGCCCTTGGGTATGTTTACGTCCAGTCTGCAGTTTCATGCTAGAACAAAGCCCAACAGAGTCCATCCATTGGGCTTCATGTCTCAGCCTAGTTACAGCCGTCTCACCACGATGCTCATCTGTTCTCCCTGGTCGGGGCGAATCACCAGATTGCCCTCAGGAATTTCGATCAGTGGGCTCCACTGATTCACCTCGACATAGTTCAAATTGTGCAACAGATGCCGGGTTTGGTGAATGCCGCCGGGACTGCCCAGCAGAATAACACGGACGATTTCGCCCGGTGGCTGGGCAAACGACAGGTCGAGCGGCAAGTCAGGCGGGTCACTCAGCAGATAGTGCTTAGGACTAGTCTGCTGAGTATACGGTCGATCAATCATAGGGAGGCTCCTTGGGGTATTTGCTGAACCGCCGCGCCGCCGGGAAACAAGGCCCCGGCAGCACTTGGCGGATCTAGGACCCTCCCAAAAAGATAGCCACCCCGGAAATGCAACCGGGGTGGCGTACCATAGGATAGCCGAACCGGGCTGCGCGATCAGCCGGGGGACGTTAGCCGGGCAGGGGTGTTGGACCACCTCTGTCTGGCGTTAGGCCAAATTTTTGGGAGTAATAGCGTTGGCCACTATTAACATCTCACAGTATGGCGGTCGCGCAGGAATGTCAACAACTTAGCCCTATGCTTACGCCGTTGACTACCGAACAGTCATGGGTTCACGCACAGCATCCGCCTCCATCGCTTGGGTAATCTTTTTATAATTCCACAGACCAAAAATCACCCAAAATGCCAGCAGTGCTCCCGTCATCAACAAAACCGTAAACGGGCCAAACCGACTGATTAGCAAAGGTGCTGCCCCAGTAAACAAACCACCCCCGACAATCGGCTCAAAAAACAGCTGTTTGTAACCAAAGCTTTCAAAGGCTCCTGTACGGTCCTTAGGATCAACCATACGCATCAACAGAATACCGGTTGCGGTTACTCCCATGGACTGTCCCATGTCACCAATGCCGCGCTCGAACCAGTGGGTGGGAATCATGCGGGGCGCTAGGTACATAAAGAAGAGCGCACCTACCGTCGTCACTTTAGTCGTTCCTACGACTTTGTCTGCTTCAATCAACGCCTTATTGGCGAGGCGATTAGGGCAGATGCTCTGCAGGTTGGAGTAATTGATTGATATATTATCTCTCTATAGCTGTTCACTACTTGCCCTCTGAGCCATAAACACCTTGTTTATACCTTGAATCACAGCAATCTCTTTTTCTGCTGAATCCATCCTCCGTTCTAACTCTGTTATCAGTTGATGGGTACTGTTAGAGAGCGCTGTATAGTCATTCTTGAGGTGCTTGATGTCCCGTTCTACCCCATAGCCTCGCCGAATCCTGGCAGCTCCCCACCCTAAGCCCGTGGCCAACGCCGAAATAACAGTCAGAAACAACGGTAAATTGTCAACAATAAATTGCATTGCCAAGACTCCCTATAGAATCGCTCATAAGAAAGCCCGGAAAACCGGGCCGAGTATCGTTTCTCAAGTCAAGCCTGTCTAAAGGCTATTGCAACACGTTAGAGTGTTTCAGGCACCTCACTAGTGTTATTATCGGGCGGAGTACGGGCTACGAATGTAACAGATAAGTTGCTAACAAACATCTTTTGGCTAATAAGATCGCCGTCCCATGACTTGGTCAGGTTCAACCCCGGTACGTCCAGTTTTTGAATCCCTAACTTAAACTCGTACCCATCCATCAGACTGCCTGCCCCATCTGAAATCTGTCCCAGATAGGTGGCAACATCAGCGGCCACTGTGCGTGTAAAGGAAACCGTTTGTTCTGTCCCATCTGAAAACGTCAGCTTGGCACTCGTCACATACCCATCGGTACGGGTAACTTCTTCGACTCCCGTCGGTTTAGCGGCCTGCTGGTTTGCTAGCATCTGCAGAAAGACCTGGGCATCAATGATGTCATCACCATAGTTAATGACAAACCCTGTATCAATATTCAGGCTATCTAGCTCTGCACTAATCAGATCGAGCACCTCTTGGCGTTCAGTATCTTGCAGATTGGGCAACCTAGCAACCTGCTGTTGCAAGGCATAAATATCACCGTTATTAGAGGCAATGGCCTGAGAGTTGCTTGTAATGAGATTACTCAGAGCAACGGCCATCTCGTTGATAGCATCACTCGACATACTGGGTAGCAGTGGACCGAGTAAACTCATTGAATCCACTACAGATTGCTTAACAGTTGTTACCATTGTTTGATGTCCTTAGAATTGAATAAACAGTAATGAGGCATAGACTTCTGGTCCGTCGAACCCCGTGCGATAGCCTAGATTCCAAGCTTTGCTCGATCTAGTTGTTCCATCACGTAGGGTATCCGGATGCCATCGGTGTTGTAGCTGAAAGTCTTTTGAACTTTCGAGCTGGATGACTCCTTGAACAACTGACAGGTTGGTATAGTGATTGGCCCAACAGCTCAAGCCCGGAACGGTATAGGTCAAATCGGTTGATACGACTCTACATCGACTGTTTGAGGTCTCTAATGTCGAGGAGTACCCACTCAAGAGATAATTTCCCGGAGGCAATGAAATTACTCCGTTGAGTAATGTGCCAAGCGTCCCTTGCTTGTAATTGAGGTTACGCTTGACCCATTGATCGGGCCGCAACTGGCCGCCGTTATCACCGCTGTTTCGTCTCTCTTCAAACACAGCACAGCTGAGCCCGGTTGCAACCGCAAAACTTGAATTAAAGAGTCCTGAGAGCGTTGATCTAAATGGCTGCCCATCTCGGACCAACAACGTTTCATCATTCGACACGGGCGCGAATGAGGCTAGTTCATTAAACTCAACCATTTAGCTAAACTCGACAGGCGTATCGTTCACAGTAAAAAGTGCTTCCCCAATCTGTAGGTCAAAGGTGTCTTCATCTGGAGAATCTTCACCATCTGAGCTAGCGTCAGAGCGCCAGCACTCAACCGTGACCGACCAATCATCAACGGGTAAATAGCGGCCCCCCTGCCTAAACTGCACCTGGTGATGGCCAAGCTCGGGTTCCCAGGGCGCGAGGATGACCAGCTCTGACTGTGGCTTCGGCCAAATGCGCTCCCATCGCTCAGAATATAGTCCCTGGTCTGAATAGAAAAGTCGTAACCAGCCGCTATAACAAACCCTCAGAACAGTCGGGTTTGAAGAGGCATAGGTGAGCCGCAGCTGCGGAGAGAAAACGGGAATCGACTGGGACCAGGTCCGGTCTGAGACGGCCACAGTCCCAGCGTAGTACCAAGCCATTTGGCCCTACAGCACGACGGCCGCATCTAGCGATGACGAAATCACTACTTTGCCCACGGTTGATGCACTCACCCGTAAGATAGGCTCTCCATTGGCCGTTGTCGGAGTCTTAGTCGATGCCGGGTAGCTAGAGCGGGCATCATTCGCATTGTCTGCATCAAATTCCGCTTGAGCAGTTGTTGAGCATGCCTCTAACAGCTTCAGCATAGATTCATTGAGTCCGGTGTCCATCGTGACAGTATCGCCCGTTAGCGTAGATAGGCTAATGGCAGCATATCCGTTAGAGTCGGTCACAAAAATGTTAGCCCCGGTGGCAGCATTCACTTTGTTGGCTGTGATATCGGTCATGGTTTATTGTCCTCAATAGATAATAGTCTTGTTTTGTATTCGCCCTCGTAGAGATAACAATCTACTTGAGCATCGGTTGCCTGTCTCATCAATCCATCGGCACCAAACACAACATGACGTTGATTTGAACTTTCTCCAAATCTCAGCGGGTTGAGAATATCCCAACTGGGAGTATTTAAGGTCTCTTGGAAAATGGGGTGCCCTGACAAGATTAATCCGCCTGGAGAACTCCAGCCCTTGGCCACCGCCTCATCAAATGAAATAGCTATTTCTAGCGTTCCATCGGAAGCTGTTGAAGTCTTCATTCATCTGCCGTGCGTGGGTCATCCGTCTGAGCCTTGCCAAAGGCCGACCAGCCATCGGGGGCAGCATCCGCTTTCTTGTACCCAATAAAGCCAATCGTGCCGCTACTAGCAGACTTCGCCCCAAAGATGGTGGCTCCTTCCACTTTATTCTCGCCGCTGATCACATTGGGGTTGTTCAGATCACCGGCCACATAGGCTGAGACATCTAGGCCAGCTAGGGCCTCGGCCCCGATCTTATTGAATTGCTCCGTCCGCATGTCCCACACCTTGATGATGTTGGGGGCGATCTCCGCTTTGACCCTCACGCTGCGGGTAGATTTACCCAGCTTAGGCCGTCTGACAGCACCTTTGACGAGTTTCCAGTCAGCGGCCTGGGCTGCCGTAATGGCTTGCCAATCCACATACGAGGTATTGGTCTCGCCGGTCGCCTTGACCTTGCTCATCCGACCCGGTTTCGGGGCCGACGCACCATAGATGATGATGCCCGTCACGTCGGCTACCTTCGTATGGCCCAGGACGGATTGATCGCCCTCGTCCATATTGGTGGGAAAGCCGTAATTGATGGTGCTTCCGTTAAAAGGCGTGACAGCCACCTTGTCTCTTGCACCGTAGATAGAGCCCATAGGCCCTCCTTCGCTTTGCTTCGACCGTTAACCTAGCGAACGACAAAAGCGCTTAGCCTGCGTGATTTCAACGGTTTGAGTGGGCTCACTGGTATTGCAACCCTATAGTGTTGCGCTTAGCACGTTTGATTTTGAAACATGGTCACCATCGCATATGCTCGACTGTCTACCCGCAGCCGTCGAGCCATGGTTAGAACAACCACAAAATATGGTCAACCCTACCACTACCGACCCAGAATTACGTTAATTCAGCGACTTCAGAAAGAGTTGGGGATGAGCTATGAGCAAGTTTTAGATCAGATTGAAAAAGAACGACGCTACTTGATTGCTACGAATACGTGAGCAGCTCAGTGATATCTTGCGAATAGTTGATGGGTGGGGTTTCTCTCCATAGTTCAAACCGAGCGGTCTTGTCCAAGAATGAGCCCTCCACTGACACCCGACCCTGATCTGCTGCGATCGCCCGGTTCCGATTGATGATCGTGACGTGGCCAGGGTAAACCCGAGTGGTGTCTTTCTGGAGCCTGGGGTTCGAGAGTCGGGCGTCAGCTTTTAGCTCTTCTGTCACAGTTACGGTTTCGATAGTGGAGTGACTCAGGGCCATAAGTGCCCTTAGGCGTTCCTCGGCCTCACTGGGTGTGGCTCCATAAACAGTTACGGATTCGCGTTTGCCGATGCGCCCAACTGCCCGATAGCGACCCCATAGGTACCCATGGTTGCCGCCTAAGGCCTGTCTCAGCTGATGCCAGTCCAGGGCTGTTCGTTTGATATCTGGGACCGTGATACTGACGCGAACATGCTTTGTACCGGGCTTGTAGAACGGTGGTGTCTTAAACGCATAGAGCTGAAACTTAAGCCGCAGGGTTAGATCTTTCTCCCGCACATAGTCGTCTGTGGGAAGTCCCACAATCTGCCCGACATCACGGTGGCTGATGAATTGATGTGATACCAACGCCTGAGATACGCCTGCCTTAACATGGCTTTCAGGCCCCGCTATGATGATTTTCTCTCGGGTGTTGGTCTTATCGGGCTGCACCTCGACAACGCGCTCGGCTTCGGCCTGAGCCATCTTCTGTTGTGCAAACCAGCCGTCTAAGCTGTAGGCCACCACATACCCAGCTTCGATACAACTATCAAACACTTCATCGATCATCTCTTCGGTGAAGTTCCGCCAAAACTGGCTGGGAATTTTATCGACCTGTTCATCAATCGCCCCATAGATGGTAAACGGTTGGGCATTTTGTTCTCCCCATTTAGCTTTGATTTCCTGTGCCCGGTCCTCACCGACAATCAGGTTCAGCATCGAATTGTTATCTTGCTTGAGCCATCGACGGGTGTTTTTGTACACCTCAAAGGCTCCTTGCTGCACCAGATTCCGAGCGCCTAAGCGAATAGCATAGGCAGCCTGACCAATAAATTCATCTAAAAACTCTTCTCCTACTTGTTGGGCCACGTACATGGCCATGCGCTCATCAATGGCAAATAGAGAGGTAGCAGGTAAAACACCGCAGGCGAGATAACCGATGGTGCTACCGGCAACGCTACCCAAGACAGCCCCGTAGGCGTTCCATTGGCCTTTAATCTGCTGGTCGAGCTGATCATCAGGGCGATTCCAATCGAAGGTAAACACCTGCAGTGTGGTTTGAAAGAATAGATTCCACAGACTGCTAAATGACCAAATCATACTGGGGATAGCCTGCAGCGCGGCTCCCAACGCAAACCCTTTGAGATGATTGATCAGCGACATGGACCCTGCCGCTGCACCCAAGGCACCTAAGCCACCGGATGATTTGAATATCTCGCTCGAAAATTGGCGGGTACGTTTGTTGACACGACTAAACAAGCTGCCTGCATCAAATGAGAGACTCATGGTTGTGTCGGGTTTTGGGAGAGATCGGTAATGTGTGGTCCTTGAGTTTGCTCACGACCGTAGGGCTGCTGTGTTCCGAAGCCTTGCTCAACGCGCTCCAAGTAGTCAGAGAAGGAACTAGCCGACGATTCGTTAACCCCTCGGGCTTGGTTGATTTGATTTCGAATCGCCTGTTCAATATCCCCAGTGCCAGTGTTCCGGAAGAATACCGCTCGGATAATCGCCGCACTGGCACATAGTTCTCGCAGGCAGCTCTGCAAGTCCATATCATCGGCGTTCTCAACCGCTTCCATCGGAATCTTGCCGGGATTGAGCAGCTCTAAGATATTCTCCACACCCGGTGTGTAGGTATTAGGCACCTGGCGGCTCGTTTGCCGCAGATTGTAACCAAGGTATTCAGCATTAGACTGGGCATACTGCCGCGCCAGCATGGACTGCTGTTTAATCCCCGTCGTCTCAGTCAGGGTCTTAAAGATACCCTGCTGATTGATACCCTGACCAATGGCCATGGCCATCAACAAACCTTGAATCTCAGCCAGAGAATCACTCACAGTCAGGTTTTCAATCGTGCCACCACTGTCTAAGTTCTCAATGGTATTGGGCCAGCCGCCCACCGTTGAATCTAGGTTGTTAGCCTGCCATAGGTGGGCCTCAGCCAGATTGTTGAGGGTTGTCGTGCCCGAGGCTTTCTGATTGAGATTAGCGGGTGCAGACACCGGGAAGGCTCCCACCCCTGTGACCTCGGCAATTTGTTCTACAAACCCCAAGATGGCGGCTAGCAGACCGTTTTGGACGGTGTCATTCGCGTTATCGGCGAGAGCATCCAGTCGGGTATTGATTTGCTGACCCAGCTGATCCGTATGGGCATTGATGCCACCGGTACACGGACACTTTGTTGATTTCTTCGCCGCTGGCGGAACAGCCAGCCGACCTTTACTGGGGTTAGCGGGGGTTGTGCCTTTGGTCGCACCCTGACTTTTTGCAGCCTCTCTGGCCGGAATAAACAACGGGGGTAACGGCGCGTCTAGTGGTGGCTCTTGAGGGCGGCGGCCATCACCGGGTGACTCAGTAGGCGCGAGCGGCTCAGGATTAGGTAACTCGTCTCGCGTTGGCACATAGGGCACCGCTGGCACTGCAGGTGCTTCGGGTTCTGGCTGCGGAGCTAGTAACGGTTCGCTGGTGGTTGGCTCAATCTTGGGGGTGATTGCCGGTGGAGCAAACGTCGGCAACTCGCTAGAGGGTAACCATTTAGCAGGGTTTTGAAATATCGGTGCGGGTACAGGTGGATTGCCACCGGTATCGGCTTGTCCGTCCGCTCGCCTCACATTTCTGAGATGGTAGTTGACAGGGCAATTATCAGGATTGCTGGCAAACGTACTGTAGTAGGTGCCGCGCCCGTGCTTAAGCGAGGCGGAACACAGCTTATCCGGCTGAGTGCCCGTTTCCACACTCAACGGACCCACTGCCGAGTGGGTTCTCGAATCTGGGGTAAACACATCCCCGTACTGCATGGTTAACTCAAAGTGATAGCGCACGCCAGGACTTTGTCCACCTTCAAACGGCGGTGCTTCAGGAGCGACATATTCACCATTAATCGGATCGATATCAGCCCCAGTCGGGGAATTTAGAGCGTCTTTTAACAGCACGCCCAGACTCGGCCCAAACGGTGAACCTAACCCTTCATAGAGTTTGTTGCCTGCCCACAACCCAGCGGCTAAGGCTCCAGCCCCTAACCCAACAACAACACCGGCTGGATTGGCACTGACAGGGGTAAACAGAATGCTGCTACCGAATCCTGCCGATGTCGTGATCGCTCCGGCGCTGGCAGCTGATTTAGCCATGGTTGGGTTGATGGGAGCTGTCCCTTTAGGTGCAGCGTTTGTGCCACTAGCTTTCGCTTTATTCCATGCCTCGATAGCGGCGTTGGTTCTAGCACTGCCGGTCGTAGCAGTACCGGCATTACTGGCAACATTCCCCTTTGTGCTTCCAAAGGCGTTGATGTTGGCGGCACTCTGATTCAGTCCCCGAGTGCCCTTAGGGACCGGTGCTGTGTGGCTACCACCGTTAGAAAAAGTTTGCTGGTGTCGTTGTAAGCTTCGATTTAAGGCATTGGATGTTCCCTGACTCGTGGGCAGCGTAGTGGCTGGACTTGCCCCGGCTCCGTACCGCTGGGTAGTCAGGGGAGCCGGTTTTAGGTCCAGCGGTCGCGGACTCAGGTTTAATGGCTTGCGTAAATTCAGCGGCGCAGGTGGCTCAGCAAACGGTTTAGCGGCAGGTTGGGTACTCGGCAGTTTTTGCAACTGGGGTGTAGAGCCGCCGCCTAAATTGAGGGTCGGCATAGCGTTAGAGACGTCAACAGACATACCTCAGGGGACAACTCCTTAACGGCGTATCATCCCCTGAGCTGGGTTAGCTGCTTTGCAAAAATTCAGTGGGTATCGTCCCTGAGTAATAGGGTTTTGTAGCCTGCCAGAGCGTGCCGTAGTTGCCGGTGGCAAAGTCAGGCTCTAAGCGGATGTTGGTTCTGACGCTGGTAAAGACTTCCTTGTCGTAATTTCTGAACGTGCTTTGCTGGACACGCTCAACGCGAATCCCTTCTGCTTCGTTGTAGGTCTCGCCGTTGTTCATGTACTCAAGTGTTAGGTTGGCCCACAGTACTAAGCTTTCTAGCCCCTGTTCAAAGGCACTATCGGGAATCTGGGCTCTGGTGATTGCAAGGGTCATGACAGAGAAGGAATAAAGAAATATTGATTCTTACCCGTCAATATTTCCCGTATCGTGATCTCACGTTCGAAAATCCGACAATTCCAACCGTGCTAGCGTCCTTACGTTTCTATCTTTTATCCAGCATCTTGAATGAGCTAATGAAATTTCAAGGGCCTGAAAATAATCGTCTTTGGCTCCTGCACAAGCGATGCCATTGGGCTCTATTGCATAGGCTATAAACGAACTTTTTCGGTGGCTAAACGGGGTGGACAAATCTAAAAAATTAAGCCAAAAATAAGCCAGCTCTACGGGGGCTGTTTTACTCGCCTTGTATCACAACGTTTTCAGCGATCAAAAGCGTTGCCTTAACGGTAACCACCCTAGTCGTGATGGAACTGGGCTAGTAAGCTAAAACGGTAACGCCTACTTCGTCCATGTCTTCGGTTTTACCTATCGATACCCAGCGTTATCAGTCTGGCGACTATATTCTGGAGGTAACGGCACATCATTCGGCGTTGTCCCAGTGGAGTGATCGTGCCGTGGTACGTCAGCTTCGCTTTAGTCTGTGGTTAGAACAGCAGCGCTTAGCCACGGGTAATCAGCTACAGCTGGCAACCCTGAGCGATACCATCGAGTCTTATGTACAGCGTCATCTTAGCCATCAAGCGTGGCCTCAGAGCCATCGGTTAAAGCTCTTAGATCAGGATGTGGAACTGAGTACCCTGCAGCTGTTTGATCTCGCAGAGGTGCTCAATAGCTTCGGGCAACGCCACATTACGCTACCGGTTGTGCCTACAAAGCGGTATCGCCGCTGGTGGACGGGTTCGGCAGTGGCGTCACTTTTAGTAGCTGTGGGGGTAACAACGGTCTACCTTCAGTACCGACCAGCTGCCTTTAATCAGATGGAAACATCCCAGGTTCCTGAGGCCGTTTTCGAGGACGAGGTGGGCTCAGCTGCTGCTCCTGCTCAGGCACCGGAGATATTGTCTGAAGATGAGTCTGCTCCACTGTCAGAATCTGTTGCACCGCCTGACGCTAGGCCGACCCCCGAGGTTGCTAGAGATAACACTGTCATAGAAAACCGAGCGGAGAACCCGCTCTCGCCTTCTAGATCCATATCAGAAGCGGCTGGCGATGCGACGCCCCCACCCGCTCCATCCCCAGAACCAGCCACTGATTTTGCAGCGCCATCTGCTGACACATTTTCAATGGCTCAAGAGCGACTTGAACAAGACACGGTCCCTCAAGATACTGCACCAGCAGAGACCAATATTCTGCCTGAGGCAGCACCTTCGCCAGCACCGGTAGCATCTGCTCCCGAAGCTGCTGAAGAATCAGTAGAAAGCGATATGAGCACAGCCGATAGTGCTGTGGCTGAGGAGAGACTAGGAGCTGCGGCTCGTGTTAGACAGCCTGACCTTGAAGCAAGTGATAGTGAGATCCTAGCTGCGATCGCAACCCAACTAGCCTCCTTCCAACCCCAAAACGTTCCCTATCCGCTGATATATCAGCTGCGAATTTCACCTGACGGTACAATCTTGACCCAGGTGCCAGTTAGTGAAAATGCTCCCACTTTAGCCCTCTCTGAGGTTGTCATTACGCCACCTCCCAGACGCGTATTCACCATAGAGGTGATTTACCGAGGAACTGGTCGTCCCACCGTCAGAGAAATCGAGGAGACGACTTGTTGTTAGCTATCTTTACTGACATTACTGGGATGATTTTTTCCGAGCGGCACGATTCTTACGACCCACTAAACCCTGATTAACCGGAAACCCAGCCACCGGAATTACCTGATGACGACGTTCCTCTTCTTGATTTTTGAGCTCTGTATAGTCAAGCCAGTGAATACAGTCCACGGGACAAGTATCAATGGCTTCTTGAATTAATTCTTCAGGGTCTCCATCCTGACGAATCACCCGCGCCCTGCCGTGGTGCGGCTCTAGATAAAACGTATTACGAGCCACATGAACACAGTGCGTACAGCCGATACAGGTAATCTCATCGACATAAACTCCCTTCTGGCGAAATACTCCACCCAGCTCAGGTTCAAGACCGGTGCAATTATCAACGTCTCTTAGGAATCCGCCTAGCTCGGGCTCTAGTCCCGAGCGTTCGCCATTGGGAGAATCGGGTTGCAAAGTCATTGATAGTCTTCCAATTACATCGGACAATCACATCGATAAATATCCCCTATGATTAAGGGCGACCTGAAGCCCTAAGCCTCAAAGCCGCCCCAACCTAGATTTATCAAGCTTGAGCTAGCTCTGTGACCAGCGCTGTAAGACTAGGCGAATAGAACCATCCACAGCTTTTTTCTGTTCAGCTACTTGGAAACCCTGAAGTGAGGTCTCATTTATCACTGTGTGGTAGGCGTAGCGCTGAGTTACCTGATTCAAAAAGCCATCTACAGACAGTGATTGCTGCCAATACTGCATATCGGCAACTAACTCATAGTCACCTGTATCCGCATTGCGCTTGAAGCCAAGATCGTAGCCATTATCTTGCTCAATAACGACCTCAGCAGTCTCGGTCTTGCCCCGATAACCACGCACTGCTTGAGGACCGGCTTTCCAATCGGTGCCAATATCGGTCAGTGCAGCCTGCAAAGCAGGTAAGTTACGGATTTTGGTTTTGATTTGGCTAAAATGCGACATTTTAAAACCCTATATTGTGTGGAAGCTATATTGAAATTGACAATGTGGTCAGCAGTGGTGGAACTAACGACCTACCAGCTACTGTAATTAGCCTGAGAATCCGCTTGTTCAGATGTTAACTGATTCTCCTGGGCATAAAACTCAGACGTTTTCTCCTGAGATAGAACTTGACCTAGCTGAGCCTCAACGGCAGCAGTTACGTCAGAGCAGGAGCGACCGACAATACCTGTCACCAGTTCCTTCACTCGGCCATCGGGGTAAATAATAAATTCCAGTGTTTCCAAAAGGATTCACCTCTTACGGGACTCGCCACACTTAGGAGCAGCATTTGTATAGACAAATAATACTCAAACAATAGTTAGAACTCCATATAGAAAGTTAATACAGAGTATTGATATTGAGAGTGCCTACACTAGCTATGTCCATAAGTGTCGCTCAACTTCCTGAAGCAGTCAAGCTTGGGGCTTAGGGGGATCTGGATTTGATATAGATGTGTTACAAAAATCAATATTTTGAGATGGGTCGTAGTTTAGTTTCATCCTGATTTAAGCGATGATGCTGACTGTAATGGCTTGGCCGTGCTCGGAAAACCCCCATGGGCTAGCTCCAGTTGAATGAGGTGTTTATGGAATCAGGAGGTTTTCAGTTTGAGCAGGAGTTTATTGAGTCGCTACGCTGTATCCCAATGTTGGTGAGGATGAAGTTGGATACCTGTGGTGTCAAGCTTAAGCTCACCCACTGGCATCGGTTTAGTCGTACTGAGCGTCGGACGCTGGTGACAATGCCCTGTGATACTCCAGATACCATTGTTGCGTACCGGCAGCATTTACAAGGGTTGGTGACTCACTACACGGGGCAGCCTGCCAAAGAGATGGAGGTGCCGGACCATTCCCCTTGGTTAGAGACTGCCGTGCCGGAATCGGTAAAACATCAGGCCACTGTCCACAGGTTGGAAATTTCAACGGATGCGTGGCGAGGTCTGACTCCGGCTCAGCGGTTTGCTTTGATTAAGTTAAGTCGGCCTAGCCATGAGAATCGAAATTTTATGCCTGCTCTGCAAGAATTTGGGCTGGCAGATTAAGCTCCAGGGCTGGGGATTAGGGTGTTTGGGCTGCTAGTATCAATAGCAGCGTGGCCTCGCCAATCGTTTTTATACCCATGAGTAAGCAACCGTTTAACCCTCCGAGTTTTCCAGTCAAGGTGCCGACTAGGCGCGTGGGCAAAGCTCGATCGCGGGGGGCAATACCTTGGGGATTGCTAATATTGGTTTTGCTCCTGCATGGAGTTACGGGGCTGTGGCTGTCTGTATTTTCGCCTCCCTTTTGGGTATGGCCCCTGGCGTTTGCAGGTACCTTGTTGCAGGCTGTGGTTTTGGCGGGTCCTAGGGCACTGTCATCACTCAATGGAATACGTATTTTATTGTCCCGTGGTGTGACCTGTCTGGGGGTGGCTTGCTCAGTAGTAGCCCTGGCCATTGCTGTGGGATATGGTGGCACTGCTGATATTGATGATGTTCAGTTCGTCCAGACCGGTTTAGTGTTGCTGTCGATCAATCTTGGGGTTTTGGTGCTGACGGCTTTGTGTAGTCTGCTGATTGCCAGTATTGGCGATCGTCTGCTATCGGGGATGAGTCACACTCGCTGTAGCTTATACTTGCTAAGTTTTTGTTTTCTGGGTCTGTTTTTTGGTGGCGCATTGGGACTTGCGATCTCAAACTAGGTACACACACTCATGGTATTAGCAATTGACTTTGGCACTAGCAATACGGTGCTCTGTCGGTGGAATATAGCCACCCAGTCTGCTGAGATCTTGCCGTTGGAGGCTGTGGCCCAGCGTCCCCCAGGGCCAGCAGTCGTGCCGAGTTTAGTTTATGTGGAAGATGCCCTAGGTCCTCAGGTACTGATTGGCCAGGGCGTTCGAGATCGCGGTTTAGACCAGTCGCCGGATCGCTGCTTTAAAAATTTTAAGCGGGGTATTGGTACGGCAATTCAAGGATTTATGCCGGACTTGGATGGTTGTACGGTGTCCTTTGAGCAGGTAGGCGAATGGTTCTTGACCCAGATTATTGAGCAGCTCAAACAGCAGAAAGAACCTTTAGACGAGATTGTTCTGACGGTGCCAGTGGATAGTTTTGAAACCTATCGCAGCTGGCTGGGGGGACTATGCCAAGGCTGGGAGATCAGTCGGGTGCGGATGATCGATGAGCCGACGGCTGCGGCCCTAGGCTATGGCCTCACGGAAGATGAAACGGTCTTAGTGATTGACTTTGGTGGTGGTACCCTCGATTTGGCTATGGTGCAGCTGACTGGTCGTCGCTCCCAAGCCCTGGGTTACATTCTCAAGTGGGACCAAAAGACGATGGAAAATTCGGCCCAGCAGGTATCTACGGCAAAGGTAGTGGCAAAGGCTGGAGAAAATCTGGGTGGGGCCGATATTGACCAGTGGGTGGCTCAGTATCTGAGCGAACAGTCTGGAGTTCCCCTATCGGCGTTGACGCTACGACTGGCGGAGCAGCTCAAAATTCAGCTGTCTAGTTCTCGCAGCGCTAGCGAGAGCTATTTTGACGATGAAACCTTTGACAGCTATGAGCTGGCCCTGGATCGAGAACAGTTTGAGGCGATACTAAAGCAGCAGGGCTTTTTTGAGCGGTTAGAGGAACGGTTGACCCAGGTTTTACAGCAGGGACGGCGTCAAGGTGTGGATCTAAGCGATATTGATGCGGTGCTGCTGGTAGGGGGGACCACTCAAATTCCAGCGGTTCGAACCTGGGTGAAAGAGCGATTTGACCAGACTCGCGTGTGTTGCGATCGCCCGTTTACGGCAGTCTCTGCCGGGGCGCTCCAACTGCAGCAAATCCAGCTAACTGACTTTCTCTATCATGGCTACGGCATTCGCTTTTGGGACCGTCGTAATAACTGCCATGGTTGGCATCCAATTATTGCTCAGGGCCAGCCTTATCCCATGACGCAGCCGGTGGAGCTGGTGTTGGGGGCTTCCCGTGAAAAGCAGCCCAGTATTGAGCTAGTTATTGGTGAGTTAGGCAGCGACCAGGGCAGTACCGAGGTCTATTTTGAGGGTAACCGTTTGGTCACCCGAAAGGCCCAGACCGGGCAGGCTGTGGCTCAACCACTTAATGAGCAGGCTCCGGGTATTGCTAAACTTATCCCCCCTGGCATGCCGGGTGAGGACCGAGTCAAACTGAGTTTTATGGTCGACCAAGATCGACTACTGCGGGTGACCGTAGAAGATATGCTCACCGAAGAGGTGTTGGCTCAAAAGCAAGCGGTTGTGGAGCTGTCCTAGTGTGGCGCTGAATTTAGTTTCTTCCTTCTGCGCCGGGAGTGCCGTTGCCGAGGCGCTCCCGTAATTCCTCACCGGCTTGCTCGGCTTCAGCCTGGGTTTTGGTGATGATAAAGGTTTGGGTGGCCAATAGAACAATCACAAACAGCACACCCGACAGGGTAAAGCTGAGCTTGGTTGAGGGAATGCTCTGGCCTAAGGCATAGATTGCGATCGCAAATACAGCCGCTAGATAAATCTTTGACATCACCGGCATTGCCGATGCCGACCAGCAAAGGGCCACCAGAATCGCATTAAAATACAGTGCCAACAGCCCCAGGTGAATCCGTCTGGCATAGATTTGCTGAGCTCGTTTGCGACTGCCAGCTAGGGGCAACTTTAGACGATTACTGGCTGCGTTCAGCACATCGAGTACTATGTATACCAAAGGGATGGCCAAACTAGAGCCCACCACCAGAAATCCGGGGGGAGCCTGCAGGGTTTGATTGATCGACTCTGATGACAGCGCTAGATTGACCGCTTGGTTAAAGAGAAATGCAGCCATGGCCGCCACCAGAACAATGAGTAAGTCAACGCCCAAAACTGGGACAACTGATGTTGGGGCGGTGCGTGTTTTCATAAATTGAATTGATTCCCTTGTAAAAATACGTCTAGTGTGCCGAGTATATCTACGTACTGCGAACATACCCCGGTGATCCTTTAGATCATGCAGACCGCCTGAGGTTCGTACAGATAGTCTAGGGATAAATTTAAACTATCATTACATCTTTGTTAAAGGAAATTACGTTGATGACGCCAGTCCCAGTTTCGCTCAAACAGCAATCGATGGATGCCATAGCTAACTCTGACCCGTCCCCTGAGAAAAAACTCTCTCCAGGGAGTTCACCGTGGACCATCGAAGATAGCGAAGAGCTGTATCGCATCAACGGCTGGGGAGAACCCTATTTTTCCATCAATGCAGCTGGCAATGTTATCGTTTCACCCCAAGGTGATCGAGGTGGCTCTTTAGACTTGCATCGGTTGATTCAAGCCCTACAGGCCCGTAATCTATCCCTGCCAATTCTCGTTCGCTTCTCTGACATTCTGGAAGACCGCATCGAACGACTCAATTCCTGTTTTGCCAAAGCCATCACTAAATATGGCTACGATGGCCGTTATCAGGGAGTATTTCCAATTAAATGCAATCAGCAGCGTCATCTAATTGAAGATCTAGTCACCTTTGGTCAGCGCTATCAGTTTGGCCTAGAGGCCGGGTCTAAACCAGAACTGATGATTGCCCTGGCCACCCTTAAAACACCAGGCGCACTGCTGATATGTAACGGTTATAAAGATCGGGCCTATCTGGAAACGGCCATGCTGGGGCAAAAGCTAGGTCAGCAACCCATTATTGTACTGGAGCAGCTAGACGAACTACCTCTGGTAATTGAGGTCAGTCAACAGCTCAATATTCAGCCCCGGTTGGGAGTGCGAGCCAAACTATGTTCCAAAGGTATAGGTCGCTGGGGTGGCTCCGCTGGCGATCGCGCTAAGTTTGGTCTGACCATTCCAGAAATTTTAACCGTTGTTGACCAGCTACGCTCAGCTGAAATGCTGTCGTGCCTACAACTGCTCCACTTTCACATTGGCTCCCAAATGTCCTCCATCAGCATCATCAAGGATGCGCTGCGAGAAGCCTGCCAAATCTATGTGGAGCTGGCTAACCTTGGGGCTAGCATGCAATATCTGGATGTGGGGGGAGGTCTCGGGGTGGACTATAACGGGTCTAAGACCAATGTGCCCGCCTCTAAAAATTACAGCATCCAAAACTACGCTAATGATGTTGTAGCCGAGGTCCAAGAAGCCTGTACTGCCAAAAAATTACCCGTACCGACCTTGATCAGTGAAAGTGGTCGAGCCATTGCCTCCCATCAGTCCGTATTGGTATTCGATGTATTGGGCAGTAGTGAAGTTCGTCCCCAGGTACCGTTTGAGCCATCGTCAGAAGATCACGCGATTCTTAAAGAGCTGTACGAGGCCTATCAAAGTATTAACTCTAAAAACTATCAAGAGGTGTTTCATGACGCCGAGCAGTTTAAGGGCGAAGCCGTCAGCTTGTTCAACTTTGGCTATCTCAGCCTGACTGAGCGGGCGCGGGTGGAAAATCTCTTTTGGGCCTGCTGTCAAAAAATTGTTCAAGTACTGCGCCAGGAAGACTATGTGCCAGACGATCTAGCCAATCTAGAAAAGATGATGGCGTCTATCTATTACATCAACCTATCGGTGTTCCAATCAGCTCCAGATACCTGGGCAATCGATCAGCTGTTTCCGATTATGCCGATCCACCGTCTGAATGAGGAACCCACCTGTCGGGCTACCCTGGCGGATTTGACCTGCGACAGCGATGGCAAAATAGACCAGTTTATTGATTTACACGGTGTGAAATCGGTATTGGAACTTCACGATCTGCGGCAGGATGAACCTTACTATCTAGGTATGTTTCTGAATGGAGCCTATCAGGAAATCATGGGCAATCTGCATAATCTCTTTGGAGATACCAACATGGTTCATATTCACCTCACGCCCCAGGGATACACCATTGAACATGTGGTCAAAGGCGACACTATGAAAGAGGTGCTGAGCTATGTGCAGTATGATGCCGAGGATCTGGTGGAACAAATTCGACGGCGTTCGGAAATATCTCTTAAAGAGAAACAGATTACCCTGCCGGAAGCCCAGCTACTGTTGCAAAACTATGAAGAGAGTCTGAGTCGATATACCTATTTGTCTTAAATTTTGTAGGGTCGTTCCATGGAACGACCCTACAAAATTTCAAATTGATTGGAGTTTAGATAGGTCGGGTTTGACCTTGAGCTTGACCACTAGGGCGGTGATATTATCATGGCCATTGTGTTCGTTAGCCAATTCGATTAAATCTGCCACTCCTTCTTCGATTCCTTTATGGCCTCTAAGAATGGGTTCGATATGGGTGGAACAGTGGGTTTCCAGCAGCCTGTCGTCACTGAGACCGTCGGAGCACAGCAGTAGCAACGTATCTTCGGTGAGGTTGAGATAGTTAAAACTAGGATCCAGCGCATCTTGTCCACAGGGACCAAGGGCCTGGGTAAGCTGGTAGGCATCTGGTCTAGCGTAGGCAATGGCAGGTTCCACACCACGTTTGATCTCCCGCTGACCCACTTCATGGTCGACGGTAATCTGTTGTAACCCCAGACGTTTGGTATACCGATACAGGCGACTGTCGCCCACATGGGCTGCTACGGCCTGAGTTCCTTTAACCAGTAACATGACCAGCGTCGTTCCCATGCGAGCGCTGCCGGTGCGCTCCTCTGCCTGATTTTTGTCGTAGATCACCTGGTTGGCGAGACCAATGACATGGCGTAGTTCCACCTCATCGGGCAGTTCTGGTCCCCACTGCTCATCGATATACTGGCGCAGGGTATCCACCGCTAGCTGACTGGCGATTTCTCCGCCTGAGTGTCCCCCCATGCCGTCGCAGAGGATGTAGGCACACTGAGCATCCAAGGTTTGTGTGGAGAGGGTTTCTTGGCGGCTGAGGGCGGACTGTATAAAGTAGTTATCCTCGTTGTGGTCCCGCTGCTGTCCCACATGGGACTGACCGGCATCTTCTAAACCGGTCAGTTTCATGGGGAGCACCATGGTGGGAGAATCGATGCTATCCATCCCGGAGTCGTCAGTGAGCTCGATGCCTTCCAATCCTGGAATGTCTAGATCACCTAAAAGATTGGGATTGGAAGATACCTCAGAAATGGCCGGAGAAATATCTGCGCCAAGTTGGTATTTATCTGCGATCGTAACCAGTGTCTCTTTGAGTTCATTAAGCTCATTGAGCTGGCCTTCAGTTACCTGGGCAGCCAGCGTCTTTAGATCCTTCAATGACTGGGTACTGGACTGGAGCAGGGACTGCCAAAGTAACCCCATGTCAGCCAAACGATAGTCATTAAGATAGGGACCCATCTCAATACATCGTAGACAGACAATTTGGTCTTCATCCATGCATAGATTGCTGATGTTGAGCAAACTGCCCTGTCCTTTAAATACCGCCATGGCTTCCCATAGCTCGACCATCACATAGAAACTATGAACCTGCTGGAGCGGGTCTAGGGTGGCCTGTTGCCAAACGGTGAGCAAATCTGGAAGGTGCCGCCGGTCCTCAATGATTAAAACGCTGTGGTCAGAATCCACCCAGGCATTCTGTAGTTCTGGCACTGACGGGAAAAACCGACCATGGAGGGCTAAATAAGGGTAGGCCATCAATGGGAAGCAAAGGTCTTTAGCCTGCTCAAGATTCTGAGCAGGCTGGGGTTTCCAGTCGATGGGAAAAAACTGATACCGCTGTTCTACCAAGGAAGACGCCAGGTCATTAGGTTTGGTGTCCATGACCTGGGCTTCTACGGATTTTTGGTCGTCAGTGGGTAGGGTTAGGTCCTCAATCAACCGATAGCGCTGTTGAGAACTCAACCAATCACCAGCGGTATAACTGCTCATGGTGGCGGCTGCCATGGGAGTCATCACGTGCGTCGCTAGCTGTTGCCAAATCTCGACATCGCTACTGTCTGAATTGCCCGAGTTGCTTGAACCGCTTGAGCTATTCGATGGGCCGTTCGATGGGCCGTCCCCAGATGCCATTGCCCCTTGATCTACAGTTAGGACGACAGCCGGTGTCCCAGGCAAAATAAGAGCTCTCCAAAGCTGCAGTGGCGAACCGCATGACTGGCAAAACTTGTGCTCGGTCGGGTTATTAAAATCGCAGTATGGACAAATGATCATCAGTGGATAAAAAAGGCCGTTGACAATGACCGCAACTTAGCGAAAACAATGCCATAATCCACTATTCCCAAAGTTAAAAATAGTTTTAGCTCTTAAAAACTATGAAGGAAAGGCATTACGACAGCTAAATACAGTTCAGCATAGCCGATAAAAAATACAAACGTCGGTATAAATGCCACCAAATTAATTGTAACGTTGTCGAGAGCGTGGTTGGAAACGTTTACGTCTAGAGGAATGAGGTTTGTCACAACCTTTTGTTAACTGCCTGAACTGATGTAGATGGTGCTGCTCGTCAATGGTCAGATAGCGCCACTGACCGGGCTGTAAGTCGCCCAAATGTAATGGCCCGATGCTAGTGCGCACAAGCCTTAGGGTGGGAAAACCAACGGCAGCTGTCATCCGTCGTACCTGACGATTTTTGCCTTCTCGGAGAGTGAGCTGTAACCAAGCTGTCGGCACCTGCTTCCGAAACCGAATGGGGGGCGTCCGTGGCGGCAGGGGCGGTTCCGCTGATAGCAGGGTCACGTCTGCCGGTAGCGTGGAGTAACCTCGGATTACGACTCCCTGCCGTAGCTGTTCCAGGCTGGTGGCATCAGGAATTCGCTCCACTTGCGCCCAGTAGGTACGAGGGTGTCTAAAGCGGGGATGACACAGACGATTTTGCAGCTGCCCATCATCGGTTAGCAAGAGTAATCCTTCGCTATCACGGTCGAGACGCCCTACTGGATATACCCTTGGTACTGGAATAAACGATTTGAGCGTGGTGCGGTCAGCGTCGGTAAATTGGCTGAGGACGTCGTAGGGCTTATAAAAAACCAAATAGCGATAATCCATAGACGTGGTCAATTCTTGAAGCTGTATTGAGAAATGGTGAATTACGTTAAGGAGCTAGATATGCTTAATGGATTGGATCAATGCGAGTATCGGCAATATGAATAATGCCTCAAAGTACCGGTTTGTTTGCACTCTGACCTTTGGCGATATCTATGGTCAAATTATTGTTTGGCTGCTTGTACTGTTTATCAGTTTGGCAACGGCGCTGGCGTTAATGGGGGCCAGTCGTCCCATCTATGCGCTGGTATGTGTTGGCTTGATTTTAGTACTGTCACTACCGTTTTTGTTGTTTGCCTTTGTCACCACTCTGATTAATCACATTGAGTTTAGTGAGGTTGATGCTGCAATAGCGAGTCGTGAACAGCGTCTCTTTGGTAAACAACAACAAATATCAGGACAAGAGATTTCAGGACAAGCGGCATCCTAAGACGTACAAGCTAGGGGCAAGAAGAGTGAACGATTGGAAGCTGCTTCACTCCTCAGGCTGTTGCCCCTCGGATGCATCTGGTGCTGGGGTTGCTGACGTTTTTGGTTGAGCTGTATCAGGTACCTCTGATGCTTCGTCAGTTGCCTCACCAGCAGGCGCTATCTCCGCCGTTCCCTGATCGATGAGCTGCTGGATGCGATCTTTGAACTGAACTGGGGCTAAGGCCAGGGCATTTTCAAACAAAGGCCGAGCCTCAGATTCTTTGCCCGTTTCTCGAAGGATCAGACCTTTGGCTAGCATAGGGCGAAAATCAGGAGTACCGCCCAGACCTTGAGCATCTTGAATGGCTGTGTCGTAGATTGCGATCGCATCGTCATAGCGAGACTGCTCAGCATACACCTGTCCTAGCAGCAGCTTCACTGCGATCACATCAATGGTGCCAGGTTGAATTTTATTAGACTGATCGGCTGTTTCAAGGGTGTCCTGTAGTAGGCCTACTGCCGCCTGGGGGCGCTCTTGTTCTATCAGTAAGGCTACCAATCCTTGGAGGGCTTCCATATTGCCAGGATTAGCCGTCAACACACTACGGTAGGTTTGGGCTGCACCTTCTAAATCCTCGAGTTCTTGCTTAGCCTGGGCTAGCAGAACCGCATAGCGAGGTTCTTGGGGGTTTAACTCTGCCAGTCGTGCCAACGGTTCAACGGCCCCTGACAAATCATCCAGGCCAATGCGAGCCTCCACCAATCCTTCAAGGGCGGCTTGGTTGTCAGGCTCCCGTTCCAAAACAAGTTCATAGCCATTGGCTCGACCCTCTAACTCTGCCTGACGGTCTGGACTCGCAGCCGTAGTAGCCGCACTGTCGCCATAGCCATGACCCTGCTGGTCAAACGCCGCTTGGATCAGGGGACCCAGGGAAACAGCTAGCAGCGCAGCTACCGCTATGAATAAAATACCGCCAACTAGCCAGCGGTTGCGTTTAGCAGCCATAGGACTCCCCCCTTCAAAGCAACTTGCCCATATTAAACCCAAATGAGCCAGGACTGCCGGGCTTTTAGCAGAGTCGTAAACTGATGTCCGCAAGCACGTCCATCAGCAGGATCATATTTTCCTAAGACTGGCCGATTGGTATCAAAAATTCGTAAATATTTTCTGAGTAAGTTGACCAAATGGCGTTTAAATATCGTCTGAACAACCTTATTGAGGGTTTAGTCCTTCTAAAAAATCCAGTAACGATAATATTTGATTGGAGGGAATATCCTTAAATTGAGCTGACATCTGCCAAAATCTATGAATGGTAACGTAAAAGCGGCTACGACCCTACATGGGTGAGTTCCTCTCTGATTATTTTTTCCAAGGTAGGCTTGGTTTATGAATCTAAAAACTGCTACGTTCAACCAAATGGCATCTCCATAAACACGTTCACTTTTATGACTTCTAATTAAGTACAGGCCAGAGACTACCAGCTATAGATCGTTGGCCACATATTCAAACCCATAGACACCGTTACGCCCAACACCGCTACGCCTGAACTATTTGTTCAAACTGCTAAGTAAGCTGATTTTCCTGATTGAGGAGGTTTCGAAGTTAATGAGTTCTGCAGACAGTCGCCCCCCTGAAAAACCCAATCCGGCATCCGATAGCAAACTGGATGCTAGCGCAGCTGCTGACTCTAATCGTCCTGCTCTCAAAAAGCCGCCCAGACGACCCGCCAGACCTGCCCCCGTTGAAACGCCAGTGGAGCCACCGCCGGTAACGCCTCCCCCGCTTGTCCAGCAGCCCGAGGTTTCAATCGCAAAACCTGATCCGGCTGTTTTGCCAGACAATGCTGAGGTAGCGGTCAATGATGTCCCTGAAGAGACTGAACCACCTGTTCCTCAGCCCAGGCTACAGCCAATTGCTCCGCCCAGTGAGCCGATGCAGTATAGAGCCATTGGTTTGCTAAAGGGTCGTTATGAGCCCTCGGAAGAGTCTTTTAACCGGGGCAACATTGTTAATCATGATGGTACGACCACCTGTGCCGTGCTGTTAGGGCGGACCACAAGTTTGGTCAAAAAGCACCTGGATTTGGCAAAGGATCATCTATGGGTCGTTTACCCACGGACTATTTTCCAAGACGATATTGGTATTGCTGTACAAATCGTGGGTGTTTGGGAGCCAGAAACCCTGGGTGAGGATGAAGATGAGACGATTGAAGCTCCCGCTGCTGCGATTCAACCTGATTACTTTTCTATCCGAGGCGAAGTCATCAAATACGATGAGCGTAAACAGGAAGTTACGGTCAGTATCGTTCAGAAAATGCGTGCAGGTAAGCAACCCAAGCGCCCGTTTAAGCTGGTTATCAATGGCAACATCGGTGTAAAAACCATTGGCTATTTCTGGGATATGCACGTACAGCGTGAGGGGAATCAGTTTGTCCTGACGGAAGGTAGCTACGTAGCCGCCGTACCCCCCAAAAAGCGCTCTAAAAAACGGCCGATGGGTAGCAGTGGCGGGCCAAGTGGCAAGCGTCGCCCCCCCAAACGTTCTGGTCCGCGTCCCAAACCTAATTTGGCCAAAGATGATGGTGATGCCAAAAATGGTGTTACCAAAGTAGACAAGCCAAATGTGGTCAAAGTTGGTGATAGCGGTGGTACTGCCGCTGAGACTGATAGCTCTGAAGAGTAGCCTGGTAGGAACTCCAGGTGGTTTATTGCTAGCTTATCGTCTGGATACCGTTGGATACCGTCAATTGTTTTGGGGTAAAAATGCAGTGTGCTGGGGTAAGGGTGCTACCGGTTCACTGAGTTCAAACTTGCCACTGACAATCCAATTCTTGAGGGTGACGGCTACTTTGCGGCCAAGGTAGAGACTAGATAGGGGAGCCGTTCTGACGCGGCTGCCACTAATGGTGATGCGACCGGATTTAAGCTGCTGATAGCTGACGAGGCCAAAGCTGGGACGTACCCGTCGTGGGATTGAAAAGTCAATTACTGGAGCGACGATGTCCTGATCGCCGATGGCACATCTTTGTAAAACCGCTGCGTCCAACACGGGGATTGGCACGCCCACTCCCAACATTAAAGAGGGCCCATAGCCGCTAAAGTAACAGCCCCGCACCCATTCAGGCTGCATTTGTTTGGCATCGCCAATCAGGGCCACAGTGGCCGACGGACCGATAGGAGTATGATTGGGCAGCCGTTTTTGGAGGGGAAAGTGCTGGGTACCTTCCCAGGCGATGTAACCAGGGGCTCCTCCGATAAATATTCGACTGCCAATGCCCAGGGTATGCATTTGAGGGTCGTTAAGCATGGGAGATAGGGCTCCCGAATTGGCATATACGGCGTTACCTAAGAAGGGCTGTAATGGCCCCAGATAGGTGAGCAAGGGGCGGTCGCTGCTGTTAACACCAACGATAAAGTTTTGGTAGAGGTTACGGGGATTAAAGAGGTAAAACTGGTTGATAGTATCTCGGGTAATGGCGATATCCAGGGTGGCCCGAGGATAGCAGTCGCTAACCTGGCCAATGGCCCTTAGAGGCACTGATTTGCCTGCGATTAACTGGGCTATGACGTGACCACCGCCTCGCTCACTAGCCACTTCGCTATCTGATGTTTCGCCCCAGCGGTTGTTGCCAGCAGCTTGGCTCGCTCCCAGGTAGAGATCAACCGCGCCAAACCCAGCGTAGGCTAGGACACCATCGAGATAACATTCGCGAATATTGATCGGTGGATCCGTATGCCCCAGGTTGATCACGGCACCGGAGGATTCCATCGGCTCAAAGGTGCCGGTGGTGACCACATCTACGGCTGCTGTAGCAGCCTCCAGACCGAGAGTGGTGATGTTAGTTTTGGCCTCTTCTATAGTCCAAACTATAACTTTCCCGTTACGGATCTTTTGATTGATTTCAGGAATGGTGCGGGTAGTCGCCATGGGTGGGATTGGTTGCAAACTGGCTTAAACCCAGCTCAAACGACTAAGGAGCCAACCACCGAGGATGACCGTTGGTAACAGCACGAGAATCAAAGCAGCGGATTCTGGTGGCGCTATGGTTGGCCCCACCCATTTGATCAAGGCGCTGAGGACAGCGGATGCGATCGCAATTTTTAAGATATAAAACCAGCTATCCATGCCCGCACCTTGTATCTTCAGAGCTACCTATACCCACTACTATTGAACGACAAATTATGAACGACGAATATTGAGGCAGCACCAATCACCCCGCCGCCACAGGGTGGCAACTAACCAATCATGGGCTTCGAGGGTATCTATCACCCATTTTGACTGTTCCAGCAAAACACCACTTAAAATACCCCAGGTGGACGCCTTAGCAATGTCACCAAAGTGGGGGATCAACTCGACGATCACTTCTGCCAGGATATTACAGACAAAGCCATCCACCGGCACCTTGAGGCTTTCGATACTGCCCTGGGCCACTTGAATCTGACCCGGTTCGATATCATTAAGGGCACGATTTTCCGCTGTAGCTTTTACCGCCAGTGGATCCGTATCCACCGCATATACCTGACCGGCCCCCAATAGGACCGCCCCAATGGATAAAATCCCCGAACCACAGCCAATATCAGCCAGGCTCAGAGGCTCTGAAGGAGCTTCCCCCAGACGCATCTCTAGGGACTCTAGACAAAGCTGGGTAGTGGCATGGGTCCCTGTACCAAAGGCGGTCCCTGGATCCAACTGCAGCACCAGCCGTGATGACTCGGCTGGCAGATCAATCCAAGCCGGGTTAATCAGCAGCCGATCGCCCACCGGTTGCGGCTGCCAATACTTTTTCCAACTTTTAGACCAATCCTCATCCTCGATTAGACTCCAGATGACTTGAGGCGTCTCATTGAGTCCTAAGCAGAGCGCATCTTGCTGAAATCGCAGCGCTAAAGCAGCCAAATCCACATTGCAAAACTGCTGTTGTGGGAAATAAGCTTTTACCTGACTTTTGTGTCCCAGTCGTTCACTGGCGGTGCCACGTCCATTCAAACTCTCAAATCGCCAGAAAACCGTATCCTCAAGCCATGGAGAACAGGTAACTTGTATCTCCCACCAAGTATTTGCCAAGGGTTTATTCGGGGTGTATTTCTCTCCCCATCTTATAAGGCCACGGTATAAGCATCGCGGATGCCGGACACTTTTGTGATCTCTTCTAAAATGCCATCGGGCAGCGGATCGTCAATGCTGAGCACCATGATCGCATCACCACGCACAATCTGACGGCCCACCTGCATGCTGGCAATGTTGACATTAAAGCTACCCAACAGCGAGCCGATTTTGCCAATAATCCCTGGCATATCTCGGTGCAGAGTAAATAGCATGTATTTAGTCGGCGGTACGTTGATGGGAAACTGATTAATATCGGTAATGCGAACTTCACTGCCACCCAGAATAATCCCGGTGACAGCATGTTCTCCTAAGGAACCTTTGGCGGAGACATAAAGGGACCCAGTAAAGTCCTTGACGCTGGCATCACGGGTTTCAATCACCTTAATGCCACGTTCTTTGGCCTCAATGGACGCATTGACGTAGTTCACTCGTTCCCTGAGAGCATTGGTTAGTAATCCCTTAAGGGTGGCAATCACAATGGGCTTACTATCTTGATTGGCCAGCTCACCCTGGAGCCGAATTTGCACCTGTTCTACTCGGCCTCCCGCCAGCTGTCCCACTAGGTTGCCCAGGGTTTCTGCTAGCTGTAAGTAGGGGCGGAGCTTTTCTAGAACATCGGGGCGTAACCCAGGAATATTAACCGCAGAGCGAGCCGGTAGCCCCAGTAGAACATCTCGAATCTGTTCAGCCACATCAATGGCCACATTTACCTGGGCTTCGGCGGTGGATGCCCCTAAGTGGGGGGTAAGAATAACGGATTTTCCCAGTTCCCGTAAAGAACTTTCTCCCAGGGGTTCCTCTTCGTAGACATCCAGGGCTGCACCTGCGATCTTGCCATTACTCAGAGCTTCGTACAGAGCCGCTTCGTCAATGATGCCACCACGGGCACAGTTGATAATCCGCGCTGTGGGCTTCATCTTCGCCAAAGCAGCGGCATTGATCAAATGGGCTGTCTCAGAGGTTTTGGGAATGTGTAGGGTAATGTAGTCGGCCTCCTGGAAGAGCATGTCGAGATCCACCAGATTGCACCCTAGCTCAGCGGCACGTTCTTTAGAAATAAATGGATCGTAGGCCAGAATTGTCATGCCCATGGCACGGGCCACCGTGGCTACGTGGGAACCAATTTTGCCCAGACCCACAACACCCAGATTCTTTTTGTAGACCTCGACACCGGTAAACGCCTTACGGTTCCAATTGGAGGCTTTGACCGATTGATCGGCTTCGGGAATGTTGCGCGACAGCGATAGCATCATGGCCAAAGCATGCTCAGCGGCGGCGATGGTGTTCCCCTCAGGGGAATTAACCACCACAATGCCCCGACGGGTAGCAGCCACGACATCCACATTATCCACACCCACACCGGCCCGACCGATGATTTTGAGCTGGCTAGCGGCTTCGATGACGGCGCTGGTCACTTTAGTACCCGAGCGAATCATCAAGGCATCATAGTTGGGGATTGCCTCGACAAGTTCCTCAGGGGTGAGTTTGGTTTTTACATCAACCTGGGCCACTTGGGCCAAAATATCGAGACCAGACTGGTCGATCGGGTCAGAAACAAGTACCTTCGGCATAGCTGGGGGGAATTTTTTTCACAGGGAATCATCGTACTGCATCACTGCTAGAGCACAATGCTTTCCTCTGGCAAATTATGGCTTGCAGGTATGGTTGCCAATGTTACAAAACGTTTAAGTTTTTTGGGATGAGCTATTGGGTTAATGAGCGATCCCCATTGTGGGGGCGTTCTATAGAACGCCCCCACAATGGGGATCGCTATTGGTTGCTAAGATACTCAATGCCATTAAACAGATCGGCCAGAACGGCATTAGAGATGAGAAAACCATCGGGATCGCTCAGGCGCAGATGATTGTTCTCTAATAGGACTTGACCTGCTGTGAAATAGGTTTGTAAACGAGTGTTGAGCATAGTGGTAAAGGCCGGACCGAAGCTATCAATAAAAGGAGTGAGATCGATGCCTTCGGCCAGACGCAGCCCCACCATGAGGCCGTCAGTGAGTTGTTCTATCAACGGTAATGGGGGAGTGTCGAGACTACCGTTAGCCTGTTGAAACTGGTCAACCCACTGGCGATAGGTTTGCTGGGTGCGAGGGCGAGCAAAGCGCTGGGCTTGGGTGTAGCTGGTGGCTCCCATACCAAAGCCATAGAAGGGTCGGTTTTCCCAGTAGGTACGGTTGTGGCGACATTGGTGATCGGCTTGGGCATAGTTGGAAATTTCGTAGTGGTGGTAGCCTGCTGCGGTGAGGGTGTGCTGGGCCAGTCGGTACATGTCAACGGTAGTGCCCTCGCTGGGCAGAGGCTGCTCGCCTGGGCGGTATTGTTTGCCAAAAGGTGTTTGCGGTTCGAGGGTGAGATCGTAGATGGAGATGTGATGGGGTTGGGTTGCGATCGCACTCTCCACACTTTCTTGCCATTGGGCCAACGTCTGCGTTGGTAACCCCGAAATCAAATCCAGGCTCCAGCTGGGCACCTGGGCCTGATACATCACCTCCACTGCCCGATCCACATCGGCCAACCGATGAAAGCGGCCGCACAGTTCTAGAAGGCGATCATCAAATGCCTGTACCCCCAGGCTGATGCGGTTTACCCCCAGGGCACAGTATCCCTGCACATGGCTGATATCAAAGGTGCCTGGGTCCATTTCCATAGAAATTTCCACATTTGTCGCCAGACCAAACTGCTGGTCGAGGCTACTCAAAATTGTTTCTAGCTGAGACACAGAGAGTAAAGAGGGAGTGCCTCCGCCAAAAAATACTGTCTCTAAAGCCGGACCTAGGGCTGATGTAGCGCTTATTTCCCGACAGAGCCAGTCCACATAAGTACTAATGGTGCCCGATGTTTCCCCTCGTTTTCGATTGCCAATTACCGAAATGGGAAAGTCACAGTAAAAGCAACGACGACGACAAAACGGAATATGAACGTAGGCCGATGTGGGCATTAGGCCAAAAAAGAACGTAAAGGCATTTAGAGCGTAACCTAAACGTGGGAACATCAGTGATTATAATGGCGTTGTTTGGGCCTCCCCTAGGTTGGTCTAGAGTTCAATAGGCCATTGCGCCCCTTAAGGTCGACATTATTCGAATGCTAGACGCATTAATCATTGTTTCATTTCTCTTGGCTGGTGCAGGTATTGGCTTTTATAGCGTTGACCTGCTATCACCAACGGTTTTAGCCCAGGTCAACAACATTGAAGGTTTAGGCTTTGTCATGGCCGGTTTTGGTGCCCTGATTGGCACCGGATTGGGTATTGTTGCTCAAACCAGCTACCGACGCTTCGAAAAGCAAATTCGTACCCTACCCCCCGACCGTATTTTTGCTAGGGCGATCGGATTGATTTTGGGCTTATTGATTGCCAATTTGATTTTGGCCCCGGTATTTCTATTGCCAATTCCCAGCGAATTTAATTTCATTAAACCGCTGGCCGCCATTATGAACAGCATTGTTTTTTCGGTTTCAGGCATGAACCTGGCCGATACTCAGGGGCGAGCACTACTGCGTTTGGTTAACCCTGGTAGCGTGGAAACCATGCTGATTGCAGAAGGCACGCTAAAACCGTCGGCCTCCAAAATTTTAGACACTAGCTGTATTATCGATGGCCGTATAGAAGGCCTACTGGAGACCGGTTTTTTAGAAGGTCGAATCGTAGTACCCCAGTTTGTACTACAAGAGCTGCAGGCCGTGGCCGATGCCGCTAACGATCAAAAGCGAGTGCGCGGCAGACGGGGGTTAGATATTCTCAATCGACTACGGGTGGCCTATCCACAACGTGTCGTTGTAGACCCAGCTGACTACCCAGAGATTAGTACGGTGGATGCCAAGCTTGTGAAGCTAGCCCAAGAAATGAACGCCATGCTGCTGACCAATGATTACAACCTCAGCAAGGTTGCTAAGGTACAGCAGGTAGCTGTCCTAAATATTAATGATCTAGCCAAGGCAATCCGTCCGGCCTATTTACCCGGTGATGACATTGAGATCAAGATTCTCAAAGAGGGCAAAGAAGATGCTCAAGGGGTGGGCTATTTAAATGATGGCACCATGGTTGTTGTGGAATCAGGCAAAGGCTACATCGGCAACGATGTCCTAGTGGTGGTAACGGGAGCGCTACAAACATCGGCAGGCAGAATGATTTTTGCGCGTCCAAAGGGCGCAACTGCTTAGGGAGGCAGCATAAAAACTGGTGTAGGCCCCCTGTTGGCAGCTAAAACCCACGCTGGGTTCAAAACCCACTGCTAATTGAGGGCTGTCCACTAAAGGGAAAATTCGGCTGTGAAGCTCTATATCTAGAGCTTTCAGCGATCTTTAACCCCTTTAGTGGGTTTTTAAATCTATTAGCCCTGTCACTTTGAGTGCAGGGCGGTTTGACGCTTCCTCGCCAGATGCAAGAATGGGTTTTCCAAACTCAAACTGGGGGGCTGCTGAGCCTACTCCCACTCGATGGTGCCAGGAGGTTTAGAGGTAATGTCGTAAACCACACGGTTTACCCCGTCAACCTCATTCACAATGCGGTTGGAAATCACCTCTAACAGGTCATAGGACGGCCGAGACCAGTCTGCTGTCATCCCATCTTCACTGCTGACAAACCGCAACACAATTGGGTGAGCATAGGTACGCTGATCGCCCATAACACCGACGCTACGTACTGGTAAAAGCACGGCAAAAGCTTGCCAAAAGTCGTGGTAGAGACCCCGATTACGAATTTCCTCGCGGACAATATAGTCGGCATCACGCAAAATGTTGAGCCGATCAGAGGTCACCTCACCTAGGATGCGAATCGCTAGACCGGGACCAGGAAATGGCTGACGCCGCACAATCTCATCGGGTAGACCGACGGAACGTCCCACATTGCGCACCTCGTCTTTGAAAAGCTTACGCAGGGGTTCAATCAGCTTGAACTGTAGATCCTTGGGAAGGCCACCGACATTGTGGTGGCTTTTGATCTTAACGGCGACCCGTTCACCCGTTTTAGGGTCCACATTAGTATCGGCAGACTCGATCACATCGGGATAGAGCGTACCTTGAGCCAGATAGTCAAAGGGACCTAGCCGCCTAGATTCTTCTTCAAAGACACGAATAAACTCATGGCCAATCCGTTTACGCTTTTCCTCGGGGTCTGTTATGCCCTTAATTTTCTCAAGAAAACGAGCCCTGGCCTGAACGTATTCCACATTAATGTGGAACCGTTTATCAAATAGCTCCACCAGACGCTCAGGTTCTCCCTTACGCATAAAGCCCTGGTCGATAAACATGCAGGTTAGCTGATCGCCAATGGCCTGGTGTAGTAGAAACGCTAGAGTGGATGAATCCACACCACCTGACAGGGCCAGTAGCACACGCTTGTCGCCGACTTTTGCTCGCACTTCGCGAATGGCTTCTTCCACAAAGGCTTCGGTGGTCCAGGTGGGTTCGCACTGACAAATGTGATAAACAAAATTCCGAATCAGCGCTTGCCCATCAACGGAGTGAACGACTTCTGGATGGAACTGCACACCATAAAAGCCCCGCTCATGGTTCGCCACGGCGGCACTGGGGGTGTTATCTGTATGGGCGAGGACTTCAAAACCCTGAGGCAGTCGGGTGACTGAGTCGCCATGGCTCATCCACATGGTGGACCCGTCATCAACATTGGTCAGTAGATCGGTAGGATCATCGATATGCAGTGAAGCTTTGCCGTATTCACCCCGTTCAGCGGTTTCGACCTGTCCTCCCAACTGCTGCACCATGAGCTGCATGCCGTAGCACACCCCCAGGATAGGAATGCCCAGGTCCCAAATGGCCGGATCGCACTTGGGCGCATGGTCAGCATAGACTGAGCTCGGTCCTCCTGAAAGAATGATGCCCTGGGGATTAAGTTGGCGAATTTTTTCAGCTGAGGTGCGGTACGAAAGCACTTCTGAGTAAACCTGAGTTTCGCGAATGCGACGGGCAATTAGCTCAGAATACTGGGAACCAAAATCAAGAATAATTAGCATCTGGCGGTTGAACTCAGGCGGTTTGGCAGATACTGTGTCGGTGATGGCGGGAATTTTAGCAGTCACGGATACGTCCTGAAGCTTTAGTGGATAGGGAAGCAGTGGTCTTATTATTAGTGAGTCATTTATAAATTGCTACTGAACTACCCCTTAGAAGGTAATTGAGAAACGAGATAGGGCAAGGGGGGCTATGTTTCTCTGGGAAGTTGTAAAAAATTATTTTATCTAGAGTAGCAAACCACGGTAGTAATGCTACACCTAGCTCGATCAGATTCTGGGATGGGTACTGAGTCAGATGATCTGAACTATTGGGGTTCGCACAGCGGTTCTAAAACGGGTGGTTCATAATGGAGAGCACGGCGAGCAGACCCTTAAACACCCTATGAATCCCATTGACTATCTTCGTATTAGCCTGATCGACCGTTGCAATTTTCAATGTACATACTGTATGCCGGAGGGAGCCGATCTAACCTATGTGTTGCGGGAGTTTTGGCTGAGCCACGAAGAAATCTTGACCCTTTTAAAGGGGGTATTTATCCCCCTGGGATTTACAAAATTTCGCCTAACCGGTGGAGAACCGTTGCTACGTCCAGGCATTGTGCCGTTGGTAGAGGATATTGCCAATTTGCCAGAAACAACAGATTTGGCCCTGACCACCAATGCTTTTAAGTTGGAAAAGCTGGCACAGCCCTTATACGAGGCGGGTTTACGACGTATCAATATCAGCTTAGATTCCTTGGAGCCAGAAACGTTTGAAGCGATTGTTGGCAGACCGTTGACTCCAGATCCGCTGTCTAAGCATGGGCGCTGGCATCAGGTATGGAACGGTATTCAAACCGCCTATCAGGTGGGGTTTGACCCGCTTAAGTTAAATGTTGTCGTCATTCCAGGGGTGAATGACCATGAAATTTTGAATTTGGCTGCTTTAAGCATTGATCGCAATTGGCATGTGCGCTTTATTGAGTTTATGCCCATTGGCAACGATGAGTTGTTTGCTACTAAGGGCTGGATTGATTCTGAAACTATTCGCCAACAGATTCGCGATCGCTGGGGCTTGGAAGAGTCCAGAGTTCGTGGCAACGGACCAGCGGATGTATTCAGAATTCCAGGGGCAAAGGGCACTCTGGGCTTTATTAGTCAGATGTCGGAATGTTTTTGCGATCGCTGCAACCGCATGAGACTCTCGGCAGACGGTTGGCTGCGGCCTTGTTTACTCAATGAAACAGGCCAGCTTAATTTACGAGCAGCTCTGCGCAATGGTGAGCCGATTGAGTCTATTTGCGATCGCGTTGGCACCCTAGTAGCTGCTAAACCAGAGATTAATTTCAAAATGAGAGAATCAGGTACCACTGGTGCCTATAGTCGGACAATGTCACAAATTGGTGGATAAGACCGATTTGTAGCTCCCACCTTTAGTCTCAAATTAAGATTTTATTGATTGAAATAAGTCCAAAATCAATACGATCAATCTTAATGCTAGACATCTCTTGTGTCTGCAATCGACCCTTGGTTGAACTTGGTCGACTCAATGGACGTCTTTTGATAATTTAGTCTCACTTGAGATTAAATAGTCTTTATTTGGGTCTTAAGTTGATACATAAAATCTCATTTTGAGAATAATTTACTCATTCAGGCTCAGTTAAGGAAAGGTTGATTAAATATTTGAGAGTGTTCTGCTGGCGTTCACTTTGTTCCTGGTTATGAACAGAAACGATTGTCACTTTAACAAAATCTTATGGGCTCTTTGTCTGTCGGTACAGCTGGCAGCCTGTGGAGCCTTAGCTAAAACCAGTAGTCAAATCTCCCAGCAGGAACTCGTGAGCCAGATTCAATCTGGTACAGCTCCATTAATTTTAGATGTACGCACAGCAAAGGAATATGCAGCTGGTCATATTCCAGGAGCTGTTAACATCCATTTTCGAGAGATTGATGCCCATTTAGATGAGATTTTATTGTCTGACAGTGACCCCATTGTGATTTACTGCGAACGCGGTATCCGGGCAGCAATTGCTGAGAGAACGTTGCATCAGGCGGGTATAGACACGGTACTGCATCTAGAGGGAGATATTTCCAAATGGCGGCAGAACAATTTACCCCTTGAGCAGGACCATGCTGTGGAGACCACGATAGGGCAATTCACTGAACCACCCTCTGTCCCATCGGCGGTAACGGAGGTGTCACAACTCCCTAACCCATTACAGACACGATGGATTGTTGATGCTGCTGAGGCAAAGCAGCTGATTGAACAAGGGGCGACGCTATTGGATACCCGCAGGTTGGCGCTCTCACGTTTGCAGGGAGCTGTCTATGTGGATTGGCAACAGTTTTCTCCTGGGGATGTCATTACTCGTGGTCGGTTGCTGGAGGACGATGCATTATTGACGCAAAAGCTACAGTCCTTGGGTATTTCTGGACAAAAGCCAGTGGTGGTGTTTGCAAATCCACCCAGTGGGTGGGGAGAAGATGGACGCATTGTTTGGATGCTGCGAAGCCTGGGGCATTCCCAGGCGGTGATGGTGGACGGTGGGTTTGAGGCATTAGTGGCCGCTAATGTTTCAATGCAAAGGAGTCGGCGTGAAGCTGTTGCGCCTGGAGATTTTGTGGTGTCGCGGACTACGGCTTGGGAGATTCGGCAGGATCAGCTGAGGTCTGAGCTGGGACAGGAGACTATGGTGATCCTCGATACCCGCGAACCGCGTGAGTTTGCAGGCAAGACTCCCTATGGAGAACAGCGCGGTGGCCATGTGCCAGGGGCGATTAACCTCTATTTTAAGCAGCTATTAGGGGAGGACGGAAAGCTGTTGCCAGTCCAAGAAATACGGGCACAGCTAGAGGACGCAGGTATTTCTCCCGATACCCAGGTTGTTGTTTACTGCACAGGGGGGATTCGGTCTGGTTGGCTAGCGTCGGTTTTGGTTACCTTAGGCTATCAGGTTAAAAACTATGCAGGGTCAATGTGGGAGTGGTCAGCTGGGTCTGCGGATAGTTATCCTTTGGAGCTGCTGTAGTTGTCTAGTTTGTGTGGTCGATTGCCTGTTGCACAGCCTGTTGCCGTCGAGCCTGGTCCCAGCGAATAGACTCTAGTGTGTTACCCAGACCAGGTGCATTCCAGTGACCGCTGTCAGGATCTAGAAAGGCGCGGGTTCTAGCCCAGATGATGCGATCGCGTTCGCCCATGGGTTGCTGTCGGGCAACGGCTAGCCAATCAATATAACCTCGGTCCAGGGCGGCCAGGGGGGCTTGATTCGCCAGGTCGATGCCGTTAAGTTCTTCTGCCAAAGATAGGGTGACCTGGTGTTGGCTAGCCTGCTGCCGTAGGGTCAGGGCCTGTTCATACAGTCGCTGGAGCTGTTTGTCATCGGCCTCAGCTGGAGAGTTAGCCCCGTGCTGATAGGAAAAACTGCCCAGGTTCCACTTGTGGTTGCCGGGGTCCACATGGCCGTAGTAGGCAGATGTATAGCCACCATCGGTGGTGCGGGTGCCCTCGGCACTGCCCACAGCGCGGGCAACTATGGAGTGACTACCACCCTGAAACAAGGTTTCTAATGTATGCATGACTACGTGGGTTACGGGCGCTTGTGGTTTCGGTACCTGGGTCTGTGTTGGAGCAAAGCTGAGGCTAACTGTGTCGGTACGGGTGACAGTGGTTGCAACCGGGGGTTTAACCGATGTTGCATCAAAGGTAAGGGCAACATCCTTGGCCAGGGTCGGGGCAGCCCCAAGTAGGACAAGACCCATGGCCAGCGAGGGACAAGCGGTCATGATGATTTACTCCGTGAGAAATTGTGTAATCAGATCTGTCGCTGGTTCGATTAGAGTCCAGGTACCATCGGGTTCTTTTCGAAAGGCGGCAAAGACCAGCTGGTGCGCCCGGCCAATGGTGTGTCCTTGGGGGCGCTGACCCAGGCCAGGTCGTTGGATACCGCAGAGACGAAACAGATAGGCGGGCACCTCTGGACTGGTGAGGGCAATACAGTGTTTATCCATGGGTTGAATTTTGCCATCAAAGGGCATTCTCACTGGGTCACCGCCTAGTTCTAGGGTAATGTCGCCCAGGCCGCTGCTAATGCGATAGTCGCTCACCTGGTTGTTGATTTGCAGATCCCAGGTTTGTTGCACCGTGATGGTGCGCGGTGACGGTGGCCCCGGCTGGCAGGCGGTCAGCAAAGTGAGTAGTGCTGTTAGCGCTCCTATGGATCTAGTGATGTAGCTTAAAGCCATAGCCCACATACTCCTCATTTTCATACAGCACAACTAACCAGGTATTGGGGTCAAATGCCAGGGGATAGGCGGCGCGTTCGGCCGCGACTCCGGCTCGCACCTCGATAGAGGGCAGGGTGCAGTAAGGCTCTTCAGCAATAGCTTCGATGGCCTGACGATTTTCCCGTTCAGGGATGGTCAGCAGCTGGGTAAGCTGTTGTCGTGAGAGAACGGCCTGGCTGGATATGATGTGCTGACAGAGATCTTGTTTGGTAGAAGCGGCTTTGGCCTGAAATCGAAGACCGAGGCCGAGGCCAAAGCCAAGCAGTATTAGGGTAGCGCTGTTGATCAGGCGGTAGCGTTGTTGCCGCCTGGGGCGTCGTTTAGGTCGTTGGTGCATGGGGTGCTCGTTATTGACGTCTCATTGGTGTGAGTATAGACGTATTTTTCTACAAGAGACAATAACTAAATCCTTATGGGGTAAGGCTTTCAGGATTTGTGCAATAGTCTCTAAGAGCGTGGCAACAACGGTTGAGTAGGAGCTAAAAAAATTTGAATTATTTTTGCAACACTGGGTGTGGACCGCACCATGACGACCTGTCTCAAATAAAGACTAACTACCCCAAGTTAAGTCTTTATTTGAGACAGTATAGTCTTTTTTGAGTTGAGACGGCGTCTACGTGAATCGATGCTAGGTCACTGCATTACTGGCTGCTTGAAATTGTTCTCGAATGGTTTCAACTCGTTTGCGATTGACGCCTAGGTCTGATTTACCGAGGCGAGCGGCGGCCCGAATATGAATAAGTCCCGGCATTCCGGCATAAAATTCTAGATCGTCTACAAACCCCATGAGCTTACTGGCAAATTCAACGTAGAGGTAGCCATTGGCGACTTCGTTGATTTGGGAGCGCTCCATGCCCTCGATGATGGTTTTTAGGGTTGCGATCGCATCTGCAGGCGCTTTACTACTGACAATTGGTTCGATAAAGTGTTCTTTATCGCTAGCATCCGCCTGAGTGCAGACACAGTTTGGCGTGTTTGGGCAGGCCAAAAGCTTGCCCTGTTTAACGCCCAAATTGTCGGGACGTTTACCTGAGAATGAAAAGAGAGACATAGCAACACCCTTTAGAAAACTGTATAAGGCCGCAGCCCATACCAGATTAGATCGGTATCTTGATGATATCTCCGGAGAATTACATAAGCCAAGCAGCTAACGGTAACCTCCCAGTATTTCAGATGTTGAGGGCCTCAATTTCAGTGAGGAGGGCCTTGGTAAATAGTTCAACATTATCCAGCAGAGCCATTTCGCCCAGGGCTTGCCATTCGTCAGGGGTGTATTGGCCATCATCACCAATGATTTCCTGAACCCAGTGGGCCAAGTTGCCTGTGTTTTGAAAGAAGTCCTGGGTTTTACTTTGGACATCGTTGTCTACTTTTGCGGCCAGGCAAACTTTGAGCAGCTGGCCGAGGCAGGTCTCTGGTGTGGTGGATAGTAAAACTGCGATCGCAGTAGCAACAGCTTCTTGATTAGGCGACATTGTTATGGATTCCGCTCAGGTGATGGTATAGGCAGCCGATCACATAGCCCTTCAGGCATGTATCCGACCCACTCTATGTTTCATGGCTACTGGCGTACAGCAGGAAAACACGGCTTTGTCTCGGGCATTGAAGGCTTGAAGAGTGGTGTAGAGATGAAAGCTGATGAAAACTTGAGGCCAACTCTACAGCTTTAAACACATTATCCCTGGGAAACTCCTTCGCGTTGAAATATCTGATAGAGCCGATAGGGCTTCAGACTATAGCTGCTGCCATTCTCTAGCATTAACCATTGATGCTGATCTTGATGATTGATGAACTGGATGAAAAATTTAGAGGTGCTGATTCGACTACCGCCCTTGATGGCAAAATTTGTAATCCGGTTACGTGGCAAAAATAAACAGTTCTTCTTTTGCTCAAATACACACATTTGGCGGCCCACTACGTTTTGCCCATCAATAACTAGACCATAGATATGAGCGCCTGTTTTTTTCTTACGAAGAAACTCGGCCATGACCTGGAGCATCCTCACTGTATAGACACCCAGAATCGGAGGTGGGATGCACACGACTAGAACCATGAGTATGAACAAGACCCTAGGCCATGTGTTCCAAGCCCACATTAAAGGAAAATCACTAAAAACCCCTAGAAAGGCTACTGTTGACCATATGAAGAGGATTGGCATGGTCATCAGTACCATGCAAGCAATGTCTTTCTCGGGAAAAAACTTTAGTTTTTTGATACGGTTTGGGCCAATGGTAAAGAGTTCTTGATAGCGCTGGGGCAGCTGTTTGAAGGTACACTTACCGAGGGTAACCTCACTGATATTTTCTGAATTTCTGTTTTCAGTGAGACACCAGTTGGCATAGTATTGTGCTTCGAGATAAGCATCATCATCAATGGTTCGCTTAGGTAAATCAGCACTGTTTTCCCCAAGGTCAATGAGTATATCTTGAATAGCAGCCCATGCGGTCTCTAGCTCTACACTGGTGGCCCGACGGTAAAGCAGCATGGCATCTGCTCGGTTGTCTTCACATAGGAGAGCAACAATTTTGTCTAATTTCTCCTGCGAAATATCTTTAACATTCACAAGGCCTCCTAAACGTTTCATGCTGATGGAAATACTTTAATTTGTATACGCCTCAATGCCAACCTGGTTCATACTACTGTGGCAATGGAGATAGCCACACCCAGGACGGTACCCTGATTGACCTGTACGATCCGCTGCGAAATTCTGAATATCGGGCTTACAGCGATTCTTTAACCCCTTTAGTGGGTTTTATTTCAGTTAGCCTTGAGACTTTGAGTCCAAGGTGGGTAGGCGTTTCCTTGCCAGGTGCAAGATGTGAGCTAAGGTGATTTTTTCTGCTCATGACCTTCCAAGTTTTGTAAAGCAAGGGTTACCTGGATTGACCGCTTATAAATTCTCGTTGGGCATATCGTAAGATATCACCAGGATCGAGACGAATGATCAAGCCGTTTTCAGAGAGTTGAACCGGTTGACTCCAGACAATGCGCTCAAAGTAGCCGAGCAGATGCAGCCGATCAATGGCGTGCTGGGTTTCTGTTGGTGAGCCGACCAGGTAATGACGCAGGCGGCGGCGGTGGGGCTGCACGGGGATATTTTCGGTATCAAAGGTCATTAGGAAAGGGCTTTGGGGGATGAGAGATTGTAATGTGGCTAGGTGTTGTTCGGCATCGGTGCGGTGTTGAAACCGGGCGACGGTAAGGTTTTGAAATTTGGGCAGGCGGCGATAGACCATCCACGGACGCGGTGAGTCGTAGAGTTGCATGGGGATGTGGCAGTAAACTATAGGACGGGATACAAAAAGATAGCTCGCCTCTGAATTGACAAGGGCGAGAAGTTTTCTAGATATCCATATAGACACATTGTCTAGACAAGCAATTGCTTTGACAATGTGTCTAAACAGATTGTCAATTTCGGTATAGTTCAGCAGGCTAGCAGGAACTAGATGGACTCATCGCCCCTTAAAAAACTTCGAGAAGAGTTGAATATGTCTCAGGAGGGATTTGCGCGGCAGATTGGCACGTCTGGTCGAACTATTAGTCGCTGGGAGAGAGGAGATAGTGTGCCATCGTTTACGATTCCTCAAATGAAGGCACTGGATGAGTTATTGAGAGCCCATGGTAAAACTCTGCAGGATTTGCCTGATAGTTTTGCGGCGGAGTTGTGAGGTTAGGGTTAGCAGATTGGTTGGTGGCCCTGAATTCGTTTTTGGTCTAGTACCCTCTGGGGTGATTTTTATTCATGGGGACTTTTTTGAGGAGTTTGTAGCTAGGCTATGGGGTAGTTGGCCAAGTTTAATTGAAATTAGGCCATAATCTGGGAAGCCGCATCAGTTTTGGTCATGATAGAAGATATCTTTCTAGCTCGAACCGAAGAACAGCAGCAGTTCCGCCGAATGCTACAGGCGAAACTGCCCAAGGGGCTGCAGAAGCATTTTCCGACCTTTTCGAAACCCTTTGCCAGGCTAAAGTCTGAGTCAGAGGACGATTCTCGCGCAGCGATTCTGCTGTTTTATGGGGCGGGGGGAATGGGAAAAACGTCGTTGGTGCGGCGGTTACGGAAACTGCTGACGGATGAGTTTAAGGGGCAGGTTAATACGCTATTTCTAGATTGGGAAAATGAACAGAAGCTGACGCTGGATTTGCAAGTAGGGCATGACTTTATTGAGCCGGAAACAGTTCTGAATGTATTGCATCGTGTCCTGGTAAAAGCAGGCTGGGGTAGTGACCTAAAGGACTATGAAAAAACTATTCAGGCATTACAAGCTACAGAGTCTAAGGTGGAGGATGCGTTGAAGGCATCCCAGGCAACAAGCGACCTATCGGATAAGGTAAGTAAGTTGGGGGTCAAGGGGATGGCTACATTAATTCGGCTATATCCAGGGGCAGGCGCTATCGATCAAAAGAAATTAGAAGCCACACTGGATACGACATTTCAGGTAGGAGCTGAAGGACTATATCAAGCGCGGCAATTTGTGCAAAAGTCGCTGACTCCAAAGGAGTATGAAATTTATGAACAGCCCAATGAACAACTGGCGGAAGCACTGGGCAAGGGGATAGCGAAGGTAGCAGAGCGTAAACCGCTGGTACTGTTGTTTGATACCTATGAGATTGTGGATCGGCCTGGGTGTGATTATGCGCTGCGGCGGGTGATTCAGGAAAGTGGTGGGCGCACTCAGTGGGTGATTGCAGGGCGGTCGAATCTGGCGGATAGTGGCCAGCGGGGGAGTGTTTACTTTCGGGGCTACAAGCGGGACTTTGCGGAAACGCAGCTGTATGCGAAGTCGCTGAGTGAGTTTAGTCTGGATTTGATTCAGGACTATTTTGCTGAGGTGGTGCCGGATAGACCGCTGAGTGAGGCAGAGGCGGATGCGGTGACCCAGTTTAGTTTGGGGATTCCGTTTGTGATTCGGCAGGCAGCAGTAATGTATCGGGAAGGAAAACCGCTGGAGGAGATTATTGCTCCGGTGGAGACTGTTTTGGGTGGCGAGCTGTCTGCCTATGATCGGGTGGTGAAAACTACCAGCGAGCGGTTTTTGATGCACTGCTTTGGTGCAAAAGAAGAGGAGAAAGATTTACAGGCAATCTATGCGCTGGCGCTGATGCGTCGTCCGAATGCTGAGCTGCTGCGGGCAATGTTGGATGAGGCGGATCTGGAGCGGCGGTTAGTCAATCTGCGGGAACGGTATTCGTTTATTTTGGTGGAGCAGCTACGGCTGGATGAAAAGCTTAATCGGTTTTTACAGGGGTATTTGCTCAGCGAGCTGCGGCGCACCAGTGAACGGGTGCAGCAGTTGAATGATAATGCGCTGGCATGGCTGGAGCTACAACTAGAGGATAAGACGAAGGGGATTACCGATACAGCGGATAAGCTGGATGATGAGACAGTTGCAGAACTAGTCTTAGATATGGCCCATCACAGCCTTTGGAGAGATGAGGACTATGGCTGGCAGTATTTAATACCCCGTTTTGTTGAAGGCTGGCAGTATGGCCACACCTGGGCTCGCAGTTTACTAGAGGTGGCGGAGTATTTTAAAGCAGCAACGGGAAAAGAGAATAAAAAATGGTTAGGGCAGTTTAGTGCAGTGCTAGCGGGAGTGCCAAATGAGGAGGAGCTGACCAGGCTTTTGAATGACTTAAAAATCTTGGAAAAGCGTGGCTGGCATGAGGGGGCAGAGCTAAGCAGTATTTTGTTATTGAAGCAGGGACAGCTCTTGTAACGGAAGGGGAAGAATCAGGAGGCGCTGGCAGTATGTGCTCAGGTGGAGAGGACACTGCCTGGGGAAGCGGTAACGTTGAAAAAAAAATTGGCCAATACCTTTGAGAAAATTGGCTGGGCGTTATCGGTTGTTAAAAGAGTAGTTGTTCCATCTCAGGCAGGGAAAGATGCTTTAGCGAAGGCAGTTGAATTGAATCCTGATAATGGGACTCATTTTATTGCCTTAGGCGTGGCACAGCACGGTCTTCAAAAAAATGAAATAGCCATTGAAAATTTATTAACGGGGATTGATTTAGAAGGGGAAAAAGCGTATTCATTGCATAGTTTAGGAGTTGCATATAGTGACTTAAAACGGTATGACGACGCGATTGCGGCCTACACCAAAGCAATCGAACTCGATGCCAACTATGCGTATCCCCACAACGGATTAGGCAATGCGTATAAGGACTTAAAACGATATGATGACGCGATTGCGGCCTACACCAAAGCAATCGAACTCGATGCCAACTATGCTACTCCCCACAACGGATTAGGCAATGCGTATAAGGACTTAAAACGGTATGACGACGCGATTGCGGCCTACACCAAAGCAATCGAACTTGATGACAACTTTGTTTATGCTTATGACAATTTAGGGGATGTTTACATTATCCTGAGGGAATGCGACGACGCGATCGCAGCTTATAAAAAAGCCATTGAGACTGACCCCAATTACATCTATCCCCATAACAGCTTAGGCAAGGTCTATCGTGAACTCAAACGCTATGACGAAGCGATTACAGCTTACGAGAAGGTAGCCGAATTAGAGCCTGATAGCGCTTATTCCCATACCGAACTGGGCTTAAGCCTAGCTCTGGGAAACCAAATGAGCAAAGCACATACCGCATGGCAAACAGCACTACCTCTATTTGAAGACAAGGAACTCGATCGCCTCCATAAGGCGCTTTACACGCTGGCACTAGGCGACAACATATCAGCCGTTCAACTACTCGATCAGATTTTTCAGCTCACCATAGAACCCCAAAACATCGACCTAGTCCTAAAGGATGTGGATTTACTAACCCAGTGCTCATCTCAACCCAACGGCTTAAACGACTTTACTACCAAACTCAAAGCCAAAAAATCAGAACTCGAAAATCCATCTGATTAGTTGCGGAAATGGCAGCAAATCAATAAATCAGAATCCTTTCAAATCAATAGATTGCGATTCTATAAAAATAAAATGGACTGAAATTGGACTAAATTTTTAGCTTTTTTGAGGTCACTTTTTGAGTAACGCAGCCTACCTGGCTTATTCTCTATGATGATGACTTACTTGGGAATGCAACTGTTACTGCCTGCCAATAGTTGAATATGATCCAAAATCATGCGATCGCACCAGTCCAACTTGCTCGTCCGTATCTGCAGCTAACTCATTCAAAAATAAGCAGAAATCATCAATTTCTGACCTTCATGAGCTATAGCACTGAGGCAACTTTCCAACCAACTCGCGCAGACATGATGGCCTTAGATTAAACGTATAAATGTTGCGAACGATGTGTCTTAACCCACGATATTCATCCAAGCAATAGCGAGTACCGCGACTAATCACGGCTGGGCGAATTGACGATAGCTCTGAAGACATCTGCATTAATAGATCTCTATACCAACCGGCACCATCAGGAACAGAGCCATCCACCTTCTTAGCAACCTCTTCTAAAATCCGTTCAGTACCTACATAGAATCTATGTAGATTTAAGGCAACTCCATCGTAATAATCCTCATAACGACATCACACAACTTAGATACTAGTGATTGCCTTAGTCATACCAGTTCATCTACGTATCGACCAGCCCCACAGTCGATTCCAATGGGATAGGTATTTCAATCGTAAACTCTGTTCCTTTTGCTTCGGTAGATTGACAGTGCAGCTTTCCCTGATGTTGGGTCACTATAATTTGGTAACTGATAGCTAACCCCAGGCCAGTGCCTGCACTATTTGATTTTGTCGTAAAAAATGGCTCGAACAAATGCTTTTGCAAGTCCTGCTTGATGCCTACCCCATTGTCAGCAACGCGGATAATAATAGTGCGATTTACAACCGCTGTATAAATCTGGATTAAAGGATCGACTGACTGCTTTGAAACACATTCATCTATAGCATCAATCGCATTGGTCAGGAGATTCATAAAAACTTGATTGAGCTGTCTGGGACAGCATTCAATTTTAGGTAGCGCTCCATAGCGTTTAATAACTTGAATCTCAGAGCGCCTGGTCGAGGGTCTCAGCCGATGCGACAGAAGCACTAGGGCACTATTGAGCCCTTCATGCAGATCAGCAACCTTTTTCTCTGATTCTCCCAGACGCGAGAAATTCCGAAAAGAACACACTAACTCCTGAATGCGTTCACTGCCTGTTTGCATAGAACCCAAAAGATGGGGCAAATCCTGACGAATAAAATCGAGATCGCAGGCTACGATAGCCTGCTGAATTTCAGGCGTTGGATCGGGAACAACCTTCTGATAACAACCGATCAGTTCTAGGAGTTGATGGGTGTAGTGAGCAACATGACTGACATTGCCAACAATCAACGTATTAGGGTTGTTAATTTCATGGGCAATTCCTGCAATTAACTGCCCCAAAGAAGACATTTTTTCGCTCTGAACTAGCTGTGTCTGAGCTTGCAAGAGCCTCTGAAGTGTTGCTTGCAATTCTGCAGTACGGTGTTGCACTCGTAATTCTAGGTCTTCATTAAGCTGTTGTAATTTCAGCGTTGTTTCTTGGCGCTCGAGTTCTGCTGCAGCCCGAGCTGCAAAAATTCTGAGAATGCTTTTGTATAACTGACTATCCAAAATGGAATGACTGTCGATGACCAGCAAATTCCCTAAAATTTTGCCGTCTACAGTCTTCAGACAAACACCCACATAGCTATTGGCTTCTAGTGTCGACAAAACTGGATGATTTGGGAAAAGCTCCTGAATGCCGTCGGGGCAGTAATATTCCTCTTCTTCTGTGAGCACAATCCCACAGGGCCCAGATATTGGACTGTAAGCGATATTTTCCTGTAGCTGCCCATCACGAAAAAAGCCTAACGTTTGCAGCTGGCCATCTTCTAATACTTTGCTGACAGCACAATTACGCACACTTAACGCCAGCGCTAGATTTTCTACCAAGGCTGAAAAGAATGCCTCTCCAGTGACCAAGGCTGTCCCTTGGACAACTCTCTGAATCACAGTCTCTAAAGAACGATTGGATTGGGCAATTGAGGGTGGCGTCAGGTTGCCTGTCATAGCAGTTTGCCATTTTGACCACAATTCATGCTTACACACCCGTAATTAGCCTATTTCATTATAACTGGCGCAGATATGAATTATCGACTTAATTTGAGATCGCCGTGTTTGAGTTTAGACTATTTTTGAGATCAATCAATCTTTTTTTAAGACAAAAACTAGCAGAGATATATGCTGGACTCATCTTGCATTTTTAAGGTGCGATCGCAGACTAATTCGACCTCCACCTCCAAGACTTAAAAGTGGTTATTCCTAAAAAGAGAAATTCTGTCTAGTTTTTAGACTCGAAGAGAGATGAGTCAATCTTAAGGTGAGCGTACTTTGAGATCAATGCAGCTCAGTCCATCATACGTTGACCTGTCTTAAAAATAGACAAGTAAGTGTTGACATGAGGCTCATTTTGAGTAAAGTGTGTCTAACCATTACACAGAAGTCTTCCTATGCCTGATGCCGCCGATACCTTAGAAAATGTCACCACAGCGCTTGAGGCAATGGATGTCCAGGCATCTGCAGAGGCTGACCAACAAATTCTGATGAGTGTTGAATCAGTCCAAAAGGTGCTCAATCGCTCCCGCGCATCGGTTTATCGCTATGCCAATACCGATGCCCTCATCTTGAACCCTCCCTTTGAGCATACTCGCCTCAACCCAGAATCCAGGCAACATAAAGAAGATCCCCTCATGTTTCACCCTAATGAAGTGGCTCGTTTTGCGCAGGATGTCTTAAAAATCAAGCAAGTTACCATCGAAATCAACCAGCCTCCAGAAACCCTCACACACCAGCTGCTACGCCAGGTACTGGCTGAACTCAAAATTATTCGTGACCTAATAGAACCCACCTCTTAGGTTATGGTTTCCTAGGCTTTTTCAAGAGCTTTATTCAAATACTTCCACCTGTCACATAATCCGCAGCCATGTCAGTGTTTTGATACTTTATTACTTGGCTGAGTCTGGATCTACAAAGCAGTGCTAACCTTGGATCAAGGAAGTCAGTACTAAGCAAATGCTAAGTTTTGACATTTGCTAACAGTAATTTATTGAATATTCGTTGATGTTTACCCTAGTGGATGCCTATTACATCTCAAAAACCACGTCCCCATGAGCAGACCACCGTAGGGTTACTTCTTTAAAAACCAAATTTTTCAAACACCTACGCTCCACAATCAGCGTAAATAATTATATTTTCATATCTTCCCAGCATGGAATCTGCCAGTCAGTTAGAGTCTAGTTCTGAGCCTTACCATAGTCCCCTTGTTGAGCTGCTAGGTATAGTTATTGCCGTTGCGACATTTACCCTACCTCTGTTTACAGTTGCCTATTTCTCCTCAACGACCATAGACAGCTTGAACGGTTTATCTTACTCGGTAATACAAACAAACAAATAAGATATGGCGACACCATGGGTGCTGACTCCCTTTTCTCCTAAAATGCTATCGGGATAAGCCGATAAAAGGTTTATTCCGACTCAGTATAAGTAGTTGGAGAAGTATCGTGGATTTATCTCGTATTCCTGCTCAGCCCAAAGCCGGGTTGATCAACGTATTGATCGAAATCCCAGGCGGCAGCAAGAATAAATATGAGTTTGATAAGGATATCAATGCCTTCGCCCTAGACCGCGTTCTCTTTTCATCGGTCCAGTATCCTTATGATTATGGCTTTGTGCCTAATACCCTGGCTGATGATGGTGATCCGCTAGATGGCATGGTTTTGATGGATGAGCCCACGTTTCCGGGTTGCGTCATTGCTGCTAGACCCATCGGTATGCTTGAAATGATCGATGGTGGAGACCGCGACGAGAAAATTTTATGTGTTCCTGACGAGGACCCTCGCTATACCAATGTTAAAACCCTAGATGATATTGCCTCTCACCGGTTAGATGAAATTGCAGAATTCTTTAAAACCTATAAAAATCTAGAAAAAAAAGTAACCGAAATTCTAGGTTGGAAAGGCTTAGATGAGGTGCAGCCTCTAGTAGAACAGTGCATTGCTGCTGCCAAGTAGTCCGGGCTGCAGTTAGTACTCTCCGAATAGTAGATCAAACATTATGGGGGCACATCACCGTATAAAATGTGTCCCTATAATACTCATTGTTAGTCTTGTGCTGGCTCTAATCCAAAAATTGCTTGGCTAAAGCGATTGGACTGGAGCATACAGGGCTAAATCATTTGGGGGACGACCAAATTTTATGGGCATGCGTGCAATTTGGGACTACACACTGTGAGTGTATCTGCCTATATGTCAGGCAAAGAAAGCACATTGCAGAACCAGTCATACCCCTCGGTCAAGTTTTGGGGTGTACGTGGCAGCGTACCAACGCCCGGTGCGGCTAATGCATTTTATGGAGGCAATACTGTCTGTGTCGAAATTTTAGCTGATCACCAGCGCTTTATTTTTGATGGTGGTACTGGTCTAAGGGTTTTGGGTGAAGCTCTATATCAAAAGCCTGAACCGCTAGAGGGGCATTTATTTTTTACCCATAGCCAATGGGACCGAATCCAAGGGTTTCCATTTTTTCTACCAGCCTTTGAATCCGGTAATCATTTTCATATATATGGGGGTACTGCTGCCAATGGTGCTTCCATCAAGCAGTGTTTGACCACTCAAATGCTGAAACCAGGGTTTGTCTTACCCCTACAAACGATGCAGGCAACCCTGACATTTCATACTATTACTCCCGGCAACGTGATCCAAATTGGCAATATTAAAATTGAACCGATTGGTTTAAATGGCCAAACCAATGCCCTAGGATATCGACTTAACTATCAGGGTAAATCGGTTGTGTATGCCACCGATACTGACCATGAGCATATAGATGAAAACTTACTATTTCTTGCCTATCATGCCGATCTGCTAATCTACGATGGCACCTATGTAGATATGTGCGATCAGATTAATCTTCGCCCGTCCCCTCAACCGTGGCAAGCCGCAATTCAACTGGCGCAGGCAGCTCAGGTAAAACACTTGGTCATGGTTCACTACGGTCCACGTCAAACGGATGCCGTATTAAATACGTTGGCTAATCAGTTGAAAGATATTGAGCCCAAATTATCGCTGGCCCATGAGGGGATGGTGATTAATTTGAGCTAGCAGGTTTGCTAATGTAACTGCTTTAAAGTGGATTACGAGAAAAGTTTCCACTACGGCTGGGGCGACGATTATCGTCACCTTTGGGTTTGGCCTTATTGACGCGGAGCTCACGCCCCAGCCATTCAGCTCCGTCCAACTCGGCAATGGCTAGGTCTTCCTCTTCATCCTTAACCATGTTAATAAACGCAAAACCACGACGTTTGCCGGTTTCACGGTCAACTGGCAAGGTAATACGAGCAACTTCACCATATTCGACAAACACATCCCTAATATCGTCTTCTGTTGCTTGGAATGATAGATTGCCAATGTAAATAGTCACGACTAGTCTCCGATGATATATGTACCCAACTGCTCTTAATCATTTCAGGGAGAGCAGCCTGCTCGGGTGACATCATACCGCACAGCTTTTAACCTCGGGAGGATGTCACCCTTGAATTCATCACTACATTATTTAAGCGCTTATGATTTTTTCTACGATACGGTGCTGCCAAACTAATTTTTTAACGTGTACATCGCTTCATGTTTCTAAAAAAAGTTGTGTCGAACTACCAAGATTCGTCAATTATTTTCTGCTAGCTTATCCGCGATCGCAACTTTACACAACATACTTAACTATCTACTGATTACTGATACCCGGTAGATAAGGAGAGCCCACCATGCACACCTTTGAAGTGTTCGTTGACATTAAAGAATGCGCTGGCAAAAACAATGCCACCAGCCGCATTATGGCCACACGTTACGAAATCAACGCCAGCGGTCGCACCGATGCCCACGACACTGCATTGTTTCAAGCAGAGAAAGAATATCCCAAAGCAACTGAATATGATATCCGCATTACTCGTCTCCTCAAATAAGCTAATCTTTTCCTAAATTTCCATACACAGTCTGCTATCCCCTGGTCTATCTGTACTTAGTTAGCTAGATCAGGGTGGTTCATATGGAAAAATGGTAAATCCCTTCGCCCGGACATGGCTATTAATTCTGAGAAGAAAGGGATATCTACCACGGCCAATGAACCTAAGGGTATGCCAGCAAGTCTAGTTATTAATCTAGTTTCCGAATCAACCATCCCACAGCAATACCTTAGGGGACACTATTTACACCGATTGTTCCTAGCCCTCATAAGTGCCGTTGATGTCAATCTCAGTCAATCATTACAAACCCATAAACATCCAGCATTTACCCTAAGCCCATTACAAATATCGGCTCAACCTCAGACGGTATCGGCTCGTAACCTGAAATTTTTATTACCGCGCCAGCAGCTGGAAACTACCCCCTTTCAGTATGGCAATACCTCAATCCCAGCCGGGTCTCACTGCTGGTGGCGCATTGCAGTATTAGACGATCCTCTTTTTGGTCAGCTAAGACCACGTCTAGAACAAGTTGCAGCCCGTAAACCTTGGTATTTAGGACCGACAAGGTTGCATATCACTAATCTTTTGCCAGCTAATATACCTGAATGGACTAGCCATAATACCTATCAACAAATCTATGAGCAAGCCTCGGATACTAATCGCCATTTAACCTTGCAACTGCTCACCCCTGCCGTATTTCACCAGGGTGAACAGGAGTCTCCATTACCCACACGAGATGCCATATTTCACGGATTACGAAAATGTTGGAATCGCTATAGTGGTTTAGTGTTTGCCCCTGACATTATTACGCCGATTGTGGCCAAAGCGTTTACCCTCCGTACCGTTGCTATTCCCCTTGGCAATAACAAAACAACCGTTGGCTGCCTAGGCGATCTAACATTTCAAATTTCAGATACAACAGACCCACTGATTGTTAAGCGGATCAATGCATTGACAGACTTTAGCCGCTATTGTGGCATTGGTCATAAAACAACGTTAGGATTGGGCCTCGTACGTACGGTCATGGCGACCAAATAAACTGCTCAATCACGTGGGCCAACCGTCGCAGATCAACGGGATCTAACCGCTCCATCGAATTACGAGCAATAATGCGTCGACCCACGGTATTTATACCTTGAGGAACAGTAACGAACGACCAGTCTACAGCGGTGCGTCGACCCAGGTGATAGCGCACGGTTTTAGACAATAACTTAATTGGACGGATACCCGTTTGAATCAGCACCTGATTTGATAAACCATTAACATGGATGATTGTGTGGGCTGGAGACGACACTTGCATGACCATCACATATCCCCATCGCCATAACCCCACTCGTTGGCGATAAACATGTATCTGTTCGATATGACTCAGGCGGTAATTATTGACCCGTCGCTGACGTTTTCGACCACGGGGAATTTCATGGACAATGGTTAGCCGATTAAAAGTCTTATTAAAGATACAGGTGGCGACTTCAGGATAAAGTGCTGGGACAAACGGCTCTATCAAGATCAATAAAATGCCTATAGCCATCAAAATCACCCACAGCAGTGGTGCCTGTCGATAGCCCAACCACACCACAACCGTCAGACTCATTGCGCCTAAACGTGCCAGGTTTGTGACGCTCCCGGCAATATGATGACGACCCAAGTTCGAGCAGCGTAGCACTAGCTCATGTTTATTTTTTCGAAGCTGTCTCACCGGGCTTGACACAGTAATTAACTATTAGACAACTGTCAGAGGCTGCCCATAAGTGCAGTTACCTATCTGACAAACTATCTTGCCGTAATGGTAATTCATTTGTACTGAAAGGCGACATCCGTTATACTGCCCCTGGCTGCTTGAGGTATCAGCCTTCTAGTTTACCTTTTGAATTTATTCCTGTTGCATTTCCTGTTGCATTTGAAGTCTTTAGAGTTTGTATTCCTGTCCGTAGTTCTGTTCATCGTTGCCAATGGCATCCTTTGACATTGTCTGATTTAGATCTTTTAGGCCTCGCGCTTGATCGCAAAGCTCGGAATCAGCTGAGTGATAAAGATCGGGCTGTTCATAATTGGTATCGCTTTGTCCTGTCTTTTCCGCCTCATTTAGTTAGACACTATTTGCAGCGATTTCATGCAACAGAAAAAACTGTTGTTTTAGATCCGTTTGCTGGCACGGGAACCACAGTAGTCGAAGCCAAAAAACTAGGCTTGTCTGCTGTGGGTATTGAAGCCAATCCGATGGCCCACTTTGCTTGCGCTGTCAAACTAGACTGGTCACCCTCACCCCAGCTCCTAGAGCGAATGGCTAAAACCATCGCTGAAACTGTGCTGGCTGAACTTGATCTGCTACCAGATTTGGCCCCCACCTTGGCTCCCGATGCAGCAGCTTTATTGTTTAAGAATGCCATTAGCCCACGTCCACTACAAAAGGTATTGACCTTGTTGGGGCAGATTGACCGAGTTCATCCATGCGCCCCCTCAATCTACTGGAAATATAATCGCCTAGCGTTGGCTAATGCCGCTGTTTTAGCTAGTAATCTGCGGTTTGCACCAGAAGTCAGTGTTGCTCGTAAGCATAAGTCAGATGCCCAGGTTGTTGATCTATGGTTAAACCAAATCAAGACCATGGCTCAAGATTTACGTTTGCTTGGGGAAATGTCGTTAGCTATCCAGCCAGCTGTTGTACATCGAGGAGATGCTCGTCAGCCTGACCATTGTTTATCTCCTCGATCGGTTGATGTAGTTATTACGTCTCCTCCCTATCCAAATGAAAAGGACTATACCCGTGCGACCCGCCTAGAATCTGTCCTATTAGGATTTTTAGACAATAAGGCAAAGCTACAAGCGGTCAAACATGATTTGGTCCGTTCTAATAGTCGTAGTGTCTATCGGGATGATAGCGATGATCAATGGATTCAACCTTACCCGCAGATTTTAGAGCTAGCTCACACTATTGATAAACGCCGTGAAGAACTGGGTAAAACCAGCGGTTTTTCTCGTCTATACGGCCAAGCGACTAGGCTCTACTTTGGTGGCATGGCTCGCCACCTGGCTAACTTACGCTCCGTACTCCGCCCAGGTGCCCAGCTGGCTTATGTTGTTGGGGAACAGGCGTCCTATCTCCAAGTTCATATTCCCACAGGCTCTTTGCTAGCTCAAATTGCCCAAAGTCTTGGCTATCAACTCATCGCTATCGATCTTTTTCGGACACGACGGGCCTCTAGAACGGACGTCGATCTGCGGGAGGAGGTTGTCTTGCTGTACTGGCCTGGTTTGTAATGGTTTTAAGGGTTGGCTTTAAAATCTTTGTCATCGTGTTTTTGACAGCTAGCATATTTGTTCGTCACCACAGTAAATTACTCAACGGCGTAGTTCAAAACCAAGGGTTCTAGGTCAAGCATTGTGGGCTCACAAAATCTCACTTCTAAAAAAGCCATCATGTCTTTTGGCTGGGGATTACCTCGATTTTGTCCAGTGACCCCTGCTGCAATCATAATTGCGCAGCGGCCTTGGCTTTTGATTTGTTGCTGGTTCCATTTGCTAAGGGCCTGTTGATGGTGATGATTGCTGATGTTGTATTCATGAAATAGGTGAAAGTTACTGTCGCCTGTTTGCCAAATGCCGAGCTGAAATGTGAGCTGATTAAAGGGATCGTGTCCAGGATTAAAGCACATGGCTTTAATCCCTCCCAGGGACTGAATGTGCGTAACCAGTGCCCTGGCTTTGGGGCGCGATGTTTGAATAATGACCACAGGCCAGGCTGCATTGCTGGAGCCTGCTTGGTTTTTGGATAGTAGCTGACGATGGATTTTAGGATGGGTTGTATCACTGCGCAGCTGGGTTAACTGATCGAGGGATAGCTTAGTGAGTAAAATTAGGGCCCCGTCGGGGACTAAATCATCGTGTAGTACAGGAGCGTCTAGGATGTCTTCCTCGACGAGCATATCTTCGGTTTCGGCTATGAGGTTGGCTGAGATGTCAGGTAAGGACATCACCGTAACGGTGCATTCTTCAGGGCTAGCGTCTGCCACTGGGTTAGGAATCCGCAGTTGTCTTTCTAGGGGTTCTAAAACATTGAGCGGTTCGGGGGCTATTTGAAAAAATTGCTGTAGCGCTTCTAGAACAACGATTAAGGTAGCTGCTTCAGCTTCATCTAGTTCATGGCGCATGCCTTCGAGGGGGTGGATGCTGCCAAATTCGTAGTCATCGGGCTCAGGCTGCCCTGGACGCTCAACGGTATAGTTCAGAAAAAAGCAGTCTTGGGTGAGAAACACTTGCCGCAGCGCCTGGGATGATATGGGATCTGCTGTGCGATCGCAACTCAAAACCCGCTCACGAAACTCCAACAGCGAATCCAAACTACGGTAGAACAATAGACCATAGTCCACATCGGCCATTCCCAAAATAGAGACATAAAGGGTGTCTGTATCCCAAAGATTAAACTCAACCGCCAATAGTTCTTGCTCACTCAGACGATACCAGGGAGCCTGATGCCAGAGTGTCAGTGCCGTTTGACGCAGCTGCTCTTGATAAGTCGTAGACAGCGATGATGAGGGCCGGCTCACCTGGGACAGCAAATAATCAAAAACCTCATCCACCCAGGGCAGCTCAGCCCGATAGGCGACATCAATCTCCAACCCTTGAAGCACGCCTCGTAAAAAGAATTGCAGCTCTCGATCATTAACCACCACCCGATGGGGACGGCTAGGCTCAGCCGGACCCTGGGGATGTTCTATCGCCTGAAGTAAACTCCGCGCCACCGCCTCATAACCACTATCAGCCGTGACTATATCTACACTGCGGACATACCCCTGATTACCATCAATCCATAAAATATAGTCCCGCTTATCGCCCTTCGCCACTGGCATTGAACAGCGGCCACCCTCCCAAACGCTATTCGTTTGGGATAGCTTTTGAATACGACGGCGGGTAAACGGACTCAATGGAGGCATGGGGCAAACTGGACTCACTCAATGACAACTATTGAAGCTAGAAACGCGCTCCACCAATGCCTACGCTACACTAGACTAAAGCATTAATCATACGTCAATCACCCAACGACCCATGACCCAAGCTACCCAACCGCAACAGGGCATCATGATGACCGAAGCCGCCCTTACCCACGTACTTGCCCTCAAAGAGAAACAAGGGGATGACCTGTGTCTGCGGGTGGGCGTACGCCAGGGTGGCTGCTCCGGCATGTCTTACCTGATGGATTTTGAAACCATCGACAACATTGGTGAACATGACGAAGTGTTTGACTACGAAGGGTTTAAGGTTATCTGCGATAAGAAAAGCATGCTCTATCTCTATGGTCTCATGCTTGACTATAGCGATGCTCTGATTGGCGGGGGCTTTCAGTTTACGAATCCCAATGCCGACCAAACCTGTGGCTGTGGTAAATCCTTTAGCGCCTAAGGCATCCTAAAATGGGAAGGTTTTTTGATAAGCACTTTTCCCCATGAGCCCAACCATTGACGAACTGTTTGAAGACGGCCTTAGCCGTTATCAGGCTGGCGAAAGCGTCGATACCCTAATTCCCACATTTAAAGGCCTATGTGAGCAAGCACCTAAGAATAGTGCTATTCACACATGTCTATCTTGGCTCTATCTACTGGCAGATAAGCCGAACGCTGCCTATAAATCAGCCCAGAGAGCCATTAAGCTCACACCTCAGGACCCCCAAGCTCACATCAACATCGCTGTTGCCATCCTTGACAGCGGCCGTAAGGGAGTACGTGAGCATGTAGAACTTGCTACTCAATTAGTGATGTCAGTGGAAGAAGTACGAGAGGACATTCGTCAGAACTTTAAAGAAGGGTTAACTCGAAAACCTGAATGGAATAGCTTAAAACGAGTGGAAAAATGGATCTTTGGCGACTGAAACCTTTGCCAGACAACGATCTTTTCTAAAGACACTCTCTACAAACGCTTGTCAGGTTATTAACAAAAATTGATTAATTTTTGTTTAAAGCCTCATAAAAACGGACGATTATCTGTTCTATTTTATTGGCTGTCATCAGGCTTGACCTAGCTTTTTGTAAGGGTTGCGGGGCAATGATCCCCGCCTTTTTTTTGTCTTTTTTTCGGTCAGATAACTTAATGCTCGGAATAAAAAGGAACTGATAAGCTTAAGAAAAGATTCCGATAAGTTTTTCTTTTTTATTGGAACCCACCCCCGTTGTAAGGAGCCTTAAAATGGATAAGCATGCTGTAGAAGTCAAACCTGAAACTAGAAATCACAAGGGATTTTTTGTACAGGATGGGCCCTATGAATTGATGGGAATTGAGAAGTCTGGCTGGGCTTTAATTTGTATTGATGAGTCTGTTTGCCACTATGTAGATCCTGATAATTTGCAAGCATCTCAAAGATTAGAGATTGATGCTGTGTAGGGGGTTGACCCCACATGCTTATACGATTGTCAATCGGTAAAACTCAACTTCTACAGTATGGCTGTTCTTTGGGGATCAGCCATATTTTTTATAAGTTATTGGCAGAGAATGGTGTTAATAAATCTCACAAACAGGTTTAATTTAAGATATCAATATTGATCAAATAACCTGGTGTTCGGGATAATCATCCCAGCTCAACCTAACTGCATAGTGTCGTCTTTATGAAAGACCGTTTACTTAACTGGTTAAATACAGGGTTAACCATCAATCTTTTCTTCGTACTGTTTAGTTTTGTGTGGTTTGTGACAGCATTAGCAGGCAGAGCTGCCCATATCAACCTTGGGTTTGATCTTTGGTATAGCCTGTGGGACCCGCTATTTATGCCCTCTATCGGTATTTTGATGGCAGGGGCTATCTGTAGTGGTATTGCGAGCTGGGTGTCTCGACGGTTTTTTGCTGGATAAACCTTGGTAGGGGTGTTCCATGGAACACCCCTACCAAGGTTATTAATAGACCCTGGCATGCCAACGCATGAGCACCTTGGCTAATCGGGGTGAATCATGGCGAATGGTACCTTTTTCAGTTTCGTTCATGACATTGGCGATGACAATGCGGCGACCCGAGGCAATCACTGCGTCTCGGTCAAGCACCACTCGCTCTGCCCCTTCACGGCGATAGCGGTCTAAGGCCGCCGCCGAGGGTGACCGTTTTTGCACTAGTACCGCATCAAACAAACGGCGGCCACAGGCTCGGTCAATGGCATGAATATGCTCAGAGACACTATAGTCATCGGTCTCCCCCGGCTCAGTCATGATGTTACACACATAGATGCGGGGGACCTGGGTCGCTGCGATCGCATCGGCAATTTCCGGCACCAGCAAATTGGGTACAATGCTGGTATATAGACTGCCTGGCCCAATAATAATGTAGTCAGCTTCTTTGATGGCCTCCAGCGCTTTGGGTAAGGCTGGAGGGGCGGCTGGGGTACAGCCAATACTAATAATGCGGCCACGAGCTTTGGTGATATTTGATTCCCCTTCAATTCGACGGCCATCGCTGAGTTCGGCCCACAGTTTGACGTCGCTGAGGGTAGAGGGCAGCACTCTACCCCGCACGGCCAAGACCTGAGAACTGGCGGCAATGGCTTTCTCCCAATCGCCCGTCACTTCATTCATGGCGGCCAAAAACAGGTTGCCAAAGCTATGGCCGCTGAGGCCGCTACCGCTACTAAATCGATACTGAAACAGCTCGGTGACCAGTTTCTCCTGGTCGGCTAGGGCCGCTAGGCAATTACGAATATCCCCCGGTGGCAGCCCCCCCATTTCGCGACGTAGTCGTCCGGACGATCCGCCATCATCTGCAACGGTGACAATGGCTGTGATATTGGCACTATAGCGTTTCAGTCCTCGCAACATGGTGGACAGACCGGTACCCCCACCGACCACGACAATGCGCGGTCCCCGGTTGAGTTTGCGATGGGATGCGATCGCATCCCACAGCGTATTTTCTGGACGCCCCGGCAGTAGTACCTCCGTAATCGAGTCTAGGGTGCGGCTCTGTCCCCAAATAATCAAAGAAAGCCCCGCCAAAATTGCTAGGGGTCCGCTAATATAGCGAGGGATTATCTGAGTGATGGTGCTCAGCACCGTAGACACAAATCGAACCGTAAAAAAGACCGGGGTCAGCCTAAGCCAAATCATCGACCCCAGACCCACCATCAGCACACCGACCGTGCTCAAAAACAGCCAGCGCTTAACCAACAGACCAGGGAGGAGCCAGCGTACCCAGCGGTTGTGAACCGGGTTCAAATCCTTTGTTTCGTGCCAAACAAATCGGATATTGCGCTTTAAAAACTTTCTGAGTGAACCGATCCACAAGAGCATAGGCTTTTCTCTCACGCCCTTTTCATAACCATGGGTTATCTTGTCATAAGCTGTCCCCGGCTGACCGCAATTATTGCAATTACCGCCGCCATGTCTGTCTCTAAATCCAACGCGATTGTTCCCCAATCCCCCGGTGATAACCCCTGTGATAGCAGTGCCCCGATTGTGGAACTCAAGGGCATCTCCAAGCGTTTTGGCGATAATCAAGTGCTGGACAATGTGGATTTGACCGTTACCCCAGGGGAGGCCGTTGCTCTAATTGGACCATCGGGAACCGGTAAGTCCACTATCTTACGCATCCTTGCAGGGCTGCTGGCGGCTGACCAGGGGGATATTTTTATCGCTGGCCAGCAGCGCCACGGTTTAATTGAAGATGCTGACGATCCGGTCAACATTGGTATGGTCTTCCAGCAGGCTGCCCTGTTTGATTCGTTAACGGTGCAGGAGAATGTCGGGTTTTCCCTCTATCAAAATTCTGGCTTACCAGAGCGTGAAATTAAACAGTTGACCGAACAAGCCCTAGAAATGGTAGGGTTACCCAACATTTGCGATCGCTACCCAGCCGAACTGTCAGGCGGTATGCGAAAGCGAGTGAGCTTTGCTCGAGCTGTCATTGCTAATCCCTATGAGGCTCAAGATAAGCCCACTGTCCTGTTGTATGACGAACCAACCGCCGGATTAGACCCCATTGCCTCCACGGTAATTGAAGATTTAATCCGTAATATTCATGGTAATCGTGGCTGCAGCACCTATTTAATCGTGACCCACCAGGACAGTACCATTCGACGCACCGCCGACCGTGTGGTTATGCTACACAAGGGCAATGTGCAATGGATGGGACCGGTAGAGGACATCGACTCCACTCCC
>JBCCHX010000025.1:0-85688 GCA_039028535.1 Cyanobacteria bacterium P01_B01_bin.77
ATGCTAAATATGCTCGGGCAATTGTTCAGAGAGGCATTACCTATCGCGTAATGAAACGATATGAGGATGCGCTAAATGACTTTAATCAAGCTATTGAGCTAGATGATAGATACGATTGGATAGTTATTCTAAGAGGCATTACCTATCGCGTAATGGAACGATATGAGGATGCGCTAAGTGACTTTAATCAGGCTATTCAACTGGATTCTGAAAGCAGTTTTATAGTTGCTGAAAGAGGTTTTACCTATTTGTTTTTTGATCATTATGAAGACGCAGTTAGAGACTTTGAAAAAGCTATTCAACTAGATTCTAAAGATGATTGGTATCTATATCTGAGGGCTCTAGGCTATCTCAAGCTTAATGAATCAGAAAAATCACTAAGTAGTTTAAATCAAGCAATTTCCATAGCAGCTCAAGAATACGAAGTGAAATCAGATAGCTATCTCAATATGTTTAATCTAGCATTATATCATTTGGTAAGTCGTAATATTCAAGACGCAGTTAAATACTATGAAAAAGCTGTCAATATTTGTGAAAATACTTATGATGTAGAAACTGCAATCACAGATTTAGAAGACTTTTCGAAACTATTTCCCGAACATCAAGGTGTTACTGTTGTTCTGCAGCTTCTAAAAAGCAAGCTGAACGAGCTGAAAGATAAATCTTTTAACGGCCTATGACTTTACTCACTGTACTGGCCGACAAGATGTTTCGTCTACACCCTATTTTCAGCTTGCACTTTTAGATACAGTATACGATTGTATTATTCAAGCCTCAGGCATATGCCATAACTGGAAACGCCTCTTGCACCGCTGGATGAACAATTTTACCCATGGCAACATTTAGCCCCTGAGCCAGAGCTGCATCTTTTTCTAGCGCATCTTGCCCCTGGTCAGCCAGCTTGAGCACATAAGGTAACGTGCTGTTGTTAAGCGCCTGGGTAGCCGTCCAGGGTGCTGCCCCTGGCATATTGGGAACACCAAAATGAACAACCCCGGACTCAACATAGGTAGGCTGAGTGTGGGACGTAGGCCGCAATGTCTCAATACAGCCACCCTGGTCAACAGCAACATCAATAATGACCGAACCAGGATGCATCTTTGCCACTAAGGCCTTGTTGACTAATGTAGGAGCCTTGCGTCCCGGTATGAGAACAGCCCCGATCAGCAAATCAGCATCGGGAACAACTCGCTCCACTTGAGCTGATGTACTGTAAAGCAATTCAACCCGAGAACCAAATAGAGTCTCCAGATAGGATAGCCGCTCAATATTGATATCTAAAATTTGCACCTGAGCCCCCATACCCACAGCAATACGAGCCGCTTCTGTACCCACAATGCCGCCACCGAGAATGACAACTCTGCCTGGCTGCACACCGGGAACACCCCCTAGCAGAACACCGCGACCGCCCTGCTGCTTTTCTAGATAACGGGCACCAAACTGGACCGCGAGGCGACCAGCAATAATACTCATGGGGGTGAGCAGAGGAAGTTTACCATCGGCAGTCATGACGGTTTCGTAAGCAACCGCATACACCCCGCTGGCCATCAATGCCTCGGTCAAAGCGGGCTCTGCCGCTAGATGCAAATAGGTAAACAGCAATAGATCATCGCGGAAGTATTGATATTCGGAAGGCTGGGGCTCCTTAACCTTCACCACCATGTTTTGGAACCATGCAGCAGCAGCATCCGATACCAGCGTAGCCCCGGCTGCAGCATAATCCGCATTGGTAAATCCAGCCCCACAGCCAGCATTTTCCTCAACGACAACCTGATGTCCTCTTTGGGAAAGGGCCTGCACCGCTGCAGGTGTTAAGCCAACGCGAAATTCTTGATCCTTGATTTCTTTGGGTAGCCCAATTCTCATGACAAATTAATCTCCTATGGGTTAAGGACACGTTCTAGCCTTGTTGTCGCAATGCTCTTTGAGGTCAGGTAAGGGTGTGGGGAAAGCTACCTGATCCCATTAAATATTGATGATCTGAACAGTAACACTAATTTTGAGAATTAATCAATCGATTTTGTGTTCTGTTGGTAACAAATGTCCAAAATATTAGACAGTAATATCAGACAGTAGACTATGATACAAAAAGTTCAACGGTCTCTTGCTAACGTTCTAGCATTGAAGATCCGCCACGCAGGCCTCGAAGGATGTTAGTGCTATCTATCTACTTCTCATCTCTAAACCCCGGTCATGTGCCCTCTAACTTGCATACAAAAGAGGGGCGGCTTCATAAGCATTTGCTCAAATGGAACGGCGTTGGTTCGCCCTATGCTTGGGTACTTGGCTAAACCTATGTAGCTGGTTTAGAGCAGAACATCTGCTTTATTTCTAAACCGTAGGCTGACGCGCTTTGTGGTGCTGGTTTAATCTAGGCACCCGGACAGGCTATATTCTCGTTATCCTGCATTAGCCCCCTTAATCCCCCCTGGCCAAGGTACTGTGTATATATATTTAGAAGATTGAGCTGGAGAGTAGCTCTAGGTTTGGTATTGTCCCTCATCCTAAATCCTTCTCCCTGAGGGAGAAGGACTTTGAGTCTAACCCTCCTTCTCCCTCAGGGAGAAGGGGTTGGGGGAAGAGGGCTCGAAACTATGAGCTTTCTCTCCGACTTATGTATATACAGTAGCCTTGCCAAGGAGGGAAACTCTGGTTCTCCCCTATACCCTGCGGTGTACACACAAGTCTTGGAACTTAGCGTTTGCGGTTGCTTAACCCCCTCTAACTCCCCTTTCGTAAGGGGAAGAACCAGCACTTCCTCCTAGCGAAGGGGAGTTAGAGGGGGGTGAGGTAGGATTTTAATCCCCTTGTCGAGATGTGTATACACGGTAGCCCCCGTACCTTATTCTTAAGCAAATTGCGAAGTCTAGGCTTTGCTGGTACTCAAGTGTTCCTGGGTGGGGAAATGCTTGGGTATTAGCGTTGAGATTGCCAAGTTTAACAACCGCTAACAAAGACTAATAAACTTAAGACAGTCGTAGGTGTGAGATTTACTAGAACATCAGGAGCAACTATTTTCTATGGCAGTATCCCTAACCAATCAATGCGTTCTAATTACCGGCGCTAGCAGCGGTATCGGCACCTCCTGTGCTCGAGTTTTTGCACAAACTGGAGCCAGACTTATCCTGGCTGCTCGTCGTCAAGAGAAACTACAGGCACTGGCAGACGAATTAAAAAAACAGTATCAGACTCAAACACTATTGCTGTGTGTCGATGTCCAAGACTGTCGGGCAGTTATGGCCGCCATTGAAGGCCTACCAGCAGACTGGCAAGACGTGGATGTATTGATCAACAATGCGGGGCTTAGTCGAGGGCTAGAAAAACAGTATGAATCGCCCATTCAAGATTGGGAGGAAATGATCGATACCAATGTCAAGGGACTGTTGTATATCACTCGCACCATTGTTCCAGGGATGGTAACCAGAAGGCGAGGGCATGTAGTCAACATTGGATCTATCGCCGCCCGACAGACCTATGCGGGCGGCAGTGTCTACTGTGCGACCAAAGCAGCGGTAAAGGCCTTATCGGAAGGTTTAAAAATAGATCTGCTGGGCACACCCGTGCGGGTAACTAACATTGAGCCAGGATTAGTGGAAACAGAGTTTAGCAAGGTGCGATTTCGAGGAAACGATGACCAGGCAAAGTCTGTTTATACAGGCATGACGCCGCTAACCCCTGACGATATTGCTGACACAATTTTGTTTGCAGTGACACGGCCAGCCCACGTCAATATCAGCGAAATTTTTGTCATGCCTACTGACCAGTCTTCTGTTACCCATGTTCATCGGAGCCCGGCACAGTGATGACATTGATTATTGTCATCACAACGTTTGTAGCGGCCTTTGTCCAAGGTGTTTCAGGTTTTGGGTTTGCTTTAGTGGCAATGCCCATCTTATCAGGGGTAACCAGTATCCAAACGGCGGCTCCTCTGGTGGCGCTGACGACCTTAACTAACAACCTCATATTGTGTATCTATTACCGTCAATCATTTGACCGTAACGTGATCGCAAATTTGTTACTGGGCTCGGTGTTGGGCATTCCTATCGGGTTTTTAGCCTTGGATTATATTCCCACCGCGTTAATGCTGATTGTGCTAGGCATCGTCATTGTTACCTATTCACTATATTCCCTAATTAGCCCTGTGGTGCCTGTTTTGAAGTCTAAACTGTGGGCCTATGGGGCTGGATTCTTATCGGGAATTTTGCTGGGTAGTTTTAACCTGCCTGGGCCACCGGTCATTTTGTATGGCAGCAGTCAGCGCTGGTCTCAGGAAAAATTCAAAGGTAATCTCACTAGTTTTTTCTGGGTGAGTGTAGCAATCGTGGTTGTAGGGCATGGGTTTCAAAACCGGATCTCGGAAGAGATTATTCGTCAGTTTCTGATAGCCATACCTGGTTTTATGTTGGGATTATTTTTAGGTGTTGTCTTGGCAAAGAAGTTTGATCCTAATATTTTTCGGAGGGTTATCACTGTTTTATTGCTAGTAATTGGAGTGCGGCTTATTATTTCTGGAATTTATCTGTAAGTAAAAGTGATAATTATAAAATTTCGAAGAACGCTTTAATTAGATGAGCGTTCCATTTTGGTGTGTAAATTTATGGTGGCATAAAGAAGCTGCTTAAAAGTTTAATTGCTTTACCCTCCTCCCTTTTTAAGGTGAGCTAGGAGAAATCTTTCAGCAGCTATAGGTTCTGCTGATCTCCCTCAATCTCTCTTGAAAAGGGGAGGCCAGACGATCTAAAAAGTTAATAATTAACGCTTTAAAAGAGTATATATTTTGACTAATTTGGTTTATTTGTTTGTCCTAATTTTTCTTAATAAATATTTTTTTAGATCGTGTGTAAATATACAGAAGAGAGCTTTCAATTACTTCTATTGTGTTAGCAACACTTATAGAATTTGATTCGCGATGAATATGATTTAGTTCTTCTAAAAGTACGTTTTCGCTTGAGGAACCGTTTTTGATGTTTGCTAGTTTGAGTCCAGAAAAGACTGATTTAGGAAAGATGGATGCCAATTCTCTCTGGCATCCCTTGGTACAGCACAAACCATTTTCTCAAAAGCCGCCTAAATGCATGGCGAAGGGTGTGGGTTGTCATGTTACCGATACCAATGGCGTTGAGTATTTTGACGGTATCTCTGGGTTGTGGTGTGTCAATGTGGGCTATGGCCGTCAAGAGCTGGCGGAAGTGGCCTATGAACAGATGGTCGATCTGGCCTACTTCCCACTCACCATGAGCCACGAGCCAGGTATCCGTTTAGCCCACAAACTCTTGGAGCTGCTGGGCTACGAGGGAAAGGTGTTTTTCTCTACCAGTGGGTCAGAGGCGAACGAAACCGCCTTTAAGATTGCTCGCCAGTATCATGCCCAAACCTCACCAGCGGGCTCCGGACCACGCTACAAAATTATTTCCCGCTATCGCGGCTACCATGGCCATACCATGGGGGCCTTGAGTGCGACAGCACAGGCTGAACGTAAGCTCAAGTATGAGCCCTTGGTGCCAGGCTTTTTTCATGTGAGCCCCCCTTACTACTATCGGTTTGGCGATGGACAGCCGGAGGATGTGTACAACGCGGCCTGTCTGCGAGAATTAGAACAAACAATCCTCTATGAGGGTGCAGAATCTGTGGCAGCAGTGATTGTGGAGCCTATTATCTCCGGTGGTGGGGTGATTGTGCCTCCTGAGGGGTATTTGCGGGGCGTGCGAGAAATTTGCGATCGCACCGGCATCCTCCTCATCTACGATGAAGTTGTCAACGGCTTTGGACGCACCGGAAAAATGTTTGGCCATCAGCATTGGGGCGTAGAGCCTGACATTATCTCCTTTGCCAAGGGGCTTACCAGTGGTTATATGCCCCTTTCGGCCACGGTGGTAAAACAGTTTATCTTCGAAGCCTTTTTGGATGACCCCGGCAGCGACAGTCACTTTCGCCATGTGACTACCTACGGTGGCAGCCCGGTATGTACCGCTGTCGGTCTGCGCAGTATCGAAATTTTAGAGAGAGAAAACCTCTGTGAGCGGGCGGCTGAAATGGGCGAGTATTTGCTGGGCAAACTGCAGCGACTGCTGGATCATCCTAATGTGGGCAATGTAAGAGGTAAAGGATTGCTGTTGGGGGTGGAGCTGGTAAAAGACAAGACCAGCAAAACACCTTTGGAGAGTGATGCCATGGCCTCAGTGACCAAGTATTGCATGGGTAAGCAAGTCATTATTGGTCGTAATACCAACACCATTCCTGGGTTTACCAATGTGCTCATTCTGGCTCCACCGCTAGTCATGAATCGCGAAGAGGCCGATCGGCTGGCAGATACTCTTTGTGATGCTGTGTTTGCTTTACCGAGTTCCTGAGTAAATGCCCTTCGAGATAAATGTCGGGGGATTGCATTAACGGTTTCTAGACTTAGCATCTCCCTTTGAAAACCGCCCTGTGTAAAAGATCTCGATAATTCAACAACGCGCTGATTCATCCCCTCCTCGGAGGGGTTCCGGGGTGGGTCTCGACCGCTAGTAGTAACGGCTACCCCACCCCGGAACCCCTTCCCAGAGGGGAAATGCTATCCCAAATTGATTCAGGTTCAACCTTCAAATCGATTCAATCTTGATCTTTCTTCAACTGATGTCTCTTCGTCTTTTCAAGTAAGGGACTCTCCATAAACCTTTCAAATCTCTCTCATTTGGAGTTAATACCATGAAAAAGCCAATGTTCAGGTTGAAACATTATCTCTACGGCCTTGCCTTTTTATTAATCTTTTTACCCCAAGTTGCTTTTGCTCAAGAGGAGGCTGCGCCGGTCGGGTTCCTAGGTTCCATTGAAGCCGGTGTTCAAAGTGTAGTAGATGTCCTCAACCTGATCTTTTACTTTAAGGTCGGCGGTGAAAATGGTATGCCGTTTATCGTCCTCTGGCTGGTGGTTGGCGCTATCTTTTTTACCTTCCGGCTTAAGTTTATCAATGTTCGTGCCTTTAAACATGCCATTGATGTGGTACGAGGCAAATATGATAGCGAAGAAGACGAAGGGGATGTTTCTCACTTCCAAGCTCTGGCGGCAGCGCTGTCGGGAACAGTAGGGATTGGTAACATTGCCGGTGTTGCGATCGCAATTCGCCTAGGAGGACCTGGAGCTGCCTTTTGGATGACCATGGCCGGTTTTCTGGGTATGTCGAGCAAGTTTGCCGAATGTACCCTGGGTCAAAAGTATCGTGTGATTAAACCCGATGGTACCGTTGGCGGTGGCCCCATGTACTACCTGTCTCGGGGACTGTCGGCCATGGGTATGGCCCCGGTCGGTAAAGCTCTGGCGGTGATTTTTGCAGTTTTCTGTGCCATTGGTAGTCTCGGTATTGGCAACATGTTCCAGGCGAACCAAGCGTTTGCCGCCGTTTCCAATGTGTTGCCATTTCTCAACGGTCTCAGCTGGTTATTTGGTATTGTTCTCGCGTTGATTGTTGGCTTGGTTATTCTGGGGGGCATTGAGCGCATTGGGGCTGTAGCTGGTGTATTAGTCCCGGCCATGGCGGTGATTTATGCCTTAGCCTGTTTCTGGGTAATGTTGGTGAAGCTACCCGAGGTGCCAGGGGCAGTTGGTACCATCATTGCCACGGCCTTTAATCCAGAGGCGGTGGCTGGTGGAGCTGTGGGCGCAATTGTGATTGGGTTTCAGCGAGCGGCATTTTCTAATGAAGCCGGGTTGGGTTCAGCGGCCATTGCCCACTCGGCGGCTAAAACAGACGAACCCATCCGAGAAGGGGTTGTTGCTCTGCTAGAGCCCTTTATTGACACCATGTTTATCTGTAACCTGACAGCCATTGTGATTGTACTCACAGGCGTTTATGCTGACCCTACAGCTGCTGAGCTCAATGGAGCCCAGCTATCTGCCGCATCGTTTGAAACAGTTATCAGCTGGTTCCCCTATGTGATTGCTGTCGCTGGATTTTTGTTTGCTCTGTCTACGATGATTTCCTGGAGCTATTATGGGCAGCAATCCTGGGCCTATCTTTTCGGTGATAGCACCGTTAATATCTACAAAGGTATTTTTCTGTTCTGTGTTTTTGTTGGTGCGGTGGTAAACCTGGGGCCTATTCTAGATTTTAGCGATATTATGGCCCTGGCCATGTCGTTACCCAATTTACTAGGATGTTTCCTGATGTCAGGCTTAATTGCTAGGGAATTAAATAGCTACATGGCCCGTCTGAAATCAGGTGAAATGTTGCCAGCACCTCAGGTTGCCCGAGAAACTGTATTACGGAGGTAAATGAGATGAGTTGGCTAAAACGAAAATCTGTTCTCATTCCCATCGATTTTTCTGAACTTTCCTATCAGGCTCTAGGTCCAGCCAAAGAGCTGGTTGACGGTATTTCATCCTTGAAACTCATTCATGTGTTGGCACCGTTGCACCCTGCTGATCCAGCCGCCATGTGGGATACGCTTAGTGATGAAGATCGCAAGCAAAAAGTTCGTAGCTTTACCAATAATCAACTAGGTGAAATGGGATATGGTGAGCTTCCGATTGAGGTGGTAATCGGTGACCCCACATCAAAAATTATAGACTATGCTCAGGAAATTGATGCTGACTTAATTATCATGCCATCCCATGGGCGTAAAGGTGTCAGTCGTTTTCTCATTGGCTCTGTAGCAGAGCAAGTTGTACGCTTGTCCCATTGTCCGGTCTTGATCCTCAAGTAGTTGAGGATCAAGTAGTTGAAGATCAAGTAAGGACTAACAGGTACAACCGTTCAAATTTGCCAAGCTTCATCTGGTCGCTTTTTTATCTGTCCACTTAACGGACAGATAGGGAAGCGATCTTTTTAGCTTTAGGCCATATTAGCTATACTGGCAACGATGAAAGTACTTCGCTGGCTTCGAACTGTAGTACTGTGCCTGGGCGGCACTGCTCCGCTCATAATGGGCACATCTGTGCTGGCTGCAGAAGATGTCACCTTATCCTATGGGGTGTTAGAGCTATCGATTTCGGTTTCATCGCTGGAAGCCTATGCCTATGAAAATCAAATTGATGATGAGTTGGGGTTTTATCTCGACTTTCTGAGTGAGCAGGAGCGAGCGGACTTTCGAGAGATTTTGAATACGCCTTTAGATGTGACACCTGTGACGCTTTCCCAGGTACTTTACGATCCGTTGGGGGAATTGTGGCTACAGCGTCTGGGGAAGGTGATTCAAACAGAGTCATGGCAAAACGGGGCACGGGGGCTGCGAGGGTCTTTGATTTTGGCCGCAGCTGATGATGAAGGGCTAACACTGCTCAATGTGATGCGCCGATTTCCGACACCCACACTGCGGATTAATTCGGTAGAGGTTTTGGATGTGGTCAATACGGTGGTGGAACTATTGGAAGAAACTGAGGTTGCGATCGCAACCCTCCGCACCCAGGCCAATACCGAAATCGCCGCTGCTGACCCCATTGATTTTACCCAGCAACCCAACCTCACACAGCCAGGTCCCCTAACCTGGCAAACACAAACCTGGGAATTACAAGACCCTCGCCGCAGTCGAACATTACCCGTTGATCTCTATCTACCCGATAGCAATACGCCCACTCCCCTGGTGGTGATCTCCCATGGGTTTGCTGCTAGCCGCACCAACTTTGCCGATATGGCCCAGCACTTCGCCAGCTATGGCATCGCCGTTGCCGCCATTGAGCATCCCGGTAGTAACCTGCAGCAGGTGGAAAATCTGCTAGAAGGAAATGTCTCAGCCGCCATGGCTCCAAATGAATTTGTAGATCGCCCCCAGGATATTTCCTATCTGCTGGATGCCATTGAAAGCCAAGTTTCCTTAGCAAATCGGATTGACCTCAGCAAAGTGGGTGTGATGGGGCACTCCTTTGGTGGATATACGGCCCTGGCTTTAGCCGGGGCTCAGCTCAATGTCGAACAGCTGCAAACCCGCTGTACGGATGAGTTAACCAGGGTAGATTCGGTTAATATATCGCTTCCCCTACAGTGTTTGGCCCTGCAAAGCCAGTTTGAACAACCCATCCAGGATGAGCGGATCAAAGCCGCATTTGTCTTTAATCCCATTACTAGCTTAGTGTTCGGAGACGAGGGGTTAAACCAGCTGAAGACTCCTGTATTTATGGTGAGCGGCAGTGCCGACCCCATTGCCCCGGCCCTAACAGAACAAATCTATCCCTTTACCTGGCTGACTTCGACTAATAAATACTTAGCACTGATGCAGGGCGGGAGCCATAACTATGCCCGGTCCGATACTCTACCAGACGAATTCTCTGGCCCTGATCCAGGTCTGGCCCGTGAGTATCTCAAAGGCCTGGGGCTGGCCTTTATGCAAACCCATGTTGTTGGGAATTCAGACTATAGTCAATTTTTACAGGCAGGCTATGGGCAATATCTCAGTCAGGCGTTGTTGCCGCTCATGCTAGTGCAGGATGTGTCGCTAGATGTCGTAGAACCTAGCCCCTAATTCAGAATTGAGACTAAGCAGATATACGTGTATTCTCTGATGGTAAATGGCGATTTTAGGTTGTTCTAAGCTTTTTTCCGTGTTTGTTCTGATGGTGGTTTTTACTAGTGAGCCTACAGTAGGGGCATTGTTCTAAAATCTCACATCAGGTGGCTTATTATGACCAAGTATTTTAAGTCTATCCCTTCGCTTACGTTTGTTTTAGTGGGACTTAGCTATTTATCTCCATTAGACCTTGTCCGTGCAAGTGAGTTTAACTGTGCTCAAACAGGCCACTGTTTATCATCCACAGTCTCCTCTTCTGAACAATGTCTAGAAGACCAAAATAAGAAGATTCTAGATTCTGTTGAGGAAACTGGAAATATTGTTCTTTTATCCACCCACGGCAGTAGCCTTGAACAGGTCGAGGGTCATCTATCCTCGACGCTAGCCACAGTTGATAATTGGAACCAATATGACTTTTCGGATCATGGTTCGGCGACGAGGGTATATTGGATTTGTGGATAGGATGGTTGATAATAGGAAGCGTTGTCCAAAAACGTTAATCCATTATGCCTGTACCCACTAATCTAGCGACTCTGGATGGCACTCCTCTGTCACCGGATGCGATCGCAAATAAAGTCGTTTTATTCGTTAACGTTGCCAGCGCCTGTGGGTTAACCCCCCAGTATAGCGGTCTAGTAGAACTGGACAAGGCCTATGGCTCCAAGGGCCTTGTCGTTGTGGGCGTACCCTGCAACCAGTTTGGTGCTCAAGAACCCGGTACCCCTGATGAAATCAAGGACTTTACCAAAACTAAGTACGATGTAGACTTTACTTTGCTAGAAAAGCAGGATGTCAATGGTGCTAATCGTAGCCCTCTGTATCAGTTCTTAGTCGGCGACGGTGAGGATATTAGCTGGAACTTTGGCAAATTTGTCGTTGGGCGTGACGGTGAAGTCGTTGAGCGTTTTGACCCTAAAACGGCTCCCGATGCCCCAGAGCTTAAAGCGGCAATTGAAAAAGCTTTAGGTTAGCTCCAAAACAGCTAGTTGGATTAATCACTTTAATCCCCTTTGTCCTCAACCGGATAAAGGGGATTGTTGCTGTCAGAGTGAGAGATTTATATGTCAAGAATATGTCAAGAAACCCTCATTCTTTCGGTGTACTAAAACACCTAAGCGTTATTGACCGGCATTTATGGTTAGCCCTTACCTACTGATTCCACGACGTACTTTTCTAGAACTTTCCCTCGCTGGTATTCTAGGGCAGATTCCCCAATGGAACTATGGGGATACATCCGGCCCTACCCACTGGGCTGATTTATCCACTGACTATCGCATCTGTCGTGACGGACAACGACAGTCTCCCATCGATCTTGACATTACTCAGGCTACAGTCGCCTCTGTCAGCTTCGACTATCACCCTATCACCATCGATCTGCTCAATAATGGCCGTACCATTCAACAAACTGGAAATGACAGTTGTACCCTCACTCTAGATAACGAAGTGTATCAGCTGCTGCAGTTTCACTTCCATACCCCCAGTGAGCACACCTATGGTGGCATTCACTATCCAATGGAGCTGCACTTAGTGCACCGACATGCCTCCACTGGAGCACTCACGGTTGTTGGTCTATGGCTAAAACCGGGGGTAGAGCAATCAGAGCTAACAGCCCTCGCTCAGTATTTACCACAGCACCCTGGACAACAGATCCATGGAACTGCTGTTATTAACCCTGCCAATTTTTTACCTCAAAATCCTAGTCTGGTGCGCTATATCGGCTCCCTAACCACTCCCCCCTGCACCGAAAATGTGACGTGGCTCATGATGACCACTCCTATTGAAGCATCCACTGATCAAATTGAACTCTTTAGTCATCTACTGGGTAACAATGCTCGCCCTCTGCAGCGACTAGGTTCATAGAATAAGACCAAAACTCATGCATTATTTCTGTTCAAGAATGGATTCAATTAAGCTCTATTTTTAACGTACCGGCGTTCCATGGAACGCTTCTGTAGACATAACCTTTGGAGCCTGTAAAATTTTCACCTCTAGGCACTCTTTGACCTTCGTAACATCTGAAACCACTGATGCAATAGCACCACTCGAATCCGGTAACAGTCATAGCCATCTGGATGCTCTGTCTCTTCCACAATCCCAAAATTCTGTAGCACATGCACAGCATCCAAACACTGAATTTCTGAGATATTTAACTTTTTAGATAAAAATGCCAATAACGTTCTGGCTCTGAGCCAACCATCGGTACTATTAGATGCCGTTGTCATCATGCTTAACGCATTCAAAATATGATGAACTTTAGGCTTTGAATCGTAAGATCTAAGCTCACCAATAAAACCGTATTCAACATAGGCTTTGATCGGCTGCTCCCGAAAGATTTTTCTCAAATGTAGCTGAGAAAAAGCAAAGGGTATTTTACGCTTTGCCAAAAGACTATCTTGACTACTTGCCTTTCTAATCAAGAAATTGGCAATCTTTCTTGATAAAAATGGATGTCCTCCGCTGAGACGATGAACTTTATGGATAACCTGACGGTCAAATTCCCACTGCATCAAACCGCTAAGACCATTAATTAGTAAAGACGTTTCAAGCACAGAAAACGGTTTCAAAAACGATTCTTTAAAGAATTGGTGTAGTGGGTTTTTAGATGTGTCTGAAAAACTCCATTGCTTGATCCGATTACATTGGGGTTGTACAGCCGTGATTGCCAAAGACATCAGCTGTTCTTTTTGGTTTAACGTTCTCAGCGTTCCAAAGACGAGGCTAAACTCTTCTGCCTTCTCCTCAAACTTTTCGTTAGAGTGCGGGAAAACCTTATCTAGATTATCTAAAAAGCATAAGACAGGCAGCTCGTATCCAACACTTTCAATCGATTGAGACAGACGCTTAAAGCGTTGTTGAAATTCCAGAGATAATTCTTTTAGCGATTGTCCTGCTTCAGAAAGCAGAGGAGGCATCTCGACTAAAGGATTTCTGCTCTTAGCCAAACAATATAGGTTTTGAAGAATCTCATCCAATAGCTCGATACCATAAACAGTATTGCTATATTTCTGCAAATCTATATGAATAACAGCATGCTCCTGACAAGCCAAAGCCAGCTGTAGCAATATTGATGACTTGCCTGATTTTCGTAACCCAAACAGTCCTACACTTTGATTAGCTTTCAGATCAGCCGCTAGCTGATTTAACAACTCCGTACGACCAAAAAACAATAGCTTATCATCGAGCGCATCCTTATCCCTAAAGAAGTCAGCTCTCTCTATATACCGCTGCACGTGACTAGCGAAGACGTCTTTGCAATCATCAGTACTTGGCAGTGCCTTTTCGACCACCGCTAGAGCAATGGGCACAATCTTAAAATCCTGCTGCAGTCTCAAACTGGTCAACAATTCTATAGCTGCTTTTTCAGGCGGATTTTGATATAGGATAATGCCTGCGGCTGGCTTAGACTCTCTAATTTCATCCGCTCTGTGAAACAGGTTATCAATATCTTGGACAGTCAGAGCTTCTGCAGATACGGATACAAAAAATGGCGGTTTTATTGAAAATTCATCTGGGATTTCGGTCACTAATAAACTGTTTTCGTCATCATCTTGTCTATATACCGCTCCTATCTGATCCAAAAAGCTTTGGGCTGATACTGAAACAGGACGATATTCTCCTACACTCAGAGATAAAATTTGTTCTTGTACTGACTTCCACCGTTCGGGTGAGACTCGTTTAGCTTCTTTTCTGCACTTTAACATTAGCAGCGTCACGTACAGACAGTCTTGGCAGGCCTGGGCCTCTTCTCGAGACATCATCAGCCATGATTCATCGATCTTTAGGACACCCAGACAGACTTTTTTTAGATCATCTAAAAATTTCCTATGAACATGACTAGGATATTGAGTGCTGGGAATATTCAGACTCAACCTGTTTAATTGCTCAAACAGTGACAAAAAGTCAGAACTCGCAAAAATCTCATTGTTCTTCAGATCCTCATCAATAGAAGAGCGCTGATCATGACTCTTTAAGTAGCGCATGCTACGCACACTAGCTCGTTTGCGAATCTTATTTGCTAAGGGTTTGGCCAAATTGATTGCTTTCTTGAGATCGGTTTGAACTCGCTTGGTCAAGGCTGAGTCGTTAAGCTTACCGGTGTTCTCGATCTGAAGGGTGACATTGTGAAACGCATTGATCAAATGCGTTGTTAGCGTCAAATCATTGGATGCCCGCAGATTATAGATAAATGGCTGAAGCAATGCCTGAACGGTTTCGAGATCACCTTTTAATTTAGAACTTTTAGCCAGAATCCGACTGTAGTGGAAGGCCCGGTAAAGGGCATTGGCTCGCTTTTCGATCAGTTTGTCTGAGGTGGATTCAAAGGTTGTCACATTGGATGCCCATACCCACAGGGCGCTCAGTTTTTCTGTATTGATAAATCCTTGGGCAACTTGATTTAGATAAAGTAGAAGATTAATAACGTTACTTTCATCATATTTAAGGCCAGCAATCAGTACGAAAACTTCTTCCCACCGTTTGTCCTTAGCATGTAAACGCACCATCTCAGAGAGAGCCTGGTTGGTGTAGTTTTCATAGATGTATTGAGCGGCTAAAAATTCCTGGAAGGTGAGGTGGGAAAAGGAATAGATGCCTTCGGATTGCTCCACCAAGATGCCTTGTTGAATGGCAATGGCATCTAAGATGTTCTCGCCGCTGAGATGGCTAGGAGCATTCAATTCCCTTAACAAGAATTCTCGAATATGTTTTACTAAGCTGACCTTAGTAAAAAGTAGTTTGTCATCTTTAAAGGCTTTGTAGGCAATTTCAGCCAGCAGTTTCTCTTCTAGCTCAATATGTAGGCCTTCATAGATACTCTCTTTAGAAATACGTTTCTCTTCAAACCATTTTTTCAGTAGAATGCGCAGTCCTTCATGATACAGGGTGCTTCTATTCCCGGAAAATGTTAAGGAGCGGCTATAGACCAAACATAAAAATGTTAGCAGCAGCGGAGTTTGAGCTAGCTCTCGGACTGCAATGTTATCTGACTTTCGCAGGGACTTCCAACATGTTTCTGCAGCATCAGCGTCTTCTACTTCATCTGAAGAGAACCAGTTATAAATAAATTGTTTAATCTGTTCTTGACCATTTCCAGCCAAGGTTATCTCACGGAAGCTGGGGGAAGGACAGCGATAGGCAGCGGCCCTACAAGAGATAACGTAGCGGTTTTTTTCATGGCGACCGACAAACGTTTCAATATTATTCAATACCTGATGACGACCGCTGGATGAGACTTCATCTAAGCCATCAAATAAGATCAAAAATCGTCCTTTTTTTAAGGCTTTTTCAGTGATTTCTGCACTTTCTGGAAAATCAAACGTTTTTAATTCGTTGGCAATGTAGGTCTGAAAACTTAGGCTTTCTTCCGTAAACTTCTTTAAATCAATCCAAATTGGTATGCATGAATACTGAAATTCAGTTTCATCTTTACATTTCAGTGCTTCTAAACCAATTTTACGAAGTAATGTGGTTTTACCAGCGCCTGGAGCACCAATAATCGATAAATACTGAATTTCATTAGCCACACCTATGGCCGTTTTTTTATCGGTTGACTTGGACGATAGCTTCCGTTCGTGGCGAGTGCGGTAAGCTTTTTCCATGTCATCAATAGACATGGATTTATTGATTTCACCCTCTTCCAAAAGCCGAATAGGAACGTAAACCGAGTCCAAGCTGACGGGCTTACTCATGCCTAGGATTTTTAGTCTGCCATGGCGTTCCCTAAACTTGTGCACATAGCTCTGAGAAGCGGCCAAAATAGCCTGCTTTGTCTGTGGATTAGGACGCTTTTTGAATAAGCGGAAGAATCCTCTTCCTTTATGTCCCAATACGTCAATAATTAGGTCAGTTAACGATTGGGCTTGTGCAGACATGGTAAGACGATCATCCGTATTCAAGAACTCATTAATGATGATTTTTACACGTGATTATGCCACGAGTCTACCTTGAACTATGCTGAAACTAGATTAGCTATTTTGCCGTTGCCGATTTAGCAGGTGAACGAGTCTATTGGAATACTATATACTGACATCGCCATACTGACATTGCTTCAGGGATTTGGTCATTTGTCCTGAATCTGAGTAATTCTCGTCAGGTGCTGATATAAAACCTATGGATTTGATCGTACCTAGGGGTGATAACAACATTACTAGTTTTTAAGAGTGCTAGTTTTCAAGACCTATCCATAGCCAACAAAGTTGCCATGGTTGCCATGGTCTAAATCGAAAAGTGTACTAGCTGGGCGCTATGCTAAAGAGACTGTGGGGAGTTGCGATCGCAACATCGGCATTGTCTTGTAAAATGGCAGAACTCTGGTGGATCTTGATGTTTCAGGTGAGACTGCAGCTCACACTACTGCAGCTGGCTGCAGTTGAGTCCTATGGCAGCATTGCCTATGAGTATGAAAAAAACTCGTATCCGCTAGCAATGGCGGATATGCTGTGGGGCAGCTCGCCCGCACCACTGGATTTTTTGCAGCAACTCGACGCCCAGGCCACGGAAACTCAGGGTGTAGACCTGCTCTCAGGGTTTACCCTCCAAAGTCAGATGCGTAAGTACTTTTACTTTGGCGACCAGCTTGATCCGGTCTATCGCCAGCGCATGTGGCAGGCAATGCACGACTTTACCATCAGCGATCCGCTCACTCGCACAGCTGACCCACCCCGTAAGTTTTGGGCCCGGTCCACGGATGATTGTGACACCCCCGTTGATTGTCGCAATACTGACAACCTCAGGGCCATGCGTGATACCTCGGTGTACTTGATGGCGGAGGAAACGGGGAATGAGGTAACCCGGTTAATGTATAAACAGCACCTGGAACGCTACGTGGCCACCTTGCTGGATATTGGTATGGGGGAATGGGATAGCCCGGTCTACCACGGTCACACCACAGCAGCCTATCTAAATCTGTACGATTTTGCTAAGGATCCCGAGGTGCAGCAGCTGGCGCAGGATGCTCTCGATTGGCTCTATCGTTCAGCGGCGATTAAGTACTGGCGCGGTAGCTGGACAGGTCCATCCAAGCGCATCTACGGGGATAGCGCTGCCCGCTTTTTCTGGCTGTATTTTGGGCAGGCTCCGGCTCCCGATGAGCTTGAACGGGATTGGCTCTATGGGATTACCAGTGATTACTTGCCGCCAGCGGATGTGGTTGCGATCTCACAGCGTCGTTTCTCTAAACCCATCGAACTGCAGCGCACCCATCCCCACTATGAAAACTGGAAGCCCGGACTCTATGGCCCCGCTTTCTACGAAACGCTGTACATCAGCCATAGCTATCAGCTTGGCAGTCTAGCCCAGGGTACTGGCGGCGACTGGAAGGGCTTTAGTCTATACATGGCTAACGCCACTGGTGGGACTAATGAATTAACGATCAATGCTGACCAGCCCCATGCCATAGCCCAGTACGAGAATTTACTGATCTGGCATGGTAAAACAGCACCTCAAATGAGCATCCCCGATATCTGTACCAAAGTAGATAGCAAGACGGCAGATGGCATTACCTTTTTGACCTGTAATCAAACCTGGATCGCCGTCCATGGGTTTAATCGCGGATTTGTATTAGAGATGGGTGAACCCCAAACCCACGGCAGTTTTATCAACTTTCAACGCCAGGTAACCTCCCGAGCCAGACTAACGGTAGATGCCAGGAGGGTTGAATATCAAGATAGTACGGGTAAGCAGGTTGCTATTTCATCTCAAGGCCAGGACCTGCCAAAGATTTGGCGTGATGGTCAACAATATAATTGGGAAGACCATGACCGAGAAATGTCGTTTGTGTTACAACAACTATCTTTCTCACGGCATTAAAATTTCTGCCAATAATAGCCAGCTGATTATCAGGCAACAGCACGCGTCTGTTGAAGACAGCCCCAGCAGTCTTGGGCAATTGCCCAGTCTTCCTGTGTATGAATCACCAGCACCCGTACTGTAGAGTCAACCGTGGCAACATCTTGATCAACAGGATTTTGTTCATTTTTAACCAGATCTAGCTTTAGCCCCAAAAAATCCAGAGCTTTACAGGTTTCTGTGCGAATCGATGCCGCACGTTCACCAATACCGGCGGTAAATACCATCGCATCTAACCCACCCAGACTCATGAGCATGGTGCCAACACAAGACTTAAGACGATGGAGGTAAATATCCAGGGCCAGATGAGCCCTGGCATCTCCAGCTTTAATCGCGTCCCTGACATAACGCAGATCGTGGGAAATACCTGAAATACCTTTGAGACCCGACTCTTTGTTTAACATTTGGTCTAGCTGGTCAGCACTGTATCCCTGCCGCATCAGATAGATCAAAATACCCGGATCAATCGCTCCGGATCGAGTCCCCATCATCAACCCGTCTAAGGGGGTAAACCCCATGGTGGTGTCAATGCTTTGACCGTGGTGAACTGCTGCTAGAGACCCGCCGTTGCCCAGATGACAAATAATCAACCGCAAATCATCACGCTTGAGCAACTGAGCCGTCCGCTGACTACAGTACTGATGACTAATGCCATGGAAACCATAGCGCCGGATACCCTGATCGACCCATTCATAGGGACCCGGATAAATGGCGGCCACATCGGGTATCTGGCGATGAAACGCCGTATCAAACACGGCTATTTGTGGAATGTCCCCCAGCAGCTCTTCCATCAGTTCAATGCCTTCTAGATTGGCAGGATTGTGATTGGGAGCCAGCTGTCGCAGTCGGTCGATTTCGACTTTGACCTCAGGGGTCACTAAGGTGCTCGTCTGATATGTTTGCCCCCCGTGGACGACCCGATGCCCAACGGCATCAATCTCATCTGGACTGTGAAGGACTGGGTTTGTGCCCTGCCACAGGGTGCTCAGCACCTCAGAGAGAATTTGCCGTCGGGAGGTAAAGTCCTTGTTCTCCTTAAGAGGTACTCCTGGTGAAGCGGCCCTTGAGGAGACCTCGACAGTGGCCCGATCAGGGTACCAGTCAATCTGCACCTGCCACACTGGGTCCGGGGCTGACTTTGGTAAAGTGTCCCCCCAGGCATACAGACAGAGCTTGTGACTACTAGAGCCAGCATTGAGAACCAGAATTTTCATTGGGTCTATAGGATAGCCGGTAAGTGTAACCCTGCTAACAATCTTCCGAATAAGGCCAGCGCCAATTCACAATTTCATCTTGATCCTTGCCATGCTCATGGGCATAGCTCAGACACTCAATGATCTTGTTTTTCATGCGTTCTTTCACATGGGCGGCTGCGGAACCTAGTTTGGGTACCCGGTTGATCACATCAATCACCAGGTTAAAACGGTCCACCTCGTTATTGATCGCCAGCTCCAGCGGCGTATTGATATTCCCCTCTTCTTTGTAGCCCCGCACGTGGATGCGCTTCTGCTTAGAACGACGATAAACCAACTTGTGGATTAGCCAAGGATAGCCGTGAAAGTTAAAGATGACAGGTTTGTCGGGGGTAAACAATGAATCAAAATCCCAGTCCGATAGACCATGGGGATGTTCTCCCTCTGAAACCAGCTTAAACAGATCGACTATGTTGACAAAACGTACCTTGAGTTCAGGAAATTCTGCTCGTAAAATGGCTGTTGCTGCCAGGGATTCCATGGTGGGAATATCGCCACAGCAGGCCATGACCACATCGGGCTCATCAGGCTCGGTGCCACAGTCATCATTACTGGCCCAACCCCAAATACCAATTCCCTTAGTGCAATGGGCGATGGCCTCATCCATGGACAAATACTGCAGATGTTTTTGTTTGTCAGCAATGATGACATTGATGTAGTCCGTACTACGGAAGCAGTGGTCAGCGACAGATAACAAACAGTTAGCATCTGGAGGAAAATACAATCGCACTACATCAGGACTCTTATTGGTCACCAAATCCACATAACCGGGATCTTGGTGACTAAAGCCGTTGTGGTCCTGTCGCCACACCAAAGACGACAGTAGAATATTGAGAGAGGATATCGACCGTCTCCAAGGAACGTGATTACGACAGATATCTAACCACTTAGCATGCTGGTTAAACATGGAATCTACCACATGGGCGAAGGCCTCATAGGTGTGGAAAAGACCATGACGTCCGGTGAGTAGATAGGCCTCTAGCCACCCCTGTAATGTATGCTCACTGAGCATTTCCATCACCCGACCGTCGCGGGATAGCTCAGTTCCCCCCTCGTCCTCAGGATAAATATCTGCCATCCAGACTTTTTTGGTCACCTGATAAACATCTTGCAACCGGTTGGATGCAGTTTCATCGGGTCCCATCAATCGGAAATTATTGGGATTGTCCCGCATGATATCTCGCATCAGCAAGCCCAGCGCCTTGGTATTTTCAAACTCTTCGGTCCCATGGTGCTCCATCTGAATAGCATAGTCACTGAAATTAGGTATCTTTAATGCCTTACGTAGTAGGCCGCCATTTGCATGGGGGTTAGAGCCCATACGCCGGTTTCCGGTGGGGGCTAAGGCTTTGAGCTCGGGGATCAGGGCTCCCGTCTCATCAAACAGTTTCTCTGGCTGGTAGCTACGCATCCAGGCTTCTAGCCGACGCAGGTGGTCAGGGTTATCGTGCATGCCCCCCATGGGTACCTGGTGCGATCGCCAAAAGTCTTCAACTTTTTTGCCATCGACTTCGGCTGGTCCTGTCCATCCTTTGGGGGTGCGCAGAACAATCATTGGCCATCGGGGACGCTCCACCTTGCCCGATATCCGCGCTGTTCGCTGAATCTCTTTAATGGCGAGCACGCATTCTTCCATCACCAATGCCATTTGCTGGTGCATCTCTGTGGGATCGCTACCTTCTACAAAGTAGGGAGTATAGCCATAGCCTCGAAACAAATACTCCAGCTCTTCCTGGGAAATCCGGGCCAAAATGGTTGGATTAGCAATTTTATACCCGTTAAGGTTCAAAATTGGTAGAACCGCCCCATCGCGAGCCGGATTGATAAACTTGTTGGAATGCCAGGCGGTGGCTAAAGGACCTGTTTCAGCTTCCCCATCACCGACGACACAGGTAACAATTAGGTCAGGGTTATCTAAGACGGCACCGTAGGCATGGGAAACGCTGTACCCTAGCTCACCACCTTCGTGGATGGATCCAGGTGTCTCGGGGGTGACATGACTACCGATATACCCAGGAAATGAGAATTGCTTGAAAAATCGCTGCATGCCTTCAGCGTCTTCACTTTTGTCGGGGTAAAGCTCGGCGTAGGTCCCTTCTAGATAGACTGGCCCCAGCACGCCGGGGGCACCGTGTCCCGGTCCGGCCACGAAGATCATGTCTAGATCGTATTTTTTGATCAGCCGATTACAGTGGACGTAGGTAAAGCTCAGGGCTGGAGAGGCTCCCCAATGCCCTAACAGACGATGTTTCACATGCTCGGCTTTGAGGGGTTCCTGGAGAAGAGGATTGTCCCTCAGATAGATCATACCGACCGCGAGATAATTACAGGCCCGCCAGTAGGCGTCTATTAAAGACAGCTCATCCGGTGACGCAGGTGCTAAAGAAACAGTTGGTTGAATAGGGGCTTGAACCATGGTTAATAGTCTCGTTCAGCAAAAACAGCACACTAAAAGTCTCTTTGACCTTTAGCTCAAAGCTAAAAACAAGTTTGCTCTATATGGATTTATTAAACGTAGGCTAAACCTACGACAACTCTTGATTTTTTACTAAAAGATTGCATTAAACAAACAGGAAAGAAAGCCAATCGGATATAACCTTGGCCATTGTGTTTTCTGATACTTAAATTTAATCTCTCAATGACCTGCTCAGGCAATACTTGGTATTAGGCTTCTTCAAGATATCAGCTCCTTAAGATAGTAGAGTGAAATTTCTAGGAAAACTGAACTCTATACTTAAATTCTATCTCAGATTTTATTTTTGGTATCCATTAATTTTGAGGGGGTCTTAGTGTTCTTTTAAGATTTATAAAAAGCTTCAGATAGTCACCAATGAGCGTTTTCTATCAAAGTCCCATGGTATGGAAGATGACTATTCAAAACATTCATGGACGCTATTCAACAGGTTAATAAACCATATCTCAGTTGAAATCTGTAGTTTTCTATAAAAAATCCCTAACTTTATAAGGAAAGAGTTTAATTGATTGATTTTTGGGAGATTTGACCTGATTCCACCATTTTTTATAAACAGGTCTTAGTATTGAGGGACAGGTTTTTAGATAGGCATTTAAATCATTTTTATGACAACAAGTGAGTTTATTCAATACGAATAATTGACGTTACGCTAATCAGAGTAGAGCAGGCGGATACGGATTATGAAAACAGCTTTTTTTAGCGCCAAGCGCTATGACGAACGTTCATTTACAGAAGTCAATGCAGACTATGGTCATGAATTGACTTTTTTTGAACCGCGCCTGACGGCAGAAACTGCCTCTCTGGCATCCGGCTTTCCAGCTGTGTGTGTATTTATTAATGATGAGTTGAATGGGGAGACGCTACGTGCGATCGCAATCACCGGTACCCATGTCATCGCTCTCCGCTGTGCCGGATTCAACAATGTTAACTTAGACGTGGCTAAGGAGCTAGGCCTGTCCGTAGTGCGAGTCCCTGCCTATTCCCCCTATGCCGTGGCTGAGCATGCCGTGGGGCTGATTATGGCCCTCAATCGTAAACTTTATCGTGCTTACAATCGTGTGCGAGACGACAACTTTTCCTTGGACGGCTTATTAGGATTTGACCTCCATGGCAAGACCGTCGGTATTGTCGGCACTGGCAAAATTGGCCAATGTTTTGCTCAAATTATGAACGGATTTGGCTGTAAGCTATTGGCCTACGATGTCCGTACTAACCCAGTCTGTGAGGCCATGGATGTGGAGTATGTCGATCTGTCTTTGTTGTTGACCCGCTCCGATATTATCTCTCTCCATTGTCCTCTATTGCCGTCTACCCACCATCTCATCAATGAAGAGTCCCTACAGCACCTGAAACCAGGGGTGATGTTGATCAACACCAGTCGTGGCGGCCTGATTGATACCCCAGCTGTGATCAGGGCTATTAAGTCGGGGCGAGTGGGCTACTTTGGCATTGACGTCTATGAGCGGGAAGACAGTCTATTTTTTGAAGATCTGTCAGACACCGTGATCCAGGATGATACCTTCCAGCTACTACAGTCATTTCCTAATGTTGTCATCACAGCACATCAGGCATTTTTCACCAAAGAAGCTCTGCGTAATATCGCTGCCACCACGCTATCTAATATCAGTGATGTAGAAAAAGGGCGCGGCTGCAGCAATGAAGTCACTGTCTAATATTGATTTAGGACTCTGCCTAAAAATAGAATATCGATGTGTTACGACTATCGCCTAGCGCATTCTACACATGGTGGCTATATTATTTAATCGCATATCTCTAGCCACTTATAGTTCCAGGTAATTTACACTAAAGAGCTTTTTATCATCTGTCCATGTCTCTTTTAGGGTAAACCCGGCTTCTGCAGCCAGCTCTCGAAAATCTTCGAGACTATACTTATGAGAATTTTCAGTATGGATACTCTCTCCTTCTCTAAAGGCAAATTTCTGTTCTGCAACTGTAACAGTTTGGGGAAGCTTACTAATCAAATGTAGTTCAATTCGACCTGACACAGGATTGTAAGGAGCATGATGATAGAAGTTGTTGAGGTCGAAATCAGCATTAAGCTCCTTGTTAATGTTGCTGAGAATATTGAGATTAAATTTAGCGGTTACTCCTTGAGAGTCATTGTAGGCTGCGTGTAGGGTGGCTGGGTCTTTTTTAAGATCGACTCCAATCAGCATGGCACCACGCCCTTCGAGCAGTTCAGCTGACTTCCGTAAGAGGGCAACGGCCTGAGGATGGTTTAGGTTGCCAATAGTGCTACCTGCAAACAAAATAACTTTGTTTTCTACGCTGGCTGGATCAGGAAGTTTTTCGTTGGGTAGCTTAAATCCTTTCTGGGTATAGTCACCAACAACAGCAACAATGTTTAAATCAGGATATTTGGCACTGGTCAACTCTGCATAGGCGGACAAATGCTCTCTGGCAATGTCAATGGGAACATAGGCAGCAGGTGCATCTAGGGTTTCAATTACAGAATGAATCTTTTCCATACTGCCACTGCCGTATTCAACCAACAGGCAGTTTTTGCCAATCACGGAGGCAATTGCTTGATTGTTTTTTTTAAGAATACCAATTTCAGTACGTGTTATGTAGTATTCGTCTAGCTGACAGATTTGAGTAAACAGATCAGAGCCATATTTATCATGAAAGAGAAACTGTGGAGGAAATTGCTTTTGGGGTAGAGACAATCCGTCTAAAACTTCGTGGCGAAAGTCGATTAGTGTTGGCTGCAGGTCGCAGAAAATTGGCTGATTCATGGGGTTGGAAGATAATTGCTGTAGATCGTAGGACTAACAGGAGCGTAGTTTAGGGATGGAGCAGAGGAGGCTATAAACTTTTGGCAGTTCTAAACCCGGCATGTTGATAAAAGTTAGGGCGAAACCAGTTGCGGTAAGACTTAGCTGCCATTGATCCATTACTTGCCCAAGAACCTCCCATCATCATCTTGTGTCGATTGTCAAAGAAAGGAGCTGCTGCATCTTCGTAAAGAGGATGGGGTTTAAATCCAGGCAAGGGATTAAAGTTGTCGTTAAGCCATTCCCAAACATTTCCACGCAGGTCATAGAGGCTGTGGGACACTTTGCCATGGTCTAGGCTGCCTACTGGTGAAGGAGACCCAACCATTAAACCTAGGTTTAATGGTTGCTCATCCTCACAGTTAGCTGCTACCAGGGTCCACTCTGCTTCGGTCATGAGCCGTGTGCTCTCACCCTGCCAGCGACAGTAGGCAGCAGCCTCGTAATGATTTACTTCAACTGGCCAATCTAAGGGAAGATCTATGTCATCAAAGAGGGCGCGATATCGATACGACCCATTGGCTGAGCGTGAGTGAGGTGTCCAGAATTTAGGATGTTTAACCTGATAATCTGTTTTCCACTGCCAGGATTCTTCATCCCAAAGTTCTGGATTTTCATATCCATTCTCCTGTACGAATTGGAGAAAGTCTGCATTGGTAACCAGATATTGACTGGCCATAAAGGGCTGTACATCTACGTTGCGATGCCCGTACTCACTATCCCATCCATATGTCGAATCGTCGTGGGGCTTGCCGAGACTGGCAATACCTCCAGAAACAGCAATCATTTTGTTTTCTAGAGTTTCATTGTTTGTCTCAGCATATTGCCAGTCTTTTGGACACGTTAGGTGCTCAGGAGGAAACTGTCTCAGCAGCATAGAAGAGGTTTCAAAGTGAACCCGATTGTGTTCCATGCCCATGAGCAGCGCCCAAAGGGGATGGGTTTGATCGATGGGGAGTTCCAGATTACAGGTGCGAATAAGTTGGGTAATGGCTTCCCTAACGTTATCTCGGTATTGCCAAACGTCTGCGACTTGGGGCCAGTTGATGGTTTTGATAGCTTGCTCTAAGTCCTCTGGACTATCTGGATCGACTCCAATTTCAAACAAAAATTCATATTCAGGGTTAATACGCTGGGTTAACAGCTCAGCCTGAACAAGCTTGTTGATATAGAAAACTGGTGAATGCCCTAAGTAAAAGATAATGGGGTTCCTTAGGGGGTCGGGGTTACAATAAAAGCTGTCATCATTGACTAAGCTTTTCATAAGGATCTCTTCCAGTTCCCAGGAGTTGTCAAAATAGGCGAGCAGGGTTTTGCGATCGCATTTATCCAGTTCCAGAATCGGAAGTGATTTAAGTGCATCCATGAATGGCTATAGGGCTCTAAAAGTTGGCTTAGCTAGTCACAGCAGGCTAAGAAGACAAGCAATTAAGCCTGACGTGAGTCAAGGTCTTCACTGTCAGGCTACTTCATAACGTGAAATACTGACTTCAAAAATTAAAAAAAACGTAACTATCCAAAATCACCAGCCCATAGTACCGGGCTCCCCCTTAAAAGGCCCCACAATATCCTTTGTAATCCAGCTACCGTAGTAGCTACCAGCCTGAGGGGTGACCAATTCACCATCAACGTAGCAAGCGTCCATTTGCCGTGCCGGAAAGCAGTAGTACTGAGCCAGGGGAGCAAAATTGGGTGTGGGTTTAAAGAATCGCCAGGCTGCCTTGGATGCCTTTTTGCCATTGACAATCACATCGTAGTAATAGGCCACCCCTTTCCATTCACAAACCGAAACCTCTTCTGAATTGATCACGTAATCAAGCTTAACGTCGGCTTCGGGAAAGTAATACGTGGGCGGATGGCTGGTTTCGAGTACTCGTTTCCCGTTACGAGTTTCAGCAATCACGACATCGTTGAAAACGACTTTCAGATGCTTACTAGTGTCTTCCCAGCGGGCAGGACGGGGATAGTCCCACACAGACTCTTGACCAGGCTGGGGGGGAATGGGAGTGGGGCGTTGGAACATAACGGCGGGTCTGAATTAGTGCTAGGTATCAGCTACAGTTTCCCCCTAATCTTACTAAAAATCCAATCGGGAATGCTGTGCTCTGTATCGTAAACATGGGTGTATTTTTGTTCTAGCTGCTGCCAGTCAATGCTGTCGTCTGCCAGCACCTCTTGTTTGAACAACTCCAACGCGTCTCCCGACATTCCTTTCTCCACACAGCACTTCATGGCCAAGCGACTTTCATCAATTTCACCGATGCATTCAAAGGGGGTATGGTCTGCTAGACCAATCATTTCTCGAAACGTTGGTAGCAGGTCTGGGTCGTCAAACAAATTAGTCTCAAAAACGGCATCTACCAGGGTGGGGTCAAAAGCAGCCATCAATCCGAGCCAGACATAGGCGCATTTAGGACATTTCTTACACCATGGCTTTTGAATATTGCAGGAATGAATATGGGGTAACAATTCTGGATACTGGGTCAGATTCTTAAAGATGCGGACATCATAGATGGGTTGCAGAATACTAAAGTAGGTAAAATTGGATAGCAGATGAGTTTGAATAAAGCCGTTCAGCGCTCTTTCAGCTTCGTAGCCTTTACCCCACTGGTGATTTACCTCTTGACCTAAGTCTTGCCAGAATAGATTGCCTGTGTTGGCACTTTTCTCATGGGCCAAGCAGAGATACTGATACCCATAGTGCAACATCAGCGGCAGCGATTCAAAAATAGATACCGGAGTTTCCGGTGCAGTAATGCCTGAATTTTTGGGAAAGTAAAGCTCAAATAGGGGATAGTCTAGAAAGTCATCGTAGATGGAGATACGATGGCGTTGTTTAGGAGCTGCTTGGTTAACGACTTTACTAATCAGCTCGTGTTGAAAGTCTGCTTTGCCGTAAACGCTGTGGGAATATTGCATCGAAGCAAAGGGAATGGAGGCCTCTTGCAACAGTTTTAGGGCAACGGCACTATCTTTTCCGCCGCCGCAGGCTGCGAGCACGGTATTTTGATGGGTTGAGATCGCAAACGCAGAATGCTGCCCTAGGGACACACCGGGGTGAATTATATCGGGACCTAAATAGTCGGTAATGTTGTTTTCATACCAGTGTTGGGCAAATACTCCCCGGTAGATCTGAGAGAACAGATCTAAAACAGGCTGTCCCAAATCTGCGGCAACAAGAGAAATGTCGTATGCCTTGGGAAACAGAGAACAGAGTTTCATGCCCTCAAAGAGGGCAATAATCGATACAATCCGTCGAATGGCTATGGTCGAATATTGTTGGCTCAGCGCACTAAACGAGACATCGTGATAGAAGATTTTTGTTGAGAATATAAAATCATCGGCACCAAAAAGAATGTCTAGATGATGTTCATGGATTGTCAGCTTGTGGATTTTAATTGTTTCAATCTTCATTCTTTGAACCTGGCAAAATAGGGCAGCGATGTCACTGCCCTTTATTTTTACAGGGATTGAGCGTTAACTGAGATCTTGCATCTGGTGGGGAAGCGTCAACCCGCCCTGGGTTCAAAACCCAGGGCTTACCGAAGGGTGTCCACTGAAGGGACACGATTACCGGAGATGTGTGTTTAGGAATCGCTTCCACAACACTTGATGATGCTTCGATCACCCCACCACCGACTTTCTGCGCTTCCATACCTAATTGTCCCTTGAGCGGACAACCTTCAATTAGCGCTGGCGTTTCACCCCAGCGCGAGCTTTAGCCACACAACCAATCTTAGTGCAAGAAATGAGTTAGCCAACTCGGACACGGCGAGTCAAAATTACCATGACCTCATTGGGGCGTCCGGTGGAGATGGGTTTGCTCCAGTCGTTAGGTTCAGCGTAGTGTTTGCTGTGCAGGTCTTGGATGGTGAGCCGCACTCTGGTGAGGCTACCAAATACCAGGTGCCGGACGGTTTCGTACTGATGCTCGGGTAGCGGATCGGTGCTAAGCGCGGACGCAACTGCGCCCTGGGTGATATCGAGAAACATAAGCTTTGGTCTCCAGACGTTTTAGGAAGAAACCAAAGCTCAAGACCTAGCTACCCTGAGAATGTGGCAAACCGGGGTAGCAATAGGATAAAGTGTCCCAAGCCTCGGACTGCTGATCCAGTCGGGGGTAAGCCAGCGGTACGGTGGTAGGACACCTGCCGCTGGTGCTAAATATTGAGCTTTGTGGTCATGCCCGCGAGGGCGTGAGAACTAAAGTACCGCTAAGCCATTTGCGACGTCAAGCCAAAAATGTTGCAGTTGATTACAAAAAAGTCAGCTGCTGTAGCGATTATCTTATTTGTCGAGAGCTGGCCTGTGAAAGATTAGTGTCTCCGCTGTCGTTTTGGGGTTTGCCACCACATGGTAAATCCGGTCATGAGCAATGTGAGTAGTCCTAAGGCATTCAAAAATGGGTAGATCATGGATAGATCAAGGGCAAAGAGTTTTCCTCGATGAAGAGCCAAAAGCCAGAGAAAATCACCGCCTCTGCCGCTGACTAGCGCCATTTGGTAAAAAAGCCCTGTAAGCAGGGTTAAGAGTAACGGCAAAGCCATGATCGGAGCCAGCGTGGAATGGAGTTTACGAATGCGATGTTTAGCAATGGCCATGGTGATAATTACCTAACTCATAAAATCTCTAACAATCCCTAAGCAAAGACCGCTGGAGCAATCTCGCTAATCAATTCAAAATAGGAAAATATTCACTCGTTTGAATCTCTGTAAATCCAGTCTTTACTACCTTAATACATAATACTATGGTCACCACTGCTGGTAGATTGTATGGCCTCCTAGTGCTATAGCGATGAAGCCACGCTACTACTGATGAAATTTAATTGCTAGCAAGAGAATCTGATAATGCTTCAATTAAATTCCCTTGAGCATTAAATGTTAGTTCTCCCAAGATCTCGTCTAGGACGAGATGGCCCTGAGAATCAATATCCGGCTGGTAAGCTATCGAAACCAGCATTGAATCTAGAGATGCGGTATTTTTAATCCAGATGACTTTGGCCTGGTCAGGTTCAATAAAACCGATGGTATTAAGAGCAGCATCAATGGCTTCTTGATCGGTTTCCAATGTAATGGGGATACGTCCATCTTCTGGATCTATACCGGTAATGCAATTGATATATGTTGTCTTAAAGTCAATTTTGTCTACCAACCGCCGCGTGGTGAAATCGGCAAATCCAATCCCAAGGGCATTGCCTTCGGAAGCGGGTGTTAGATCTCGAACAAAAATACGTTTGATGGTTGGAGTTTTCGGCGAGGGTTCACTAAGACAATGTAACCGTCCATGAACCGTTGGTTCCATGCCAGAACCAGAAATATCTTTGCCAAGTTCGTCAACAATCAGCAAATCCACCTCATTAAAGGGAAGCTTGGCCACATAGGACTTGGCTTCTTTTAAGAGTTCTACTTCTGTTGCGAGAAGAGTCTCTGACGATGCCGCACCAATGGCAGTGGTCTGTTGATAAGCATTTTCAACAATGCCAATCCCACAAAGAATTTTGCCAGTGGCCAACACCTTTTTTGCAATTGGCTCAAGGACATTAGCATAGCCATAGCTGGCAATTACCTTGTGATAGAGTAAGGCACCTGTGTGATTCCCTAGACCAATACACAGCATTTTTCGCCAACCACTGCCAAAAGCCCCACTGAAATCTGTATGGGGCTTAATTCGATTGATCACTACGATATGATCGGTATTATAGGCATATTGATCGAGATAGACGGGAATCGATATGTTAGAGAAGTCGATTTCTCCAACTTGGACCACCTCCATGCTTGAACGGATAGGGGCTCCAACCGTTGTTTCAGTGATGCCTAAATGCCTTAAAATCTCAGCTTGTCCTGTGGCTGAAGCTCCACCATGACTGCCCATAGCTGGTATCACGAATGGAAGTGCCCCCAGTTGCTTCAACTCAGTAATCACCGTTTTGACAACAGGAACAATATCCGTGATGCCGCGACTGCCTACTGCGATCGCAACCGTATCACCGGGTTTTACCTGAGACTGTAGATCAATCTGTTGCAATTGTGCTGTCACCTGCAACGGAATATTATCTAGTGCTCCCCCTGGAAACATCTGATGCATCCTCAACATGGTGGGATAACTAATTGGGGGATAATCGATTAAAGACATCTATAGTTTCCGACAAATCAAAACCCGTCGCCAAGAGGAGGCTTCATCAAAGGGGGTGCCAAACAGATCGCCATATCGCTCTACAATTTCAAATCCTGTTGCTTGAATCTGATGCTCTAGTTTTTCGGGATCATACAAAAACTCATCACAGCTCACCTTGTTTTGCTGAAAGCCGTCACGACCACTCTTAAAAACATGCCAATTCTCACGCCAGTACTGTTCTACTTTAAAGCTTTGGACAACAACAACAATTGAACTATCTTCATTTTGGTAGACTTCCTGAGTTTGTTCGCTTTGCTGAATTTCCACTGCATGATTTGGCAGTTCTAAGAATAATAGCCCTTTAGCAGGCAGGTGCTTATAGGTTTGCTGAAGACATTGCACCATTTCCTGTTGGTTTTGTAGCAGGGTCAGTGTGGCACTTAATATCAAAACAGCATCAAACTGTTTGCCAAGATCATAGGTTCTCATATCTCCCAGATGCAAGGTTAAATCTGGTGCCTTTTTCAAGGTCAGATTAAGCATCTCTTGACTGATTTCGACACCCTCAATATTTAATCCTTTTTTCTTCAGAGGAATTGTGAATAGCCCAGAACCACTACCAAGCTCTAACACATCTTTTTTCTGATATTGCTCCAGTACCTTGAGTACAAAGGGAATCTTGGTATCCACATCGGTATATACCAGATCGTAAGCTTCGTTGACATCGTCATATACTGTCATACCAGATCTCCAGACGTTACTTGAAATACCATAAAAAATAAGAGAAAGATAATGAGAGAACACCTACTTTTCTTCTGCCAAAGGCCTCAAAACTGTATTCAAGCAGATAAAAAGACCTTTAGCAGAGAACTACTCGAACCCTCTATCGAGTAAAGTAGTCGCGCAATCGGTCAATACCTTCGTTATATCTATCGGTGCAGAAACTCAATCTTAAGCCATTGGGAATGCCAAAGTCTGTACCGGGGACGGTTGCTACATGGACAGTTTTAGCAATATCAACTGCAAGTTCTTTAGAATCTGTCATTCCTTTTTCCTTCACCCAGCGATCGCAATCTAAAACAATATAAAACCCACCTTCTGCTTTGATCGGATCACACCCCGTGTTAACTAACTGAGAATAGGAATATTCTGCTCGCTGCCTATAGAGATTAGTAAGTTCTTTGGGACTTTCTAGATCTTTGAGCGCTGCAATCGCTCCATGCTGATTAACGGGATCATGGGTCAACAACGTATGCTGCTGTACGATGCGCATGGGCATAATCAACGAGTCCGGCAAAATGCTAAACCCAACCCGCTTGGTATACATGCGAAACCCTTTGGAAAAACCATTGGTGACAATATTCACATCGCGATAATCGTCCAAATAGGCTAGCGGGCATTCATAATCGGCGTAGAATAGGGTATTGTTGTAAATTTCGTCATTCACAATGAACGACTGCCCAGCAATAATTTGATTGACCTCAATGATCTGATCTTTGGTGATAACGTTGCCAAGGGGATTGCCTGGGTTGTTTAAGACTACCACGGCGGTTCGAGCAGAATCGAAAGCATTTCTGAAGGAGTCTAGATCAATCTGGCCAGTTTTGTAGTCAATGTCGTAGTAGGTAATATTCGCCCCTGCCAAAATAGCACTCATCGAGTAGAGACAGTAGTAGGGCTTGGGGAGTAAAATCTCTTGTCCAGGCTGACATAGAACCTGAAACAGATTTCGAAAAATAGAGCTGGTGCCCACGTTGACAATTACATTCTCAGCCTGGGCACCCACATGATACTGGGTATTGTAGTAATCTGCGATCGCACGTCTGAGTTCAGGAATTCCCTGGGGATAAACCCGATGAGTTTTCTCGTAGTCAAATACAGTGTTGGAAAAAACCTGACGCACACTTTCAGGAATTTCAAGCTCTGTAATCCCAATGGTGAGCTTAATGACGTCTTTCTCATTAGTCAATAGCTCATCAGCTAATTCATCTAACACGAACATCTGAAATTCTAAGTCAGAAACAGGAAGTTCTTTGATGGATGTAACCATTTTTTCCTTTTGTTTAATAGGGAGGGGCTGTAGACTCAAAAGTAAACTATGCTCTCGTTGTCTGAGACGGTTCAAGGGATATCCGTCATAGGCTTGATAGCTTTAGATACATATTTGAGGTTAATGTTTTCGATAGGCCAACAGATAAAAAGGGGCAGTTTCAAACTCATAGTCTTCTTGTTTAACTAGACTCCAAGACAACTCTTTGAAAGCATCCAGCATTGGTTGATTAGATGCTCTAACGGTAATCAAAAACAACCCACCCGGTTTTAGAAGGGGTAAGAGATGGTGTAATCCGGCCGGACTAGCATGGCCATAGGTGAAGACGCCAATTGCAGTAATCACATCAAAGGTTTCAGATTCAGCAAAGGTCAGGGGTTCCTCTAAATTGGCAGGATACAATGCGGTATAAACTTGTTTCTGTCGGGCTTCCTCCAGCATCCCAACAGAAAGATCCACGGCAGTAATGTTGTTATAACCTAGTTGGCTTAAGGCTTGGCCAACTTTACCAGTACCAGCACCAGCATCTAAAATAGCAATTTCTTTGCTGGAATCTTGATAGGGGTCTGGGTCAGTCTGTAGTTGCTCCAACAAATGAGCAGCATGAACAGGCATCAGCCAGGAATTATCGAGATCGGCTTCATAGAGAGCTGCCCATGCATCATACTTACGGCGAAGCTCATCTGTATCGTTGTTGTTATGAATCCATTGCAGCCGATCGCCAACTTTTTTGCAGCTGTAGAACCACCACCCCAGCTTTCCAGCATCAATTGCATCAATTGTTTGCTTGAAAGTAGCCTCTGAATTGCCATCTAAGCCATGAGTTGGCCAGTAGCTTAATTGAAGTTCGTAACTTTTTCTAAGATGAGTAGTCAGATCTAAAGAATCTAAAACCATAAGCCCCAGCCGATTGAGACATTCTGTATAGGCCTTTGGCGTTAGGGAACATGCCATCAGATGTGAGTGTTCAACTGACTCTTTCGCTAATTCACTATCTTCAGCAATAGGTGCGACCAAGTCATCTAAAATTAGGATGCCATCTACTTGCAAAACCCTTTCGATTTCAGCAAGCACTTGTTGAATCTGTGGAAGCTGGGAGAGAGTATTTTGGCTCCAAATATGGGTAAAAGACTGGTCTGGAAAAGGTAGGTGCGGAAAATCGACTGTTTGAAAGGTAAGAGGTAATGACTTATGCTGTAGAAGGGCTGTCTGTGCATCATCAATACTTGCTGACATTTTATCAATTCCCACAACTTCACACTCAGTTTGTTGCGCAAGCCAAATTGAAGTGTTGCCTTGACCACAGCCAATTTCTAGTACCCGCGATTGTGAAGTAACCTGACTTACACTGAGCCTGTATTGATGCCAGCGTTCGTGAGCGTTGAGGAGATTTGCATCGTCATCAATCTCTAGATTGTCAAAATAGATGGGCTGAAGCATTGTTTTAATCTGAGCCATCATTTCCATTACTACTTAATTGATGCACTGAGATATACGGAAATCCTTCGCCAGTCATTGGTCGGCGTTAACAAACCTAAAAAACAGGATGTTCAGATAAATCCAGGTTATGGATACTTTCAAGACTACCTATCTTTATAAATTCACTAGGTCTCTAATCATCAGACTAGATTTAAACGTAGTACAGCTTTACAGTTTAGTGATCTAGATGAGCTTACCAAACGAATTTATCCAATTCTCTTAAGAATAGAGTTCCAGCTCTTAGAGCCATTATATCCAAACAAATCTTGATAGTATGTATCAACTAGATACTCGTCTTTGTACTTTTCTATAAACTCCCTAGCACAGACACCCTTTTGCTCTTTATGATCTCCGTTATCTTCTTCTTTGAAGATTTTGTTCCAATATTCCCAGCAGTATAAATTGGTATCTTCAACAATCAAATAGTCTCCATCTTGCAACCCATGCTGATGAAAATGCTCAAGAACTCCAATTAAATTATGATGGGAGTCTTCCATAAAGAACCATGGATGAGGAAGATCAGCCAAAAGCTTTGGAGGAAAGGCAAGCTCAATCTTATTGGAATCACCTTCTATAAAGGTAATTCGGCTATCATTTTTTGCCCTATCATCCAGGAATGAAAGATCAATATCCATTGAGTAGACATGGCTTTCATTAAGCTCTAATATTTGAAGATGATCGGCTAACCAAACAGCACTGCCCCCATTAAATGCGCCAATCTCAATAATGGTTTTTGGTTGTAGTTCGTGCAAAATCATAGGATAAAGCACCATCTCCATAGCACTTTTTTGGATGTGTAAATCTCTCCAATGCTGCTTATACCCTGCATCTATGAGAGTTGCCCACATGGGCGTTGGAATATCGCCTCTGCTATCACGAGTATCGATACTAACAAACCGGTCTGCTCTAGATAACTCCCGTCTATGAGGTCTATTCTTGCTCAAACTTTGATAACCAAGAATATTCTGGCCTTTTGACATATTCATAGCCGTTTTCTAGCCTAACCTGACTCAAACAAAGTAACTGATGATATGAAGTCAATAATCTCTGCTTAATAAAAAGCAAGTTAGGCCATATAGGCCTGCTCCTCTCACTGTCATCAAAAGCTGACTGGGAGAGTATGGGATCGCATCAGACACGCGTATTCATTTGACTCAACATAAATTGAGCCTGCAGGTTAATTACTTGTTGATACGTCTCTTCTGATTTTCTGTCCCAAAGGTTGTGACCTGCATCAAGAATATGCAAATGATTTTTTTCATCACTTTCAGCAAATTCCTTTTGTGCATAAGCATACTGGGGAAACAAGTTAAACGGGTCACCCAAACTTACTAACGTTAAGATCGGGGACAGCGAGGGTTTAGATGGGTAATTAAAGGTGGGAGTAAAGGTCTTGTAGGCGTCCCAACTCCGATTGTGTAGCGTTACTCCCGGTGCATGCAGCAAATCCGCCAGCACTCCAGCTTTACTCTCTAAATATTCAACGGTGAACTGAAACAACTCTGGGTCAGGATGGGGCGGATTGACCGCGATCGCACCCGCTAAATCATCATAATGCTGCGCGTATAAGATAGCAGCTATCCCTCCCTGGCTACGACCTGCTATAAATACGGGACGATTTGGATAGAGACAAGACAGTACTAAATGGACATGGCGCAGTACAGTCATCAAACCCGCTTCGCTGGCAAATTCAAATGGAGCCTCTGCCCCCATGCCGTTTAGTGGCAGATCAGTCGGAAAAGAAGCAACACGGAACGGTTGACCATCAGGTGATACTTGAGTTATCAAACTTTGGCTACTCTTGCGCCCACCACCACGATTCTTACTCTTGCGTCCGTGGAAAGTACCCGCAACATCGCAGAGTGTTTCTGCCACAGAAAACGTAGTTCCAGTGCCAGGTAATAAAATCTGAATCGTACGATGAGTATCATCGACCGTCTTTTTGGGTACCAGTAGGCCAATACTGGCCATAGGCAGATAGAGCCTAGTAAAAGGAAGTTGTTGCCCCAGGCCACTAGTAGGTCCTACTCGATGAACCCCCTCCTCGTTGTCACGAATTACATTCATCTCTAACAATTTTTGACGATCCCAATCGCCGTTATTGTCTAGCTGCTGATTGATTTGCTCGAGTTTCTCTAATTCTGAATTCATTTTTGTGATTTCCAATTACTAACCAGTGATCAAATCTCTCATTATCAGCAAGAAACTCGATATACCAGAAGATGCATCGGATCGTCGTAAATCGGCATTAATTTTTGCTCTAGAAGAACCCACCCAGGCTGATCAAGCACTGCCTGCAGCTTGGGTAGAAAGCTCTGACGAGCAGTTAAAACCAGTACACCATCAGGCTTGATTTTTGTCTGAAGTGTTTCTAATTCCCTAGGTCCAGCATGGGTTTCTGCAAATACTCCGGTAGCAACAACACCTGTAGCTTTCTCTAAAGTTATAAACGTTTCATCTCCAATCGAACAACACAATAGAGAATGATAGATCTCTTTCTTAGCAGCCTGTGCCAGCATTCTAGGTGAAATATCAAAACCAATAAGATTCTCAAATCCCAACGTGGCTAATGCCATGCCAACAAGCCCTGTACCGACTCCAACATCTAGAATAATCGCCTGTTTGTTGCTTACATATTTCGCAAGCATTGATGCCGCACTCGATGGAACAGCTTTCCAGACATCAGCAACATCGATCTCATAGGTAGCTGCCCATTGATCATACTTCTCGCGTAAATCACTAGAATCTACACTTGAGCAAATCCACTGCAGCCAATTATTTGAAGAGAACGTAGACATTCTAGATCAACCTTTTTCTATGCAAGAGTTACTACTTTTTCGTTTACGTCAATCTCACTTATCTTATCCTTGCTCTGAACTTTAGAGCTGTCAGATACATCTTTACTAGCTCCAGCATAGTAACGACCAAAACGATTACAAAGAAAATGGTTGAGGTCAATTTGCTCTTGTTTTAGAAATCCTGTTTGGCTGATTTTTCCGCTAAGATACATGTCTAAGACTGCACAAAGCGAAGCTGCTGTTGAAATTTGAATAGCGCTCACAGATTCTCCGTGTAAAGTGAGTGGATATATTTTCCGAGCATCGCTAACTTGTTCTAAACAACCGTCTCGCCAGCCAGTCACAGTACAAAAACTAATAACCACATCTTGTTGAGTTATGGGAATAGCCTGTTCAAAAATTTCCTGTAGCAGATCATGTCGCTTATTTAAGCGTAAATCATTGAGTAGAAATTTTATAAGATCACAGTGACCTGGATAGCGGATGGTCTTATAGTTTAGCGTCCGAACCTTTCCTGTAAGCGTTTCGCAAAGGGTTCCTAGACCACCTGACGTATTAAATGTTTCATAACTGATGCCATCTAGCGAGAAATTCTCTAACTCCTCTAGGGGCACTCCCTGTAACCTTCGGCCGTTTTGGATAGCATCACATGGATTACAGTACTCGTTAATTAAACCTCTGGTGGACCAGGTAAGGTTATACATCAGCGCGTTCGAGGGATATTGGGGTAACGCACCCACTCTCAGTTTTACTTCATCAAGTTGCTCAAAGTGACTACATAGATGATGCGCCAGAATGCCTATAAAGCCCGGTGCTAAACCACACTGAGGCGCAAAGAGTAAGCCATCAGCAGCTGTTTTAGCAATAGACCGCACGGTATTGGTCGTAGCGATGTCTTCAGTTAAGTCAAAGTAGCTAACTCCAGCTTTAGCCGCTGCTCGCGCAATTCCTGAATTTAACCAGTACGGGCAGGCAGAAACAACACAGTCTTGTCCCTTGAGCCTTTTTTCAATTTCAACTTCATCAGTTACATCAATAACAAAGGTGTTAACAAACTTGGAAATGGATAAGCGATGTAGAGCTTGAGCATCTATATCACCTATTTGAACGGTATATTGCCCACTCTGATATAAGAGGCTGGCAATCACAGGACCTATTTGCCCCGCACCCAAGATAGTTACATTCTTCATAGAATCCTAAAAAGTTTTCACAGTTACCTAAACAAGGAACTTTCTATAAGAATTAAAGCTGGTTTTCAACAAGAAAAAGTAAGGTATTTTCATATCTTCAGCCAAATAGGCTCATACGCACAGCTACGCTATCAGACTTTTCTAACCAATCCTATGCAGCTCATCCCTGGAATTTAAACTCACAATTTTTTGTTAGCTACACGTCGAGCACTTATCCCTAGTCATTCAAAGCGACTATTCATAATTGAACTAATATGGACGTTAAAAAAGTAAGTTAAGTGATATAAGTACACTTCTGTTGTCCTATTGTTAGATGTTTATTTGGGATAGCATCAAATTCACCTAGCATGGATAAGAAGGTGAGTTTTCTGTAGGAGAAGCTATATTTGTAAATTTGTAAAAAAAGTAAATGATGCAGCAAAACCTTTCAGTTAATAATAAAATCGCTGCTGACAGCTATGGGAATGATTCGATGGGGCTCATCACTCAACTATGACTAAAGATCTTGTCGGTTGGCTGCTGTTTCTAGGCATCGGCTTTCCATTTCTGGGTTTAGTGTTGAATGAGGTTGCGGAGCGCCTTGAGCAGCAGCAGCCTGAGCTAGCTTCAGCATTGCGTAAGATTCTTCGATATGTATTGCCACCGCTGGCGCTGCTACTGGTAATGCGGCAGCTATTGCAAGTGGCCAATACAACAGGTCCTAGCCGAATAGTTGAGACGGTTACCTGGATCGCAATCATCGTGGCAGGTGTATTTCTAATTAATGCCACCCTGACAAACCAAAAACCCGAGAGACAATTTCAACTCCAGATCCCTAACCTCTTTTTTCAGGCAATCAGAGCCATTGTTGTACTGGGTATTGGTTACTATCTGATTACCACGATTTGGGGCGTCGATATCAGCAGTTTAACGACTGCGGTAGGTGTCGGCTCACTAGTTTTTGCCCTAGCTCTGCAAAACACCCTGAGCAACTTAGTTTCAGGACTTTTGTTATTAGCGGCTAAACCGTTTGAAGTGGGTGACTGGATTAGCTTTGACGGATCTGGGGCGCGGGTTATCGATCAAAGCTGGTGGGCAGTAACCGTTGATAACGGTTTTGCCAAACGGATCATCCCCAACGCGACGCTGTCGGGAGCCAGCATTACTAATCTTGGTAAAGCTGAAGGCTGGGACTGTATCCAGGTTGGACTGTCCTATGATGACCCACCCAATAGAGTGTTATTTGCCCTTAGTCAGCTCATAGAAGGGATCAAAGAAATTCAGCCAGGCAGTGCTTTTCCGGCTGTTAATTCCTATGGTGACTGCAGCATTACTTATGATCTCTGGTTTTTGGCCGTTCCAGGGTTGGATGCCTGGGTCGCTAAAGCAACGCTTCTGTCCAAGTTTTACTACATGGTGCAGCGGGAAGGATTTACAATTCCCTATCCTATCGTTCAGCAGTACCAGTTTCGTGCTGATGGTGGTTTTCCCAACAAAATTCCTCAGATGCCAGTGGATCGCCAACAGGAGATGGTTGACTACTTGCGATCGCTATCCTATCTATTCAGCGTCAGCGATGTCCAACTTGAACAACTGGCCAGTAGCGCCCAGTTCCAGCTCTACGGTACCGGCGATCTCATTACCCAAGAAGGTAAGTCTGATAGCGGTTTGTATGCTGTCTATAGCGGTCGAGTCACAGCTCAGCTAACAGACAATTTAGGCAAAATACAAACAACAAATCGATTTGGTATCGGCGATGTCTTTGGCGAAATGGCTATCTATCCAGGAGAAGTCAGTCCGATTGTTACGGTTGCTGAGGGAGATGTGGAGCTAGTCGTCATTCCTGCAGAAAATATTGTTGAGCTGATTCGAACCAATTCAAAATTTGCAGCTGAAATTCTTCAGTTTATTGAGGAACGTAAAAAATCAATTCAAATAGCCAAAGGAGCGGTGGTTACTGCTACGTCTAACGGCCATCAAACACCAGTCGGCTAACAAATTGAGTTCACAAAAAAGATAGAGCCAGAAATATTCGGACGTCAAAGGGAAGCACAGCGATGTTGAACAGGCTGCGGATTAAATCTAAATTAATGGCCTTGATAGTGGGGGCTAGTCTGGGATCGCTACTAATTGGAGGAACCCTCAGCTGGCTCAGGTTTCGTCAGGCGTTTGAGCGTCAGGTATTTGACCAGCTTACTAGCGTCAGAGCGTCGAAGGGTGCCCAGATTGAATCCTATATTAAAGGCTTCCAAGATTGGCTGGATTTGCTGAGCGAGGATCGTACCGTGATATCGGCCATGGTGGAGTTTAATGCCGCCTATCGCAGCTTACAAAATGAAACGATTCCCAACGAGTGGGTAGAGGCGATTGAGACTTATTATGCTAGTAATTTCTTACCTGACCTGGCAGAAAATGTAGAAGGTCCGCAAATTGTTGCTAACTACCGTCCCCTTAGTCAGGCCAGTCAGTATCTGCAATATCACTATCTTGTCAGCGGTGCTGATAACGAGGAAGGGAATACAAGCCCTACGGATGAGAGTCTCTATGCTCAGCACCATGCCACCTATCATCCCACCTTTAAAAAGCTGATTGACCAGTATGGCTATAGCAATTTTTATCTGATCGATTTTAACAGTGGTGAAATTGTCTATTCCGCCTACAAACATCCCGACTTTGCCACCAGCTTAGATCGGGGTCCCTATCGACTCAGTGGCCTAGCTGACATTGTCGAGGCTGTGCGCAACAACCCCGGTCGCGGCTTTGTCCAGATCGTAGATTTCAAACCCTATGTGCCCAACGTGGCGGCCCCGATGGCATTTTTGGCGACACCTATTTTTAACGGGCCACACATTGTTGGAATTTTGGCGCTGCAGATGCCGCCGGATCGGTTAAATGCCATTTTGATCGGTAACCAGGAATGGGAAGCTGAAGGCTTGGGAGAGACTGGCCAGGTCTATGTGGTGGGAGAAGATGGACTGATGCGATCTCAATCTCGAGAGCTGATTGACGATGCCGATGCTTATCGAGAAACGCTGAGGGATATTGGTTTGTCGTCCCAGACGGTTGATCTGGTGTACAACCTCAACACATCAGTTTTACTGCAGCCCGTAGATACTGAGGCTACCCGAGCCGCCATGGCAGACGAAACCGATACAAAAATCATCCAGGACTATAAGGGCAAGTCCGTATTGAGCGCCTATGCTCCCCTCAGGCTGGAGGGACTGAACTGGGCAATCTTAGCAGAAATGGACGAGGCAGAAGCCCTAGAACCCATCACGACAATGCAAATCTATATGGGTACCATGGCGGTCATTGTTACCCTGATCGTGGCTTTCTTATCAGGGTTGATCGGCCAGGCATTTGCCCGTCCGGTTCGACGATTAATCAAAGCGAGTGAACAGCTCCAGGAGGGCGAATCAGCCATCAATGTGTCGACCAATGGCACGGATGAATTTGCTCAGCTAGGAAGGTTGTTTCAAAAGCTGGCCCAACGGTTTAGCCATCAAAATCAGCTGCTAGAGAACAAAGAGTTGGAAAATGAAACGCTGCTAAAGAACATTTTGCCTGAACCCGTTGTTACACGGTTTAAGAAAGGAGAAACCCCCATTGCCAATACGGTACAACAGGCAACAATTTTGACAGCAAAGGTTTTAGGGCTAGCTCAGTATTCCTCATCTGAGAAAATCACCACTGCGTTTAGTGCCCTAATGAGTGAATTAGACAAAGTATCACAGCAGTTTGGGTTGGAACCTCAAAGTATGGCTGATGAAACCTATTTAGCGGTGTGCGGACTATCAGATGTGTACTTTGATCATAAGCAAAGGGGTGTGAACGTCGCTCAGGAAATGCTGAGAATACTACAAACTGTCAATGGTCAATATCAGGTCAATTTGAGTCTAAAGATAGGCGTTCATTCAGGCTCATTTGTGGCTGGAGTGGTCGGTACTGAGCCATTTACCTATAAGCTTTGGGGAGACGCTATTAGAGTCGCAATTCAGCTGCCTGATCAGGCGGAGCCCAATCAGATTGTGGTCACTCAGCCAATCTATGAACGTCTCAAGGACCGTCACAATCTATCGACCCATGGTTCAATCACAGTTGAAGGCATGGAAACACTGCCTACATGGCATTTAGTTGCTGAACAGGTGCCAGTGGGAATACCCGTGTGAGCCCGACAAAAGGGTAGGTTGTTGGACAGACAGAATTTTGGATGTTGTAGACAGATTATTCAAGTACTGATTAAGCGTGTTTTCTATGGTTTCTCGACTCATATCCCGGTTCAGGTCAAGTCGGTTTAAAAAGATAATTGCGCTGGCAATTTTATTTTGTTTGGCAATTTTAGCAGCCCTAGGCCTGACTCAATTGTGGCAACGTCCGGTAACAGAAATACCTGGGGCTGCTGTCGCCGCTGAAACAATTGTATCAACGGAGCCAATCCAGCCAATTCCGCTAAGTATAGAGTTGGATCAAGACAAAGTACAGCTGGGAGATCTACTATTTCACGATCCCAGACTGTCAGCCGATAATACGGTCTCCTGTGCCACCTGCCATGCCCTCGATAAAGGCGGAACCGATCGTAAAGCACTTTCGGTTGGCATGGCAGGCGGTAATACCGGGATCAATTCGCCGACGGTGTTTAATGCTGGATTTATGCACCGGTTCAACTGGGACGGTAGTGCTAAAACTCTAGAAGAGCAGACCAAAGGACCCATTGCCTCAGTCGGAGAGATGGGCGGCATGAGTTGGCAGGATGTGGTGCGTAAGGTGGGTGAAGAGTCGGCGTATCGCGAAGGCTTTGCTGACTCCTACAACGATGGAATTACACCCGAGAATATTCGCGATGCTCTGGCAGTCTTCCAACGGTCTCTTTACACTCCCAATGCCCCTTTTGACCAATACCTACGGGGTCAGAAGGATGCCATTTCAGCGGAAGCCAAGCAGGGTTATGAACGATTTAAAGACTATGGCTGTGTTAGCTGTCACCAGGGCATGCTTGTAGGAGGCAATATGTTCCAAACGTTAGGAATTTTTGGTGACTATTTTGCTGAACGAGGTACTCCCATTACCGAGAAAGATTTGGGGCGCTATAACGTTACCAACAACGAGCTAGATAAGCATGCGTTTAAGGTACCAACACTGCGTAACATCATCCTCACATCTCCCTACTTCCATGACGGTAATCCTAAAACCCTGGATGAAGCGATCAAGCTCATGGGTAAATATCAGTTAGGGGTGGAGATTCCTCAAGAAGATGTGGATTTGATTATGCAATTTTTACAGTCCTTGACGGGCGAAATTTAGGAGTAGCGTTGTTTATGTTTGGGGCTCGTTTCTCTAAAAATTCGGGATATAAAGTACGAGGGACCTGGATTTTAATTGCCACACTTATCTTCCTCATTTCCGGGGGACTTATCTACCAAAGCTTGCCGGTGCCCTTCCAGCAGTATCAACAATATCGTGCTCAGGTTGCTCGCCTGAGTGAGCTAGAGGCTAACTTCTCCCAGGAAGTGCTACGGGCTCGCTATGAGCTGTTTGCCTACTATGATCCCATCGTTAATAATCTGTTGGAGCAGGAGGACGTACTCAACTCTTTAACCACTATTCCTAATTTTGTTAACGTTGGCGATCAGCGAGAAATTCGCAACTTTCTCGAAAGCCGCCAGGCATCTCTGGAGCAAAAGGAAAATCTGAGTGAGGTGTTTAAGGCCCGCAACGCCCTGCTAAAAAACTCCCTCCGCTATCTTCCTTTTTTGAGTGATCAAATAGACACCAAGTTGAGTACGCTTGAGCTTGCAGAAACCCTTGATGCTGAACAGTTAGCTGCGTTAGACAATACTCTTAATCAGCTGATTCGCAATCTGCTGTTGTTTACGGCTACCACCGATGAGGCGCTATCTAATAAGCTACAAACTCTATTAAGAAGTCTCAATCAGCTGCAAAATACCTTAGAAATTTCAGAGGCTGAGCTACCCCTCCAGCTGGTACAGTCCCATGCCAATATTATTTTTAATGCCAAACCCTTAATCGAAGAAGCTACCACAGCATTGCTGAAACCCCTGGATACCTCTACGGCTCTCATTGCTAGTACCTTTGAATCTAGCTATCGTTTAGCGCTAGCGTCTACCCGTGTGATTCGATTTCTCACCTATGCTTGGTTCCTGTTGCTACTTATAGGAGGCTTGCTGTGGATACGGTATCAGAAACGCAAGACCCAGGTAACCCTGAGCCAAAGCAACAGACAGCTAGATATAATGGCCACTGCCCTGAGCCATATTCTCAACCCGAAGGAGGATCCCAATGCCCCCGAAGCTGTGTCGGCATTGACGGCCTACATCAACCAGGAAAACAGTCTGGGACGGTTAGCTAAGGGTATCTTGCAGGTGAAAACAGACCTCCAAGTGCCAGCACCCGCCACCCATCAGGACTAGTTGCCCCATGTTGTATTCTGTGTTGTTCAACTCTCTTTGGCACCGCCTTGGTCTGCTCTTGCTGGTGGGTGTTATGACAGGCTGTGGGCGACTCACTCCACCTGCGGCATCTCAATCGGAAGATAATCCTAACAATCCCTATGCCCAGTTTAGGCAAGCGGTCAATGATGTGGAGCCGCTCATTGACCCCAATTTGGAAAGTCTGACTGCCAGTCGACTTCAGCAAGAAGCTCCGGTTGTTACAAGCTCGATTACGCTACTCGAAGATACGCCTTTGGCGATCCAGGGCAATGTGACGATGGTCAGCGCCCCGACGATGCAGGCGTTTAACGAACAGATGTATCAGCGACTGATTCAGGCTGGCTACAGTGGTTTGTTGGACATCAATGTGCTGAGGGCTGGGTCGGCAATTCAGCAATTTTGTCAGGACCCCAGCGTTAATTTTTTAAGTGTTAACCGAGCCATGTCGGAGGCAGAAATACAGGTGTGCCAAGCGAAGGGGCGTCAGCCCCTAGGGTTGACCATTGGGAAAGATCCGCTATTGCTGGTGGTCAATCGAGACAATGATTTTGTCCGCGGCATTGATCTTGAAAAATTAAAGGCCGTTCTGACCAAAAATACGTGGTCTGAAATAGACATGAGCTGGCCAAATACCGCCATTGAACGGGGAATGATCGGGCCTAATTCATCCACGGTGGCTTTACTGACACAAACGCTGTTTCCAGCAGACGGGACGTCACTACTAAAGACGGCCAACACCACCTTTTATGACTACCCAGAGCCGATGGTGCAAACTCTGAGTACAGTTCCCAATGGTCTTGCGTTTATCAATCAATCTAGTTATGAGCGCTTTACGGCCACATTTCGGGTGATTCCCATCAACGGTATTAGCGCTAGTTTAGATACTGTCGAAAGTAATGCCTATCCGCTAATACAATCTTTACTTCTCTATGTAGATCAAAAACAGCTAGAGTCGGGGACGCCCACCAAAGCGGTGGCAAACTTTTATCTCACAGAGATGACCGATGTCATGTCGGAGGTAGGACTGCTGCCATTAAACCAGGCTCAGCTAGACCAAACCAAACGTCAGTGGCTAAAGGCAACAACAACGAGCAACTAACGGCAGGTGCAACTTTTCCAGCGCCCCCTTGAAAAGGGGGATGACCACACACTAAAGTGCACATCGCGTAGCTGGGGATCGAGACCTTAATAATGTGTCGATTCCTCCCCTCTAGTTAGAGGAATCGAACAAACATGACCTCGCCCGATACAAGGTCTGGGCTAAAGAGGTCAAATTTTTCTGTGGTATGATTTTTTCAGAAAAACCAATGTGTAATCCTAATCCTATGCTGCCCCGGTGTTAGTAGTGGCCAGTTACAGCTATTCCGGAGCATTCCCTACTTGCTAGTTAGACCTGCTCTTCAATGGATGTAGACACGCTTGTACTCGAGGTAGAACGACTTTTGCAGCGACGGCTGGGGACGCTTGAGCGACTGGTCTTACACGAGTCATGGTGTCGACATAGCTATGCCGAAATTGCTCAGAGTTCCAGCTACGCTACGGAGTATATCAAGCAGATCGGCTCTAAGCTCTGGTCAGAGCTATCATTAGTGCTTGGGGAGAGCGTCAGCAAAAAAAGTTTGCGACTGATTTTGACTCCTGAGCGTCTGCAGCAAACACAGCAGCTACAGACGGTAGGTGCAGCTGTGCAAAAAAAGGTTGCTGCCCAGACATTGCCAGTCGGCTTAGGTCAGCCCCAGAGCCCCCCACCCAAAGCTCTGACTGCTGCTGCCAGACGATTTCCATCTGGTCCTCTATCCCTAGAGTCGCCTCTTTACGTTGAGCGTCTGCCTCAGGAAACAAATGCCTTTAATGAGTTAAGCTATCCCGGCTGTCTGTTGAGAATTAAAGGCCCTCGCCGCATGGGCAAGAGTTCCCTGCTGAATCGCCTGCTAGCCTACAGTCGTCGCCAGGGTTACCGCACCGTCACCCTCAATTTTCAAGAAGTAGATCGGGAAATTTTTGACCAGCTGGATCGTTTTCTGCGCTGGTTATGTGCCAATGCCAGTCAGCAGTTGGAGCTGCCGTCCAAGGTGGATGCCCTGTGGGATAAAGAAATGGGCAGTAAAGTCAACTGCAAACTTTATTTTGAACGCTATCTGCTACAAGAGATCTCAGCTCCATTGGTTTTGGGGATTGACGAGCTAAATCGTATTTTTGGCTACAGGAGTATTGTTCAAGATTTTTTGCCCATGCTGCGGGTATGGCATGAGCGTTCAAAAGATAGCGAAATCTGGCAAAAGTTAAGGCTGATCTTGGTTCATGCTACCGATCTTTATGTGCCGCTCAATCTAAATCAGTCTCCATTTAATGTGGGGTTACCCATTAGGCTTGCTTCTTTTACCCTAGAGCAGCTGACTACCCTGGCCCAGGGCTATGGTGTGGGTAGTTTATTACAGGATCGAGTGTCATGGCATTCTTTTTATCAGCTGATCAATGGCCATCCCTATTTAGCGGGTCTAGCGTTTTATACCTTGCAGCAGGGTCAACTGTCTCTAGAGCAAATTGTGTCTACGGCGGCAACAACTGAAGGTATTTACAATCAGCATCTCCAACGCTGTTTGGCAATGCTAAAGAGCGATCCGTCAATTGCCACTAGTTATCACCAGGTCGTTACCCAACGCAGTGGGATCGTACTGGATGCGATCGCAAGTTACAAACTCGACAGTTTAGGGTTAATTCGGTTTGATCAAACCTTGGTCAAACCTAGCTGTGAGCTTTATCGCCTTTATTTCAGCCGTCAGTTAGATGCACTCGAGCGCCAGTAGTGCTACAACGAGAGCTTGGAAGTTACATATGAACCACCCGTGCGGTAAGAAAAGTGAGTAATTTTTGAGTATGTTACTTAACCCCTCAAAATCTTAGAGACTTTTAAGGAGTCTCAGGTGAAGAATAGGACTACAGAAATCTCTATCCTATGCGATACCAAGTTGGTGGCACCCTGCATGCAACGGATCCCACCTATGTAGAACGACAGACAGATATTAGCCTGTTAGAAGCACTGATAGCAGGAAGATTTTGCTATGTGCTTAACTCTCGCCAGATGGGCAAGTCCTCCTTAATGGTGCGGACTAAGTATCGTCTACAGCAGGCTGGTCATCGCTGTGCCATGGTCGATCTCACCAGCATTGGCAGTAAGCGGATAACGCCTGTCCAATGGTACAAGGGGCTACTGGCTGAGCTTTGGCATGATTTACCCATAGCTAATGAGAATAGAGCTGGTGAGGACAGCTTTCAGCACTGGTGGCAAACCCAAGGTGATATCTCTCTACCCCAGAAATTTAGCCGATTTATTGCCGATAGATTATTAACCCAGCACCCCAACGAGCATTTTTATATCTTTTTAGACGAAGTTGATAATGTTTTGGGTTTGCCCTTTGCTGTCGATGACTTCTTTGCCGCAATTCGCTATTGTTACAATCGACGAGCGGTAGATCCTAATTACCATCGCATTACATTTGCAATGTTTGGGGTGGCCAGCCCAGCAGACTTGCTCCAGGACAAACAGCGAACGCCTTTTAACATTGGTCAGGCCTTGTCCTTAGACGGATTTTCTCTGGCTGAAACCACTCCGCTAGCAGCGGGCTTAAAAAAGCTGGGGGTATCGTCACCGCCCCTGGCAGATATTCTTCGATGGACAGGGGGACAGCCATTTTTGACCCAAAAAATCTGTCAGCTGTTGACCGAGGTAGGGGAGCCACCAGACGCCGCGAGCGGCCACTGGGTAGACTGGGTAGTACAGACACAGCTGATCGATAACTGGGAAGCCAATGATGAGCCTGAACATTTGCGAACGATTCGCGATCGCATTCTCAATCGACCGGCCTTGACCAGTCGGCTGCTGGGTCTATATCAGCAGATATTAGCCGACCAGGTGATCCCGTTTGACGGTAGTCCAGAGCAAACTGAACTGTTATTGTCAGGAGTAGTCGCCAATCGCCAGGGCTATCTCAGGGTCAAAAATCCAATTTACCGCACAATTTTTAACCATGACTGGGTGACGCAGCAACTGTCGCTACTGCGTCCATACTCAGAGCCATTTAGCAACTGGATTGCGAGTGAACAAGAAGATTCTAGCTATTTACTCAGCGGTTTGGCCCTGCAAGAAGCCATGGCCTGGGCCGATGAAAAACAGCTGAGCGACTTAGATTATCGTTTTCTCAGAACCAGTCAGCAACAGGAACAACAGCGAATTGAAACCCAGCTGATAGCGGAACAACAACAGCGAGAACAGATTCAGTTTGCCCTGGCTGTTACCCGTGAAGCGCATCAGGTACTTGCCGAGGCTAAGTTTGCTAGCCGACAGCGCTCCAAACGCCTGCGTCTACCATCTTGGTGGATCTTATTATTGGGTTGCGGAACCGCTTTATTAGTTTGGCTAATATATATGACTGGCTGGCTGCAGAGTAGTGAATGGACGTTACTCGACAGCTTTTTTCAGCTGCGCCAGGGAGCCACACCCATGGATCCTCGTATTACCCTGGTTACCATTGATGAATCGGACTTACAACGGGTAGGTCGATATCCTATTCCAGACAACGTTATTGTGGACGCCTTACAAAAGCTAGAAGCACAGCAGCCACGACAAATTGGTCTGGTGTTTTATCGTGATTTACCTGTCGAGCCCGGTACAGAACGCTTACGCGAACTATTTACCACTATGCCCAACATAGTTGGCATTGAGAAAGTCATTGGCAGCCAGGTGGCCGCCCCTGCGCAGCTAACTAACCGTGATCAGGTAGGGTTTACCGACCAGGTATTTGACGCCGATGGCAATTTGCGGCGAGCCTTGTTATCACTGCGTACCTCCAATGGCGATCTACACCATAGTCTGGCCCTTAAGCTCGCGCTCAATTATCTAGAAGCTACTGGTATTCACCCCCATGAGTCTCCCCGGTCTTCCCATGCAATACATCTTGGTCAAGCAACACTGCGGCCGTTTCGACATAGCAGCGGAGGCTATGTTCGTGCCGATGATGGTGGCTACCAGATGTTAATCAATTACTGGGGCACCCAGAGCAAATTTCAGACCTATTCTCTCCAGCAGATACTGGCCGATAAAGTGCCAGATGCGATGATGCGCGATCGCCTGGTACTGATTGGACCTGTTGCCGAAAGTATACAAAACCTGGTGGGTACACCCTACAATAACCCCTGGTTTGGTCAGCCCCAAGAAGAAATGGCTGGGGTGACGGTCCACGCCAATATCATCAGCCAACTCCTGGCCGCCGCCCTAGACGAACGACCGCTGTTACATACTTGGTCAGAAACTAAGGAAATCCTGTGGGGCCTGATGTGGGCCTTGGCAGGCGCTGGTGTTGCCTGGTGGTTAAAATCTCTCAGATGTATTTTCATTGCAGTGATTATAGGGTTTATCACGTTGTTTGCGGTCTGTTATGGTAGCTTTTTAGCCGGGGTGTGGTTACCTTTATTACCGGCTGGGCTAGGTTGGGGACTGGCCATTTTGGCATCTATCGTGATGACTCGTCAGCAGTTAAAACGAATCCAACTGCAGCAAACGGTCCAGCAACTAATGACAATTTCTCACAAGAAGCCAGCGGTAGGCCAGATTGCATTAGAATATCTACAACAAACTGAGAGCGAAGAAAATCAGACCTTAATTCGTAATTTGTTAGACAGACGGTTGCCACAGCGTTTACCTTGATTCAGATCTTGCACCTGTGTTGGCCATGAGGCTTCAACCTCCGTCAGGTTCAAAACCCAACGCTAATTGAGTGTCCACTAAAGGGACAATGGGGTTGTGGGTTACTATATCTAGAGCTTTCAGCAATCTTTAACCCCTTTAGTGGGTTTTATTCAGTTAGCCCTGTCACTTTGAGTGCAGGGCGAGTGAGTGCTTCATCGCCAGGTGCAAAATCTAACTTGACCAATACTTGCCGTTTTGGGCAATGCCCCCCAGAATTCAGAAACCGTGATTTCACCACCTATGCGTTTCTGCGCTCATTGGGTAGCTCACTGCGTGATCCTAACCCTGATGTCCGATCAGGAGACTGATCCCCAGGAGGTTCAAACCCTTTTGAAGAACTGATTATTTCCTTTGCAGCTGTACTACAGTGAGGGTGACAACTAGCTGATTGAATGCCAGTTACAGTTGTAAAAATGATTAATAAAATTGCTAATCTCCAGCTAGAGAACTGATTACAATCGGCGGATATCATTTGAGACATACTTCTAGAAAGTAAACGTTGATTGGATCAAGGTTGAACGGGCTGAAAAAGCTAAATCTGTGGAAAACTCAATGATTTTCAAGCAGCTGCAGATTTGCTTTAATCCCTCTTACAACCTTTTAACGTATCTGTGACCAGGTAATTCGGAACGTTGACACATCTTAAGTGAAACCCTGCTTTTCCCACTATGTTGAAGTATTGGGGCTATTAAGTGGGAAAAGTGGGAAAATCAGGCAGACGAAATAAAGATTTAGACAGCACCGTTTCTCAGCCTGAAGTAGTCAAATAAACAGAAATTACAACAGGTTTATTGTTCAAGTTAGAAATAACAAGAACTGTATTACGTCAGTTTCTATGCCTTAAGTTCACACTTTAGATACCGTTTTCTTGCTGCAGTGTAAGATATGCTGGCAAACAAATAACTCTATATAACCCCTCAGATTGATAAATCTGAGGGCAGTCAACTAAGAGCTGAGCGTATTCGTAGCATGGTCTTGGGCCTTTTTTGTTATTGTTCTTCGTTGACCCATATGTATTCTTGAGAGAGGAAGCTAAAGGATGAATCGTCGTGAGTTTGGCAGCTTTGTTGGTTTAGGAATGCTGGCAACATCTTTGCCAGTTGCGATCGCAGCCTGTAATCCAAAAGAAACCACTGCTGATGCCCCTGACACAGAAGCCGCCATCCCGCCAGAAACGCCTACACCACGAACTGATGGATTTGAGACACTAGGCACTGTCTCTGACCTAGATGGTCAGGGCTACTTATCTAGCAAAGAGTTTACAGGTGGGCCTGTGATTGTTATTCGAGATAGTGCCGACGGTGTTGTTGCCCTTAGCTCTGTATGTACTCACCAGGGCTGTACCGTTGAACGTAAGGATGACGCCTTTGTCTGCCCCTGCCACGGATCTAAGTTTGATGCTGACGGTAGTGTTGCAGCTGGGCCAGCAACGGATGCTCTCAGTGTTTATGAAGCCACAATCGAAGGTGATTGGGTGCTGGTAAAAGCCGCGTAGACTCTGCCAAGTGTCATCAGTGGATTCACTTGGCAGAGTGTAAGCTAGTTAAGCGTCTGCCCTATTGAACCATACTGACCTATAGGCCCTGCTATTCTTGCCTCGGCGGCAAAACGACAGATTGCCAAATAGCCTGTAAGTGCGGATCGTCAGGATGGTCTTCGAGTTCTTCCATGATGATGGCTAACATGTCGTACCAATAGCCATTTTCAGCTAACCATTGGGCCTGTTTTAGGGGAGTTGGCTGAGGCACTAGTTCCGTTTCAGCAACCCGCTGTACCCAGCCCACCAACACAGGATGATCTGGATCGGGCTGTTCATCACAGACAATTACTACGTGCCAGCGATAGTTGCGACCTATGGTGAGGGGCTGTGCTTGATCCGAGAGCGATAGGTTGATAACACCAGTTTGGTCTGCCACCCAAAAATCTTCTTCAGCGTAGTAAAGACCCTCCTCATCTGTGACAGTGAGAATGAGCCGCTGGGCTGAGGTGTTTTCCGGTAGCTGTACAGTTATCGTGGGACGCCCTGAAAATGTGAGACCAAAGTCGTTTTCGGGCATGAGCGCCTGTATCGGCTGTTCTTCTAGGGTGCAGCGTCCACCATTACGTGAACCTAAACCAGAGGTACGCCTGGGAGAATCATCCCCCGGTGGATCAAATGAGTCATGAAAAACAACTGTCTCTGCTGAGTTTATCTCGCTAGACGACAATTGCGCTTTGACCGATTGGGTAACAGCGACCGTAACAATAACAGAAAAAACAGTGGCTGCTCCCCAACGAATCGTAAAGGAATTATTCAAAGAGGGTTTGAGATGCATGTAGATAGACGTTTCATACAGTACTAAATTGGGTCAATTTGCTATGACAATCTCTACTCAAGCTTACACAGTGTTTTTTGTTGATTCAGTGAAGTTTTCAGCAAAAATACGTAGAAAAGTTCAAAAACTTAGCTGAATCTTTTTGGATATGCATCTGTAGAGAAACTACCAAAAATCGGCTGTGAGGCTGAAGCCCACGCTGGATTGAAATTCCAGCGCTAGTTGAGGGTTGTCCGCTGAAGGGACAATTGGGTGGAGAAGCGCTAGTGATTGGTCGTGGACTGGGTGAAGCATGGGTACCTGTTGTGGAATCGAAACCTAAAAACACATTTTCAATGACTGTGTCCCTTCCAGTGGACACCCCTCAGTTAGCCCCAGGTTTTGAACCTGGGGCGGATTGGCGCTTCCCCACCAATGCAAAATTTGAGCTAGGGGCACTACAACCAATTGCCAGTGAGTACAAATGGAGCCCAATAGTAGGGATGGCTATAGTTCGAGCTTTTTAGCAGTGAGAGCTGGGCCTGCTGTAGTGCTTCTGAGCGCGATCGCAACCGTTGGTTAAGCTGCAGATACAGCTCGCTCATCAGCTCTGCCGTCGAGAAGTCTTCCACAGACCACAGCGAAGCAACAGTACTTCTAGCCCCAGACCGCACGGCCACACCGGCCATACCCAAAGCGGCCCGCTCATCCCCCTTAGCCGTTTGGCAGGCGCTTAAGATCAATAGCTCAACCGGGGTCTGTAGCTCTCGCTGCTGGAGCAACCCCTCTAATTCTTTGATTTGTAGACGTGTGTTCCAGGTCAGAATAAATGTTTCATCGGCCTTGGAGCTAAACTGCCCGTGGGTGGCTAGATGGACAATGGAAATAGGCCGTTCGACCACTTCTTTAGCTAGCTTTGCCTTGGTAAAGTTTTGATTTAATAATATTTGAGCCGAGGCCTGGGCTTGAATTTGATCCATTTCCACATCTACGGCGGGTAGAGCATTAAAGCCCTGACGACCCACGGACAGGCCTCCAGCCAGCACCTCAAACCGTTGCTTGCCCAGACCTGGTGATTCAAATAGCTGTAATCCAGGCGTTAGGGCAATGCCATAACGTTCAATTAAAAACTGATGACCATCGTGCAAAACCGCCATGGGTAAATTACGCAGATAACCATCTAAAACAAACACCAGACGTTGGATATCTTGCTGATTCAAGGTGGCTTCTGCCGGACGCAGTAGCCAATCGTAAAGCTGTTGGGCTGGAATCAGCACCCGCTCCGCTGGAAAAGCCGGGTTAAGCGCCTGTCGTAATGTCTGAAACGTTTCTCGTCGCCTCTCGACAGACAAGGCCGTACCATAATGCTGTAGCGAACCATTGGGAAGCGCTAAAATCACCTCTAGCCGCTGGTCAAGCAGAATAGGATAGACCACAGCAGCTTTGGAATCAATTTGATCGATGGGGCGAGCGTTATAGGTTAAACAGGCTTCTCGAAAAAAGTTTTCTAGCTCTGCTAGCTGCAGGGCTTCAATAACGTCCCGAGAGCGAGCCAGCCGCTGCTGTTGCTCAGCCATGGGGAGCATATCAACATCCTGTAGCAACAGCTGGACTAGCTGTCGATAAACCGGCTCCACCTGCTGTTGAAAGGAAAACTGGATATCAGGATTCAGGGCGACAAGATCTTGATCCAGAGATTCTAACAGGGTGACGGCTTGATCATAGGCAATGATAGCCGTTTGAGTCTGGCCCTGGGCCTTGAGAATACGCCCTCGCTGCCACTGCCAAACAGCCATAATCTCATCTGCCTGTACCTGTCGGGCTCGGTCTAAGGCCTGGTTTGTTAAAGAAAGCGCTTCAGAAAACTGTTGCGATTGTTCATAGAATTTGCCTAACTGACCCAGGGCGTAGGATTCAGCCTGAGGATCGTTGAGGGACTGGGCCTGCTGAGCGGCTTTGGCAAGGAGGGAGGGGAGGGGGAGGGAGCGAGCGAGCGAGCGAGCCAGGAGAGTTTCGGTAAAGTTTACTTGGGCGTAAACGCCCCAGCGGCTGGGGGGCAGGGCAGTAAGCTGAGTGTATAGGGTTTCTGCAACAGTAGCTGACGGGGCCAGCCGCAGCTGATTGAGACTGGCTTCAAACCAGAGACGAGACTGGACCGGTGTCGTGGATAGGACCTGTCGATAAAACTCAATGGCGGTTGGGGAATCTTCCTGGGCTTGAGCCGTGTTACCCAGTTGAAACTGGGCCTGGGCGATCGCATCTTTGGCATCTAACGCCTGGGCAATCGCTAAACTCTCATTCAGCATCGTCTGGGATTCCTCTAAGGCCCCCGTCGTCCTGAGCAGAACACCAACGGACTGCAGCCCCTGGGCCTTGAGCAGTGAAGCTGACTGGGCGGCTAGCTCCTGGCGCAGGTTGGTCATTAGACGACGTGCTTGATTGTAGTAGCCTAGCGATCTCAACGCCTGGATCTGATTCGTTTGAGCTAAAACAATGCCAGTGGCGTCATCCCCCTGGCGATAGTGTTGTTCGGCTGTCTGCCATGTGGTTAAAGCGTCAGCAGGGTGTCCCTGATAAAACTGTAAACGTCCCTGGGCATTGAGCACCTGAGCTAGGGCCACGGGCTGATTAGGCACATGCCTGCGGGCTTCGGCAATGGCGTTTTCGGCCTCAGCCCACTGGCCCAGGTCTTGATAGACCAGGGTGAGATAGGTGTAGGCTAAAGTTTGGTTCATTGCTGTGTCTGCTGTAGCGGCGGCCTGTTGCCACTGGGTAACCGCCTGTTGCAGCTGACCCACGTCATAAAACTGTTGTCCTTGGTCTAGCAGAATAGCCGTGCTGTTGGGACCGGGAATACTAGAACTTCCCCCCTTACCAAGGGGGGACTGAGGGGGGTAATGCAGGGTGTTGAGTCCCCTTTCGAGATGCGTATCTACGGTAGCCCGAAAGAACGGCAGATCCGCTGCCCGAACGGTGCCCACACTGAGCAAATAGCTCAAACAACAGGTGAGTACACAGATAAAACCGTAGCGTAGCCGTCTCATAATGCCTCCCGTGCTGTGGCGCAGGCTGGAGCATTCAGGCTGGCTGGCTGAGACATACTGGCCACTAACTGCACCTGTCCCCGGTCATCGACAAACCAGTCTTGGGCTTCAGTTAGGGTTTCATGGGTTACTTGAGGAGTCGTTATCTCACCTGTGGATTCGCCTGTGGATTCGCTCGGTCGTCGCCAGTCGTGTAAAACCGTGCTGCCCTGGTGCAGCTGGCGCGGATCGGTGGGCAGTCCGCCGCGTCCTGTGGTGATCAAGGAATTCGCTGGATTAGCCGGGGCAGCGCAGCGGGCGGTGATTTGATCAGACGAGGCAAGCTGGTCGGGCAACACGGTATCCGTCGGCTCAAGGTCAGGATTAAACTGTTCAATCACAACATCTCCATCGAGGCCAAACTGAGAGCTGGCGGTGATGTCGTTTAGGGGGGTGAGATTTTCTCGAAAGTCGATACCGAGCAGGCCCTGGGTTGCGATCGCAATCCTCCCCCCATTGCCCTCAAAAGCATTGGCCGTAATATCGCTGTTACCGCCGGGAATCGCAATAATAAACCCATCGCCTACGGTAATATTGCCACCGTTCCCCCCTGCCCCGGCCTGCCCTGCAGTCGTCGAAATCAGACTGCCGTTGCGCAACACTAACAAGTCATCAATCTCCAGCACAATATTGCCTCCCTCTCCCGAGGCACTGGTAGCGGTAATATTCCCTCGGTCAAGAGACAATAGCCGAGCCCCAATGCCAATGTTGCCCGCATCCCCTTCCCCCTCACCGCTCACCGTCACCGTTGCCCCATCAATGATGCGAAAGTCTCCTGTGGTCACCTGAATATTGCCCCCCGTCCCCGTTGCTGTTTCAAAAGATGAGGCCAGTAGCCCACTGGCAATGCCCGTATCGGTGGGGTCAATTAAATCCACAGACTCAGTGGCCACCACGGTTAGGTCCCCCGCCTGCCCTGCCCCGAATGTTGTTGTAATCGCCTGGGCACCGCCGCTGGCCCGCAGTCGCTGGGTTTGCAGGTTAATATCCCCCGAGGGAGCGGTGGTAAATGAGCCCGTTGCCAGGAGCGAACCGTCGATTTGTAGATCGTTGGTGGCGGTAATGTCGATGCGACCGCCAGCTCCGTTACCCAGGGTGGTGGTGGCGACTAATGCCCCTTCACGGGCCGTTAACTCAGGTGTCTCAATGGCCACGGTACCAGCGGCCCCCTCCCCAGCCGCCACGGTTAAAATACCTTGGGTAAAGTTATCCACCGTGAGAGAACGCTCTAGGGACGGAACAATAATCTCTTCGTTGAGGGTGTTAAATCCATTCCCCACCAGCTCCACCGACTCATCTGCTCGAATTCGAATGTTACCCCCATCATTAGCGGTGGTGGTGGAAGCATTGATTTGTCCATTATTGAGCAACAGCTGACCGGTGGTAATGTCGATGTCGGCCCCAGCGCCGCTGCCCGATGTTGCGGTGGTAATCTCGCCCCCGTCGACCACGCTCAGCCGTCGAGTAGTGATGCTCAACGGTCCCGAATCCCCAGCATCCGTCGAATTAGTGGCAATGCCGCTACGCCTGACTAAACTCGTACCAATGACTTCTATGGATTCCTCAGCCTGGACCGACAGACTGCCGCCATCGCCTGAATTTAAGGTATTTGAAGCTAGCAGACTACCGTTCTGCAGCGATAGCCGCTGGGTGTTAAGGGTCAAATCCCCCGCATCCCTCCGCGAAATTGATGAGGTAAAAATATTAGCGCCGTCAGTCAGGGTAACGCCCTCTGCCTGAATCTCTAAATTACCGGCATCCTGCCCGAAAAAATCCGTTGACGTCAAAATTCCAGCAATGCCGCGCATATCAATATCGTCGACAACAATGGAAACATCTCCTCCATTACCCACAAATGCAAAGCTACCCACTACGGCTCCGTCTCGCATTGTCAGTTGCTTTGCACTCAGCGTAATGTTGCCTGCATCACCGGAGCCTCCGGTACCTGACTGAATGCTTGCACCAGCCCCGCTTATATCAAGAAAATCAGTGCCATCAAGGGTAAGATTGGAGGGTCCAGGCAACGAGCCAACGAGATCGATGGAATCCGTCACGGTGACCCGAATATCTCCTCCATTACCAGCACTTTCCAAATCAGCCGTTGAGGCCAGACCATAAGCCTCAGAAGCAAAGGGAAATTCAAACCCAGCTGTGCGCACAACCGTTAGGGACCGGGCATTAAGACTGATATCACCTCCATCGGAAGTACCAAAGTCAGCGGTATTAAAAATCAAACTGTTATTGAGGACAATATCCTCAGTAACATCGACAATAACGTTGCCCCCCTGGGCATTTTGGATAAACCCTAGGAATAGGGCCAGCGATTCATCTCGCGTCAGAATACCGAGGGACGTTCCGGTCAAGTTCATCGACTGAGCTGAGATGCGAATATCAGCGCCGATGCCTTCCCCGGCAATTCGGTTAATGATGCGGTAGTTGTCAGTGCTCAGGGTACCGCCGCTGGTTAGGGTGATTTGCCCCGACTGTAATCCACCGGCACTGATATCACCCAAACGGGAAATGGGGTCGGGCGATCGCAAGTCTAAATCCCCACCGGCAATCAGGGTAATATCCCCCGCCGCGCCTGAAAAATCGGCGATCTGACTTGCGGTAATTGAATTATCAGTAACTATCTTGCCGTTGATGTTAATATCCCCAGCTGCCGTGATAGTAATGTCTCCGGCCTGGGCATTGCCGTCGGACAGCAGATTACCAGCGGTGGCGACAGAGCCAGCGGTGCTGGTCACATCAATATTGCCGCCATTATTCACCAAGCTACTGGTATCGAGCAGACCAACGGTAATGTCGCCGAGAGCCGTCAGTGCAATATCACCGCTATCACCATTGTTATCAGTTGTAACAATACGCCCCCCAGCCGTATCAATACTATTGCCAGACAGTTCCACCTGGCCACCAGGGACCGTAAGTGTGCCTAGATTCCGGACAGTACCCCCCAGCAGGGTTAAATTCTGTTGTGGGTTTACAGCTAAGGTACCGCGATTTTCTAGCAGACCGGTGTTGGCACCATACTGAATCCCTGGCGATACATTCACACTCAGCAGCGATGAGGGCACATCAGGCTGAGTAGCACTAAATTCATACCCATCAACCCACAGACTATCGATACTGGCGACCATAAATGAACCAGCGACATCTAACTGGGCATTATCCCCAAACACGATGCCGCTAGGATTGAGCAAAAACAAGTTGGCTAACCCATCCACACCCAACGTACCGTCAATGGCCGAGGGGGCATTCCCCGTTATGCGGGTGAGGATATTGGCAATCCCCACTGGGTTAGCAAAATAAACCTGCTGTCCGGGCTCAACATTAAAGTCAGAAAAGCTATGGAATACCCCAGCTCCACGCACAGCACCGCCGTCTAAACGTAGACCACCGGCAGTGGGCATCACCGTTGAAGCCTCATTACCCAGGGAGGCATCGGGAATCACCTGGGCCCATGCGCTTGAAACGGTGAGGACGGTGATAATAGGGGCTGCTGATAGTAGGCCCACCAGACCATATCTCAATCCCTTGCAACCCAAACAGATAGGTAAATTAAGCATAGAAAATCAGAGCACCCGCTAGTGGGTATTTAACCACACAATAAATCCGTGCTTTGCCATTTCGAATCCAAGCAACATTTTCATAGCGGGCATCATACTTCTTCACAATAGATCTCACCTTTCTTACCTTTTGTACCTTGAGCAAGAAAGGTGAGTTGAAGTAAGAGAAGTGAGCGATTTGATCAGTTCCTTTTCTTTAACACCTTTGTGACTGTTGCTTTCAGATAAACTCTGGCCACAGCTGTTTAGATGGCGGGCGTTGATGTAGGACCGCTGGCATGTTCAAGCGGTTTACTGCTGCTCGGTTTGCTCCAATGCCGTTAGCTGACCAGCTTATTTATTCGTTGCTTTACTTATCTGGAGAGACAACCTATGGAACCAATGCTTGGACAGATCATTATGTTTGCAGGTAACTTTGCCCCTGTGGGCTGGGCGTTTTGTGATGGCAGTATGTTGCAAATCATGGACAATCAATCGCTATACAGCATCCTAGGAACTACCTACGGAGGGGATGGGCGACGTACCTTTGCTCTACCTGATCTTCGAGGTCGTGCTCCTGTTCATTATCAAAATGGAAGTAGCTATCAAAGCCGTATGCCTCTGGGAAACAAAGGTTACCTCACAGGCGAGCTCACGCAATATGAGCCTGGTAAAGGAAGAGAAACAGCAGCAGCTCCTTATTTAGCGGTTAACTACATCATCGCGGTTCGAGGTACATTCCCATCGCGTAACTAAGCTCCGCTGATAAGCGAGATGCAGGCGATCGCAAGTCGTTACAAAAGCTAAACCTTTATCTGCAGCGGAATCATTCAGGAATGATCGCTGGTTTAGCAGGTAAGGTTTAGTTGCGATCGCACGTACTTTAAAAGTAAGAAAAGAGAGATCTCATGGGTGATTATGTGTCATTCCACGGTTATAGATCTATATTTGGCAGAAGGTATATTTCTCCGCAAATAAAGATAGTCTGATTACATTTGCTCGTAGGTAGGTGTAATCAGATGTATCCAGGACAGCAAACCGCTCCTTATCAATAAGCGTTTGCCCTGGGGCGAATTAGATACACCATTTAGCTTCTGTACGACGACAGTTTTTTACTTTCAATTTAGAGGACCTCATGAGTCAAGCATCAACGTCTGGAACTGTTTATGTACAGAATTATATTTCTGGAAAATCAGGTACTCTATACAGCCTTGATTTAGCCACAGGTAAAGCCACCTCCATCGGCAGTCTTGCCACCGAGGTCTATGATTTAGCATTTGTCGAGCAAAATCTCTACGGACTAAGGAAGAAAGACTTTGGCTTTCGTAAAACGATGAAGCTGATCAAGATTGATCCAGCCTCGGGCAAAAGTGAAGATGTCGGCGATACTCAATTTGATGTGGTGGGATTAGCCTGTAATCCCACTAACAATAAGCTCTACGCAACCGCCCATAGAAATAGTCAAATTGTTGAGCTCAATCTAAAAACAGGTAGAGGTACTCCTGTTGTCACCCTCAGTGACCGAGAGCGTCAATGTGGTGAGATTGCCTTTAGCGCCGAAGGGATCGCTTACATTACCTTAATTGGAACTGACCTAAAAAAATATTTAGCAACCTGCAATTTAACGACAGGTGAGGTTATTCTCCTTGGGGATACTACATTCCCTGGCTTAGCCAGCATGAAATTTATCGGCAACGACCTCTACGGCGTTGCAGGTAAATATGAAGGCCTCGGCGGCAGCAATGGTCAGCTCATTCGCATTGATAAAGCCACCGGTCAAGGCCAGCTTGTAACTACAACGGATCCATTAGCATGCTGGGCTGGGATAGCTATTGGCGCACCTGTTCCAGTTCAGCCTCCATCTATAGCCGTTAAGCCAATTGGAATTACTCCTCAGTCACCCGTTCAGCCACCTACTAAGAGTAAAGAAGAAGCAATGAGTCTTTTAACGATTGATACTAAAGATAACTGCTATGTGATTGATCCTAGCGAAATGAATAACCTACAGCAAAATGTAGCGAATTCATTGACCCTAGAAGAAGGCATATTTGATATTAAAATTGCCAGCGGGCGCTACAGCTATAGCCGCACAGAAGCAGAGGGAGAGCCTTTTGTTCTGCTCTGGATTTATGGTGTTGATGGTAATACCTTTGTCAACCGCAATACTGGAGCTGAGATCGGGACAACCTGGACCACCCTCAACGGCTACAATGACGTCCTTCAGATAGAGACCAAAGGAAAAACGGTCATCTGCGCCCTATTCTTTGATACCAACAGCCAAGACAATGGCGGTGCGGTCAAGGTTTTGGTCAGTAGCAAGAAGTCTACATTTACACCTAAAACTCTCACGGTTGATAGTCAGAAAAACTGCTACGTACTTAACGAGAGCCACTTAAAGAGCCTGCAGCAATGGGGATCTAACTTTATTGAGCTAACGCCAGGCAACTATCGCTTTAAAATTCGCGAATCCAACGCTAGCTATTGGTCAGATAATAAAAAGTTTGATCTAGAGCCCTGGGCGCTGCTCTGGATTAAGGTTGGTAAATTTATTCCTAAGCTTACCGGAATTGAAATTTCAGAGACCTGGTGTTCTTTAAATGGTCTAAAAGACGAGCTAATTTTAGAAGTCAAAGAAAAAACAACCGTCTCAGGATACTTCTTTGACACCTTTAAAGACGATAACGAGGGGCAAATCATCCTGGAAATAGAATCTGTTGAGAATATAGGTGACTTACCCCAAGGTGAAACGGTAGATCCGATCATCAGTGTTGATTATGCAGCTGACAGTGGCGGCAACCCAGTAATCACTGGCGGTGGCGGTGGCTCAGTCACCACTGGCGGTGGCGGTTCAGTCACTACTGGCGGCGGCGGCTCAGTCACCACTGGCGGCGGTGCAAGAACTAGCGGTGGTAGCTACGTATCCTCTGGCTCAGGTGGCTCATGGGAAGAGATTAGTTTCACCTTTAACTTCGATGATTCTCAAGTAGAGCAGGCATGGGAAAAGATTGCCGCTAAGGTCGAGGCTGCCGTCACCGTTTCAGATGAGCAAGACGCTACGGTAGAGGCCCGTCGCTGGGATCAGCTAGAAAACTGGTTAATGACCGGTTACAAAGCCCAGGCTAAAGATTTAGCCATGCAGGTGGCTCGTCTAGAGCTGATGATGAACACCTTTAAGCAGCAGTTTGAAAGTAATCTGCAGCTTAACTTCCGCCGCTGGTCTACCCACTTTGATGGTCGTCTGCAAAGCCTAGTTGGCACCCAGATTGAAGAGGTCACCCAGAGAAATCTTACAGTTGCCATTGAGCAGCTTAAGTTGGAAATTCTCAACCAGATGTCGCGGCTGGTACAGACCGAGATCAACAGTGCCAAAGCCGAAATCAACCAGTCGGTTGAAACTCAGGTATCTTCTGTCAGAAGCGATCTAACCAGTGCCATTGAGTCACAGGTGACAAGTCTTAGAAGCGAGCTTACCAAGAGTATTGAAACCAATATCTCTAGTGTCAAAGCTGAGTTCAACAAGTCGATTGAGACCAACATTTCTACCGTCAAGTCTGAGTTAACCAAAGCGATTGAGACTAGCATTTCTACTGTCAAGACAGAGATTAATCGAGACATTGACACTAAGATTACTAACGTCACCACAGAGATCAACAAAAACATCAGCGTTACCAATGTGGTCTCTGAAGAAGTTAGTGCATCGATCAAAACCGATATTAATAAGGACATTGATAATCGGTTTGCCGATATTCGCACCAACATTATCGACAATTTAGAGAAGAAGATTAGTACCGATGTGGACACTCGCCTGATTGGTGTACGTACTGACATTAGCTCCTTAGAGAAAAATGTCGATAATAAGCTAGAGGCTATTCGTATCGACTTTAGAGGAGAGGTCGTATCTGCTATTTTGGAGCAGATTACTAACCTGATTGAAGAGAAGACTAAATTAGAAATTGCCAAGGTGGACTTTAATACCTATTTGGCTCAGATTGATGCGAGGGCTACCAAGTATCTACAACAGCTCAGCCAGCTTGAGGTGAACCTGATTGCTCGCATTAATGAAGGCGATACCCATCTGTACAATTGGGTATTGAGTCAGCTGATGCAGATCAAAGGCTGTATTACTGACCGTCAGGTGATGGTTGACCAGCTTGAAGCCTTTAGCAATCAGCTCAAGACTCGACTGGATACAGCTCCCTGCATCAGTCCTACCAACTTTGAATCGTGGACCCCGCTACCTATCGAGCCTAAAACATTAGCGGGCGGCGGGAGTGCTCCGCAACTACCATCAAATGGTTAATTAAGCAGACATGACATCGGATTAAGTAAGATATTTTAATTCGATTCGTTGATCTAAAGCTATCTGTTGCTCCGTCAATCTATACTGATGGGGCAACAGTGTTTAGGGGATATCGTTACATTCAAGACCTCTGAGTCCAGAGCTTGGAGACAACAATATTAATCGGCTATTCACTGGGGGGCTATACTGCCGCCTGCGTTGCTTACTGGGCTAGGGAGACCTATTGGCACAAGTATGCTTTGGTTGGCAGGAATGATGAGTGCGATCGCAACATTGCCAACCACATTATCACCATCGCATCATTGGCGACAGCGTCAGCGGTCCACCCACTTTGCCCCCAGGTATCTAAACGTCTTTTATGAGTCATGAAGTCACAGAACCTACGGACACTCTAGACTTAGACTCAGATAATTTTAGAGCACGCTTTTTTCGATTATCCAGCTTAAATATTCTTGCTAATCTGTTAGTACCTCTAGCAGGCCTCATTGATATTGCTTTCCTAGGTCATCTGGATGAAATTCGCCATCTAAACGGGGTAGCCCTGGCTGCGGTTATTTTTGATTTGATTTATCGCCTGGGTCTAACGCTACGCATGGGAACGACAGGCACCACTGCTCAAGCCAGTGGACGGCAAGATGAGGATGATGTGGCCCTGATCTTGCTGCGCAATTTGCTCTTAGCATTGGCATTTAGTGGCATCATTTTGTTACTGCAATGGCCAATTCGAGAGCTAGGGTTTACCGTACTAGCATCCACCGCTGAAACAGAGACTGCTGGTCGGGCTTATTTTAATGTCATGGTTCTAGGTGTGCCCGCCAATATGATGATGTTTGTATTGCTCGGCTGGCTATTGGGACTGGAGCAGAGTGGCAAGGTGCTGCTAATTTCGATTGTCAGTAACGGAACCAACATTTTTCTGGACTACTGGTTGATCGTGCGCTGTCACTGGGGCAGTACAGGGGCTGGTTTAGCTACCGTCGGCAGCCAGTATGCAGCAATGGTGGTTGCTTTAGGATTTGCTGCCAGGTTGTTGCCATGGCACTCAATTAAAGTGCTTTTACCCCGTATCCATAATTGGCCAGCCACTGTAGAAACGTTGACCCTAAATCGGGATATTTTGCTCAAAACATTGGCCATTGGACTTGCAACATCTGCTTTTATCAGCACTGGCTCATCCTTAGGCACTACCATTTTTGCGGCTAACACGTTGCTATTCCAGGCAGTGATATTGTTTTCACATATTACCCGTGGGTTTTGTTATGCCACTGAAAGTCTGACGGGTGTGTTTTATGGAGAAGGTCGTAATGATAGGTTACAACAGTTGTTACAGTTAGCTATGGTGAGCTGTGTAGCTGCAGGGTTATTATGTGCGGCGATTACCATAGGTTTTTCGGAATCTTTATTTAAACTCTTTACGGATAAAGAGCCTGTACTCTCTCTGATTCATATTTATGTGTTTTGGCTGCTGCCGGTTATGGCATTTGGATCGATTTCTAATACTTTAGATGGTTATTTTCTTGGGTTAGCGGCAGGTCATATATTGCGAGATGCGATGATACTGGCGGCTTGCGGTTTTAGTTTCTTGGCAATAGCTGCTTGGCAATGGCACAGCTGTCATATTTTATGGTTGGCATGGACCTGCTTTATGATGTTTCGTGCATTATTTTTGGGCTTACAAGTATCCAAAGCTGAGAATTTATCAGAAGCCTGTTAACTTTACAGGAGATTAAACAACACATTTTTTACATACAACTGACTCTGTTTAGCTCTAGACCATGAGCTTGCATATTTTCTTCGATTAAATTCGATCTTTAAATGGCTTTAAGCCTCTCGAATTAATAAATTTTAGATTATTAATAAGTTCATAATCACGGCTATATTTTTCCTTAATCTCTTTTTTGATAGACGTTTCAACATCGTCCGATATAGCGTTTATAACAGTAGAGGTATTTATTTTTGGAATTCCTAATGAGTCTAACCCCAAAATGTCTTTAATCTGAGATAAGTCTTTTTCTAAGGTTTCTAACTTAGCCAAGTAATTTACTTGAATGCATGCATCTTGAGAAAAAAACATAGAGGTTTGGTCTTTTGAAAGAAAACCTCTATTTTGATTTAAGCGCCAGAATTCTGAAAATGTCATTCCTCCTACATATGTATGATGAAATTGGTGATTTTTATCTTTAATTTCAGGTCTACATCTAAAATTAAACCAACTGACTACCCAATCTAAGGGGTTTCTGACAACACCAAATTTAAAGAAATCATCAAACTTGAATTCCTGAAATACTGAATTGTATTTTGTGTATATCTTCTCTATAGATAAATGTTTATTACGTGACAGATAGACTTCTTTTATATCTGCTACTTTGGCAATGTTTGACTCTTCTATTGAGGCTGATGCACACTTAGTATTGGCAACAAATATAAATTTATTTTTACCATTTATTTTAATTAACATCTTAAGTTTTTCTACCTCCAGTTATACCTAAATATTCTTCTCAAGATAAGGAATAAAAGCAGTGATGATAGTTAGCTAAAACTCAAAAACTTTCTATCGGAAGTTAAAAGAGTTTCACATAAGTCTTCAAACTAATTGAGGCTTAGGCGTTAAACTTAGCAACAAAATCCTGAAAACTATCAGAGCTCATAACTTCTATTCGACGTAGTGCAAGTAAGTCATCATCAAATTGATTCAATCCATGACGACAAGATACCCCTATCGTATAACCGCAGGCTCCAATGAGATGTTGAACAATAGGATTATAGTCTCCATAGGGATAAGCAAATGCTTGAATGGATTTACCCAGTTGGCGACTGAGTAGCCTTCTTGAACGAGTCCCTTCCCATACAACCTTTTCATGTGATAAAGCAGTTAGGGGACTATGGGTTACGGTGTGAGAACCAAACTCTACACCCTCATCTTGGAGCTGAAGAATGTCGTGCCAGCCCATTAACGGTACTACCTCTCCATAAACAGCATCCCACTGATTTGATTTTCCAATACAATCGCTAACAAGAAAGACCGTTGCCGTAAAACCATACTGCTTAAGAAGGGGCCAGGTATATTCCAGAAAATCCAGATAACCATCGTCAAACGTAATTGCTATGGCTTTTCCTGGTAGAGGCCGCCGGGCTGCTACTGCAAATTGCCAGTCTTGCCAATCGACACTATAAAAGTTGGCATCTCGCAGGTATTTCAACTGCACTTCAAATGCTTCTGGTGTTAACCGGTAGCGTTGCATGGTGACAGAGCCAGTGGGGGCAACACGGTGATACATCAGAACTGGTAAACTATGGGTAAGCACACAAGCTGGTTTACATTCCTGTTTTGGCTGAGCCCCATGCCATTGGCCATTAGCTTCCATACTATATTGACGTTTAACCAGCAGTTCGGGGGCATAAATGACTGATTTGGGCTGGGCACTGGGTGATGGAAATTGCATCACCGTTTCTCCCATAACTTGAGCCATTTCTATTAATTCGGAGGCTACTGTAACAGGCAAAATTGATCGCCGAGAAGCGCTGGTTCCCATTAAGCTGTTACGATTGCCTAAAATTACTGTTGGTAATAAAGACGGAGCAGGACTAATAAGCGTTGTTTGGTTGAATGTAAACGATTTAGGAGATTGAGCATGGGCTTTAGCCGCTTGAACCAAACGCGATCTCAAACTATTCTGTTCATCCCATGCTTGTCCCAATAAGCCTTCGCGCACTGCCACACGACAAAGCTCAAATTCACTGGCTTCTATTAATGATACCCGTAGCCGTTGAGCAGAAATAAATTCTCCCCCATTGGAAACAGAAATAGCTCCTAAAGGGCTTTCCCCTACTGTCAGTACTACATCAATTTCTGGGAAAGTCGTTTCAATATCTGGCAGTTCTTCACTAATTTCTACAATTAAATGGCCATTTTTACAGTACTGATGTTTACTATTCGGTTGAGCTAATGTTGGGTTATAGAAGTCTGATAATGACCAATTTGGTTTTCCCCAGAGTTGCTGTAAAAAGATTTTCCATTCTTTTCGAGTAGGTAAGTATTCACTCTCTGCAAGCTTCTGACTAGAGTGTTTGTTTTTTTGTGATGCTTCCCTTTTTGGCATGTTTAGGGTGCGCTCAAAAAATCGACTGAGGATGGGCCAGGCAAATTTAGCTGCGATCGCATCCTTAAGCAACCAGCTACTAACCCCTCCACTCCATATGGGTAACTCCAGGTAGCCCAATTCAGTCCCCTCTAAAGTAACAACACAATAGAAACACTCTGCTTCAGGTGGTGATGCAATATCAGGAACTGGCTGCGTGATTTCTACACGGACAGCATAGGTTTTGCCAATACTCAAAGGTTCAGTGACTGGGGAGCTCTGTATGATCCGATGCTCTAAACTAGCCTGACTCCGACGAGCTACCCCTGTTGCTTGTGATTGCACCTCCAGTGCTTGTAAAAAATCCTGAATATTCTCTCCAATTTTTGGCCACAACGATTGCCAGGCGGCTGGTTGTTGGCAAGTAGCATTGGCAACACACTTAAAGATATGATGGGCAACTCTTGTCGGGGCCAAAGTAGGATCGTGGTCATCACCTAACAATTCCAGAAGATGGCGGGCATCCTCACCACGGCTAAGCCAAAATGCTGCATACCAACTTATTAACTTAAATTTAAGTTTTGGAATAGCTTCTGGGGGTTCTCCTGTTATGTGGTCAGGGTGAGGGTTTGATACGCGGGGATCTGGGCCATGCCCCTGAGTGATAACCCTGACAGCATCAGCGAAAACACTATCTCCTCGTGAAAGAGACTGGGGCCGCATCCGATAAAAAGCAAGAATTTCTTTAATTGCACCAAAGCGAACTCCAGTACGGGCCAGACGTTGCCAAAAATCCCAATCTTCAGCTGTCAATAGCGAGGTATCAAATCCCCCAATTTCTTGAGCCAACCTTTTTCGAAAAATGCAGCAGTGAATCCCAAATGGACACCTTTGGGCAAATATGTGAAATAAGTCAGGTTGTTCAGGCGCGTAGTTATCGACAAAACCTTTGCCATCAAGGTCGATCCGACGCATGCCACAGTGAACTGCATCTAGATTGGGATCGGCAGCGAGGGCCGCTGTCATTCGCTCCAGATATTGTGGATCCAGCCAATCGTCGGCATCTAGAAACCCTAACCAGTCGTACTGAGCCTGATTAATGCCTGTATTACGAGCAGCGCTAACACCTTGATTGGTCTGATTTACAAGATGAATCCGACGATCCTGAGCAACTAATCTCTCGACGATAGTTTCTGTTTTATCATTGGAACCATCATTGACTATAATTACCTCCCAATTGGGAATTGTTTGAGCTTGAAGTGATGCTACTGATTTTTCAATAGTCTCTGCTGCGTTATAAGCAGGTATGACAATAGATACATTCATATAAATCAAATGCACATCATATTAGTAAATTAGTAGACTATTTTCTCAGGATAGAATGTGGAAGGAAGGAGCTAGAACACAGAGCTAGTAATCCTTCTATTTTCTAACTTCTGTATTTTCCAAATCATCGAAGTTATTCAGATTACATTAATATTTTATCTTCTGTTCCATTTCTCTAATGATCGGTAATACTTCCTGACAGAAGTAGGTCATGGTTTCGAGGTCAGGTTGTCCAGATAAAATAAACTGGGAGCAGCCAATACTTTTATATTCTATAATTGCTGAGGCTACATCTGTCGGTGTGCCAACCAAGGCGATAGAAGAAGGCCCACAGAAAGGAACTGCCCCTTTCCACAGCCAGGGAGTAAGCCAATTAGCATCGGCCTCTTGCACATGCTCAAAAGCGGCTTTGATCGATTCAAATTCAGAGCTTTTAGCAAATACATCCTCAATCCATTGCTTTTTCGTGACATCAATCAGTGCATAGGCAGCCTCAATTGCCTCTTGACGAGTTGGCCTGACCACAATTGATCCCCGTAGACCCACATCTACGCCTTGTTTCAAAACAGATTGAGTACGGGGTTGCAGATTTTTAGGAGTATCAAAAAGAAGTAACCAGCAACAACCCTGTTTTATCGCCAGCTCTTGGGCTGGAGGGGAACCACCCCCAATATATATTTCTGGGAAGGTTCGTTCTGCTGAAACAAAGGGCGTGCCAAGTTGTGCCTCTTCAACTTGAAAATACTCACCCTTAAAACTAAAGCCACGATTACTTTGCCAAAGCCCATGACAGACTTCTAAAAATTCTCCCGCCCTAGCGTATCGTTCATCATGATTTAGAAAATCACCATAGTAACCTTGTTCTTTCTTGGAATGGCCAGCGATTATATTTAAGCTGACTCGTCCATTGGTTAGTGCAGAAAGTGTATTGATTTGCTGAACAAACAATGTAGGTGAAAGCAGACCAGGGCGATAGGCAACCATAAGCGTAATCTTTTGGGTGGCTATGCCAAGGGCTGTAGAAAGCAGAATAGGATCGGGTTTATAGTTATTGAAGGGCGTTAATAGAGACTCGATACCGTTTTCCTCAGCACTATGACAAAACCTAATATCTGCCTCAATATCTGGCAACCCAAACTCTTGGGAATCAGCATTTATGTCTGCTGATTTTTTACTGTGGGCCGCCAGTCTCCAGTGAAATCTTAAGGACATGGTGAAAAGTTCCTTTCCTCAGCAAACACGCGTTGTCCTGTCCTGTGCCTTAGCGATTGAAGTGATCTACTTTCCTATCAGAGAAATCGAATAATATAGGCGTGATTATAGTTTACTAGAGATCTCAAGTGATATCTCTGCCTCATATTCCTTTACATAATCAGCAGCCATCTTTAGGTAATGAAAGTTCTTCATAGCTCTCTCCCGACAGGCTTGGGGAGCAATCTCATTGAGCCTTTCCACAGCAGTAATATAGTCATGTAGCTGATGACAAATAAAGCCAACATCCGATGAAACTATTTCTGGAAAGGAGCCATGAGCGCTACAAATAACTGGAGTGCCTGAAATCAGTGCTTCAGCAATCACCAAGCCAAACGGCTCATTGATTAGTGTGGGCGCAAGGAGTGCCTTTGCCCCTGCGATCAACTCAGCTTTCTGTTGACCTCGAACTTCTCCAACGAATTCTATTCCCTGCTCCTGGCACATGGCCGCAAATTGTCGTTGATAGAATTTATCCTTACTGGAGCCTGCAACCACTAGCTTGATACCTAACTCTTGCACCAAGAGCAAAGCAAGGCCTAGACCTTTCATGACTGCCCTTTCTAGCCCACAGACTAAAAAAATAAAATAATCGTCTTTAGTTTCAGAATAGATAAAGTCAGCGGGATCAATGCTGTTATGAACGTAGCGACTACAACCATAGCTTTGGGCATGGGAACGTGACACGAAGATCCAATTGTCCTTTGATAGACCTGAGACATCACAATTTCCAAAAGGAGCATGAAATGTTCTGACCCAAGGTCGACCTTGGGGATCAAAAAAGCTAGACAAGGAGACATCATGAGGTTGCAAAATGTCTACATCAAATATTCGTTCTGCAACCCCATTAACTCCATTGGGTAAAGGTTCAAAAATTTCATTCTGTTTTAAGTCATAGAAGACCTTATGCCCAAGTTCTGCCAGCCCTTTAGCTAGCAAATCCGTGATATGTTGTGAGGCTGTTCCCTTTAGTTTAGCTGGATATTGGTGGTCACTCGCTAGATAGACACGCATCTTATATTGCATTGTGAATAACAACGATAATCTTGATAGTATTCTTAAAGGAGCCTATATAGTATTTTTCGAAACGTTTTCAATCTTGACTGTTATTAACTGATAAGAAAGAGTAGATTTTCTACCGATTAAACAGTCTAAATGACCACAAGCAGACTCAAAATCAATTTTCAAACTTTTCGATTTTTATTAACTTATAAAGTTTGCATATTACAAGCCGCTCTAAAGCAACTGTAAACTTTTAGCATTGAATAAGTCTAAGTTTTCAATCAAGTCATAATCATTACGATATCGTTCTTCTATCTCCTGCTTAAGTGATTTCTCAATGCTATGGGAAAAAATCTTCCTATCCCAAGATTGATTCAGGGTTGGGATCTCCAGAGTCTCCAAGCCTAAATTTTTACGAATTCGAGATAGATCTTTCATTAGGTACTCATATCGAGCCAAATAATCCACTTTGACTGATTCATACTTGCTCGAAATAAAAAAGACTGACTGAGGTTTTGCTACATGAGGTTTTGTGTGAAAGAAATCAGCAAATGTCATCTCTTCCGTATGTGCCAATCCAGAGTAAAAGTTATACCAACTAATAATCCACTCTAATGGATCTCTAATAATGCCAAACTTAAAAAATTTATTAAACCCAAAGTTGTCTTTTTCAAAGATAAATCTGAATGTTTCATAGATTTCCTCTATAGACATATGTCTACCAACCAATGCGCTTGTTAATTTAATATCTGCAATTTCTGCAATGTTTGAGTTTACGATAGACGTTGATGCACATTTTTTATTGGCGACAAAGATAAATTTCTTGTCTCCATTACATTTTATTAGCATTTAGAATCTCCATAGTCTTCTATTCTAAATTTCACTACTACGCAAAAGTACGAAAATCTATCAAAATATCTCTTTGATTGCATCTCTGAGAAAATAGGCACTATTAATTTCTTGAATTTTTGAGATACTACCTAGAGTCAAATGATATCCTCCTCAATCCGTACACTTTTTGTTACTACTGGCGGTCCCCTTTACCCCCCTCAAAGTGGGGCACACCTACGCTACTTACAGACTATTAATGCCATGGGGAAATTTGGATTAGTAGGCATCTTTTCTCTGTTTCCCAGGGAAACTAATAATCAAATCATTCCAAGAGTAGATTTCCATTATCACTACAATACTGCCAAAGAAGAAATATCACGTTGGGAGAAATTAAGATCTCAGCTGCCAGGTTGGCATCCGAAGAGATATCCCTATCGCAGCAAAATTGGTAGATATACTAAAGAGAGCGCTCAACAATTCTACAATGTTCTTACTGAGTTCCAACCTGATCTAGTTATTGGTGAAGTATGGATTTATCGTTACATTCCCTTAGTCAAACGCTTTGGATGCCGATTTATTTTAGATGAACATAATGTTCATGGTATTTGGTTAAAAGAATTATATGCCGCTTATGCTGCAATGGAGAAACGTCGGTTGACGATCAGACAAAAATTGGAACTTGCTCAAACTCAACCAATTGAGCAACATCTTATTCGCCAAGCAGCACAGGTCTGGGTTTGTAGTAGTGCTGATGAACAGCAACTGAAGAACTTGTATGCTCCCGTGCCTCATGTACAGGTGATTCCTAATGGAGTTGATATAGCAAGCTATAACTGTATCCACTCGGGCAAATGTAGTTTGCCCGAGAAATTGAAATCACATGGGCAAAATGTATTGTATCTGGGGCAATTCTCCTATGCAATTAATGCCGAGGCTGTTGAGTTATTAATTCAGAAAATATATCCTCGACTCCGACAAATTTATCCAGACTGTCGTTTGCTACTGGTGGGCCGTAATCCAAATCAACACATGCTGGCAGCAGCCCAAGCAGATACAGGAATTATCGTGACAGGGCAGGTTTCAGATATTCGCCCATATCTAGCTGCGGCCAGTGTAATGGCTGTTCCTCTGCAGCATGGGGGGGGGACTCGTCTGAAAATTTTAGAAGCCTTTGCCAGTAGTTGTCCTGTAGTAAGTACAACTAAGGGGGCTGAAGGATTAAATATCACTGATGGAGAACATCTGCTGATCCGAGATGAGATAGATGCAATGGTTGAAGGTATTAGTCAGCTTTGGTCAAATCAGATACTACGGACAAAGTTGACTGACTCTGCCTATAGATTAGTAAAAGCAAACTATTCTTGGCAAGCTGTTGGGCGAAAGATAGAATCAGCAATTTACGAATTATTTTAATCAGCAACGCGAATGAAATAGAGACACTATGGACCAAATAACGGACCAAGCAAATGAGTCAATACCGACCAATCCTACAGAAAATAATAATAATAACGATAGTACTGAAAGAAATACTGAACAAAATTATAGTGATCAGAAAAATAGCAAAAACGATGATAATCCAAACTTGAAGTCAGGTTTCAAGCAAGCTTTTGTCAAGTACGGCAAACTTTTTAGCCGTTATGTAGCGTTATTGTGGGAAACTGCCCCGAGGGGGACGATATTTCTCATCATTATTCTTTTAGCTGAAAGTTTAGTTCCAGCGGTTGCCGTCAGTATTAACAAACAAGTTGTGGATACCGTTGCGGCCTTAACACCGGGGGGAGATATTAATTGGTTAATCGTCTTTGTAATAATATCCCTGTGGATCTTTATAGTGGTATTAGAAAATATTTCTAATCCTTGGGTAAATGTTGCATCATTGAATTTGGCGGATGAATTGACGGCAAACATTAACCTAAAGTTAATGGAAAAAGCTGATAGCTTTGTCGATATCACCAATTTTGAAGACACCGAATTCTACGACAAGTTATCGATACTGCAAGCAAGAGCGGGATCAGAACCTTTTGGCATATTAAATCGCCTACTAAAAGTCTTTAGTCAATTAATTACGCTGATAACGATGTTGGTGTTGTTATCTACAGTAAGTTTGTGGATTCCACTATTGATAGTAGCAACATACTTACCCCAAACCTTTGCCTCCTTCCAAATAGAATTAGAAATTTGGAACACAACTTTTAAGAAAAGCTCTCAGGTTCGGCGGATGAGTTATTACTCTAACCTGATGCTGACAGATACCTATGCTAAAGAAGTTCGCTTATTTGGATTGTATCCCCTTTTTAACCAACGCTATTTAGAAGCTTTTGAGGATAAGCATCAAGCTTTAAAGAAATTACGAAGTAAGCAAGCAACCACTGTCACAGTTTTAGGAATACTGAGTACTTTTGGAAATGGATTCTGTTTTGGCTGGGTAATCTTGCAGGCTGTGTCAGGCAATCTGACTGCGGGGAGCATTCTTTTGCTAATTCAATCCTTGGCTTATATTCAGAGTAATATTACTAGAATTAGTCAGCTTTCTTTGAATATGCAGAGAAGCATGTTGTTTTTAGAGATGCTCTTTAAGTTTATGGATACTAAGCCTACGATGTCGGTTGCTATTCCTGGAGAACTTATCCCAAAGTCTATAGAGTCCGGCATTACATTTGATAATGTAGATTTTGCCTATCCAGATGGACGTGTAGTGCTCAGTGGGATTTCTCTGACTTTAAATCCTGGTGAAACTGTTGCTCTAGTGGGTGAAAATGGTGCAGGTAAAAGCACCTTAGTTAAACTTTTAGCTCGCTTTTATGATCCGACGCAGGGCAATATCTCTGTAGATGGAAAGAATATTAAAGACTTGAATTTAGACGATTGGCGAAAAAAAATTGGAGTGGTATTTCAAGATTTTTGCCATTATTCTCTTACTGTTGGCGAAAATATTGCTTTGGGAGATATCAAAGCAATGAATGACATAGAAAAGTTGAAGGATGTAAGCCAAAAGTCAGAAGTTTTGACTCAGATTGAACAGCTTCCTAGCGGGTATAAAACACTTTTAGGCAAACAATTTGATGGAACTGAACTATCTGGAGGACAATGGCAAAAGATTGCGATCGCACGAGCTTTTATGCGTGAACAAGATGCTCAGCTCATGATTCTAGACGAACCAACTGCAGCGTTAGATCCCCGCAGTGAGTACGAAATCTATAGCAGCTTTACTAAATTAGTAAAAGATAAAATTGCAATTTTAGTCACCCATAGACTTGCTTCTGTACGCTTGGCTGATAGGATTTTAGTTCTGAAAGCCGGTAAATTGATTGAAATAGGTACCCATGAGGAACTGTTGCAAAAAAAAGGAGAGTACGCCACTCTTTGGAAAATGCAAGCAGAGCAATATCAGGTTAATGGCTCAGAATTAACTACCTCTAAACTAACTGTATCTAAATAGACATGGTAGGCATCGGAAACTAGGAGCTCAAGTATAGTGAATCTTGCATATAAAGTTCTAGTTGGCACCCATCATAAAACAGGAACAGGTTGGATGGCTTCCCTCTTTAAGAGAATATGCCAACAGTTTCAATTGAGTTTTTTCTCTGGAAATCAGGAAGAATTACCAGAATACTTTGATATCTTTTTTCAGCCACATAGTCAATTCAGTTTCGATAAGTTGCACCTAAAATATAAAGGTCTTCACTTAATACGAGATCCCAGAGATAGAATCATTTCAGGCTGCTTTTATCATCAAAACTCTCAAGAAGAATGGTTATATCTTAAACAAAAAAAATTTGGAGGACTAACGTATCAAGAAAAAATTAATAGTTACACATCGCTGGATGATCAGTTGATATTTGAGATGGAAAACTCTGGTCTAAATGATATTCAAGAAATGCTTAACTGGAACTATAGCAACTCCTCATTCATAGAGGTTAAGTATGAAGAGCTTATCCTAGATAAAGATCTAATTTTATTTCGAGAAATATTTAATTTTCTAGGCTTTCCTGACGAGCACCTATCTAAAACTCTCAATATTGTCCGTGATAGCAGCCTATTTTCAGATATCTTTAAAGATACTAAACGGAGAAACACAGGTCATATCAGATCTGGCAAGCCTGAACAATGGAGGGAATACTTTAAGCATACGCATAGAGTCAAATTTCTAGAACTCTTCAATGATGCTTTAATTAAACTAGGATATGAGGAAAATGATGCTTGGGTAAATAACTAATCCCTTTTAATTAGCTAAGCATTTCTTGTAATTTAGGCATTTAAATCTCTTTTACAGAGATAAATGCTGCTAACACGTCATTTTCAATTTTTCCATTCTCATAGGTAAGAGAATAGTTACTGTTAATATTTTGAATCTTTTTCATAATCTTAGACTGGCTAACTGAAGCACCCCAACCATCTTGGGAAAGTAAACGTAGATCATCAACCAATATAGTGTGATTTTTTATGGGATGGGTAGAAATCGCGTCAAGCTCTTCATATAGAGGGCAGGACTTTTCCCCTTGATATCCCAAAGTCGTATGGGCATCTAACCAAAATGTAATATTTGAGTCTATTCCACTAATCACTTTTGGTAAACAAGACAATGAGTCACCTAAAATGATTTCTACGATGCCTTGGGCAATTTCAGACTTAAATTTTTGTACTGCATTGTCATAAAAATCTTTGGAAACTTCAATACTATAGACCTTTGAAAAACCTGCAGCTAAGGCAGCAGATATACCATGCCCTTTGTAGGTTCCTGTTTCAACAAATACAGGATTCATATACCTTTCTAGCTCAAACTGAATCGGCATAATAGCCATCTCCTAATTATTCAAATTAAACCTGCTTGAAGATTGATGACACTAATATGCTACGGATAAGTCAGCGGGATATTACCTAGATTGGCAGCATATCGGCTAAAACTTGAATGATAAGAGCCTATGATTTTTGTACACTTAGAAAGTAAGTATAAGTCTATTAAAGCATCCTCAACAAATGTTTGACGTTTTTGAAAACTATCAAAAGTTTGGCAATAGCTGATTATTTTTTCTGGAAAATTAGCTTGTATCAGAGTCTTTGTAGATACCTCATCTGTCGCTAAAAAAAAGCATGAATAACCATCAGCTATTGCTTGTTCTATAGAGCTTATAAACTTTTCATTTGAAGAATAGTCTGACTCTAATTTTCTAGACTTTAAGTGCTCCAATAAATCCGTGCGTCTAATGTGTAATCCAATAATATCTTCATGCCAAAATTTCTCTATGAATATGTCTATTTTTTTTAGGATACTCTTTTTAAGAGGCATTTGCCTGATAAATTTCAGGTAACCTTGCCAATAAGTTTCATAATCCAAATGCTGTTGCCAGTAGGTTTCGTAAATCCTTTTCCACTTGCCAACATCTACATACAATATGTTCGAGGATTCTTGACTATTAAATATCCGTAAAATAGTTTGAGGTGATATCATTTCACAGACATCTTCAAAAAGTTCATCAAAATAACAATCACAGGCTTCATTTGGATACCAACACATAAGTAAGGGAATATCCAGATGGTGACTTAAGTAAAGATAGCTACACAAAGCACGTAAACGATTACAAAGTCCTCCCAAACCCGTGTAGAAAACTATTTTTTTGTATGGAGTATGATTGATAGTAGCAATAGAAGCGGCTTGCTTAATGACCTTTGTAATATGTTTAGCATCTGAGTAGCTTGTAGAAGATGCTAAGTCAATGCTTTTGTAATAAGCATTCAGTGATTCTTTTATTTTTCCTTGTTCTTTGAGTCGATTTGCTTTTTCAAGGTACAAATCATTCCTCATCTTTCTCGAAATCCTTTGGATATGATTCAGTCAACTATTACTCAGCATCAGAGGTCAAGATCCAACTCCGAAGCATTAGGCGATCAGAGGCTTTGGCATTCTCAATATAGGTGCGAGCATGTAGTGTTCGCCAGTTATTTAGAAACAGAATTTCACCCGCACACATCGGAAACTCTAATGTGCGGGATGTGTTAGCCAGTAATGCCTGAAAATCATCCAAGATTGTCAAAAAACTCTCTGATAGTTGTATACCTGCAGCAGTTACAGATTGTTCAATCGTGTAGCGACGCCAACAAACTGTTGATTCTGTCAAAATTGGTCGCTGCACAAAGCCTCCCCCTCGATACGAGGGTAATTGCCACGGAATCTTCTCCGATTCCAACCTTTGCAGAACATCTGAGCCCAGGCAATTAATGACCTCCTGACGAATTGAGTCAATGTCTAAGACCAATGAGTTGCCGCCACCATGTGGGTCAGGACGCACACACATCATTGAAATGATCTCAACCGGGGGATCCCAATCTGCAGTATCTGTGTGCAGCAGTTCAGTACCATAGTGACCGCTTTTTGCAGAGGGCCGATCCGTGGCTGGTTGAATATAGTGAATCAATTGAGCCCTGGGCTTTTTGTAGGGACCTGCTACCAACACCCCAAAAGCTCGATTGAGGGTCACCAACAAACGATGATTTTTATCAAATTTAAGACCACTTACCAGAGCAATATAGGGTTGCTGATTTAGCAGTTCTCGCACTTGTTTGACCAGCCAATCCAATTCTTCTGCACAATGTTGGTAAACTCTCTGATAAATAGCGATTTGTAATTCTGTTGAGTAATAATCTTCATTAGCATAGGCTGGCAAACTTTCTGCAGCTGCTAGTAGATCATTAGCTAAAGATGTCGGAATATTGAGTCGACAGGTTTCAGACAGAGAAAACCTTGACACCATCAATCACCTCCTTCTATGAGAACTATCATCATCGTCAAAAGATTAACAAAGGGAGCTGGTGGTCTTAAATGAATTGAGCCTTTTAGAGCTAAAAGGGAAGTTTCCTGGAAAAGGGAGCTTCCCCCTAGTAAAGTTATGAAACTCTATTAATTTTTCAAGTCATACAGATTTATCCTGCGGACCCACACATGAAAAAGTTCTAGACTATCTAGCTTTCTTTAAGAGAAGTGCATTAGCTGCTGTAGGTTGATATGTCTTTGGATCAACCACTTTGACATTCTGCATCATCCCCCGATCCTCATGGGCTAGAATGTGGCAATGATAGACAAAAACACCTGTGATAAATGGGTTGAGGAAGGGAATACGAATCACAGTTGAGCTGTTTGGAGGTAGATTAATCATATCTCGAAAACCTTGGGGTTCCACAGCACAAGTGTAATTATCTCCATCACTAGAAAGACTACAGTCTTTCACAATATAGTTATCATAAGAAATAGGTATGGTGTGAGGAACTCCTCTTTCTAGAAGAGTAATGGTCTCAAAATCATCTGTAGGAGCGGTGATTCCAGTGACAACAAAGTCCAGTTGATGCATGTGGTACGCATGTTGCCCTCCACCTGAGTTCACCAAAGTCCATTCTTCGATATCACCTAACTTTGCTACTGTATCAATACGATTCTCATCGTACAGCTCATCGTTGATGGTAAATACTACAGAAGGATTCGGGCTGTGTGTTAATTTTGCACTGTTGAATGTGAATGATCGACTTTCAGCAATGCATTTGCTATGATCACTCCCGTTATGACAGTCACTAAAACCGGATATGGCTTCAGGCGTTGGAAGGATGTCGTCTATTTTAGTTGGCTTCTGAGCAAGAATATACTCGCCTACAGTTTTGCCTGAAGTGTTGTAATCGACCTCAGAGCCAGATATCTTTGATGTCGCTAACTGGTAGTCTATTGAACGTCTTTTAACAGCTCCACTGACTACTGGAGTTGGGACCGAAACAAGATTATAGTTTTTACCCGTTTCACCTCCAACAACCAGTAATTCAACTCGACTAGCCGGAGGGATAAGCACCGATTCCGTCTGTACAGGTTGAGCAACAACATTGCTATCACGGGCCAAGATGTATAGCGGGACAGGGGAGCCAACAGGGTTATAGGAAGGTGCGTTAGGATCAGGTTCGCTAGGATCCAATAGCTGTATATTCAAGTATTGATCCGCGCCAATGTTACCGATGCGCCAAAACTGAACTTCTCCAGGCTGAATCGTAATTTTAGGATTTAACGCACCATTGAGGGTAAAGCAGTTAACTTTAGTGACTCCTGAAGGAAGACTACTCCCATCAGCAACACCAAATTTGTTGTTAAAATCTTTGAACAGCATTACTTGTTCGGTTATGGGAGCCTTGTCCCCAGCCTTGTAGGATTTACCACCAATTGTTGTAGCTTTGGCAAGGGTAATTCCTTTGAGGATGGTATAGGTATCTTCCATACCCTCAACAATAATTCCACCTGACATACCTCCACGCACTTGAGCATCACTGGCAGTATGGACATGGGGATGATACCAGAACAGCCCAGACTGATGCCCAGCAGGAACATTAACCTGCATTTGATAGTCTGTTATTGGTTCAGGAGCAAAGCCTTCTGGCGAAACGGGCTGAGGATAATCACCACCGTCTGTCACGGTATTATTACTCCCAGGCTCCGTTGGTGTGATATTTGAGTGAACGTGCATCACAACATCATCAGAACCTAGCAGAGGCGATACGTTGAAGCCATGATAGTGAAGATTAGTATCTTGAGATACACTTTCTAGGTTTTCCTCTGTTTGTGGGAGGGCTGGTAGCAGATTATCTGCATCTAGTGGCAAGTTATTTTCAAGGTCCAGGTTAATACTTTTACCTGGGCTGACACGTATCGTTGGTGGGCTATAGAGTGAACCGAAGTGTTCTACTACTGGACTAGGAAAGGCAGCAGCAACACTAGTAGTATCATAAAGCCGACCGTTGAAAGATACATCAGACAAGCCATCTAGAGGAAACGTATCTTCAGTGGCACTCTGGATAATTGCAGCTGAGTCAGCATCTATGTGGCCTGGGTTTTGGAACAGTTGCTGTGTAACATGGCTATTCAATTGACATTGATCTTTCCAAGTTGAAGTTGTTGTTGTTGCAGCTTTTGCTCGCCCAGTGAACGTTCCCACATTTATAAATAACCCCACCAAAGCTGATATCAACAGCCGCCGTAGGAGCATAGATAGCCTCATCGTGCTTCTCCTTTCAGACTCAACTTTCAGACTCAACTCTCAGACTCAACAATATATCCACAACACAGGTAAACCGGAAATTTGCTATACATCTACAACAAATCACCACGATGAAACCCACTCAACAGGGTAGAAAAAGACCTCCAAGCTTATTCCGCTAGCTTCTGATTTTTCAATAACTCAGCGCAGTTAGTAGAGAGGTGTAAATGGTTACAGTAATTTTTCTCATTAAACTCAACTATGACAAAGCGTCATAGTTGAGTGAACATTACCACGAATCAAATTAGCTTTATTTAAGACCTTAATAAACTGTTGTATAAGCTACCCAATACTTGAAAGATTCATTGAGGCAATAAAGCAGCATTATTGAGACTTAAAGGAGAAGTAGTACAAGATTACAGAGATTCAGCCATTAGAGTTCTTTTATAATGTGATTTAAAGACTACTAATGTTACATATGCTACATCCTATTTAAATAGTGCTTATGAAAATTTAAGGCTAACTTGCATCAAGAGCATTGCTTCTGCTTAATCATTGCTTCCACATACCACACTAATTCCTGGATAAAGGTATTAAACTTGGTGAGAAAAGTAAGATCGCATAGCTTACCTTTATCGCCAAATACCTCTTGTACACGAGAAATCGGTAACTGTGCTGGGATTGGCAGTCCCCCTAAAGCCAGACAGACTAACCGCAACTGAGCCAGACAATTCACCCCGCCAAACCCACCTGCAGAAACGGTGCAGATACCAATTGGTTTACGCCTTAACGCCTGGGGCTCAAGATAGTCGAGGGCATTTTTTAATACCCCTGGATAACCATTTTTATATTCAGGGGTAACAATTAAAAGACCATCTGCATCACCTAGTCTGGAACAAAAATCCAGCAAATTAGGAGGTGGATTCTCCATATCCTTTATCCGTTCCTCCAACATTAGTAGCTTATATTCATCTAGATCGAGCAGCTCTGTTTGGATGCGCTCATTTTTTTTAAGTTCTCCTAAAATAAATTGAGCGACTTTTATGCTTTGTCGACCATTCCTGCAGCTACCTAAAAGAATCGGGATTTTCAACTTTAGTGAGTCTGACTTTTCCATAGTCCTAACGTTAAAACAAGCCTTTTACAAACCCACCATCCACCTGAATACAGGTACCTGTAACATAACTAGCTTTCTCTGACGCCAAAAACACAGCCATATTAGCCACCTCTTCAGGCAAAGCCGGACGACCCATAGGAACGCTCTTCATCCATTGTTGCGTAACCTCCTCACGAGAAGTCTGCTGTCGTCTGGCGACCTCATCAGCCACTTCGTAGTATTTATCCGTCACCGCAAATGACGGACATACACTATTCACTAAAATGTTATGAGACGCTAACTCATTGGCCAGAGTCTTGGCATAGGCAACTACGCTAGCTCGTTGGGAGTGCGCAATCAGCATTCCCGGTTGTTTAGCCGCAACCGACGTGACAAAGATGATCCTGCCCCAAGCCTGTTGTTTCATCTCTTGCAGCAACGCTTCGGCCAGATGTACCTGACTCATAAATGTCAAATCAAAGGATTCCTGCCAGTCTTCACGACCTAGTTCATAATGACGCTTATAGGGCATTCCTCCCACATTGTTGACTAAAATATCAATCGTCGAAAATTGCTGAGCAACTGTCTCTAGCAGCTGCTCAATACTTTCTTTTTGGCCTAGATTAACCTGAATGGGTGTTACCCCCTGCCCCGTCTGGGTTTCGATTTGCTGGGCGGCTTTGAGGAGACGATCGCGATCGCGACTACAAATAATCACCTGACACTCTTCTGCTGCCAGACCAGTTGCGATCGCTTTGCCAATCCCCTTACTAGACGCCGTTACTAGGGCAACCTTACCCGCTAATCCTAAATCCATCAAAACCACCCTCAGCTATGCCTGGGCCTGTACAATCAACCTTTCTTTCGCACCCGTTAGGGGACGAGCATAAACAAAAATTTCGAATTTAACATGGTGAAAACCGGCTTGTGATAGTTGAGAACACAAAAACTCTGGGGAAAACCAATAAAAATCCTTAACCCTGGGATGGAGGTGAACTGGCACATCACTGATGGCAGCATCATTAGAAATTAAAAGTTTGCCATCGGACCTGAGCCATCCGAGCAGGCGACGAAACAGAGCCTGAAACTCTGATTCTGGCGTATACAAATGCCCCATCACTCCGTCACAATAAATCAGCGCCAAGTTTTTCTCCTGGGGCTCCCATTGATTGACATCAGCTAATACAAACGGTACACCTTTCTTTTCTGCCAGTCTCATTGCATCTGGATTCGGGTCACTCGCCAAAATCGAGTATCCTTGCTGGTGTAAATCCTTCTCTACAAACGCATTACCACTACCAATACTCAAAATTGGTTGAGTGTGATCTCGGCTTACTAGAGATTCTATCTTGTTGGTTATAAACGCTCGATACTTGGGATCATAGATACTGGGAGTAATTGAATCTCCATAGGCTTTTCCCTGCTCCCAAATATCATAAATATTACTACCCTCAGATCTCACCTGAGAGTAGTAGTTGTCTATTGATACTAAAGTTTCTGAAGTCATGGCTAACTTGATTTAAGACGTTTGCTGATGCATTTTTTTGGAATTAAAAAAGGATCGATCAAAGGACTGCCCCAAGATTTCTTGACCGATGGAGGCTAAAACGCGATCGCAACTATCATGTAATACATAGAACGATAAATCCCTGTAAATACGCTCCAAAGGACTCGGCTGAATTAAACACCGAGCACCGCAGGTTTTAATACAATGCTCCAAAACTTCCATCGCCAGCTGCTCCGCCAGATAGCGAGTACGATTTCCAGCTTGTTTGGCCGCAACATGTTCACCGGCTTCCCAAAGTGTTGCCGTATGACGTAGCCACAGATGTATGGTCTCCAGGTTCATTAAGCTCTGAGCCATACGATGTTGCCCATAGGGATCGTTTTCCCGACCCTGCTTTTTAACATGGGCTACAGCATAGTCATAAGCTGCTTCAGCAGCTCCCAAAAAAGCAGCACCATATTGAGGAGTAAACCGCGTCTGCCATTCTTCCAACAGATACTGACCGGGATAACCAATTAAATTCTCGTCTGGAATAAATGTCTGCTCAAAACGAACTAGGTAGCTAATGCTCCCCTTCATGCCAATTGGCTGCCACCAACTATCATCAAAACTGACACTAGGGTCTGACAAATCGCAGGCCAGCATCAGAACCGATTTAGCCGAGCCATTAGCATGGCGTGCCCCTCCTACTCCTAATGGGTTGACAAAAAGAATTGCCCATTGGGCTGCATTGGCACTCGTGGCAAATACCTTCGTACCATCTACCACATACCCACCATCTACCACTTGAACCGTTGTACCAAAGCGAGCTTTTTGACCAGGGGTCTTAGACTGGGGTTCTCCACTCCAGCCCGCCCATTTCTCACCACGTTGGACCATACCTTTAAACCAACGCTCCTTTTGGGACTCATTGGCCATGGCCGCTAACAAAACTTGGCAGTTAATATGGCCTTCCCAACAACGCGCAAGGGAGAGATTGGCCTTAGCCAACTCCTTGGTAATCATCCAAAGTGTAAAACTATCGTGGCTATATCTGAGACCTAAACCACCATACTCAGCAGGCACAGCAGGGGCAATTAACCCTGCTTGCAAGAGCGCCTCAAAATCTTCCTCGGGAAATCTAGCCGTTGCATCATAGTCAGCAGCACGAGGGGCGAACTGTTGACTTGCTAATTCTCTAATGCATCCAACAATGGCTTGCTGATCTGCAGCCAAATCAAGAACCATATAGAAATCCTACTAACGCTAGCAATTGAACTTTTCGCCTTAGACCTGGAGCTATAAATTCAGATACACCTGCTTTGAAGCATAGATATTCTGTTAGATGATGATGTTCCAAAGGGGACGGCGTTCAAAAAGGAACATCAAAACTTAAGAGTAGTTGTGAATAGCTATTTAGGACTCTGAGCTTAATACTTACAGAAGACTAACACAACTAGTTTTTCCTCAAAAGTCACGTTTATTACCTTTTCCATAGCCCAGCCCTTCTTCTTCATTAAGCAAATGGCCAAGCTTGATAATGCCTATGCTTTCCTCGTTTCACCAATTACTTGACGCAGCCCGACCCTAAAAAGTAAGAAAGGTGAGATATTGACATCCTAATAAATATAATGTCTTTAAAAATATTAATTTTTCTCGCGAGAACAACTGATTAAAGTAGTATTTACACAGAGATAGACTAAGGATAATACTGAAGATTGTTCGGTGAGCCTTTACTATA
>JBCCHX010000026.1:0-85410 GCA_039028535.1 Cyanobacteria bacterium P01_B01_bin.77
ACCATTTTTGACGATCCGAGTAGACTCACAGCTTGGGCAGCACAGTTCGGTCAATGACATCTGTACACGGTAGCTCCATCGAGTAGATACGCTCTAGTTTAGGGCTATTACAGCGGATATCCTTACTCTTTAGGGACTACCAGAATCTGAATAATATCTAACGTTTCTTCGAATAATGAAGCAAAGTCTCCATCCTCGAAAATTTTATCAGGATGATGAGGACGGCGTTCTCGATTACCAAATTCATCAGGTTTTTCTAGTAGAAACACAAATTTGCACTCAACGTTATCTAACACTGTGGAGTGATCAATGTTCCAAGCCTGCAAACATGCAGCAGTCATATTTGAATGATTAAAATCAGTCCCCGTAGCTAGAGCTTCACTTAGGTTAGCGCCATATAGATTGGTATAAGATAAATCTGCATCACTCAAATCTGCCTTTTTCAGATTAGCTCTCTGCAGGCTTGCTTTTGTTAGATTAGCTCGAGATAAACTTGAATTCTCAAAATTTGCGTTACTCAGGTCTGCATTTTCTAAACATGCCCCAGTTAAGCTTGCATTAATAAAAATTGCTCCTCTTAAATCAGCATTTTCTAAATATGCATTTCGCAAAGAGTAATTAAAGTAAGCCTTGTGATAACCATCATGTGTGACAAGTAAATCTCGAACATCTTCATACTTCAATATTGATTCACCTGGTCGAGCTAAATCAAGTCTTTCAGCATGTTTCCAACAAGTGTAGGACTGGTTTGCATTATTGAGATTTGTATTTTTAAGATATGCCTTCGTGAAGTTTGCACGTACTAAATACGCATTAGAAAAATTCGTCCCCCCTATCGAACCAAAAGTAACTCCCATTACTCTCATGTACCATAATACAGGATCATAATTAATAGCTCTCCATGCACCGTAAAGCCCCAAATCAATAAAAAGAATCGCGACAATAAACGCAACTACTAATGCAATTGTTCCAGAAATTCCAAACTCAGTAGCTACCGTAATAGCTACCGACATAGCAAAAACTATTGTAATAACATCTACAAATATCACAAAGAATCCTAGTGCTGCAGCGAGTGTGAATATTGCTGTCAAGATGTATGTGATTCCTAGTGAAAATGCCCATGAGAAAGTCATTGCAATACCAAATCCTACAGCAACTGCAATGCCTGATGTAATAGTAGTTCCAATTGAGATGATAAATACTACTACAAGAGCAAATGCAATGACAGAATTTCTCAAATCTCCAAATCTTTCCCCTTCTCTGGCAAGGACAAATCCAAAAAGTCCATGTGTTGTAGTAACAAGAATTCCTGGCAAATACCCAAATTGCTGAATAATGTTAGGAGTAAAGAAATATGCAGTAAAGCCTGAGCTAAACAATACGCCAGTGAATACAAGAATGGACGTTAAGATAGTAGTAACTAGAAGATGTAAAAGCACCCATCTTTTTTGTAAACCTGCTTTTACTTCTGTGAAATTAGCTTTATAGAGATTTACATTCTTGAAGTTAGTACTTCGAATATCAGATCCACTAAAATCTGCATGGGACAAATTTTTTCCTTTAAAGTTGCAGCCCCGTAAATCTACATTCTGGAAATTACGTTCACCAGAAGAATAGCTTCGAAGAACTTCTGACGTACTTAACTTGGAAAGCTTCATCACAAGCTTGGTGTCCTCAAAGAAGATCAGGTATTACATTGTTTATTTTCTATTAGGCTAAAAATTTAGCCTGACTTGTCCATTCTACTCAGTTATTTCTAAATCAGATATTTACTTAAATTCTTGAAACCCTTCTTGAATAAAGAATAGCTTAAGAAAAGCTAATTCTTTGAATGTTCCTAGAATAACCAGATATACATACTGAATTATCTTCATAGCAATTAATCAAAAGCAGAATAGGACATCTCTTTCAAGTCCTTTATCAACATGATATTGTCCTCATTGTTTTGAGAATGAGATAATTTCGACCCAAGAGGAGGATATGCCGGGTAGTTTAAGCATTGGTGAAATTTCAGCACTGCTGACAGTCATATTCACCTGTCTGATCACGATCGCAAATATCCTCATGTGGCTGTCAACGCGTCGCACGATTCAGCTACAGGTAGCCAGCAACCAAAGCCTCAACTATCAATCACTGATTCAAAGCCATCGTGAGCTACTGTTTGGCCTTATCGCTCAGCCAGAGACACTACAAGCCTTCGCCCTAGCCAACGGGCTCAACAGAGACGAGTGGAGATTACAGCTACTCTCCACATTTTTCATCAACCACGCCTGGATGCACTTTGTCATCTTTGACCATGACGAATTTGACCATATCCATCTCGAAAGCTTCAAACGAGATGCCAAGGAAATGTTTACCTGGCCATCCATTCAACAACGCTGGCAGCAGGCTAAAATCTCGTATCCTGAAAACTTTCGTACATTCGTGGAACAGGAATTACTCACAGCGCCAGCTGCCGTTGAGAAGGAGCTGGCTTACTCCTCTGCTTGTGAGAGTAATTCTTGACCAGCGGCTTTTAGGGAGCCATCACCATTGAGATAGTTATAGAGCGTTGCTCGTGTGACTCCGATTTGGGCTGAGATCGCAGTCATACTCAGATCCGATTCAGTCATCGCAGTCATCGCTTGTTTGAGCATGGAAGCCGTCATTTTACGCTGTCCGCCTAGTACCTGCCCCCGCTCTCTAGCCGCTGCATGAGCTGTTAGGGTTCGTCTACGCAGAATTTGTGTTTCTAAGTCATTCAAAGCCGCAACGATATCAATAGTCAGCTTGAGGTTGATAGAGGCCGTATCAAAGACCGAACCTGGACCATCCAATACTTTGAAACCAACATCACGATTCAAGAGATCCTGAAGGATCGTTAGGAGCTGGGCTCGGCTGTCTACCAGAAAATCAAGTCGCCAGACGATTAACTGATCGCCAGCATTCAGCGCATTAAGGCAGGTCTCTAATTGGGGACGCTGTGAATCCTGCTCAGTCTCTGTATCGCTATAAATGCGGGATGCAGAGACTCCGGCATCCAATAACGCTTGGCGCTGATTGCCCTGCACCGAATCATCATTGGCTTCCGAAATGTATTCGTAACCGAGCAGCACCAGGTTCCCCCTCTCCAGTGCCTATCGAAAGGCTAACTATCGGTGTCACTTTATCGGTTCAACGCTCTCTGGGGGATACATTAGAACTAAGTCGTCAAATAGATCATGACTAGATTGACAGTCTAGTCATGGGTCCCTTAGAGTGGTGTCATTCCCCCTTTCAATCTGTGTTTATGTCGTTTACGCCCTCAAGTCAGGGTGAAGGAGTCTATTGTGTCAAATTCACTCCAGGTACTCATCAAGCCTTGCGTCAGTGGCAGCTGCCCCGCTCTCTACAAAGATGAGCAAGGACGTATTTTCATTCAGGGCAGCAAGCTCACTGCTGATACACGAGAGTCTATTTCAGTTTCAGAGGATGAAGAAGTGGTTGAAATCAGTCCAGACTTGCTCGACTACTTACGTTCGGCTCAAGCTTAATTTCTCGCAATTCCAGATAGACATACCGTATTGGCCGTAAGTCACGCTGACTTCTTCAGCTACTTACGGCTAATGTTGTTGAGGATAACTTTAGTTCAAGCTTAGGCCCTCAAAGCCATCCAGCCTCAGAAAGTCTCTCTCGTGCTACTTGAATATGTTGAGGTTTAAACATAAGCTTTCGTCGGTTCCACTGATGAACCTTAGCCACTGTATCCTCAACAGTTTCTGCATTCTCTTTTGTCACCACCCAATGAACTGTCGAAAGCAGTTCCATACAAAACGGCGTTTCAAATCCTTGAATAAGATTGACAACGCGGTCAAATCTTTGTTGGGTCTCTGGATGATGCTCAAGAAATGAGATTGCCTGATCTGCAGCTTGTAAGTTTAGCTCTAGTGGTTTTTCTGGGTTATCTTCAGCATCTCCATACCCTGTTAAAAAGTGTCCTTCTATGTGACTGAGCACATGGCGCAGATTCTGGGCGTAGGGACCATAGAGGGCTTTTTCATACTGTAGTCGAAGGGGTTCACCAGCTTCTTGTTGAAAGTACATTAGCTTATGGACTTCAAGGAGAGTAACCGTGGGGTCCATCACCGCAGCCAGATACCGACGCATCAGCCCCAACAAAGCCGCTCGACCCACCGTCATATTCGGTACTTTTGTTTCCTTGGCCATCACACTTGCTGCAGGTGCTCCAATCGGCTCGAACAGGAGCACTTTTACATCTGGCAATAGCCGAAACGCATCAATAATCAGCTCCCGTACCTGCTCCCAATTCAAGCCCCCTAAACCACATCCAAGGGGAGGTATTGCTATCGAACGAATGTGCCGATCCCTAACCACGCTAACCAGATCCTCAAGACCCGATTGAATATCCTCGATCTGGCTCTTATTTTTCCAATGGCGTTTCGTTGGAAAGTTAATAATGTAGTGCGGCAGATAAAGGCTATTCAGATCATGGACAAACATGGTCCCAGGCTGAACCTGCTTTGCATCACAGGCTTTTTTATACGCCTTAAAATTGTCAGGATAGGCTTTCCGAAACTGCAAGGCGATCCCCCGCCCCATAACGCCAACACAGTTCACTGTATTGACCAGGGCATCTGCTTCGGTTTCGAGGATGTCACCTTGAGTAAACTCAATCATGGGGTTACCGCACGTTCATTCAAAAATACCAGGTTGGCCTGACCTCAATCGTTGGCCGATGGGCTTGGTTCTCCACTATGGAGCGCACCTGATTTGCGATCGCACTATGAATTGTGGCGACTTTTTCCACCAGAGTCCAGGGAAAGAAATCAAACAATAGAAACTCGGCCTGTTTGCCTTCCTTAACCTGGGGGTCTCGAAAGTCAGTGGAGCGAATCGCCTGCCAGTCGATTTCGCCCAGATCGCTCTGACTATTGTAGAAGTTGCTCAGGTAAATGCCCGCGTTGCGATCGCTAAAGGCCCAAGGAACTCCATTCTGATCAGCCCAGGTAACCACGGCTCCAAAGTCAGCCTGCAGGTGAACAATGGGCGTTTGCCCTCCCCGATAGGTTAGCTCTGGATGGTTCCCCCGATGCAAGATATAGAGCATGATGGAGCGCGGACAAAAGTAGAACGGTACATACTGCCCAACGGTGGTGCCTGGATGACACTGCACGCTGACCGATTGTAATCGTCGTTGCTTGATGGTGGACATCCCCACCACCAAAGAATCCATCTGCTGACTAACCCGGCGAGCGTCCGACACCAGGCCACCTAAGCTGATAATGCCTGCCAGGTTATTGATATGGGTGATGTGGTAGATTTTCGGGTTCGGTGGAACTCCAGACATACCGGACGTTTGGCTAGGCAGACCTATCTTGGTGCAATGTGCCGCCTAGACTACATCATTTTTTGGGGTAAGTCGAAATCTGAGATTTGGAGGGGTGCGAACTGACAAGTCAGCGCTAGCTATCGCACATCACACATCATGAGTGGTAATCACTAGAAAATCTCTTCCGAAAAAATGGGGCTATAAATCCGGTTCTGCTGCCGAATATTTGCGTGGGTTGCAGCTATTCAAGACTTTAATGTGGAGTTCCACAAAGCGATGCTGTCGATGAAGGAGTCTGTGCAGGGGCTGTTTGGCCCCAATAGTGATGAGGCCCAGGCGATTGGCTACAAACATAAGTCTGAGTGTAAGCGTCCCCGTCGTCGTTTGGTGACCTAGGCGGGGGGCGGCATGGTCCGCCAGCGGTCAATCACGCTGGCCTTGTTGTGCTTTTTCTAGTTCTTCCATCATCCAGGCGGTGTTAGGGGCAAGTGCTAAGGCTTGCTGTAGGTCGCTAATGGCCTGGTCAAAACGGCCCAGACGACGATGGGCTCTGCCTCGATTAGCCATGGCCAAAGCGGAGTCACGGTCAATTTCAAGCGCCTGGTTAAAGTCGGAGATCGCCCCTTCGAAGTCTTCCAACAGATAGCGGGCAATCCCGCGATTGTAATAGGCCGTGGCATATTGTGGATTGAGGGCAATGGCCCGGTCATAGTCGGCAATCGCCCCCGTTAAGTCGTCCTGGTCAGCGCGAGCAATCCCGCGATTGTAATAGGCCGTGGCATATTGTGGATTGAGGGCAATGGCCTGGTCAAAGTCGGCGATCGCTCCCGCCAAGTTGCCCTGGTTTCCGCGAGCACTCCCGCGATTGCTGTAGGCCGTGGCATATTGTGGATTGAGGGCAATGGCCCGGTCATAGTCGGCAATCGCCCCCGCCAAGTTGCCCTGGTTTCCGCGAGCACTCCCGCGATTGTTATAGGCCGCGTCATATTGTGGATTAAGTTCAATGGCCCGGTCATAGTCGGCAATCGCCCCCGTTAAGTTGCCCTGGTTTCCGCGAGCACTCCCGCGATTGTTATAGGCCGCGTCATATTGTGGATTGAGTTCAATGGCCCGGTCATAGTCGGCAATCGCTCCCGTTAAGTCGTCCTGGTCCGCGCGAGCAACCCCGCGATTGTAGTAGGCCACGGCATATTGTGGGTTGATTTCAATAGCCTGGTTATAGTCGGCAATCGCTCCCGTTAAGTCATCCTGGTCCGCGCGAGCAGCCCCGCGATTGTTATAAGCTGTGGCATATTGTGGATTGAGTTCAATGGCCCGGTCATAGTCGGCAATTGCTCCCGTTAAGTCGTCCTGGTCCGCGCGAGCAGCCCCGCGATTGTTATAGGCTGTGGCATATTGTGGATTGAGTTCAATGGCCCGGTCATAGTCAGCGATCGCCCCTGCCAAGTCACCCTGGTCCGCGCGAGCAGTCCCGCGATTATTGTAGGCCGCGTCATTTTTAGGATTGAGTTCAATGGCCTGCTTATAGTCGGCAATCGCCCCCGCCAAGTCTCTCTGATTTCTTCGAGCAATCCCACGATTGTTGTAGGCTGCGTCATCTTTAGGATTGAGTTCAATGACCTGGTCATAGTCGGCGATTGCCCCCACCCAGTCGCCCTGGTCCGCGCGAGCAATCCCACGATTGTAGTAGGCTGTGTCATTTTTAGGATTGAGTTCAATGACCTGGTCATAGTCGGCGATTGCTCCTTCAACGTCTTCCAAAATATAGCGAGTAACCCCGCGATTGATGTAGATCACAGCATCTTGTTGATTGAGTTCAATGGCCTGGTTATAGTCGGCGATTGCCCCTGCCAAGTCTCTCTGATTTCTTCGAGCATTCCCGCGATTGTTGTAGGCCAGGGCATATTGTTGATTGAGTTCAATGGCTTGGTCATAGTCGGCGATCGCTTCCGTCAAGTTGCCCTGGTTAGAGTAAGCAGCGCCACGTAATACATAGGCTTCAGGAAACTCGGCCAGCAAGCTAAGCGCCCGGTCAAACTCTTGAATAGCCGCCCTATAGTCATCGGCAATCAGCAACGTAAACCCTCGATAGTAGGCCGTCTCAGCATTGCGATTGTCAGATTTAGATCGCTCCAGCAGCGCCACACTGGTTTCAACCACTTGAATATCAGCAGCCTCCAACCTTGGTCTCGACAGCCCATTAATGCTCTGGACCTCAGCCTCTACGGTGCCTGCTGCCGCGCCCAGCGTTCGCGCCGTCCTGCTGTCATCGAGTTGGATCGTACTGCTGCCTGACCAGTTTTCAATAAAACTATCTAAGGTGGCTTCCAGGTTAGCCAAGGTGTCTGGGCTGGGGTCAATGCCTACGGCAGTATTGTGGGAGGCCAGGGCAGCGATCAGTTCGCCCTGCTGGGTCAGGGCAACGCCCCGGTTCATCCAGGCTTGGGGATAGGCTTCTCCATTGTCCTCGGCTTTGGCAATGGCCTGGTCATAGGCGGTCACCGCCAGGTCCCAATTTCCCTGGCGGCGATGGGTATTGCCCAGGCCAAAGTGGGCGACAAAATTGTCGGGCTCCAGAGCAATGGCCTGGTCAAAGTCAGCGCGGGCGGCGTCATGGTTGCCAAAGCGATTTAAAAACTCGCCCCGCACAATCATCACCGTTGTATTATCGGAGTTATCGGCCAAAAGCTGGTCCAGCTGTATTAGGGCCTGCTCCTGGGTGTCTTCATTGGCAAAGTCTAAGATGGCTTCGGTGAGGGGGAACACATCGCGCAGATTTTCCTGCTGGGTGTTTATTTGCTCATTGGCATCCCTCAGTTCCCCATTGGCAGTCTCAAGTCTCTCATTGGCGGTCTCAAGCCTCCCATTGGCGGTCTCAAGCTTCCCATTGGTATTTGTCAGCTCTATTTGCTGATTGTTCAGGTCTTTTTGGGTGGCCTCTAGCTGGCTACGGTTCTGGTCTAGCTGCTGCTGGGCGGTCTCGACGGCCTGGGTGGCTTGGTCAAACTGGGTTTCCAGGTCAGCCGTTTTACGGGTTAGGTCTTGGTTTGAGTCTTCTAAAGCCTGGTTTTCCTCAACTGCCTGATCCCGCTCGGCGACAGCTAAATCAGCGTCTGCTTTTAACGCTTCAATATCTGTTTTCAGGTCTGCAACATCTGTTTTCAGGTCCGCTGCAATACTCCGCTGCTGATATGCCTGCCGGGAAAAGAATCCCGTACCCACCAGTGCGGTGGCTAATACCGCCGCTCCAATTCGGCTAGAACGGCGAGTGCGCCGACGCGACTGTTCCAGTTCAGTTTGGGCCTGGGCTAGTTGGGCTTCCACTTGGGTCAGGGCGGCGGTCTTGTCGGTTAGCTCCTGGGATTTTTCTGTGAGCTGGCGGGTGGCGGCCTCCAGTTCCTGCCGCAGCCCTGCCTTCTGGCTTTCTACCAAAAACTGATAGTCGGCCCGACCGAGAGTGCGGTCTTCGGCCCAGGCCAGAGCATTGGCTAGGTCGGCCCCCCGTAGCAGGTGACGGTCGTCCTGTCGGTTAGCGGCTTCCCAGGCGGCAATGGCAGCAAAATAGGGACGCACCTTAGCGAAGGACTGATCAACCCAGGTTTTGTTAAACACCTGGCGATAGATTGGATTGTAGATTTCCAAACGGTTTTGCCGCTCCACCACCAGCCCCGTCAGCCGCAGCTCCACTTGGGCGGCGCTGCCATCGGCCTCAATCGCACCCTGGTGCAAAACCTCCTGATAAAGACCCAACAAGCGATTGGCCCGTTGTTCTTTACCCAGCAGCCGGGTTTGGATAGTACGTAAATGCTCCGGATCGTCCTTGGATTCCCATTGTTCAATGATCTGTTGCTGTACCCGGGCGGCCACCTGCTCTGGGTTTACCACCGGTAAGTCTCCACCCTCGGGAAGCTGTACCGATCGCACCACCCGGTCACACACTTTTTGGGTCAAAAAGGGCTGCCCCCCGGTCCAGTGCAAAATCTCCCTGAGCACCGCCTGAGGATTGGCGACGGCCTGGGCCAGTCCCTGGGCCAGGGGTTCAGCCTCACTGGGGGTGAAGCCGGTTAGCTGAATTGCGCGGCCAATGTTAAAGGGGGTGCGCTCCCGATCTTGAATCAGGTCCGACGGGGTGGCTACCCCCAACAGGGCAAAGGTGAGGCGATGGTAGGCCGGGTCGTGGTCCCGCTGGTTGTAGCAGGCGCGAATTAGGGCAAAAAAGTCGTCCCGTTTTACCTGGGTTAAGCTCAGGACGGTGTCGATTTCGTCAATAAAAATAACAATGGCGTCGGCGATGCGTTCTAGCACCACGTCTCGCAAAAAGTGGCTAAAGCGGGTTTTTGGGGCCAGAGGTTCCTGGGCGGACCACCAGGCCCACAGGTTTAGCTGGGGCAGTAACCCCAACTGCCGTCCCAGCAGATTGGCCAGGGTGTAGTACCAGGTGTTTTCGTCGCTTTCGGTGTCGATGTCTCCGCTGAGGTCTAGGGTGGCGCAGACGATGGTGGTTTCTGGCCCGGTTTCTGATCCGCTTTCTAGCCGCTGGCGGGTGCGCGATCTCAGGCTCGATTTACCCATCTGCCGCGAGTTCAACACATAGCAATAGTCGCCCCGTTTTAACGCCTGGTAAAACTCATCGTCAGAGCGGCGTTTCACATAGGTGGCATGGTTGGGGGGCAGGCTACCGCCAGTGGCATGGAAGGGGGAAGCTGGCATGGGGCTCACATCCTGGAGGGAGACAGAGAATGCGGGTGGACCGGGGGTCGTTTAGCAGGACACCCGGAGTGTTGTTAATTATTTTAGGGCAGGAAAACCGTGGATTAATCGGTGATGCGATCGCGAAAGTAGTATCGATATAGATCTCCCAGGGGTTCAACGGTATCCCCCAGGGACCGAATCAGCCCCATGCCCCGCAGTTGAAACGCGGCAGTATCGTCAATTTGCACCGGACCTGGGGCCAGCACCACCGTTTGCATCGCCTGCCGTAGTTTTTCATGCTCCAACAATGTCTTCAGATGGTGGCGCAGATGTTCTCCATAGGGACCGCCCTGGGTAGGAGCCTGTTGCAAAAACTCATCCAGGCTAGTGCGTTGCCGCGCCAGTGTGTACAACGCCAGCCGCAACAAATAGGGATGCCCCCCCAGCAGCTGCCGCACATCCTGCAGCCGTGGCCCCAGGTCCAGGCCATGGCGCTGGACCAGATCGGCCATCTGAGCCTCGCTAAACTCCGACAGCTCAATGGGCAACCCGACATTAAAGGGAGACTGGTTAATATCCAATGGCCCATACACTTCTTTGGAATGGGTGATCACCAGCCGCAGCCGTTGCCAGTTGGGATCGTTTTTGCGAGCATCGTGCCAGGCCCGCAACATGCTCAAAAATTCACTGGCGCTCTTGGCATAGGGAAACACTCGGTCCACTTCATCCAACCCCAGCACCAGGGGGCATTCACCTGGGGAAAAATATAGTCCTGCAAATAGTTGCCACATTTTTGCTTTTTGGCCAGGGGTTCCGCCCAAAATCGATCCAACTGGGCAGGCAGACTCAGGGCATTGGCTATGCTGGCACAGAGCCACCGTAGCAAGCCATCCAGGGTTTCAAAAAAGTCTTCTTCAGCTTCCTGAAACGATAGGTGAACCGTGCGATATCCCTGGTTTTCCGCATGGGCCAAAATCCGCGCCAGCAGCGACGACTTACCCACCTGGCGGGGAGCTTTGATGCGGATCAGGGCGCTGGGTTTGACCACCTCTTCGTAGCAGTCCGCTTCAATGGGCGGGCGTTGGACGTAAAAGGGCGACCCCAGGGGTACCTGACCATCGGGTAATTCCAGGGGTGCGATCGCCTGCGCTGGGACCTGTTCTGGAATCTGTTCTTGAGCCGCCTGTTCTGGGGCCTGCTGGTCCGCCCTGTCCGACCTAGGAGACGGTAACGCCTGTGCCCGCTGCTCCGCTACCCGACGAATACCCCTGGCCACATCCAGAAAAGCCTCGTCTTGATGCTCCCAGGTAATCACGGGCTGAGCATTTTTGGGCAACGCCTGGAGCGCCGCAAACCCGGCACTCTGCCAATCAACCGGACGTAAAATCACTGGAATTACCACCGCATCTCCCCGGTGGTGGCGTTCCATTGCCCGCGTTAGTTCAATGTCATAGCAGTAGTCCGATGCTAAAAAGTCAGGACTGATCAGCAGCAAAATAATGTCAGCCTGATCCAAATGCTGGTCAATCTGTTTAGCCCATTCATCCCCCGCCGCAATCTGTCGGTCATGCCAGGTGCTCAGCACCCCCTGACGCTGTAGCAAAGAGAGGTGCTTGGCTAACTCATCCCGCAGGGGTTCATCTTTGTGAGAGTAGGAAAAGAAAAGTTCAATGCCTGAACCCATGGGCTACCAGTCTGTTAAAAACTGCAAAAAATGTGTTGTCATCCTATCGCAATCGCCTAACTGGCCGCACCATTGCCTCCAACTCCTTTGACTCGTCAACCAGGTATTCTTAACAAAACCATGATTGGGGGACATGACCTTATGCCCGACTGCCTCGCCTTTGTTGCCCATAATGCCAACAAAGGCGATATCCAACGTAAGACCCACCGTGGGCACCGGGCGCAGGGATGGAGGTGTCACTGGCTTGGATGACCGGGATGCGTCTGATGCATCTGATTTCTGGCTGGTCAGGGCTTGATAGGCGTCCTTAGTCTGGGTGAACCAGGTGTTAAAGGCTTTGGTATCTTCTGGGTTGAGGGCGTTGAGTTCTACCCCAAGTAATTGAAAATACCGAGCGTTTCAATTACCTTAGCCGTCGCGTGTAGACCTGCGCCCGATCCTGACGAAAATGTGCCATAAGGCTGTATTACATATAGAGCTTAATAGAGCTTATGGTTCAGCCTTCAATTTCCAGCACATTTGGCGAACGCTCAAACCCTCTGATTTGTGACCTTTACAAGGTCCCAGAGTAGCGAAGCTAGGATTCGAGGATGTAGTTCCTTCATACTGTTGAGTGGTCATACATCACACAACCACTCAACTGCAAATCGAGGGTTTCAGAATATAAACGGTTAGTTGTACATGCCCAAATTAGTCACTTGCTTCATACCCGTAAGTTTCTGCGCGTTCGCTTCTGCTGATCCAATATGCATGCAGCTACATGTTTCTAATTGCTATGCTGGACGCTAAGCAGCTGCGTTCCTTAGCTGACAGATGTATGCGACACAACACATAACCAGACAATTTGGCACGGCTTATCCATTGAGAATTAAGCTCAACGGGTTAGGAGAGAGGTTATGACGCTCACCTCCTATGACCTTGAAAATCGATTTGACCAACGATTGGTGAAACCCATCAATGCTGATGAAGAACAAACACAATCAGCGCGTGATACGTTTGCCCCTGGTCTGCACATCTGTCCACACTGCACGGGCAATATGCTGTTTGACAAAGGTGGCAGTCGGGATAAAGACGTTGCGCATATTCTTTTAGATGCCAGCTATCAGGCTCGTTTGACAAGCGATCGCCTACCAGAGGTTAGGTCTGTGCTGTATAACCTATCGTTATGCTCAGACGGCAAACTGCATCCCGACATTGGCTTAGGTTTTGTTGCCAGAGGAAAATTATCTCGTGGTCATCGAGCCGCTCATTACGCCCATGGGCCTGGGCGTAGCAACAACTGCGGAAAACATGCCTTCCACGACTCGATTGCTCGAATTGTAGGCAGTCAAATTAAGCGCGAAACCTTACAGGTGCAGCCCACAGCTCATATTGAGATTACACCTGATAAAAGAATGGACCCGTCCAGGCGCAAACCTGATTTGCAGGTCGTCATTGAATTACCAGAGCAGCCAGTCACAACGTCAGCTGTAGAAATTCAACTGTCAGGGTTAAGCTTGCAAACGCTCAAAGAGCGCACTTCCGAACTTGCGGAAGTAGCAGATAAGGTTGTTTGGCTATTTAAGCATCGAGAGGTTGGTACAGCATTTTATGCACATGCTGAATGGCTATTGCGTAATGGTCATCAGTGCAGATGGATTAAGGTTTCTAAGGATGAACCAGTCACCATATTGCCAATTGAGCCTTATGAGTTAATTCAACGACACAATAAGCCCAAGCCCCATATCGAAGTTGAACAGGAAGACCGGTGCGATCGATATGGAAAACAGGCAGAAAACCAACATTCTAAGCGCCTTGTTAGCAATGAAGGCCTTGATATAAGAACACCGGTTAAAGGGCGTGTCGGTCTGTTTGATCCATTACCAGTCTTGCCACCAACACCACGCGAAGTCCGAGAGGTTGAGAGACAACAAAAAGCAGCACGGCTACAGGCCGAACGTGAAGCGAGGGAAGCCAGACGCAAGGAGAGAGAGGCTAAGCGACAAGCCGAACGTGAAGCCGCCGATGCTGCAAGAAAACAGCAGGAGGACGCTGCACGACTCAGGATCGAACAGAAGAAGGCGCAGGTCGAAGAACTTCTCAGGGAAACCCTTGAGAGATTTCCTGAGCACCTAGCTGTTGCCATAAAGAGTGCTGATACCATTGATCTTCGTGAGCGGTTAGTACGTGTTCGATTGCGTCAAATAACAGACCATTTTGACCTTGCCCAAATCGATTTTCCTGCGATCACCTGGTTGGTTCACATGAGTGAGAGCTTATCGATTCGTACAGTCGCAGATATTGCTAAAAGCCTGCATCAGTCGCACGACCTCCCAGCTAATGAAACTATCAAAGCAATCGATGCTGTCTTAAACCAAAGACCAATTACCGTTCAGCCAATTTCAGGGCTTCCCCTCTCTGGTGAGGCTGAGAAGCAGATTCTGGAATTTATTCGGAATACTCTCTCACCAACAAAGCCAGAAATTATCACTACGCCTGAAGCCCGGCCTCAGGTTGCTCGGATTCAATATCGGGATACCTACAATAGCTCAAATGATTTTCAAAGCTGTCTACGTCAGCTCGCGGAAGTGAAGGATACAAAATCCTTATATTCTGTTCGTTACAACTACAGACAAATCGTAGATGCTGCTATCGAAACACTGCAGCATGTCGATGCTGAACAGTACCAGCGAATTCAAGGACTCCTGCAGGCATCTCCAATAGAAGTGCTCAAATTAATGGGTCAAATGCGTCCTGATCCCAGGGACCGTATTGAAAAATGGCTAACTCGTCTGGAGATAAGTTTTAATCCGGGACTAAGTGATCGCGACCTCATTTACAGTCTGAAGCCTGATTTGTTAGTTGTACTACATCGAAACTTAGAAGACGTCCATCAGGAAAAACTCGCGGCCAGAAAATCGAGAAAATCTTAGGGCGTTGCATAATTAAGGGATGTTTTCTAGGTGCATGTGATGGAATGTCCTGAGTGTCAATCAACTCATCTTCGAAATAATGGTCAACGACACGGTACACAAAATCATCTGTGTTTAGAGTGTGGTCGTCAGTTTGTTGAAAATCCAAGCATTGAACGGGGCTATGCTGACGATATTCGCTAATTATGCCTTCGCATGTACGTGAACGGAATGGGGTTTCGAGGCATTGAACGAGTTACGGGAGTTCATCACACCACTGTGATTACTTGGGTTAAGCAGGTGGGAGAGCAACTGCCTGATGCTTACAGTCCTGACACTTCACCTGAGGTCGGTGAACTCGATGAGTAGGAGACATTCGTTGGCTCAAAAAAGCGGTGCGTTCCCTTGCTGAGGAAACCTTAGCAAGGGAACGCGCACCAAGACAACAAGATTTGGATTTGGACAGCGGTGGATCACTTTAAGCCCGGCATTCTTGCTTGGTCAGTCGGTGATCATAGTGCCGAGACCTTCAAACCGGTTTGGGCTGTTGTTCAGATGTGGCAGTGTTACTTTTACGTCACTGATGGATAGACCGTCTATCTAGGCTTCATTTCTGATGGTGACCACATTATCTCTAAGACCTACATGACACGGGTGGAAGGGGAAAATACTCGACTCCGACATTATCTTGGCCCGATTGCATCGAAAGAGCTGGTAGTCCTATTTCAGGAAGGTTAGAGAATAATCACCCTTACTTTCCAAGGATGATGGGTAATGCTATTTTTCTCTGTCCTGCACTTAATAGGACTACCAAAGAGCTTGTGTTACTCGAAATCAGTCGATATGTTAAGGCATTCTATTCGACTGTTAGGACACTATTTGAGATTTTGGACAGTTCCTCTAACAGCTAGAAGCAGCCCGTAAATCAGCAACGCCTATTATTATTCGCCCCGGTGATCCGCATATCGGGGGCAATTGGGATAACCTTTCGAGCACGGCTTTTACAGAAGCCCAGAAAAGCAGCTTCTTCATTCTCTACAGTCTGTCCTTTCTTCTCTTTCCAAGCTCGCCAATCAAGTTCTAAAGCATAGACATCCAAACCAGGTACAAGTTTCTTAGCCTTTTCATAGGTAGACGGCCTAAAGGCACACTTGACTGACTGATTGGCGGAAATTTGCAGTGAGTCCTCAAACTGCAAACGACTATCGGTCTTCTTAACCGTAAAGCGAACGGCTTTCACCTTACTTCTAGCACCCCGCATCAGCTCGTAGGAAACCTCAAATCCAGAGCCATAAGGATTGCTGTTGATTTCTTTGACCGCAGGCCCCAGACATCGGGAGTGAAAATGCCCCCAGCATTTAAGCTTGCCATCCGGCACTTTGAGCCACTGCCTAAGATCTTCTACAGCGACTTCAAGGATAGGATGCTTCTGATTAGCAACTCCTTCTAAAATTTCGTACAACGTTACAGAGTACTTACCCGATAAGGAAATCAGGTGGTGTGTCCTAATACGGGCATACTGCAAAGGTTGCTTGATGGCATCAATCAGCATCTGGGGGAATTCAAACCAGATGGTGTCAGTCCCTCGGCCCTCATTCAAACGCACGGCTGAAATCAGCCGCGTAATAGTCTTGTAGCGAATATCGCCTTTATCCACCCCCTCAAAGGTCACCTTGGTATCCGATAAAGACGCCAACGCATCCCACAGCCAAGCCTTGCCACGCTCCCCACCCAACTGATTAAACACCTTCCAAACATCTGCAGCCGGTAATTCATGGACCCGACTCTCTTCCAGCCTGTGAGCTACAGCATGTAGCAGAAACGTCCACAGCTTTCGCTCCCGCTCACGAAAGGGACCATCCACCTTGACCATAATGACCGGCTTCGGCACAGGTACAGTCACCTGCTCTGAGGTTTCTGGATTAACCTTCCAGGGATTTCCCGTCGCTTTAGGTGCTTTCTGTTTCATGGGTCCGTAAATATCACGGCACTTAGCACCTAGCAAGCCGTGATTGGTGTCAGGTGAGAATATCTAACAGATGTAGGCTTCTCAAATCGCCTGAATTTGTGATCGGTGATGATCGACAAGAGGCAGAATGGCCCGAATTTGTGATCAGTTCACCCTAAACAACAACAATTAGACAAACAAAATCCTTCTTTCGCTTTAAACCCATCGAGCCAAGTCCACTTATCAGGCTTCCTTACTCTGATTTTCAGCTGTCTAACACATCAAAACAATTGAAATAAAAGGTTTTCTAGGTCTTTTGTCTGTGGATAACTGACTTAATTGGCCTGTGGAAAGTCGCCTGAATTTGTGATCGTTCCGCCTGAATTTGTGATCGGTTAGCCCGAATTTGTGATCGTTCCACCTGAATTTGTGATCGATCAGGGGGTTAAGACACTGATATCACAACAGAATTCGCCCTGAACACTAAGAACACTAGAACACTAAAGAACACTAGCGCTTCTGTGGATAATTGAACGGGCCAGTATGAGACGACATTAACTTGGGGCTTCGCCCCAAACCCCAGGATGTTAAAGGGTATCCCCAAAGAGCTATCAAGAATAATCTGATGGGACTGATTATTGTCCTTAGTAGATCCGTTTTTAGATACTCTCACTCCCCTCCCCTAATTGTCTTTTCAATTCAGTAACCCTATAGTCGGGGCTCATCGCCTGTATTAACCCCAATGCCCTGTGAAGTATTACCATCAGCGTTTCCCTGCCCATCTTGGCATAGCAGCCGTGCTCTCCATTGGTGAGATATTTGCCCTCCGAGACTCCTGGCTTGCCTATCAAATGGGTATGGTTCCCCTCTACAGCGGGTTATTTGTTCTTACAGCATCAGGCATTGTCTTGGGCAGTGCAAAGCTAACCGACCTCTACGAGCAAAAAAAGCATCTGCGGGGAACCACAATGCTTACTAATAAAGCCTTTGTGGATGAGGTCGATGGTAATGGCATTGCTATTCCCAACAACAGTGCTGAAAAAAGACAGGCCAAAGAACCACCGTTTCTAGAAATTCGCCAGGCAGATGAGAACAAACACTTTCTCGTCTGTGGTGACACCGGCTCAGGCAAAAGTTCCATATTTCACTATTTTGCGACCCAACTACAGCATCGTGATGATGAAATAGCTGTCTTCTATGACCCCAAGTGTGAATTCTGGAAATACCACGGCTCTCCAGACCGGGGAGATATCTTGCTATACCCCTTCTCAGACAGTTGCCCCTATTGGGACCTAGCGGCTGAGGTTACCCGTCCAGAAAAAGCAAAGCTGCTGGCAGAGAGCCTCTTGCCCTGTGCCCCAGGTGAAGAAGAACGATTTTTTGTAAAAAGTCCGAGGAACATTCTGGAGCATCTTTTACTGGAGATGAAATCGCAGGATGCCTCTGTAGACGATCTGCTCACGTGGCTTAGCTCCGGTGAGCAGATTGATGAAATCCTGGCGGGTGATCCGGTGGCCCAATACATTCCGAAGGAAGCACCCGATCAACGGGCAGGTGTCCTCGGTAGCCTGAGTAATGTAGCCTCCCATCTAAAGCTTTTGCCTCCTAAGGATGGGCGTGACAGCTTTTCACTGGCTGAAATGGTCCAGAAACGTTCAGGATGGCTGTTTATTGGCGCTGCAGGTGTTGCCGATCAGCAAATCCTGCAGCCCCTATTCTCCATCTGGTTTAATATCCTGATTCAGCAACTTCTGGACTTCTCACCAGAGGCCAGTCCACCCGCCACCTGGATTTTTATCGATGAAATTGCCTCCCTAAAAACTCTAAGCTTCCTTGAGCAAGCGGCATCTCAGGCAAGAAGCTATAACACTCGCCTGGTGCTTGGTTTTCAGAACAAACACCAGATCGAGAACTTCTACCATAAACTGGCTATGCCCATACTCTCGGCACCAAAAACAAAGATTTTCCTCAGAACCGCTGAGATTGATTCGGCTGAATGGTGTGCTCGCATGATTGGGGAGCCAGAATTTGAGCAACGGGTGATCAGCGAATCCTCACAGCTCGTCGGTAGACGGGGAGAATCCCTGAGCTACCGGCAGGACCGAAAAACCGAGTATCTAGTGCTTCCGGCTGAATTTCTATCCCTGGGCGATCGCGAAGGATTCCTGCAGTATCAGGGCATGACCACCCCCATCCAGTTCGACTATCCCGACCTGACCGCCAGGAATAAGGTCAAACGGGGCAAACAGCAATTTCAATCAAAACGGCAAGCTCTAAACTGGTTCTGAGTCTTGGGAAAACTTCAGGGATAGCTGCTGCTTTAACTCCCGTTTTTGCCCTTGGGTCTGCGCCTCCTCAATTCGAGCCTCCTGCCCTATCGTGATTTCGTCATCTTCGGCATATAGCCACATCCGGACAACTGGAGATAGGGTGCTTTCCAGGGCATACCGCTCTTGCTGGATTTCAGTCAGCATCCGGTCTAAGTCGGCAATGGTCGCTTCGTGGGCGGGTATCTGGTCTCGCAGCAAGAAGGCCGTTTCCAGTAGCTCATTGCGCTCGGTCTCCTGCTCTAACTTACTGGCGTAGAGTTTTTCCGCCAGGGCATTGCACTTATTCCTAGATTCTGGAGAATCTGCCTTGTCTAGCAGGGCTTGATAAGCATTCTTTGCGGCATTGAGTAGCTGATGGGCTTCCAGCAGGTCTTTGGACTCCTGCAATATCAGCGATAGGTCGGTGATTACCGACCAGCCTTGTTTAACCTGGCTTTCTATATCCTGGGCGATGCGATCGCGCTCATCCCGCCAGCAATCGACAGAGTGGCGATGGGCCTCTATCGCCCGTCCATACAGCCGGTCTTTGGCCATGTCGAAGGCATCGTCTAGGGAGCCTGGAGCGTAGCTTAGCTTGTTGTTTAAGTCTGCGATTCGGGTATCAACCCGTTCTCGCTCCGTAAGCACGGTTTCTAGCAGCGATCGCTCCTTGTCTAGGGTTACCCCTACCCTCGCCTCAAAATCTCGTAGTTTGCCTATCTCCTGGAGCGTCTGGAGGGTTTTCTCATTCGCTGACTGAGTCTTCTCCAGGGCCGTCAGCTCCCGAATCAGCAAAATCTCTTCCACCTTCTCAGACAGAATCCCCTGTTTCCAGAGCATCGACTCATAGGGAGAAAGCTTGGGTTCTGCCGGTCGGTCAATGCCCTGCGCCTCAAGACTACGATGGTCAATCACCGCTGTTTGACCGGCACGCTTCAGGGCTAAATTACAGTGGTTCTCCCACGATTGACGCAGCGCGATCAGCCGCTCCTTGGGCTTCCAACTCCGGTCCTTTTGGGCTCCCCCCTGCTCAGGGTGCTTCGCATTCGCCCGCTTAAAAAACTGCTCCTTTGGCCGCTCAATCCCATCCAGGGCTCGGGTGGTAAACATCACATGGACGTGGGGATTCTTGCCGCCATCCATCGCCTCAGCTTCGTGAATTGCTAGCGTGTAGGGATGCTTCTCCCCGATTTCAGCTTTGACAAAATCTTTCACTAACCGAAGGCGTTGGTCATCATTCAGTTCTCTTGGAAGAGCGATTTCAAATTCGCTGTACACCTGTGCATTCACTCGCTCATAGGTATCTGCGGCATCCCAAAACTCGGTTGGGCCAGACGCCCAAGCGGGCATATTGCCAGACTCGGTGTACGTCAGTTCGTGAGCACCATAGTCGTACCGTTCCGTCCGCAGGATATAGCGCACATGGCCACCCCCACTTTTGCCATCGGCACGGGAGCCATGTTTTAGCGAAAAACGATAAATAGCCAACGGTACCTCTCTGGTGCTCAAGGGGGTTCAGGGGCACTCCCCGACGCGCCGTTTCCTTGAAACGGTTAAGCGCGCCCTCTGTCCGTCAAGACAGACAAGAGGGACTCAGGGGGAACATCCCCCCGAACCCCCCTGGGGTTGTGCCACTGCATAGGTTTGGTGGATCACTCCAGAGGTGAATGGCAATGTCAAGGAAACGGCGAATGGAAAAATCTCTAACGAGATTTTCAGCGTTGTTGTTATCGGGGGGCTTGCCCCCCAAACCCCCCAGGATTTTTCGAGGTATCCCAAAGGACTATCAAGAATAAAGCGTCCGTGCTGATTTGATTATTGCAAGCAAGACTCTTAGGATTTGCGCCATCTGAACTGGGTTAAAGTATCTCGTGGGGAATAGATGAATAGGGCTGAAGAACGACTACGAAAACGAGTCAAGAAGATTGGACAGCAAATAGAAAAAAGTCGTCAAGAGATGAGGATTGCTCAGCAACAACTCAAGAAGCAGGAGAGAAAAAAACGAACTCGGGAACTGATTCAGTTGGGAGGACTTGCTGATATCGCAGGCTTTCGAGGCATGGATACAGGAGCCGTGCTAGGAGCCTTTCTACAAGGGATAGAACTCCTCAAGGATGAGGCCACCTACAAGAATCTAAAACACCTGGGAGATAAAACGTTGGCACGTCGTGCAGGTAGACGGCGCGATCGGTCAAAAAAAGCCAACACTGCAGAGGAAGGATAAAAGCGACGGGCAGGGGAAAATCCCCTACCCAGCCGCTGCTCATTCTCGATGAGCCTTTGACAGCCCTATCCCTTAGCATGGTTACATCCCTGCAGAGCCAGCCTCCGTTTCAGACTGTAAGGGGGAAGTATCACAGATTCCTCGTCAGAGCTAATCCATTAGCCAGAAAACAATAAATCCAGCTCTCTCGAAAACCAGAAATCAGGGATTTGGATGCTCTGCTGTTAGCATTTTTGACAACTTTCGCTGATTTTTTCTACAAAGCGCTCAAATCGCCATAGAGCCATTTTCTTATCTGCCTAGGGAAAACCATAGGGAGCCCCTCAAAAATCCAACCTTGGCCTATTTCCGGCGATATTTAAGGGAGTATAGGGAAAGCAGAACGGTTGGAGTTGAAATTATGATTTCAAACCAAACATCTTGCCTAGTTTACTGGCTTTCGTGCTAACCATAAAACTCGCTTACGCGAAAACCAGATTTATGGTTTTCTTTTCTCTCAAGATCTGTTAACTTCTCTCCACAACAGAGTCGAAAGCCTATGGCATTAGGGAAAATGGACAATGAAAATCATTACTGTAACAGGGTACAAGGGGGGAGTTGGGAAAAGCACGACAGCCATTCATCTGGCAACCTTCCTAAGTGAACTCGGAACAACCATTTTGGTAGATGGCGATCCTAACCGAACGACTCTTGAATGGTCAAAGCGGGGGCAGCTGCCATTTGAGGTAGCTGATGAGCGGCAGGCTATGAAAATCATATCGACAGGTAATTACGTCGTAATTGACACTCCAGCTCGGCCTAACACTAATGACCTACAAGAATTAGCAAAGGGCTGTGATCTACTAATACTTCCTACAGCTCCTGATGTCTTAAGTTTGCAGCCTATGCTCGAAACGGCACAGGACCTAGGTGTTGAAGCAAACTTTAGCGCTCTGCTCACTATCGTTCCACCCAAACCTAATCGGGAAGGGGAATTGATGCAGCAGGATTTACGTCAGGGTGGGATGTCCGTGTTTCAGACGATGATTCGGCGTACGGTTGGATTTCCCAAGGCCGCCCTTTTAGGAATGCCAATTCGAGACATTGATGATAAACGATTACGAATGGCCTGGGCAGATTATGCGGCCCTTGGTGATGAGGTGCTTACTCTATTAGGAGCAGCACAATGAGCAGTGGAAAATACGGCAGTCTAATCAAACAGGCTAGAAAGCTAGAAAACCAGAATTCTGGTCAAGAGGCAACTATTCCTGACAAGGCAGTTAACCTCAGTATCAAAGTACCGATGTCACTGAGACGGCACTGGGTTTCAGAAGCAAAACGCCAAGGGACAACGTTAACCGCTGTTATCACAGAGGCACTTAGTCATCGGTTTGGTCAGCCTGAAACCGAATAGGCAATTTATTAGAGTGAGGCTTAAAACACTAGGAACTGATGAATGTATCAAGTAATGCTCTCCCCATTTCTGAATAAAAGATATATTCTTATAAAAAGGGGAATTTCAATAAAATAGCAAAGTAATTTAAAGTGTATTTTACTAAAAAGGTTTTTTGTCTAAAGTCTTTTTAGACTATTTCTGATGTTGAAACGGAATCAAAACTTTAACTATGCCATACCCTGTAAAACTCTGAATATGGCAACCGAGATGCACAATAGCCAAGAATCTCGAATGAGTTTCGATACAATAAGAAATTATTTTCCAAAATCTCTTCGTCGAGAAATCCCTTAAGTTGATTGACTATATACTCTAATGAATTTGGGTTAAAAACTCTTTGAAATCCTAAGTTAACACTATCTGAAATTCTACTACTGCTACTTTTAGACAATGATTTAATTAATGACTCAATGACTAAATCACTTTCGTTACAAGCCTCACCTAAATCATCTGCGACCCATCGACACATATTGTGATTTTCGCTATATTCTAGTAGGTGAATAAGGGTAGACAGTGATTCTGAGTGAGTAGAATCAAGTTTCAGTAAACTTTGAGCAAGCCAGTACTTGATATATTCACTTTGAGCATTAGCATTTTCTAAAAGATCAGCTAAAATATTGTTTATTTGTTCATCTTCAAACCCAGAATTAGCCATATCCTTAGCAAGAAATGCTTTCATTTCAGAGTCTTTAGTATTTCTTATTAAATCAATCCAAACTGAAATGGCAAGTGAAATATTGATTTCTAGTGTCTCACAGAGGGCAATTACATTATTTTTTCGAGTTTCACTTCCTTCATTGCTGATTGAAATTTTTGCAATCAATATAGCTAAATCAGGCTGATCAACAGCAAAACCCAAAAGCTCTAGAAAAGCTTCCTTACGATTATCTTTATTGCCATCAGAACGCACTTTATCTGCTAAATCTTTAATAGATACCAAGCAGGGTACTCCTTTGCTAGGTATTTTTTTGACAGAGGTGACCAATCTAAAAAATGGTTGTGTTAATTTTATGATTTGATAAATTCTTTCAAGAGTTCTTTTATCGGAAATAATTAATTTTAGTAAATAGCCCATGCTTGCAGAGCGAGTTTCTAAAAATCGACTTAAGTAGCTCGTCCTAAACAATATCCTCAGAAGTTTAGGACTAGACATGCCAATTTCGTCGAGCCTAAGGTTCCACAAAAGCACCTGATCTTTTGATGTACACAACAATTTCATCAATGAGTTAATGCCTACTGGATGATTAGTTTTAGACTTTATTAGAGCCCAAGCAGCATCACGTCTTAACCATTCAGAATCAGCTTTTTTGGCAAGTTCTATAAGAGTCTTTTCTGCGTTCAGATGATTAGAACAAATTTGAATCAGACTTCTAGATGCTTGGAGTCTTAGGAAGATATTCTGATTAGAATCTAATAAACTAGCTAATACATTGATTGCTTCTAGATTTTCAAAATCAATTTTACTCAGTAGACTCGCTATTTCATAACGAATAAATTTATCCTCGACAGATTCTAAGTAATTAGTTAATTGACTTACAACAAGATTATTTGCTGAACTGAGAAGAGTTATTCTTGCCTGTTGTTCAAGCGGTTCAAAGTAAGTAAGCCATTCTTGATTTTTTTCGTCGAGTTTGCCAAAGCCCCATTTAACAATTCTCTGGATGACTTTTGCTGAATCTGGATAATTAGGCAGTTCCAGCACGGCTAGTGCTGCTAAGAAAAACGCTCGGTGAGAATAAAAACAATTACATCCATCATCAAAGTTTAATAGTGTGTCAATAAAATTATATTTTTTCTCATAATTTATATCTTTTCTTCCTAACCACAACAAAATTACCTCTTTCCATTGTGGTTCAAAAATTCGATAAGATTTACTCTTTCCTGAATTATCTGAATTCTCTACAGGCTTATCCTTATGTTCTAAAGGTATAAAAAAATCCCAGTCTGAAATATTCTTAGTGGCAAAGTATTCTTGAAACGTGGCATGAAAGAAAGCATAAACAGGCTCTCTAGGATTCTGTGGATTGACACCTACAGCATTGAGCCACCCTAAATCCAAAGCAAGCTTTAACATAGAGTTTGGATCATCTGGCTCACCAAGCATCCTACAAACCAAGCTATGTTTGAGTCGAAATCGAGTTTGCTCTTTATCAATTGCTTCTTTTGCCAATTCTCCCAACTTTTCATTTAGTTCTACCCGCTGCAGAGCTGAAGTAGGAAAGCGATCTCGTTTCCACTTATATAAATCATCAACAAACTGATCATAGAGTTCTGCTCGCGTATCAGGAAGTTTTCTCTCTTGTAAATACCAGGTTGAGCACAATAATGTGAGACGTAGCGGATTTCTCACAAGATCTCTGATACGTTCTTTGCCAGGTTGAGTTAAGGCTTGATGTAAATGTTGTCCTTCAACTTCATCCTGAATAAACCACTTCTGGATAAACTCCTCTACCTGAGGAGGGCGAAACTCTAACATCCTGTAAGTTTCAAAACCATTAATTATCCGTGGATTAGTCTACCAAACGTTTAGCCGACACGTTATAACTACCCTAGCTTGAGAGACCCAACCTTTGAGAGATAAAGCATCTCGCGTTTCAGGAGTCATTTCATCTAAACCATCCAGCAGCAACCAAACTCTGCGTTGAAGAAATTGTCGTTCCCAGTCTTCGAAAATTCTGGAGTCAGCATACATTACTGCATCTTGCAGCCAATCCTCAGTTAGATAATCTCGAAGAGGTTTATCCTTTAATTCTCCTAAGGACACCCAGAGAACTAAATCTTCAGTATGATCCAATAACCAGAAAGCTATTTTCTGCAAGAGTGTGGTCTTACCTGAACCTGGCTCTCCAATAATTGTCAGCTTTTCATTCTTTTGAGTTCCTAGAACATCCTTGAGAAATCGCCCAAATTCGAATCTTTCAGATTCTGAATATCGGGAAGGTTCATAGAGTTGAGATCCATGCTCAGGGAGAACATCTTCATCCCGCTTATCTGCCTTTTTCTGTTGAACTAAAGCAAGGTCAACAAAAATATCTAAAGTTTTGTGCATATCGGGAGAGATCATCAACCGATTGCTAGTTAGCTGCTCCCGTTCTATCAACATATCCCGGCAAATCCTTTGCCAGTCAATTGTGCTGTCTTGATTGTTTGTTGGATCATGGACTGTTGATCCAACAAACAAGTTCTCTATATTAACTTGGCTATTTGAGGCATTGACTCCTAGTTTATCGGCCAGCTTATCAGGGTTATTAGGCATCACAGCATTTTCTAGTCAACAGAAACGTTCTGAATATTCACAGTTCCCCCTTGGACAAGTAATCCAATTTTATCGGCTATTTTTCCGATATTTTGAACTGTAGGTTGTTGAGTTTGAAGTGTATGAAGGATTTCTTGAATTACTTGTTTTAACGATTCATTAGGTTCTCGCTTTACAACTGTTGCCAAAGATTGCATCTCATTGACAAGTTCTGCATCCTGTTTCGCAATTTCACTAACTTCAAGGACAACTTGCCCATATTCCTGTGTTGACTGGGGCATCGTTTCAATTGCTAAGGCAGTCTGAGGTGCTTTCCGTCTTAAAGATTTATAAAATTCCTCGCTTTTTTCGAACAGTTCCTCACTAAGCTGTTCGCCAGTTTTTTCCCAAAACTTGGTCATAATCGTAGCAGCAATTGCTGTAGCAGCTAGTGTAAGTGGTTCCATAGCAGATCGCTTCAGCTCCCTTCAATATTTCATATCTGTCAACTAAAACTTTAGGAACTAGATAGATTTCTAGCCATCAAATTTGCCTAATTTTAATTGAATTATCGCATTTACGGCCACGGGCTATCAGCAGTTGAATGCGCTGATAAATCGATTGGGATTTCGTTTAGTAATGTCTAAGAAGCTTAGTTATTATCCTTATCTACTTGAAACTCAGATAGGTTGTGCTTTTCAATCAGTGCCTGATTCTCAGGTTTCTGAATCCAATCCTCCAGAGCTTCGGTCAGTACATCGCTAAGGCTCCAGTCCCGCTCCCCATTCTTAAGTGCCGTTACCGCTCGGATAAGCTTATTTAACTCAGGCGGAATGTATCCCCGAAATTCCTTCTTTGCAGCCATTAGCCCCACAATCGCTTGGTCTTATTGTGTCATGGCAGTTGCCCGTAACTACATTTACTCATTTACGCATATACGCATAAGCGCGTATAGATGCTATGCTCTTAGATGTCCTGATCTAAAGCCCCAAGCCCCATGAGTCAGATACCCCAACAAGGGCAGCATTGCCCTTATCTTGTCGTGGCTGCTTTTCCTGATCGCATTCCTCAAGTCATTGGCCGCATGTATAACCAGATTGATGCGGAGGCACACGTCCGCTTTCTTAGGCAGCGGCTTGCGCATGGTAAATTTTTCCTGATTTATGAGCCCGCAGCTGCAGACATGAGAAATCTATCAAGACAGATCAGGCAAGAAGGGGAAGAAAGTGCAAAACAGGCATAGCTCCCAAAACAGCTACTTTGCCTCTATCGAATACTTAGCCTTATCTAGGTGAGCCTTATCCAAATTTACATCTTGCCAATCTATTTCCTTCAAGTCTGCACCGAACAAACTTGCTTCGGCTAGATTCACCGTTTGTAAAGTTGTTTTCTGTAAATTAGCACCACGCAGATTTGCCTCGGCTAAGTTTACATCTTTCATTGTCACCTCACATAAGTCTGCATCACACAAATTTGCTTCGGCTAAATTCACCGTTTGTAAAGTTGTTTTCTGTAAATTAGCACCACGCAGATTTGCCTCGGCTAGGTTTACATCTTTCATTGTCACCCCGCATAAATCGGCACCACGCAAGTTTGCTTCAGTTAGGTTCACTGATTGAAAAGTTGTTTTCTGTAAATTGGCACCATACAGATTCGAATTACTGAGATTTGCCCCCGTTAGATCTGCCCCCGTTAGATCTGCATTCCGTAGGTTTCTACCTATCAAGGTGCAGTTTTTTAAGTTTAGATATCCCAGGCTATGCAAAATAACTGGATTCTCATCATTTGTAAGCTGCTGTCCTAGCAAAGTGCCCAATAGTCCACCGAAGGATCCCGGCCAGCGCCATTGTATATTTGAAATTTTTTGAGTAACACAAGCACAGGCATTTAGCACAGCAAATAATGCCTCCTCAGCATGTCGTGCACGAACGGCTTCATTCCGGAAAGTAGTATCACGTGGTGTAAGTCGTTCCATCGGCATCCAGTGCCGCATCAAGAAGTTGACAAGTTTGACCAGTGTTGTTTGCCATTGAGCAACTCTCTCTGATTGTTGGAGTCGAATCTCATCTTTAACAAACTCAAATAGATAGTAACTCATACTAGTAGGACTAGCACAAATTTTTGCCCAATAGACAAGCCCTTCACGAGTATCCCATCCTTCATCTATATCTTCAGTACGACGTTGCATCATCATATGAATTCGATCTATACAGCGTACGATTCTGCGGGCAGTTAAATACTCACCAAAACTTTTGTGAGTAAATTCAAATGTCCGTTCTCCATCTCGCAATCCACCACTTTGTCGAAAATAAAATGCTGCCAACAATCTGGTAACACCTGCCTGGGCTCCTTCTTCAAAAACTCTTAGCAAACTTCGTAGACCACTGTTATCACAGTGTGCTTCGATTTCCTTTACAGTTGTCGTGCGACCATCACCATGCCAGGACGCTAAAGCGATTTCTTCTAAAATACGTATAAAATCACGTTGCGTCATCCCTTGAAGTGCTGCATGGCGACGATTTCGTTCATAGCCTCGCTCATAGACTGCCTGAAGCAGGCTGTAGTATATCTGATTCAGATTAGTTTCTGCACCAAATGCCAGTTTACCCTGGGTATAACTCAAGGCTACAAGATAATTAAGCAAAGGTTGTGCAGTTATTTCAATAAGGTTGCCACGATCGAGTTCAGGCGGTAAACCAGTGTAACTTTGACCATTAATAGAGCCATATAGCCTCCACCAATCTTGGCGTCGATCCTTTGTTAGCCATTGATGTGGATCGATATATAGAGCACTATCGTCTTTTTTAGACTGATCTTCTGGAATGCAATAAGGCAACAGATAGAGAATTTGCCGAGGTTGACGAAACTCACTGCTATTATCCTGGACAACAATTTCACGCCCGGTGATAAGTACCTTTAGAAGTATGTTGTGCTGGTTATAACGCTCTACCTTTCTCTGAACTTCACGAATGAAGCTTTGTGCTACTTCCTTAGCAATTCTACCTTGAAGCGCCAGTTCATCCAACCCATCAAAGATAATGAGGAGTTGTTCAGACATATATTGGAAATCCAGAGGATTAGTGGACAGAAAATTGCCATATTGGATAAATTTAGCAATTGCTATTTCTAAATCTCCTGTGGGATCAAATTGATGAAGTGGAATAAACAGTACTCGGTTTTTCTGAGTTGATTGATTCGCTGCAAAAACTTTGGCAAAGGATGATTTCCCTGATCCTGGCCCTCCACTCACAATCCGAATGACATCAGTTTTATCAGTGCTTTGTAACCAATTCGCCAAATCTGTTTCTAAATCAACTACGACCTGCTCATAATTTTTACCTTGATATCCAAATCTTGTGTCTGCATCGTCTATCTTGTGCCGATAATAAGCAAGTTGGGGTACATAGATTTGTCTTAACCCAAATGCTTCCAAAAACATCGGCTCATTAATTTGCTTCTGAAGCCACGCACTATATAATCGCCATTCCTGCTCACGTCGACCAGCTTGGGTAAATGGAGTTTCAAGATTGTCAATGAGGCTACTGTATTCCTGTGCTCGCTGTCGCCATTCTTGATCTAAAGCAAAGATAAAATATGAGGGTAATCTAGAAGCAATTGACTGTGCCTGATGAATGTTGGAAAGAAAAGGCTCTAGAAATTGAACTAGGGGTATTTGAACAGCATCTAAGAGCGGCAAATTCTGCGGCTGATCAAAAAAACGATGATCAATAACTAATTCAGTATCTTCCAAAGATAAATCCAAAGAATTACAGAGTTGTTCAAGATCCTCTGGATAAGTAATCAGTAATTCCTTACTATCCTCCACCAAATCTTCCATTGCTCTGGCTAGAGAACGATAGACTAACAGCCATGCTGTTTGGCCAGGACTATTACCTAACCCAAGTGCAGCAGAAGCATCTACGATATCTTTTCCAAACCCAATCCACTGTCCTGTTGCTGCATCGATACTACCTTTACCGAGAGCTTTGAATAAGTCTTTAAAATTTGCATTGAGAGGACGATTCCAAACAGCGATAGGCTGGCTAATATGCAAACCGGGCCGATCCATAGATTACCTACCAAAAACTAAAGACTCGGATGAATTTAATTTAGCCAATTCAAAATCTAAACCCATAAGTTTTGGAGAGATTTTCCGGCAGAGCCCATTACTTGAATGATTTGGCTATTAATTCGTTATTATAGTTACTTTCGTAATTCTAGACTTGGAATACGCAGACAGCCCAAGAAGACAATAGGCTGCGGATGATCGAGCATCTGCTCCTAAAATTAACTCCCCTTATTCTTAGCAAAATACTTCACCAGCACCTTCATCAACTCCCCAGGCTTACACTGCAAAGGCCGCTCAGGGGTAGGCGCAGGCATAAAATCAGTCCACTCAAAAATTTCAGCAAACCCACACATATGCAGAACTTGCACAATTGCCTGTACAGCCTGCTTAGAACCAATTACCAGCAGCTTAACGGGCTCCTTATCCTCCTTAGGGAAATTCCCAAGCCTCTGCTTGATTTCAATGCTGACCACCACATCAGTCTTACCATCAGCAACCTCTGAACCAACGAAAGCACTAGGAGTTCCCACAGCACGCTCCTCCAAATAATCCAGCATCGTTTTAGTGTCATATATGAAACGTTAGCACATATGACACGATTTGCGGCTCATCCTCTGAAATGATCAAGGCATGGGCAAAGCAGGCGATACCCTGAAACAGGTACTAGATAAATACGACATCACCCAATACCGTTTCGCGGCAACGATGGGGGTTGAGCGAACCAGCGTCGCCCGTTGGTGCAAAGGCAAAATCGACCCAACCGGCGACTCAATCATCGAAATCGTTCGCACCCTGAAAATTCTTGATCAAGATGCTGCCACAGAGTTCGTAAGGACCTACATAAGTAGCGAACTAGATCCCTAAATTAGAAATTGGACTAAAAGTTGGACTAAAAAGCAGGGGAGTCACTCAACTGAATTTGGTCCTAATTTTTTCAAGCGGTAGCTTATACTTACCCAAAACAGTTCATTTAAACTTGTGCCAGTTCAACATATTTGCCTTCGCTCCACCCTAATTTCTTAAATAAAAGCTTTTGGCCCTCAAAACTGCTACTTGCCTGACAGCACAGAGGTTTGAGGCATCTTCAGTCTTAAAAATTTTCTGCCCAAATGGGTAATTAGCCAAAAAGCCTATACGATTACTGGACGACTACGCAGAGGGCAAAAGTTAGTCCAAAATTAGTCCAATAGATTTTGACTAATCCCTCAAACCCCCACTGGAGAGGTGGCAGAGTGGTTGAATGCGGCAGACTCGAAATCTATTATGGGCTTAGGTTCATCGGGGGTTCGAATCCCCCCCTCTCCGTTTGAGCTGAAGCTTAACGTCTCAGACCAGTAAAGTGTCTTTAGCCGTAACCCTTTAAATCTGGAAACGTAGCCGACATAGCCCTTTGCGATCTCTGGGGGCACCTCGACTAGCACTCCATTGCGAAACTCGTAGTACTTGGCCGTGCCATCATCATGCGCAAAGTCCCCATCGGTCGAAACTTAATCTACGGGTATTTCATCTTCGAGCTAGCCTCTTAAGAGCACTTGACCAGATGCCGACCAGAGTAAACAACTAACTGATAGATGTTGATCTAGACCGTAACAAAGATGTACCTGAGTAAATTAATAACGCTGTCCAAATGCAGCTAAAGCTCACTAGATGTGTTTGGGTAAAAGGTTCCTGATATAAAAATATGCCTAGCATAAGCTGAATCGACGGGGCTACATATTGAAAAAATCCCAATGTGGACAGCGACAATCGCTTGGCGGCATTGTTGAACCAGAGTAGCGGCATGGAGGTGGCTACGCCCGCTCCGATAAATAACAGCGTTAGTCCAGGACTGCTGCCAAAGGTGCCTGCCCCGGTGGTGGCCCAGTAAAAAATCATCAGCAAGGCAACAGGGGTCATCAGGGCGGTTTCTAAGGCTAGACCTATCATGGGAGCCACGGCTACTAGCTTGCGCAACAGTCCATACAGTGCGAATGTACCCGCTAAACCTAGGGCAATCCAGGGAACTGAGCCAAACTGCCAGACAAAGTAGCTGACGCCAATGGTGACCAATCCCACCGCCACCCACTGTCCTAGATAAAGTCTCTCTCGCAGAACAACAAACCCCAACAGCACCGATACCAGCGGATTGATAAAATATCCCAAGCTGGTTTCCACCACCTGGTCTGTATTGACACCATAAATGTACAGACCCCAGTTAGCACTGAGCAGCACCGCCGTCATTAACAATCCCAGTACCTGACGACGCGGCAGCTTGCGCAATTCTGAAAGCCGCTGCTGCAGGGTCAAAATCAGCCCCAGAAATACTAGCGACCACACCATGCGATGACTCAGCACCTCGATGGGAGAAGCTGCTTTAAAGAATTTCCAGTAGATGGGCAGTAGCCCCCAGGAACCGTAGGCAAAAATGGCGTAGAGTGGACCCGTTTTTGTATTCAAGGGTTAATGGTCGGTAAATGCTATCTCACCCTAGCAGTTGAGCCATGGTGCTCCCTATCGACAGCATTCATATGGTTCTATAAATAATTAAAAAGATGTAAACTTTTAATAAGAGTAACCCTTACGAGGTATTTCCCATGGCCACTGGATTTGGCAAAGTTCAACCTAAACCCAAGGTGTCGGAGCGCACTAAGCGGCGGCAGGAAGCCTCTAAGGAAATGGATAAGCGGCGCTCCTCGGGGGATCCTGAGTTTGAGGTGCATATTCGCATTAAGGATAAAAAACAGTGGTATCCGGTGGGCGTGGTAGCGGTGAAGCGCTCTGTGGATATTGACCGGGCGATTTTTGCTAGCGAAGATGATTTGCTCCAGGGGGCGTTTCGGATTTACCCCATTCTGCGCAAGAATCGTGACAATCTAGAATATGGCTACCGAGTAAAGGCGTTTAAGGATGAGCCAATTACGGTGGCCGTGCCGCCTAGGCCTGGTGTTGCCGGTGGCGTACAGGCCGTTGCTAACCAGTTAAAGAACAGCGTAACGGGTTTGTTTAAGCGGTAAACAGTTGGACAAAGTTGGGCCCATAGATTGTGTAAATTCCCGGAGGATGGTCGGTTGCCACCCTCCGGTTTTTAATGATGGTTGGGTTTATTGCGATCGCATCACTGCCAAGTCCCTACAAAAAGTTGTCAAAACCGGCCCAGCCAGCGTTCTCGACTACTACACCCATCACTATCGCCACTCGGACCGCAGTACCTGGCGACAGCGGATCGAGTCAGGCCAGATTGTAGTAAACGATCTGCCGGTCTCCCCCGATACACCGCTAATACCCGGTCAACGTTTGAGCTACCATCGCCCTCCCTGGCAGGAACCGTCAGTTCCTTTGGAGCTTGTCACACTTTACGAAGACAATGTGCTTTTGGTGGTCAATAAGCCGTCAGGTTTGCCTGTCCTACCGGGAGGACGCTTTCTGCAGCACACATTGCTATGGCAGCTGCGTCAGCGGTGTCCAACTGCCGCTCCGATTCATCGGCTGGGTCGGGGGACCTCAGGGCTGGTACTGATTGCCAAAACAAAAACAGCTCGGGCCGCTCTCAGTCGTCAGATGCGTCAGCGCCAGCTGGGTAAAACCTATCGCACCCTGGTAGGACCATCGGAGCTACCTGATCAGTTCACCATTACTCAGCCCATTGGCAAAATTCCCTATCCTCAGCTAGGACATATTTATGGAGCAACTCCTGGGGGCGCTGATGCTCAGAGTAACTGCAGCGTATTGCAACGCCGGGCGGATGCCACCTTGTTAGAAGTGACGATTCTCACCGGTAGACCCCACCAGATTCGGATTCATCTGGCAGCGATGGGCTACCCGCTTCTGGGGGATCCGCTGTATGTAGCTGGTGGTCAGCTCCACCTAGACGGTACGGCTATCCCTAGCGACTGTGGCTACTGGCTCCATGCCCAGCGTCTGGCGTTCGTTCATCCAGCGGGTAAGCCGATGATTCTAATCTGTGACCCGCCGTCAGAATTAGTTCCAAGCACTTAATGGAGGCACGGGGGATACACAGCGGTTCTATCTGCCGCTAATATCAACATTGGCCCGCGAACAAACCCAAACCCAATGACTCAATCCTCCACCCACCGCATTGAAAAAGACTCTATGGGGGAAAAGGAAATTCCCTCGGCAGCTTATTACGGTATTCAAACCCTGCGGGCGGTGGAGAATTTTCCGATTAGTGGTCTCAAACCGCTGCCTACCTATGTGGATGCCTGTTTGTTGATTAAAAAGGCGGCTGCGATCGCAAACGGTGAACTCGACTGTATCCCCACCGAACTCTCCCAGGCCATTGTTACTGCTGCCGATGAAATCCTGAAAGGCAGCCTGCGCGACCAATTTATAGTGGATGTGTACCAAGCCGGGGCAGGCACATCCCACCATATGAATGTCAATGAGGTGCTGGCCAACCGGGCACTGGAGCTATTGGGCGATGAAAAGGGTAACTACAGCCGCGTTAGTCCCAATGATCATGTCAACTATGGCCAGTCTACTAACGATGTGATTCCGACAGCCATTCGCATTGGTGGGCTGTTGGCGTTAGAGCATACGCTGTATCCGGGGTTGGAGGGTGCGATCGCAACGCTCCAGAGCAAATCCACCGAGTTTCAAGACATCGTCCGCTCGGGCCGTACGCACATGCAGGATGCCGTCCCTATCCGCCTAGGCGAGAGCTTTTGCGCCTGGGAAGTCATTCTTAGCGATCATCTCCGCCGTCTTCGTACCGCTGCCCAAGATTTACACCAGCTAGGTATAGGCGGCAGCGCCACTGGCACTGGTCTCAATACCCATCCTCAATATCGCTATCGCGTCGCTGAACTCCTCTCTGAATTTACCGGTCAGCCCCTGGTGAGTGCGCCCCATCTAATGGCCGCCATGCAGAGTATGGCTCCTTTTGTGGCTGTTTCTAGCGCCCTACGCAACCTGGCCCAAGACCTGGTCAAAATTTCCCACGATTTGCGTCTGCTCGATTCTGGCCCTAAAACTGGCCTCAAAGAAATTCAGCTTCCCCCCGTGCAGCCAGGCTCGTCGATTATGCCAGGGAAATACAATCCGGTCATGGCCGAAATGACTTCCATGGTGTGCTTTCAAGTCATGGGGTACGATCAGGCCATTGTCTGCGCGGCCCAGGCAGGTCAGCTAGAGCTAAACGTGATGATGCCTCTAATTGCCTATGATTTGATTCACAGCATCGAAATCCTTGGTAACACCATCAGCGCCCTCGACCAACGCTGTCTCTCAGGTATCACCGCCCGCCCTGAACGCTGTCGTAACTTTGCAGAAGGCAGTCTGGCTCTAGTAACCGCCCTGAATACCCACATCGGTTATCTCAATGCTGCCGCTATCGCCAAAGAATCGTTGGAAACAGGTAAATCTATGCGCCAGCTTGTCCTAGAAAAAGATCTAATGCCTGAAGATAAACTAAATGAGGTGCTCGACCTGGAGAAAATGAGCCAAATCCCCCACTAAAATCTCTCAACTCATCGATCAATTACCGCCACCGCTAACACTCATGACCTCTTATCAAGCAACTAATCCCTACGAACTTGAATCCGAAGCCTGGTGGGTACAACAGTGGGTAGACCTGCTTAATTCCTATCGATTCAAAAAGCGTTTAGAGCGAGGCCGTCGCTATGCCCGCGAAGGTCATATTCTCAAACTCGACTTCAAAGAGTCCAAAGTCTTTGCATCGGTTCAAGGTACAGCCGCCGACCCCTATAAGCTTTCTATTTGGATTGACCGCTTTACGGATGAGGACTGGGCGTTTGTGATCGATACCCTATCTCAAAAAGCGATTTACTCGGCCCAGCTGCTGGCGGGTGAGATGCCAGCTGACATTGAAAGCGTATTTACGGCTAACGGGTTAAGTCTATTTCCCTTTACCCTGGCGGACGTTCATTCTAAATGTGACTGCCCCGATCCTAAAAACCCGTGTAAACATATTGCAGCTGTCTACTATCAGCTAGCGGATGCTTTTCGAGAGGAGCCGTTTGTGCTGTTTCAGCTACGGGGTCGCACCAAAGAACAAATCATTGCGGCCATTCGCGAAAGGCGTAAACAGCAGGTAGATGAAAATCCTGTGGAAGCGGTGGCTGAGGATACGGAAGAGATTGTTGTCGCTCCTGAACCAAAGTCTCAAACCCTCAGCTTAGAGAACTTTTGGCAATATGATACTCCGCTTGACTCATCTCTGGTTGTGATTACTCCCTCGGATCAAACAGTGTTAGATCTTTTGGGACCAATGCCATTACCGGCAAGCGATGCACAGGTATTAAACGCGCATTTTACGAGTCTCTATCAAGCGGTTGCCCAACAGGCAATGATGTCAGCCTTGAGCTGAGATAAATGAAATCTTGTATCTAGTGAGGAAGTGCAAACCGGCCCGGCACTCAGAGTGACAAGATTAGCAGATTCAAAACCCACTAAACTCATATCTCCCAGATCTTGCACTAAGGTTGGCTGGGTCGCTGAAGCCCACTGAAGATTGTCCACTAAAAGGGACAATTTGGTGTGGAGATGTGGGGGCTGACCGTGGACCGATTGACGAATAGTTCGCTGGTGTAGAAGCAAACCTAAAACACATCTCCGATGATTGTGTCCCTTCCAGTGGACACCTCCTTCGGTTAGCTTAGGGGTTTGAACCCTGGGCGAGTGAGCGCTTCTCCACCAGGTGCAAGATCTCAGTTATCTCAAAATGGCGCATCGCTCGTGAACTGTAACTGTTGCTGAGTGACAGGATGAATAAACTGGATAGATGTGGCATGGAGATGTAGCTGAACTGCCGGTTCAGATTGACCGTACAGTGAGTCTCCTAAAATAGGTGAGTTTAAACCCTGAGGATGGGCCGCATGAACGCGTAGTTGATGGGTGCGTCCTGTGTGTGGCACAAACTCAACCCGTGGATGCTGGCCTGGTTGCAGGATCTGAAAATGGGTCACGCTGGGTTTACCATGCATTGCATTAACCGATTGTTTGGGACGGTTATCAGGATTACCCCAGAGGGGCAGCTCAATGGTGCCAGATTTGATAACAATTGGGCGGCTGAGGAGAGCTTCGTAGGTTTTGAGGACCTGACGCTGGGAAAACTGTTGTCCTAGGGCTTTGTGCACGCTAGGTGATTTAGCCAGAATTAATAGACCAGATGTGGCCTGGTCCAGACGATGCACAGTTTGCAGAAAGGCATTGTCTGGTAACTGACAGCGGAGTCGACTGAGCACACTGTCTTGCTGGTGGTACCGACGTCCTGGAACTGAGAGCAGCCCTGCTGGTTTCTCGATAACAATTAATGTCTCGTCTTGATAGAGAATATTTAGCGGTAGAGTATCAGCTACTGGCGTTGGCGGGACTGGCAGCTGACTAAGGTGCATCAGGATTTTACAGTTTTCTGGAGAGTCTGTGTAAAATTTCCCCGACTGATAATCTCCTTCAGAATCTCTCCACCAAAATTCTGCCATTGCGATGGGTTTGAGCTGATGGATAGTGGCGTAGTGTAATAATTTTGCGGCAGCCCGTTGGTAAAGTTTATTTAGCGGAATTTCAGATGGACTATTGGCCAAATCTAGTCTTATTTTCTCTTCTCTTCCAGCTCTTTCAACTGCGTAGGCAGTTTGCATTTGAGTCTGCCACTGTTGCGATAGTGTGGTGTACTGTTGTTTGAGGCTTTGTATGTTTTGTTCGGCTTGAGCAATTTTTTTAGTAAGCGGTATGAGTACCTGATCTCGTTCTTGCTTTAGATGACGTCGTTCGAGACTGTCCTGCTGACTTTCTCTTTTAAGCCTGTCTAGCGCTGTGGCAAGAGCCTTGCTTTGTAGGGTGCTGTAGTAGTGAGCGCGGTTGCGATCTCGATTTTCTTTTCGCTGACGATGCCTGGTAGCCAGCTGCTTTAATTGGTTAGCATACTGCTGCTTCAGGGTTTCATAGGTATCCTGTTCAGGTAGCTGTTTGAGAGCTATCAGTTCGCGCTTAAGCTGGTCCAGTCTTGCCAAGGTGTAAATTTCGGTCAGGACTATTTGTGCATAGACCGTCAGCGGAGGCACCCAGTCTGGCTCCTGAAATTGACCAGACAACATTCCAGAAAATCCTTTGAGAACAACTCGCTCACCAGCCGCTGTCTGGGCTATGAGTATGCCGTATAGGGTTCTCGTTTGCGAATGGTCCGGTGATGCTGCCAGATACTGCATAAGTCCCCAGGCGGCGGCCTCGGCCTCTTGGGTACGAGGCAACTGCCATAATCTTCCTGTCTTAGAACATCGGGCTGTGTATGCGTAGCTCGGACTAGCCTTCACACGTTTGCTTAAGACCTGCAGCAAATTCTTCAAAAGAGGGGGTTAGATCGGGAATCATTTTGCCCAGTAGAGGTTCTAGTGGACCGCTAAAGACCTCACACACAATAAACTCAGTGCTGCCATCTGCCTGGGGCGTTAGGGTAAAGGTGCGATTTCCCCTAAACAGACCGAATGGTAATCCACCACTCAGAGTGAAGCTTTTAAGGGCAACAAACTCCTTGACCTTGAGTGCCATAGGTTGCCGAGGTTTAGACTCAGTAAACAGTGTTAACATCCCACCCTCCATAATCTGGCCTTCCAGGTGGTGGATGCCTGTTGCCCATTCTGAGTAACTAGCAGCATCCGTTAGCACAGACCAGATCGTTTCTGGAGAACAGTTGATCGTTGTAGTAGCACTAAAAGATTTCATAGGGGCTGAGAAATCACTATTACTCTATTCTATACATGGAGTATGCGTACGCTGAAAAGGTGAGTCAGGACTGAAACAAGTTTACCAACAAGCCCACGCTAAGCACTATTAACAACGATAACAGCCAGTTCCCCCACCGCACATAGAGTGTTGTTGTATCTCGCCGATAAATTGTTTTCACCTGAGCATCATAGGTTTTTGGCTCCGACATCCACCGCGTCTGCCCATGGGGATCCACAATCGCTGACAAACCGGTATTGGTACTCCGTGCAGCCCATCGGTCTGTGGCAATTGCCTGAATCACATCATGGCCGTGGTGCTGGCCCATCATCCGAGATGGATACGGATCATTGTTGGATGCGGTCAGAATGAACTGCCCTCCTTGGGCGACCTGACGTCGCACAATCCAACCATAGGCAGAGTCATAGCAAATCCCCACGGCGGCAGGGCCTACTCCAGAATCAAACTGGGGCTGCTGGACCGCGCCAGGAATCATCGTGGTATCGAGGGGCGATAGACGTCGAATTATGCCCCCTAGCAATGACTGAAGAGGAATATATTCGCCTAAAGGGACCAGCTTAATTTTGTTGTACTGATTGACTACGGCATGGGCTTCGGTTTGTTGCGATGTAGATGGCAAAGACTCAGGTAGCAGCGCAATCAGGCTCTGATACATATGAAACTCTTCGGTGGGGGCCAGGACAAAAGTCCCTAGCCATAGGGGAATTTGTGTTGTCTGTACCGCCCGATAAAACAGATTGTTATCGCGTAGGCGATGCCTCCAAATCTCTGGAATGGCTCCCTCAGGGGTCAGAACCGCATCAGCTCCAGCCTCGGCTAGCTGTTGGTAGCTATCGAGATAGCGATCGCGAGCCTGGCGGATACCTGTCTGAGTGAGCTTTTCACGGGTGGGAATATTGCCTTGGATGATACCAACGCGAATCGCTTCGGAGTCCTTATCTGCTAAGGGTTGTTGATAAAGACTCCAGCCAATCAGATGGATGACACACAGTAAGGTCAAAGCGGCTACCAACCAGCGCTGAGGGTCAAGCGATCCTGGGGTATTGCCGTCATGGGGACGGGGTTGAAAACGAGCCTGCCACCCGGAAAAGAGCCCAGCTGCTGCCAAACCATTGACGGCCACAATGGCGGCGGTGATGGTCAAATAACCGGACAACCGGGCCAAGTGTAGTGCGACCAGGTTGCCTGGGCTCTGGGTAATGGCTAAGGACGTGCCATAGATGGGACTTAAACTGGCCAGAGCTTCAAGGGTGCACCAGAGGGTGGTGCCGATAAAAACGGAGCTCAACCGGCCAAACTGGCCAAAGCGAGCTAGGGGTATTCGCCGCTTAAATATTGCCATGAGCAGTACCCAGGCCACTGGAATACAGGCTCCCCAGAGGGAGACGATAGCATAGGCAGCGGTTGCGATCGCAACACTCCCCACCCAGGGCACCCCTAGCCACATTAGCGGATGTAAATGTAGCACCCAGGTCAGCAGCGTCCCCTGGTAACCCAAGCCCCACAACAGCCCACCCAAGGCAACCTGTCGCAGATTGACATCGCGATAACTCAACAGCCACAGCGGCACCAACGCCACCCAGGCCAACGGCCAAACAGGCCACAGTCCCATTAAAACACCGCCTACCAGTAGGCTCAGAAGTCCCAGCCAGTTTACAGATTCCTTCGATAAGCGCCTTTGCTTATGAGCAATCGGCCAGATATTTTTACCCTTCACGCCTATAGCGAACTCGAATTCAAACTATCTGCCTCCCCTTGTGTCTGCGGCAGGTGCAGTCCACACTCCTGCTTCATTCCCTTAAACCGAGTATCTCGCTCATTGTCATCATCAGCTGTGAGAGGGCGGCTAGAATGCCAGTCACCTACCGTGACATACCCTTGCTCAAACAACGGATGGTAGGGCAGATCGTGAGTCTTTAAATACTGATACACATCCCGCGAGTGCCAGGACAAAATCGGATGTAGCTTGTAAATTTCATTTTGCTGGGCAATACGGCCCAGGGTTTGACGATGGGAGGTTTGATTGGCTCGCAGTCCCGCTAGCCAGGCTTTGGTCCCTAGCTCTGTAAGCGCTCGCTGCATGGGCTCCACTTTGCGAATATAGTTATATCGGTTGAGCGCTTCTACATTATCTTGATCCCACAGCCGTCCATGGAGAGCCTCCATCCGGGCCGGACTCATGGCAGATTGGTAAACCTTGAGGTTGAGATTTAGGCGCTGGGTCAGCTCGTCTGCAAATCGATAAGTCTCAGCCGGCAGATAGCCCGTATCTATCCAGATCACAGGAATGCTCGGCAATACTTGAGTGACCAGATGCAACATGACCGCTGATTGAATCCCAAAACTGGTACTCATCACCAAAGAATTCCCAAAGGTTTCAACCCCCCAGGAAACCAGCTCGGAGGCATCCATCTCGCTTAAGGTTTTGTTGAGTGCTTCAAGATCTAGATCGCTTTCTAGCACTGCATTTGCCATGATTTCAGCTGCTCCGTGATGCCGATGTGATGTCCTAGGGATTCTATGGTGACAACGTTTTGATGTACTCAATTTGTACAGCCTTGTAGCCGTACCACAGAGGATATTCCACAGGTATTAGAGATACCAAAGATATCAGGTAGCTCTGCTTCATCATTGCATCATAACGGACCGGCTTTCTCAAAATTGTACATACAGGCTAATCTGAGGTTTCGCTATCCTGCAGCCGATGGCATCGCATCCTATGGTTCAAGAAAATTGCTCAAGAAAAGTGAGCACGTCTGTACACCACTGCAGCCAGCTGGTTTCATAGGCAATTCCCCGTTTTAGGGTGAGGTACTTAAACTGCAGCTCCACCGAAGGAGCGGACTCAGCTAGACACATTTCCTCCATAGTCCGATACTCTTCCAGCTGAGCCTGATGTAGCACCTGCCGGTGGAGCAACTCTTTTAGCAACAGCTCACGGGGCATTTTGTAGCCAATCATTACTTTCACCAGCAAATCTTCTCGGATTTGGGTGCGTTCCGTGGGCTCTGCATACCAGCGAGTCAGCTCGGCCCAACCCGGCTTGGTAATGCTGTAAATCTTTTTGTCCGGCTTGCCTTCTTGGGGTACTTTCTCAAAATCAACCCAACCCTGGGCCTCCATTTTGGACAACTCCCGGTACACCTGCTGCTGGGTGGCTTTCCAATAGCAACTCAATCCTTCATCAAAACGCTTACTGATGTCGTATCCGCTATCAGGCCGCTGGGCTAACAACGCCAGGATGGTGTGGGCTAAGGCCATAGGAGCTTACAAATCAAACTGACTAATCAAACAAACGGCTTTTTAAGGCGTTACGTTGACATACTCAACATGTTGAGTATACATTATGGGAAATATAAGCAACAAGTTGAATATCAACTGATTGAATATCAACTATTTGGATAGTGAGCTATGGTTTCATCACCGTCTGATTCCCCTAGAATCCTCCGTTCACAGGCCATCAACTGGCAGTGGTTGTGGCTGTTGCCAGTCTTGGTTGTTCCTGTTCTCTGGCTAGGGCGTTTTCGGTCTGGAGCAGCGGTGGCAGAGGATGCTGCTGTTGCTCCTCTACCGGTCCAAACCCAGGTTCTAGAGCAGGTTACTGAATATTCAGTAGAGCGTACCTACACTGGCGAAATTGTTGCTCGACGTAGCAGCGACCTGGGCTTTGAGCAAGCAGGTACATTGATAGAGATTTTGGTAGATGAAGGTGACTCAGTCGCCAACGGAGCGCCCTTAGCTCGGCTAGATACCCGTAGTTTGCAAGCTCAGCGGCTGCAGCTCGAAGCCCAACGCCGTCAGGCTCAGGCTCGATTTCAAGAATTGCAGCGCGGTCCGCGCCAGGAGGATATTGACGCAGCAGCAGCGGCTGTTCAAGCCTTACAGGCTCAGCTCGAGCTTGCTCGTCTCCAGCAGCAGCGGCGCGAAGAACTCTATACCCAGGGAGCGATCTCTCTTGAAGAACGGGATGAAGCAGCTTTTAGTGCGGATGCTCTCAAGAGTCGTTTGAACCAAGCCCAGAGTCAGCTAGATGAGCTAGAGGCAGGGACACGGGTAGAGCAAGTCAATGCTCAGGATGCTCAGGTTGATCAAATTGATGCCAGTTTGCGTACGCTGGATGTTGCGATCGCAAAAAGTATTGTTTATGCTCCGTTTGCGAGTCGGGTATCGCGACGGCTGGTGGATGAGGGGGTAGTGGTTAGTCCGGGGCAATCGGTATTGCGACTGGTGGAGGGGACGGTTCTAGAAGCTCGGGTGGGTGTGCCCAGCAGCATGGCTCACCGTATAACACAGGGGAGTGTCCAAACTGTCGATGTGAATGGTCAGCTGTTTGAGGGTGAGGTGACTGCGCTATTGCCGGAACTGGATGAGGCGAGTCAAACGATAACGGTGGTGGTGAATTTACCGGTAGGGGCGCAGGTAGTGCTTGGTGCGATCGCACGGTTAAAACTACAGGACCAGCAGCAGGAATTGGGCTACTGGCTGCCGACGAGTGCTCTTGTGGCGGGTGAGCGGGGATTGTGGTCGGCCTATGTGTTAGGTGAACCGGACGGTGATATGGCTGAGAATCTTTATGAAATCTCTCGTCGGGAGGTAGAGGTGCTGTATACGGAGAGCGATCGGGCTTTTGTTAGAGGATTGTTACAGCCGGGAGAGGAGATTATTACCGGTGGGACACATCGATTGGTTCCGGGACAGATTGTTAGGAATTAGGCTTATGTGGTTGGTCGATGGCGGTGGGGGTTGCTCAGGGCTTTCCTCCCTGAAACCCTCCTATTCGTGGGGACCTCAACGTCCCCACACCCCTTGCACAAGAGAGTGACAAACAACTGCTTAAAGTGGTTGCACTGGTGGTCGGTGGGGTGGTTACGCTGCTCCGCATTCGCTCCACACCGCAAAAGTGCAGTTATCTTATTTCGTTAAGCTTCACTCAGAAGAATTACTTGGCCGAGAATCGAGCACTGATACTTTTTTATTTTTTTGTGATGCATCACAAAAAAATAAAACTCACCTCACCGACTACCTCTTTCCTCACTATTGAGGACAACATCACTATCCTTATGAGGGTTGTAGGGCGGCATCCCGCCCTGCCCATGGGGGTTTGGGGAACTCGGAGGGACCCCAAGCACCCCCCTTAAACTCTCCACCGATCAACCAAGCTACTGTCTGCAAAAACCTTGACTAAAAAAAACTCCTCTCAATCCTAATAATGTTTAATCTCTTCTTTCGTAATCGACAGCTATTATTTTTAACCCTTACATTAGTAATTGTTTGGGGCCTATCAGCCTTTTTATCATTACCCCGGCTAGAAGATCCCAAAATTGTTCAGCGGGTCTCAACAGTAACCACCATATTCCCAGGAGCAAGCGCCGAACGGATAGAATCTTTAGTAACTGACAAGCTTGAGGAAGAACTGTCTGATATTGAAGAAGTAGAAGAAATTCGGTCATCTTCTAGCCCCGGTATTTCGGTGGTTACGATAGAGCTAAAGGATACAATTCCTAACGTTGAGCCAGTGTGGGCGCGGGTGCGCAGCCAGATTGATGATGTGATTCCTGAATTACCGGCTGAGGCGAGTCGGCCTGAGTATGAGGATGCGCAAGTAAAGGCCAGTGCGCTGATTGTGGGGCTAACCTGGGAATTGGATAGGCCAGTTAACTATCCGATTTTGCGACGGGTGGCAGAGGGCTTAGAAGCTGACCTGCGCAACTTGCCTGGGACTGACAGTGTAGACCTGTTTGGGGAACCGGATGAAGAGATTCAGGTAGAAATTAGTCAGGCTGATTTATTGAGGTTAGGAATTAGCGCTCAGGGGCTATCGCAACAGATTGCGGCCAGCGATGCGAAAATTTCTACAGGAGAATTACGAGGTAGCTCCACTGAGCTGTTGTTTGAGGTGGACAGCGCCCTAGATTCGTTGGACCGTATTCAAGGGATTCCAATTCGGGTGGGGACGGATAGTCAAGTTGCCCAGCTGGGTGACATTGCTCGGGTGACTAAAGGGGTACAAACGCCTGTTTCTGATCTGGCGTTGATTGATGGCAAACCCGCTGTTGTTGTAGCGGCTACAGTGGAGTCTGAGTACCGGGTGGATCAATGGGCTGCCCAGGCTAGAAACGTGCTCAGGGACTTTGAATCTGGCATGTCAGACGGCCTCGGTATCAGCATTGTGTTGGATCAAAGTCGGTATGTGCAACAGCGACTGAATGGGGTGATTGGCAATCTCTTAGTTAGTTCTCTTTTGGTGATTGGCATATCGCTGGTGGTGTTAGGATGGCGCTCGGCCTTGATTGTTGGGCTGGCGTTGCCGCTCTCGACCCTGATGGTGTTTGGCAGCATGAAAGTGTTGGGGATTCCATTACACCAAATGTCAGTTACGGGGTTAATCATTGCCCTGGGTTTGTTGATTGACAATGCCATTGTGGTAGTGGATGAGGTGCGGGTGCAGTTACAAAGTGGGAGCCATCCGGCTAGGGCGGTGGGTGATACGGTGAAGCACTTGGCAGTGCCGCTACTGGCATCTACGCTGACTACGGTACTGGCGTTTGTACCCATCGCCACTTCGCCTGGAGGCACAGGAGAGTTTATTGGCACCATTGGCAGTACGGTAATTTTGGCTCTATTGAGTTCGTTAACGCTTTCGTTGACCGTGATTGCAGCCTTGGCTGGTCTGGTTTATCGCTGGAGACCACTGCGTGCCACATCACACCATTGGAGTATCGGCGGGTGGTCGAACCAAAGTCTCTCTCGACTTTATGAAGGTAGTCTGCGGGCTGTTTTTCGTCGGCCTATCGTAGGTATCTTGGTGGCCATGGTGCTTCCGATTGTCGGATTTGTTCAGTTTGCCAGTCTGCCACAACAGTTTTTTCCACCGACAAATCGTGACCAGTTTCAAATTGAGCTGGAGCGTCCGGCATCGAGTGCGATCGCAACCACCCGTACCCAAACCTCAGCCATCCGTGAGCTGATCCAACAACACCCTGCCGTCCGTGATATCCACTGGTTTCTAGGCGAAAACGCACCGTCATTTTTCTACAATGTGGTGGGTAGTCGTCGCAATGCGGCTGAGTACGCCCAGGGTATTGTCCAGCTAAACTCAACAGACGATCTGCAAGGCACCATCCGCACGCTGCAAACTGAACTGGACGCCGCATTTCCCGATGCTCAAATCCTGGTCAAACAGCTGGAGCAGGGACCGCCCTTTGATGCTCCCATTGAGGTCAGCCTCTATGGCCCTGATCTGGAAGAGTTGAGACTACTGGGCAATCAGTTGCGGCTAATCTTGTCTCAGCTAGGGGATGTCACCCATACCCGCGCTACGCTAAGCGAGCTATCGCCCCAACTGGCCCTAGCAGTGGATGAAACCGCAGCAAGAAGAGTAGGGTTAGATAATGGTGCGATCGCATCCCAGCTCAGCACTCTCCTGGATGGTCAGCTGGGGGGCTCCATTCTCGAAGATACAGAAGATATTCCGGTGCGGGTACAGCTACCGGTACAGGAGCGGGGTGACCTGGCTAGCATCACCTCCGTAGATTTGCTCAGCAACACCGGGAGCACCGTTCCGTTTTCTGCCGTGGCCTCGGTAAACCTGCGCCCAGAGCTGAGTACCATTGCCCGTGAGGATGGGCAGCGGGTGAATACGGTCCAGGGGTTTATTACCGCCGGGGCTTTGCCCAGCACCGTCCTCGGTGAGTTCCAACAGGCCCTGGCCGAGCAAGGGTTTGAGCTACCAGCAGGGTATCGCCTCAGCTATGGTGGCGAGGCGGATGCTAGAGGGTCTGCCATCGGTAATTTGCTATCCACTGTGGGGGTTTTGGCCATATTAATGACAGCGACGCTGGTGTTGTCGTTTAACTCTTTTGCCCTGGCTGGGCTGCTGGCGGTTGTTGCGATGGCAGCGGTGGGGTTGGCGGCCATGGCCCTATGGTTGTTTAATTCGTTATTTGGCTTTACCGCTATTCTTGGCACCCTGGGGCTAATCGGTCTCGCCATCAATGACTCCATTGTGGTGTTAGCCGCCCTACGGGATGATCCGCTGGCCCGTAAGGGAGATGCAGCTGCGACTCGACAGGTAGTGATGAAAGCAACCCGTCATGTGGTAGCAACAACAGTAACAACAATTGTTGGCTTTACGCCGCTATTGCTGGACTCAACTGGGTTTTGGCCGCCGTTGGCAATTGCGATCGCAGGTGGCTTAGGTGGTGCAACACCGCTGGCCCTATATTTCATTCCGTCAGCTTATTTATTAATTCATCGCCCCAAAATTAAATCAGCACTGGTCTCAGTTATGGATTAAGTTTCAGAAATTTCCTGGGTGACAAACTTCCTCAGAGCTTAAGGACGGCTTACGCCTTGATTTAACCGAGATATTCAGTAACCTAGGGATTATGCTTGAGTATGGGGAATAAATCATGAAATGGCGTCACATCATAAATGGACTTGCCCTTGCTGGTTTAGGAGCCTTTGCTATGGTCTCTGTGCCCTCAGCCAATGCGCAAGAAGAAACGCTGCCCCCTACTGCCCGTTACGCAGCTGGTGAAGACCTTGATCTGGCTCTGATTATCGCGGAGTGGAAAGAACGCTTCTCCGAAATTCCTGTATTTGCCTGTGCCTGTAATGCAGATGTTTGTGACCATACAGAGCGCTGGCCATTTCGTACCTACAATCAGTATCAGCTGGCCGTTTCCCTAGGCCCCTTTAATGGAGAATACACAGAAAGCTTAGGGTTCAATTGCTTTGACATCGAGACAGGACAGGGGTTAGCTCAGGAGCCCGAGAATCCGACAGATCCGGTTGAGCCACCCACAGAGCCGACCGGTTCACCCACAGCATCCGTATCGGCAGATAGAACCAGCCTAATTTTGACCTGGCCAGATAATCAGTCCAACACTATTGATATTACAAACTGGAACGTCAACATCTTGGATGCACTCGACTGTGAGACCTTCACCCAAGTGCCTGAAAAGACACTAAATGCCCGTCGCATTATTGGTACGCCTGTTGTCGATCCTCTAACGGATAACGTTGCCGTACCAATACTCTTAGAAGAGTGTGTGGAAACACAACAAACCGCCGTATTTGTAGTCGATCCTCAGGGTGTGGGTGCCCATGCCCTATATCGGGTTCAGGTACCTGGAGAACGACCGCTCCCCAATGAATTTTCTAGCTATGGGCTAGATAGCATCACCGGTTTGCAATACTGGGATTCCACCCTGTTGGTGCGTCACGGGTCAGCATCAGGGGCAGAGGCATTACTGGTATTTCGACCAGATATTACACCAGCGGGTAAGTTTGCTAGCTGTGGACTATTGAATACATTGGAAGGAGCCGGTAGGCTTTGTCCAGCAGCTCTAGAAGACCTATCGGAGTAGTTTTTGAGGCAAGTTTGATACTAGCAGTCTTGCAGCTCAGATGACTCAGCTACCAAATCTTGGTCATTTGTAATATAAACATCGGCATTTCTGGCTCACAGCTAACAGATTCAGGTTTATCTAAAATCTCTGGTGAGCTATGGGGCCGATAAATATGAACCTGACAATTTTTTCGATCAATCAACAACCCTAAACGCACCCCATTGGTAGCATACTCTTCCATCTTTTCTTGCAGACTGACGAGTGTATCGCTGCTAGACCGCAGCTCCACAACAAAATCAGGTGCAATGGGTGCAAAAGAGGCTTGTTGTTCTGGTGACAATGCGTCCCAACGATCGGAAGAAAGCCATGCTGCGTCGGGAGAGCGCGTTGCACCATATCTCTACGGATTTGACCAATAGGCTAGCCATCGATAATCTGGCTCCATCCAGGAAAGTCTGGGCTCATTATAGCTAAGAGCCCATAGGCATTACTTGGTCGCCCCATACAATTAATAGACACAGTAAAGTGAGGACAAAGCAACCATGTCGGCAAAACGCTATGCCATCATTGGTACAGGAGCCATTGGCGGCTACTACGGAGCACGGTTACAGCAGAGCGGCTGTGATGTTCATTTTCTGTTGCGTGGCGACTATGATGACGTAAACAAAAATGGTTTGGTAGTAGAGTCTGTCGATGGTGACATTACGCTGCCTCAGGTAAACGCCTACAACAACCCAGTCGCAATGCCGCCCATAGATGTTGTTGTTATTGCCCTAAAAACAACACAGAACCACTATCTGCAGAAACTTATGCCACCACTCAATGACGGTGCAGTGGTACTTATATTACAAAATGGCCTGGATATTGAAGCAGAAATCGCTCAGATGGTGCCACCGGAAAACATTATGGGTGGTCTGTGTTTTGTCTGCTCCAACAAAGTTGGGCCTGGACATATTTGTCACCTAGACTACGGCAAGATCCAGCTAGGGGCCTATAGCGCTGCTAATCAGCCGCGATCGCTAACTACTGCCATGCTGGAAATCGCCGCAGACCTACGTAAAGCCAACATTTCCATTGATGTCACCGAAGATCTATTTATGGCGCGCTGGCGCAAGCTGGTCTGGAATGTGCCCTATAACGGTCTATCGGTGGTGCTGGATGCGACCACTGAGGAACTGATGGCGGATTCCAGGGTAAAAGCCCGAATCCTAACTCTGATGACTGAGGTGATTACCACGGCTAACGCTTGGGCCGATCACCTTTCCAAAGAAACTGGTTCAACGCGTCAGATTCCGCTCACTTGGGCAACCAGCATGTTGGTCGCCACCACTCGTATGAAACCCTATCGCACCAGCATGAAAATTGATTTTGATGAAGGCCGTCCTTTGGAGGTGGAGGCGATTTTGGGTAATCCGGTGAGGGCGGCTGCCGAGCTAGATGTAGCGGTACCGGAGATGGAAAAACTGTATGAGCAGGTAAAAGTGCTTTCTAAGAAAAACTGAGCTGTGAACCTAGGGTGGGCTTGTGCTTACCTGCCAGTATGAGATTGAGCCATGCTTTACATAGGTTTACACTAGTAGACATACCTGAAAATCTGAGATTGCTCGATGCCCACCGTTATCAAACGTTTATCTCAAAACCTGTTTGACAGTATTTCGCAGGAAGCTTCGGCAATGCCTCGCTTGCGAAAAAATCATAATTTTCACCAGCTACCGGACAGGGTGCAGCGATTTATCAATGTGCTCCAGCCAGGCACCTATGTGCGTCCTCACCGCCATCTGCGAGGTAACGAGAGCAACGGGTTTGAACTCTTTTTAGTCCTCCAGGGTGAAATCGGCTTTTTGGTCTTAGACGATCAAGGTCAGGTGATTCAGACTGAACGACTCTGCTCCCAGGGACCCACCTATGGTCTAGAGCTTGAAGAAGGTCAGTATCACACTTTAATTGCCCTGGCTCCGAATACGGTGATGTTTGAAATCAAAGAAGGTCCCTATGTGCCAGCGGCGGATAAGGACTTTATGGCCCAGTTTCCGGCGGAGGGAACGACGGCTGCTGAGCAGCAGGTGCAGGTCTGGTCTCAGCTGTTTGCTTGAGCCTGGGCCATTTTTTCGAAAATTTTGGCGGGAGTTAACCACTTTTGATGGTGGGGCCGTGCTTAACTTGCCGCTGTTGTGTACTTATTAGATACTTTTATTTTGAATCATTTTTTGACTGACATCAACCATGGCTTTGAGTTGTGGGTAACCCTGCTGGAGCGCACCCTGTTCTTTAAGCTGTGGGGAATGCCGCTCATTGTGCTGTGGCTGCTGGGGGGCTCGGTGTATCTTACCCTGCGCATGGGGTTTATCAATGTGCGTGGTTTGGGCCATAGCGTTGCCGTGTTGAGCGGTCGCTATGATGACCCAGACGAAGTGGGCGAGGTTAACCATTTTCAGGCGCTGGCGACGGCGATGTCGGCAACGGTGGGGTTGGGGAATATTGCCGGGGTTGCGATCGCACTCCAACTGGGCGGCCCAGGTGCAGTCCTGTGGATGACCGCAGCTGGACTGCTCGGTATGAGCGCCAAATTTACGGAATGTACCCTGGCCCAACAGTACCGGATCGTCAAAGACGGTCGAGTGCTGGGCGGCCCTATGTATTATCTAAGCCAGGGATTAGCCGAACAGGGTCTAAAGCCCATGGGCCAGCTGTTAGCAGTTACCTTTGCACTGCTTTGCATAGTTGGAGCCGTAGGGGGTGGCAACATGTTTCAGGCCAACCAATCGGGCCTGGCCGTGGCCTCCCTGGGGGAGCAGTTGCACTGGGCCTGGCTAAGCGATCCAAAACTCTATGGTTTAGTCCTAGCCGCCGCCGTTGCCGCTGTGATCATTGGTGGACTGCAGCGCATTGCCCAGGTAGCTTCGGCGATTGTACCCACCATGGTAGGTCTATACCTCGTGGCTGCGCTCTGGATCGTGTTTCACCACCTGGGGGATGTGCCTGCTGCCGTGGGGCAAATCTGGCATTCGGCCTGGCATCCTGTCGCCATCGAGGGTGGCATCGTTGGTGTTATGGTCCAGGGTCTACAGCGGGGTGTCTTTTCTAACGGGGCTGGCACTGGAGCTGCCGCCATTGCCCATGCCACCACCAAAAACCCTGAACCGGTGCGAGAAGGCATTGTCGCCCTGCTCGAACCCCTAATCGACACGGTACTCATTTGTAATCTAACGGCTCTAGTCTGTTTGCTGACAGGAGCGTATCGGCCTGATAGTAGCCTCAGCGGCATTGAGCTGACGACGACCGCCTTTACCGCCGAAATCCCGATGATGACCTGGGGACTGGCGATCATTGTCTGTCTATTTAGCTTTTCGACAATTATTTCGTGCTTTTACTACGGCGAAGCCTGCTGGCGCTATCTGTTGGGCGAACGGGGGCTTCTGGCCTACAAGCTGGTCTATATCTTGGGCAGCTTTGGGGGTACCATCATCAGCTTGGATACCGTCATCCGCTTTAGCGACATCATGATCTTTGCCCTGGGCATTCCCAATATGATCGGTCTACTACTGCTGTCAAACCAGGTCGCCCAAAGCTTAAACACCTATTGGCAAGCTGAACATACCCACAACGCGCTCTCAACCTCTCGCCAGTCGCTGTCGTAACCAAACTTTTGGTTCCATCTCTAAACCGAAGCAACACTTTCTGAAAATCAGTGTAATCTATAGGCACCTTTGGGGCGGTGAGGTCAATGGCGTTATCAACAAGGCCACTGTGATCGATATCGTCATACATCTGTAGAGCCGTGGATAGGTCAGACAATGAGTAACGACGTACTAATTTTGACCATCTACTTTTTGGTGGTAATTTATGTGCTCTACCAAATGGCACTCGCTATTGAAAGCAACCTTGAGGATAAAGTCAAAGTCGATCTTGACCGTGAGGCTTTGACCAACGAAGTTAACAGACAGCTCGCACGGCAAACCCACCTCAAAAATGCCACTGCCAGTGTCGAAGAGCTGAAACTGACAATCAAGGGCAAAACGATCAAACTTCCTCCATTTTTAGGGATTCAGGTGCCCGCTCAGGCGGATCCTCAAAGCCTGCGACAAATTAGGGTAACGGTCACCCCCATGGGAAAAATGAGCCGTAACACATCCCATAAAAGCCTCAACATAGAGGTACACAATTTGACCGCAGATGCTCAGGTCTATGTTGACTGGGATAAGAGTTCAATCGCTGCTAATAATTCAACGCAACGAGCTGTGCGCACGGGCATTCCCATGGGTAGCGATTTGTCTCGCGGACAAATTCTAAGCGTTGTTAACCCAGGCGATCGATTCAAAACCGAAGTCACTGGGGAAAACTGCCTGAGCCTAAATGCTGACAGCCGTACCCTGGAGGCTCAAAAACCGCTGATTAATATGGAGGGTGTGATTACTAAGCTGTCAGATCCCCTCAATCGGGTAGATAGTTTTGATGACGAAGACCTATCAATTGTTGCCTACAGTCTGCGGCTCATGGTAGGAGTGCGCTACATTACAGAGCGGCGAACTAACTATACAGCCTATCTACTACTGCCCTTTGATTTTATGGCTGTCTTATTACCTGACGAGATTGCCTTTCCTCCTCTGCGCTGGTTGCTCAACCGTCCCCGACCTGAGAACGCTCGGGATGCGCTAACGACACTACTTTTGGGTCGTCCGTCCAAGCGATAGACCAGACTGCCTAAGGCGTCGCTTTAGGTAGACGGCTGAGGTAGACGACCTGCATAAGATCTCTAGCATGGCTATGCAAACTGCGTTGTTCCGGCTTTTGTAACGAAAATCTTAAGCTTAACAACGGCAGATATCATGGCGAGCTCAAAGTCATCGTCTAACGCCTGAAGCCTTTTACCTAAGAGCTTTTTATTGGTTCTGCCCTGCTTAAAGAAATGCCCTGTGGAACTTTCGACAGCTTCAGAGATTCAAGTTAATAAGGCTTGTAATCATCTAGATTACGAAATATAAAATAAATCTAAAGACCTTAAGGTAGTATTGAAAAGAGTAGTTTTGAGTTTACCCATCTCGTCAGGTGCTATTGGTACTTGGCAGAGTTTCGTGCGATCAACTAGCGTTGAGAGCTTTCGAAAATTCATTTGTATCTCAATTGAGAAACTGAGGGTCATTTGACTCTCTTGGTTTTTGACATACCTGATTTTGTCAGGGGTTAGACGTTTGCTTAGCTCTCTAAACTGTCATAGCCACACAAAAGAATTCTCCAAATCTCTCTTCCATCTATCATTTCAGTCGAGGATTCTTTCTGTGGTGTTAAGTGACAACGTCATCTTTAACGATCGGCCTCCACATGCTACGGGGCAAATGCAAGGCAAAGTGTCTGTCTTTATAGATGCTGCCCATGTCTTTTATGCGGCCTCAACCCTGGGAATTGAGATCGATTACAGTAAATTGGTGGCTCAGTTAGTGCCTCGTGGGCAGCTGCTACGAGCCTATTTTTATACCGGAGTAGACTCTAAAAACGCTAAGCAGCAAGGGTTTCTACTTTGGATGAAACGTAATGGCTATCGGGTTATTACTAAGGAAATTGCTAATAAGGACAGTGCTGATACTGCTCAACGTTCAATTGATTTCTGTGTAGAAATTACAACGGATATGATCGAGCAGGCGGCTTTTTGTGACACTGTCATTCTGATTACTGGAGATGGCCGCTTTTCTAGGCTTCTCAATCACTTCGCGCACTCTCCCACACGTACAGAACTGGTAAGTCTGCAATCCATTACCAGCGAGCGTTTACTCAGTGAAGCTGATAGCGCTACCGATTTTGTTAGCATTCAAGATGCGATCGCAAAACGCCACATTTCCCATAAGCGATCTAGGTTCAACGCAGCTTAGAATCTTGCTTTCAGCAGTTGGGCTCTTGCACCAGACAGTTAAAGTTTCTCTACATGTTAGAAAACCCTAATGGCCATTTCTTTTAGCAGTTTCATGCTTCATAAAAATGATTTCTTTTGATAGCGAACATCTCCGTCTGCTCTGGAGCATGATAGAAACCCATAGCCGAATGCTAGAGGGACTGAATGACGAGGCTATTTGTTTTTGGTTACTGAAAAAAATCAAAGACACCATCTATCTGAGCCCTGATGAAATGGACGAACTCAAAGCTTACATCCTGAGCCGCGGACATTTAATTCGTGATATCGCTAACTCCCAGGGTTATTCTGACAATTACAGCACAGCACAATCATCAAACAAGACCTATCACAGCAAAGGTGTAGAGCTTCCATACGATGAAGCAGTATAGCCCTATGGGTAATAAAACAAGACTCGCTAAAAAAATTAATGCGGCCCTAATTGGCAAGTGACGCTGGGACACCATTATCTTTGTTTTCCAAATTATTAATAGGATTACTGAACCTCAACAAATAGGCCAATAGGCTACCTGCTGAAAATACTTAATGCAGAAATCATTAAGGAAAAAGGCTAATTCGAGCATACTCAGGCTCGACATTACTCATTACTCAGATACTCTGTCTAATGTTTAGGACCAGACACCTTAGTCAGAGATTTATCCATATTTATACCGAACATTCATGACAATGTTAAGAGAAACTCGGCCTCCCTTAACTTTCTGTAATAATTACAACAGCAGAAAAATATATTAAGTTGTTCCTTATAGCTAGCTTTGACCTTCTTTAAAGTCCCTTCCAGAATGAGACAGTCTGATTCCCTACACAGTTCAGGTAGGCTCCAGCAAAACCACGACTTCTTCCCTGTCCATCTGATTGGATTGATTCAGCCCCATGGTGTGTTGCTGGCATTAGAGGGAACAGAATTTACCATCACCCAGGTCAGTGACAATACGGCAGCCTATTTGGGCATGAGGCCCCAAGTGCTCCTGGGGCAACCATTACTAAAGTTGATTGAGCCCACGATATTATCCCAACCACTGCATCATTATCTAGAGACTTGTACTGAGCATGCTAGCTATGTAGCCATCTCTATAACGACACCGAACGGTATCAAAGATTTTGATGGGTTGGTCCATCGAAGGAATGGCTCGATCATTCTGGAGCTAGAACCCATCAGCTCACAAACTAGTCAACAGACTGGTTTGCAGGCAGCTGCTGGCCTAATGTCTTTGCAAAACACAGTGCAACAGACCATCGCAAGCTTACGTAACATAGACGATGTCACAGATTTTTTGCAGGCAGCCGTTACAGAAATACAGGCTCTGACTGACTATGACCGGGTTATGGTCTATCGATTTGACGAAAATCAGGCTGGTTCTGTTATTGCTGAAGTAAAGCCATCTGAAGATATATCGTACTTGGGTCTGCATTATCCAGCCACAGATATTCCTACCTTAGTGCGGCAGCTTTACCAACAGGGCCTCAAGCGATATATTCCAGATTTGACAGCAGCCCCCGTTGCTCTGGTGAACACAGAGGATGCATCCGTTGAAACAACACCCTTGGATTTGAGTTATGCCATCCTTAGGGGCGTCGATCCATGCTGTATCGACTATCACCAGAATATGAATGTCACCGGACTGATGGTGATTGCTTTGGTGAGAGATAACCAGCTCTGGGGATTACTAGCCTGTCACCATCGAAGCGCAAAATTTTTACCCTATTCCGTGCGCTCGGCCTGTGAAGTACTGGGCCAGCTGATCGCAGCTGAGTTAGCCAGCAAAGTTGATAAAACCGAACTGAGCTATCTAAACCATCTACAAGCAATCCAGACAGACTTTGTTGCTTCGATAGCTAAGGCTAAGAACTTTAAACAGGCCTTGATTCATCCAGAGCCAAGGCTGTTGGATATGGTCAACGCACAAGGGGCTGCCGTCTGTCTGGACCAGGATATTACCCTCATTGGTCAGACACCTCCTTTAGAAGCTGTGCAAGATTTGATTTCCTGGTCAATGGAAGAACTATCTACAGAGCTTTTTCATACCAACTGCCTATTACAAGACTATCCAGCCATAGACGACTTTAAGACCATCGCCAGTGGTTTAGTAGTGTTAAAAATCTCTCAGCTACGACGTTACCTCATTCTCTGGTTTCGCCCTGAGGTACTACAAACCATCAATTGGGCCGGCAATCCTAACGAATCTATCCATGTCATTGATGGTGACGATACATTCCTTTGCCCGCGCACATCATTTCGCCAATGGCAGGAGACGGTCCGAGCCACGGCCTTACCTTGGCAGCCCGTGGAACTCACCAATGCCATCGCTCTCAAGCACGCCATTGTCGGTATCGTGCTTAATAAGGCGGATGAACTGGCTCACATTAACCTCGAACTCGAGCGTAGTAATCGAGAACTCGATTCATTTGCCTATGCAGCCTCCCATGATCTCAAAGAACCCTTAAGAGGGATCACTAACTTTTCTAATATTCTTTTGAAACGTCACAGCCATGACTTAGACGTGGTGGCTGTAAAACGCTTAAAAACCTTGGTAAAGCTGGCAGAACGGATGGATGGGCTGATTGATGCCCTGCTCAGATTCTCTCGCTTGGGGCAAGATAAATTGAAACTTCAGGCCACGGATCTCAATGTTCTTGTGCCAGGCATTATTGATGAGTTAAAGACGGTACGTGACGATGGTGATGCACCATCACCCCAGATTAAGATACCAAGGCCGCTACCAGTGGTGAGTGCTGACCCAGACCTAATTAGGGAGGTTTTTGGCAATCTCCTAAGTAATGCCCTTAAGTATACCCATGCGCCTCAACCCAATATTGAAGTTGGTTACCTAACCGCTGACGAACAACTGAGAGGAGACCAAATGAATTCAACTGACGTATGCGTTCTCTACGTTAAGGATGATGGTATCGGCATCCATAAACGCCATTTCCAAAATATCTTTCGTCTCTTTAAGCGGCTGCACGAACGAGATTGTTATGGCGGTGGGACAGGGGTGGGACTAACCATCGCCAAGAAAATTATTGAACGCCATGGTGGGCGTATATGGGTAGAGTCCAAACAAGATGAGGGAACAACATTTTACTTTGCTTTAAACTGTGATAAGAGCAAAAAATAAGCAGTTGCCCCATGAGCTGATATAGGCAGAGTGGAGGCATGTGTGAAGTGTAGCCAACAGAGACCCAATTTCCCTAGCCAGTATCTCTTATACTCTGAAAGAAGATTGCGCTTACCCTTGGAATCTCTTAGGCTAAGCAATCAGCACATCTAGAATGAGGTGACGCTTAGCCCTTAGATAAGCTACTAAATCAGTCTGTTCGTCGGCAGTCAGACTAAGATTGTCGTTGACATAGGTACTTAACTGGCTCACAAATACTGCTTCAGATGCTTCTGAGAGACTGTCTGGCGAAGCCTGTAAAATCAGCGACCAGAATGCTCTAAGCTTTCTAGCGTCCATGCCACATCACCTGTTAATAAAGAGTTCTGATTCCTATAACGGATTACCGATTTTGATTCTATGGATTGATTCAAAGCCACTTTTTATAATGCCATGCCTAACTTAAGCTTTTCTAAAGAAATGGGCAAGTGAACTTAATAGAGCTTAAGCTGGTAACTATGTTTTTTCTCTGCTGGCAGCTCAGGTAAAGCGTTATCCCCATCTATCTCAGATTTCGATCCGGCTTCATATGGGCTGTTTAGCCAATGGCATTGCCCGATGGATACTAGCAGTTTTCTCCACGCTAAAGAATAGCCCCCTACCTTTTACTGATGAACCTTGGGGTCGAGTCTACGACACTGTTTACTCAGCCGAGGATATATTTCTTTCGTGCTAAGATGTAAAGAAAAATAAACTCTGACAAAAAATTAACTTTTTCTTAAGTTTATGCACGGAAATAGTAAGACTCCTTTGCTGGTTGTTGAAGATAGCGACGAGGATTTTGAAGTTCTACAGATTTTCATGGAGGATATGGCCGTTACCAACCCCATATACCGCTGTACGACGGGTGATAAAGCTCTGGATTTTTTGTATCGAAATCAGGGTGAAGAAAGTACTCAAAAGGTGACGCGACCGTCCATGATTTTATTGGATCTAAATCTGCCTGGAACAGATGGGAGAGAAGTATTAGAGCGTCTCAAGCAAGATGATGAATTTCGCGAAATTCCCATTGTTATCTTCACCACAAACTCTGATCCTAGGGATATCAAACTCTGTTATAGAAAAGGAGCCAACGGTTATCTTATAAAACCGGTTGGCACAGAGAGATTTGAAAGGGCAATTCAAGCATTTGTAGACTACTGGTTGCATACCAATATGCCACCTGATTGGGTTGAATTAACAGGGCTGAATGAGTGCCAGGTCAAAGACGAGGAATAAAGCTGGGGCGATAGATACAAATTCCTGTTAAGAGGAGCAGCCAATATTTGTTCTACAAAATTTTATACTTTATTAACAATTAAAAAAAAGGTGTCACCCTGGTAGGGAAGATGATCTGTCCCTTTCTATGACGGCGGCCCACACGTTATTGATTGTTGATGATTGTGCAGAGGATCGGGAAGTCTACCGCGAATACCTTTCTGATGACCCTCATAATACCTACGAATTTTGCGAGGCAAGCCTGGCTGAGGCAGGACTTGAGCTTTTTTTAAAGCAGTCGTTCGATGTTGTGCTGCTTGATTTTTATATGCCCGATATGACGGGGCTAGAGTTTCTAGGGCAGCTGCAGGAACGTGGGCTACTCTGCCCCATTATTATGCTGACGGGACAGGGCAGTGAGGAGCTGGCGGTGCAGGCCATGAAGCATGGGGTGCAGGACTACTTGGGTAAGCAACATCTGCAGCCAGAGGTTTTACAACGCACCGTCAGAAGTGTTATTCAGCAATCCCATCTCCATGTCGCATTGCGTAAAACCCGAGAACAGCAGCGATTGATTGCGACTACGGCATTACGTATTCGGCAGTCTCTAGATTTAAGTCAAATTCTTGATACAGCGGTAGCTGAGGTGCAGCAGTTGCTGGAATGCGACCATGTGGCGGTTTATCAATGTGGTGCTCAGCAAACGACGCAACTCAAGGCGGAGCTGGGTACCCGCTGTGGTCAGACGATTTCTAATGCCGACAATGCCAATGAACTGTCCACTCCGGATATCTGTAACGCTGGTTTTAAGAGGGCTTTGGCGAATGACGATTATCAAGAGCTGAGTGTGCCTATCGTCATTCATACACCGTCATCGCTCCAGAGTCAGACTTGGGGATATCTAGTAGCGCATCAGTGTTCTAAGGTCACGGACTGGCAACCTGAAGAGCGCGGTCTGCTCCATGAGCTGGCGGTTCAACTGGCGATCGCAATTCAGCAAGCTGAACTCCTGACCCAAACCCAAGCTGCCTTAGAAAAAGCCCAAGAACTTAGCCATTTCAAATCCCAGATTCTAGCCACAATTTCCCATGAGTACCGGTCTCCGCTCTCTGTTATTTTGGGTGCGGCATCTACACTCGATCGCCATGGCCAGAGTCTGGAGCCCTCCAAACAGGCTCGCTTCCTTACCATGATTCAGGAAAAGGCCAGACATATGACTCGGTTAGTGGATAATATGCTGGTCATGCATCAATGTGAGCTTGATCAGGCTCGATTTGAGCCGGCTCCCATGAATATTCTGCAATTTGTTGCTGATCTTGTTGAAGAACACCGAGATGCGGCTCCGGACCATGAGTTAGTTCTACAAATAACTGGTAAAACCAGTGGTTTTTGGGGTGACCAGGGGGTGCTGCGGTTAGTGATTGATAATCTGTTATCAAATGCCGTTAAATTTTCTCCTGACGGAGGCCGTATTGAAATTCATCTGTTAGGAGCAGCAAAGACCATTACCCTTTCCATCAAGGATTTTGGTATTGGAATTCCTAGCGAGGAGCAGCGTTATCTATTTCAATCTTTTCGGCGTGCCAGTAATGCCAATCACATTCAAGGCATCGGTCTAGGATTGTCAATTGCAAAAGCTTGTATTGTTTTACACGAAGGTACCCTAGACCTAGAAAGCAAGGAAGGCTGTGGAACGACTGTATTTTTCCAACTTCCCAAACATCCCCAGGCATCCCAACACATTTATCAAGGGGATTCGCAATAGGCTTACACATAGCGGCGAATACAGGTAAGCAAGCGGTTAAATCGAAAAGGCTTAGAGATAAAATCATTGGCACCGAGCGCTAGACTCCGATGGCGCTCTTCAACATTGTCAAGAGCCGTCACCACAATGATAGGCGGCTGAGGTGACTGGGCTCTAAGCTTTTTCAACACGGCCCAGCCATCGATATTGGGCAGACCTATATCCAACAAAATGAGATCACATTGAGCGGCTAGGGCCAATGCCTGATGACCGTCAGTGGCAATTTGAGTTGTATATCCAGCCCTGCGCAAACCTTTGGCGACAAATGTTGCGATTCGTGCTTCGTCTTCGGCGATAAGAATGGTAGTCACCAAAGTAAGTCCCGAGTTTAATTGACCATCTGTCAGTATGAACAGTCAGATGTTGTGCCACTATAGCTTTCAATAGCAGCATCTTTTCTAATTACAATTATCTCCTGTGGAGAATAAGATAAGGATGAACCCTCTATGAGAATCTTCTCATAACTTAAAGCGGCATACGATACCCCATGCCCCGTACTGTTTCAATCAGAGCACTACCTAATTTTTTACGCAGATAGCCCACATAAACATCTACAACATTTGACCCAGGCGAATAGTCATAGCCCCACACTCGGTCAAGCAGCTGCTCACGGCTAAGAACCTGTCCTGGATGATTCATGAATGTCTCCGCTAAGGTAAACTCACGAGCAGATAGTTCGATTGTCTTTTCCCCCACATAGACCAGTCGAGTGCGTAAATTTAATACTACATTATGATGACTGAGCTTCCAGTCTTGTTCACTGGCAGCCAGTGTGGCAGTACGCAACCGAGCCCGAATCCGAGCCAACAGCTCTTCAAAGCGGAAAGGTTTGGTGACATAATCATCGGCTCCTAACTCAAAGCCAGTTAGCTTATCCTTGATGTCGTCCCGGGCGGTCAAAATTATGATGGGGATTTGACAGCCCTGGCCGCGCAAATCTTCAAGGACGGATAAACCATCCTGACCTGGCAAGCCTAGGTCAAGGACAATTAGCTCATAGTCTTCATCGAGAGCATGGGTAACTACTTCGGGACCGGTGGTTGCGATCGCAGTTATAAATCCATTGGCCTGCAACCCCTTATCCAAAAAAGCAGCCACCCGAGCCTCATCTTCAGCAATTAAAATCCGTTTCATTAACGACTCTCCTGGTAGTCTGGCAAGGATACCCACTGCTCAATCGGCAGACTGAGGGTAAAAACAGAGCCCACACCGGGCTGACTAACTAGTTCAATTTTGCCCCCATGGGCCTCGGCAATTGCTCGCACAATGGCCAGCCCCAGCCCTGAGCCATCGGACTTCCGCTGGGTATACTGTACTCGAGCAAAGCGGTCAAACACTCGCACCTGCTCAGATGCAGGAATACCTTCTCCCGTATCTTGGACCCAAAATTCGACCTGACCCTCATGGTTACGACAGCCCAGTTCAATTGTGTCGTCCAGCTGGGTGTGCTGAGCCGCATTATTAAGCAAGTTGAGTAGGGCTCCGGTCAGCCGTTGCGGATCGGCTACAATTTTTGCCCGAGTGTCTATCTGACAGCACCAGTTGCGGTCAGCCAGCGTTTGAGCTTTGGTAAAGAGATCAGTACAAAAGTCAGCCACATCCACGGTTTCTAATCGTAAAAAGCCGGGATGTTCAGATTTCACAATCAAAATCAAATCATTAACTAAGCGCCCCATCCGATCCAACTCATCTAAGACCAGATCGACGGTTTCAGCCTGCTCAACCGGATCATCCCCCATCAGTTCCAAATGTCCCTGCATAACAGTAATCGGGGTGCGCAATTCATGCCCAGCATCGTTAATAAAATTACGCTGGCTGTCAAACGCTCCCTGCAGGCGATCCATCATGGCATTAAAGGTATTAGCCAGTTCCACTAGTTCGCCACTACCTTTAATTTCAATCCGACTATCTAAATCAGTTTCGTTGATCCGACGAGCGGTTGTTGCTAGAGCCTGAACTGGCTGCAGCAACCGCCCCGTCAAAAACCAGGCCACCCCAAAGGCGACAAGCAGCAGTCCGCTGGCAACTTCAGCAAAAACATATAGACCGGCCAGTGCTTCCTGGCGTTCTCCAGCCGACAGGTGGGTAATAATAAACTGCCCTCGGGTTGTGCCATCAACTACAAGCGTATCAACGACATAAATGACTCTACCTACGTTTGGGTCATCGGTGCTTCGTTTTCCTTGCACATCGTCATCTAGCCTCTGCCAATAACTATACAGCTCAGATCCTGGCTGAATGGCGTCGGGGAGCTTTATTGGATTAGAGCGATAAACCTCGCCGTCTAAAATAGCAATGAGAAAGTTATCGTCTTCTGGTAATTCACCCGTTACATAGTCATTAATCGCCGTCGCCAATGTCTCAAATGACGGGTCGTCAGATGCCAGCCATTCATTATAAACATCGTCAAATTCTGCCGCTTCTTCTAAGAGACTCTCATTGACACGAGCATCCACCGAGCGAAATAAAAGTGTTCGGAAGAGGGGTATGGTCGAGGCCACAGCCGCTAACATCAAAGCTACGTAAATTGAGAAGATTTTTGTTCGTGCTTCTTTAAAGAAGCCAATCCGGTTAGAACGGTTCATTCTGTCAGTAGCGGATTTAAAGGCCTAACTATAGGGTTTAAATATGTGACATCGCCGAGCTTTGCGATAAATTAGAATCGATAGCTTTAGCAAAGGCTTTATCTCCGTTAATGACAACATGGCTATTGTCCGGTTCATCCATGACATCCTTCAGAACTCTCTAAAAAATTAAAGGTTGCCCCCTGATAGGCTCTGTAAAGCTGTGACATTTTAAGAACCGACTACTATTTCTAAAATTTATAATTAAACAAGATAGGAATGCATGAGAACTTTCTTATTTTACTGAGTGTGTTGACAGATTTAAGGGACAGTTAGCTAAGAAAGCTCTCCAGAGAGGATAAGAGCAAAAACTCTATATATAAAGAGGATTCAACCCCAAGAGAGATTTTGTTTTAAACGTTTCTCAACCTGCTCAATCAGCTTTTTCGAAATTGATAATCGTTACTTACATCAAGCGATTTAGGTTATTTCTTTTTAGATTAGGCCTTTTCTAAATTAAGCTTCATGAAAGTGCTCTAACCATTGCTTCATTCAGATTTTAATCACGCTGGCGATAGTAGTGCCATCGGTTTTCGCACTACTGGAGAATAGGGCAATGCGTGTATCTGTCATTGGCACGGGCTATGTGGGTCTGGTGACCGGAGCCTGTTTAGCCCATATTGGTCATGATGTGATGTGCATTGACAACAATGCAGAAAAAGTCGCGATGCTACAGGCTGGCCACTCTCCTATTTATGAGCCTGGGCTAACGGACATTATGGGTTCAGAGCAGCCATCGTTTACGACGGATTTAGCCGCTGGAGTCGAGCACGGTGAGATTCTGTTTATTGCTGTAGGGACACCGCCACTGCCCACCGGTGAGAGTGATACTCGCTATGTCGAAGCTGTAGCACGGGGCATTGGTCAGCATATCAACGGTGAGCGCAAAGTTATTGTCAACAAGTCTACGGTACCCATGGGCTCCGGTGACTGGGTACGACGCTTAATTTTAGATGAGCTGGAGCAGCGACATAGCCGGGCTAACTTCGACGTGATTAGCAATCCAGAGTTCTTACGAGAGGGGACAGCCGTGTACGACACCTTTAATCCGGAGCGCATTGTCCTGGGAGGACACTCACCCAGGGCGATCGAGCGGATGCGACAGCTTTATGCACCCATTATTCACCGACAGTTTGCGGAGGATCCGTCCAGGGCTACGGTCCCTGTGGTAGTGACCGACCTGGCCTCTGCCGAAACGATTAAGTACGCCGCCAATGCGTTTCTGGCGACAAAGATTAGCTTTATTAACGAGATTGCTAATATTTGCGATCGCATCGGTGCCGACGTCAATCAAGTCTCCCAGGGCATTGGTCTAGACAGCCGTATTGGCGAGAAATTTCTGCAGGCAGGCATTGGCTGGGGGGGCTCCTGTTTTCCAAAAGACGTATCCGCACTGATGCACATTGCCCAAGACTACGGCGTTCCAACCGAGATTTTAGATGCCACTATTGCCACCAACCAACGCCAACGACTACAGGTAGTGCATCAGCTGCAAAAGACCCTCAAGATTCTCAAAGGTAAAACCATCGGGCTGTTGGGTCTCACCTTTAAGCCCAACACTGACGACCTACGGGATGCCCCTGCCCTTGACATCATTACTGAGCTACAGCGGTTGGGAGCCAAGGTCAAAGCCTATGACCCGATTATTGAAAACATTTCAGTCCCAGTCACCCTGGTGGATACCCCCACCACTCTGGCCTACGACTGTGACGCATTGGTGCTGGTGACCGACTGGGTCGAATTTCAAGACCTAGACTATGGCGACCTGGCCCGCCAGATGACCCATCCCATTTTTATCGATGGTCGCAACTATCTTAATCCTCAACGGATGCAGCAGGCAGGGTTTTACTACCAGGCTATTGGTCGCCCCAGTACCGGGCAGCTATTGTGGCCGGTCGTAAACCCTCAACCGGTCGCCGCCTAGAGCCAACAGCCATCCTCAGGAGATTCTGCCATGAAACTAATGGTCTATTCCCATGATGCCTTTGGGCTGGGCAACATTCGCCGGATGCTAACTATTTGCGAGTATTTGCTGCAAACACTGCCCGATATTTCTATTCTGGTAGTGTCGGGTTCCCCCGCCCTACATACACTCAAACTGCCTGAGGGACTCGATTATATTAAGCTGCCCTGCCTAGGTCGAGACACGTCTGGTCAGCTGGAGGCCAGATACCTCAAGGGCATGCCAGAGACGCTGGTACGACTGCGATCTCACCTTATTCTTACAGCGGCGGCCCATTTTGAACCCGATGTACTGCTGGTGGACAAAAAGCCACAGGGTCTGCGGAATGAACTCAAAGCCACCCTAGGCTATCTCAGCCGCCACTGTCCCCATACTAAGCGAGTGCTGCTACTCAGAGATATCCTTGATGCCCCTGCCGTTACCATCCAACAGTGGCATAAAAACAACTACTATCAGCTGAGCCAACAACAATATGACCAGATATGGATTGTGGGTACCCCTGAGATTTTTAACCTACCCCACGAATACCGCTTTCCCCTACCGTTGCGACGCAAAGTCAAATTCTGCGGCTATCTTAGCCGTGGCCATGGCCGCACCCCCAGGCCCTTACTCCGTCAGCAGCTAGGAGCTCATCCAGAAGAGCCACTAGTGGTGGTAACTTCCGGCGGCGGCGGTGATGGACAGCAGCTGGTCAAAACCTATATAGAGAGTGTCCATCAACAGTTTTGCGCCGATAAAACTGTACCCAAAACAGTAATTATTTCAGGCCCCGAGATGCCAGCTAAACAACAACAGCAGTTTCAATCTGAAATAGCCCCCTACGGCAATATTCAACTTCTAGAATTTAGCGACGATTTGATTAGCTATCTCAATGCCGCCGACACCATAGTTGCCATGGCAGGTTACAACACCATCTGTGAGATTCTCTCACTGCGTAAAACCGCTGTTGTTATCCCCCGTACGCGTCCTGTACAAGAACAGTGGATGCGCGCTAAACGGTTTGCTGATAGAGGCTTACTATACGCCATTCATCCCCAGGCACTGACGCCACAAAAGCTATGGCAAACGCTCCAGCAGTCCCTGAATACTAAACCGTATGCTATCAACAGTTTTTGTCTCGACGGGCTACCTCGCATTGCCCAGTTGATGCAAAATCTTAGCCCCCAGCACCCAGTCAACCCCGTTCTCGCTGAACTCCCATGCGCACTGTAATTGGATTTTTATTAAAAACCTACCCCAAACTGTCAGAAACTTTTATCCTCAACGAGATATTAGAACTCGAACGACAGGGTCTAAATCTCCACATATTCTCTCTTAGGCGTCCTTCTGAATCTTGCATTCATCCTGGTATCCATCAGGTCAATGCTCCAGTCACCTATCTTCCCTCACTTTTACCTGAGTATAATCTAGCAATAGAGAAAGAACTGCTGGATACCCATATCAGGCTATATCAACAGGATAGCAACCACTATCTCAGCACGCTTCAGTTTTACTTAAGCCGTCACGAAGACCGGCGACTGCACGAATTTTTACAGGGTGGCTATCTCGCCTGGAAGCTACAGCAGTTGGATATCAATCATCTTCATACCCACTTTGCCAACGTGCCCACAGCCACTGTCGAAATCGCCCAGGCATTTTCTGGACTGTCCTACAGCATCACGGCCCATGCCAAAGACATTTATCTTACTGACAAGGTCGCCCTCGATCGCCGCATGGCCAAGGCAGAATTTGTCCTTACTTGCACTGACTACAATCGACGATATCTTGAACAAATTTCCACCTCCCATACGCCTATTCACCTGGCCTATCATGGCTTAGACGTCTCTCGTTTTAGCCCTGAGCCCAGAGTGCAATCATCTGAAATCCCCTCAATTCTGAGTGTGGGTCGCTTCTGCGAGAAAAAAGGATTTCCCTATTTGCTAAAAGCCTGTTACCTGCTCAAACAGACTGGGATGTCCTTTCGCTGTAACATTGTCGGCTATGGACCTCTAGAGAATACTATTCGACAACAGATCGAACAGTTAGGTCTCTTCGACCACGTCACCTTGGTGGGCCAGCTCACCCAGGACCAGCTAATTGAGTATTATCAAAAGGCCGATATATTTGTTCTGCCCTGTTTAGTGACCGACGATGGCGATCGCGATGGCATTCCTAATGTATTGCTAGAAGCCATGGCGATGGAACTACCGGTGATCTCTACCGATATCTCAGGTATTTCCGAACTGGTAACGTCTAACAACAATGGCATACTCGTCCCCGAGAAAGATGCGCTTTCATTAGCTCAAGCCCTAGAGGCTCTACTTCGTCAGCCTGAGCTGAGAACAACACTGGGGATAACCGGTCGTTTAACCGTATTAGAGAAATTTGGTCTCACCAGTAATGTGAGTACCGTCAGGAACTGGCTGGTGGAAGCAGTCAAGCAGCCCATGAGACCACAGAATCGGGTGCTGGGCAATTTACTCAAACTGACAACATCTTAAGACACGGTTCAATGCTCAATCAACTGCAATCTGTTTTTTAAAATCACACACACTATGAAAAATCTACTGTTTTATTGTCAGCACATTTTAGGTATCGGTCACCTGATCCGCAGCATGGCCATTGCCCGAGGCCTTAGCCAAGATTTTCAAGTTTACTTTGTCAATGGTGGGGAAGTCATTCAAGACTTTCCCATACCTGAGGGGATTGAGGTGATTAATCTACCAGCCATGAAGACAGATTCCAATTTTCGAGAGCTGCAGGTACCAACAGGATTTGTCAATATCGATGCGGCACTAGCCTATCGTCGCGACCGGCTACTGGAAGTGTGCGATCGCATCCGTCCCACAGCCATCATGGTAGAACTTTTTCCCTTTGGTCGTCGTCGCTTTTCCACCGAGCTTATCCCTTTACTAGAGCAAGCCAAGGACTACAAGGCTAAGACCATTTGCAGCCTGCGCGATATTATCGTCACCAAACAGGATCAGGCTCGCCACGAAGCAAAAGTGTGCAAACTGATAAACCGTCATTTTGATCAGCTACTCATCCACGGCGACCCTAACTTTGTTCCCTTAGAAAACAGCTTTTCTCGGGTGCAGGATCTCACCTGCGATGTGCACTATACCGGCTATGTCGTTCCAGATGTGGATCGCCAGTTTGCCCCCAGAACAGAGGCAGACCCACCGATGATTCTCGTTAGCGTCGGCGGTGGTCGCTTTGGCCATGAGTTATTAACCTGTGTTGCCACCGCCAGTCAGTTTCTAGCCGATAAAATCCCCCATCACATCCAGATGTTTACAGGACCCTTTGCGCCAGAAGAGGTTTTTGGACGTTTGCATGCGATCGCAGCGCAGAGTCCCAATCTGACCGTACAACGCTATACACCGGATCTACTGAGCTACATGGCCAAAGCCGATCTCTCCATCAGCATGGCCGGTTATAACACCACCCTCAATGTACTGCAGACTGGTGTTCGAGCCATGCAATTACCCTTTACCGGCAACGGTGACCAAGAACAGCGGCTGCGGTCAACCCGTTTAGAGGAACTGGGAATTGTCAAAGTGATCGAGCCAAATATGCTTGAGCCGATCCTATTCGCTCGTGAAATCATCAAAGCCCTGAAGCATCCCTCCTCCCACAAACATTTCTGTTTACGAGGGGTAGAAATCACAGCCCTTAAGGTCAAGACACTGGTTGAGCAAGCAGCCCTAGTTTGATTTTTCGTAACTGTCTTCACACCAGTTTGGCTGAGCGGAATCAACGCCAAATTTATCAACAGTCCACCTAATCTATTCAAATCCATGACCCAGTCAAAAGTTTGCATTACTACCCTCGAATTCCCCCCCGACATCGGTGGAGTGGGCGAATCCGTGGCTCGCATTGCCAAACTGCTACAGGCCACCGGCCACGAAGTTCATGTTGCCGTTTTCCATTCTAAACAGCGTAAAGCCGAAGGCTACCATCGCTCAGACTGTAGCACCACCAACCAGGATGGCATTCAGGTCCACCGTTTGACCCCCGCCAGTCGATCTAATACACCCATTTTGCAAGACTACCGCAGCGAGATTTATTTTCAGCTCAAACAACTTCATCATCAGTACCGGTTTGACCTGTTTCATGGGTTCTTTATCAATGAAACCGGCTTTATCACCACACTGCTAGCCAAAGAAGAACAGATCCCCATTATCAATAGTGTCCGAGGTAGCGATCTGCACAAACATGTATTTAGCCCTAAACAGCACAGTCAAATCAGCTGGATTTTAGAAAGCTCCGACTGGGTCACATTTGTCAGCCGAGACCTCCAAAAACGTGGTCAAGTGCTTGTCCCTAAGCTTAAAAACAAATCCAGCACTTTCTGGAATTCCATTCAACCGGTCGAATTTTCTGGACACTCCACTCCGCCCCTAGCTAGTCAGCTCGATGGATTGGTGATCGGATCCGTGGGGCGATTTCGTGACAAAAAAGGATTGGAATATCTCCTAGATGCTTGCGCCGATTTACAACAAACATTACCCATCACACTGCTACTGGTAGGAGATTTTGCAGAACGGGAACGACCTTACTGGGAAGCCGCTATCCGCAATAGTGGCATGGCAAACAACACTGTGCTTACTGGCATGGTGCCTCGCACCGAGGGCATGGCCTATCTACGATATATGGATATCTGCGCTATTCCGTCTCTTCATGATGGGTGTCCCAACGCGCTACTCGAAGCGATGCTAGCAGGACGAGCCATTATCGGCACTAACGTAGACGCCATTGGTGAGATTTTAGAACATAGCTATAACGGTCTGGTCATTTCCCCTGGCTCCAGTAGCGAGCTGAAGATTGCTATTCTTGAACTCGCATCATCACCAAAGTTACGACAACGCTTAGGAAAAAATGCTCAAACTACTGTCCGCCAGAAACTCTCACCAATCGTTGAACAACAGAACTGGGCTAAGGTCTACCAAAAGGTTTTAGCTTATCCTCTAACCGTATTGGCCTCTTAAGATTCGTTAATAATTAGTTCATGGGCTATCTGACTTCTTCCGTAAAAAAGTGGAATACCAAAGCTATCAAATTATTTCGTATCAGCTTCTGAGTTTTAGCTGTTCGTTTTAAAAGCCGATTTCAGGAGATTCATCATGACTTCTACCATTATTACAGCCTCCACCGCAACACCAGAATCAACCTCTCAACCCAGTATTACAATTGTCGTCGTACCTCGAGAACGATTTAGCTACAGCCAACAGTCTCTAGAGAGTATATATCAATATACTCAAATGCCCTTTGAGTTGGTTTATGTAGATGGAGGCTCTCCCATATCTATCCAAAACTATCTACGTCAGGCTGCCATAGAAAGAAGCTTTACCTTAGTCCGCACCGAACAGTTTCTAGCCCCCAATCAAGCTCGAAATCTTGGTCTACGCCACGTCAATACAGACTACGTACTCTTTATCGACAATGATGTTCATGTCTCTGATGGTTGGCTAGAGAATCTTTGGCAGTGTGCCCAAGCAACCGATGCTGCTGTTGTTTGTCCTCTGACCTGTATTGGGAAGCCTTTACACCAAAAGATTCATTTGGCAGGCGGTGAGGCCCACATCTTTACGGAGTTAAAGGGAGACAAAGTGCGTCGTCGAGTCCACGAAAAGCATTACTTTGTCAATCGTGCTGTGGCCGATGTGCAAGATCAGCTGCAGCGCCGTGCCTGTGAGTTTGCCGAATTTCATTGCATGCTAGTTAAACGATCGTTCTTGAAAGATATGGGTCCCTTGGACGAAAAGTTGCTCAATACGCGAGAGCACATCGATTTTTGTCTACAGGTCAATCAAGCAGGCGGTCAGATTTACTGTGAGCCTAGTTCTGTTGTGAGCTATGTGCCAGATATTCTCTATCGCTGGTCGGACTTGGCCTTCTTTATGCTGCGCTGGAGCGATGCTTGGGAAATCAAGAGCCTAAAACATTTTCGAAAAAAGTGGGCCTTGGACAAAGATAAGTATTTCAAAAAGCGCTATCAACGTCTAGGACATCGTCGGCACTATACATTTCTCCGACCATTAGTTCGGAAACTAACCTTAGGCCGAACAATTCCTTGGTTAGAGAGGGTGGCAATTCGCTTAGAACATCAGCTAAATCAGCTCATTACAGACCGTCATGAAAGACTGTATGGAGAAGAGCTAATGATTCAGCAGGAGCAGATAATAAGTCAGACGTCGGGATAAAGAAGAGAGAACTCAATATTACTCAACACCATGGCCAAACGCAAATCTTTTACAGCCTCCCTCCCAAGTCTCCAAGTCATCACCTATCGCTTTTGGCCTCATATCTGTAAACAATCTCACCTACTCATCGGCGCATTCTTTGCCCTCCTAGCAGAAACAGGTCTTCGTTTGTTAGGCCCTTGGCCGCTCAAACTCATGTTTGACCGCGTCATTCTGCCCACCGGGTTTAACGTTCACGGTCATAATATTGCAGCCTTAGCAGAGTTCTCACCCATTCTGGTTCTGACTATTCTGTCCGCTGCTCTTGTCGTGATTTCAGTGGGCCAAGGAACCGCCGCCTACTTTAGCACCGTTGGTATGGCCGTGGCTGCGACCCATGTGATGGCCAATATTCGCAACCAGCTATATAATCATATCCAGACACTATCGCTGTCTTTTCACACTCAGGCAAAGAGTGGCGATCTGATTACTCGGGTTACCTACGATATAGAAAGATTACGAGAGGTAACTGTAGTAGCAGCTCTGCCGCTGGTGACTCATTTTCTTACCCTAATCGGCATGGTAGGGGTGATGTTTTGGATCAATGGGGAACTGGCGCTGATTGCGATCGCAGTTCTCCCTGTCTTTATCCTCACCACCACCACCATGTCAAAAAAGATCCATAAGGTGGCCCGCACCCAGCGCAAACGAGAAGGGGCCATGGCCGCATCTGCCGCTGAAGCCATTGGTGCAATCAAGGTAGTGCAGGCCCTATCCCTACAGGATTTTTTAGGACAAACTTTTGCTAAAAACAATCGTAAAAGTTTAAAAGAAAGCGCCGAAACCCAGCGATTACGGGCCGGACAGGAGCGTCTTGTAGAGTCACTGGTGGCCATCGTCCAGGCCTTAGTGCTGTGGCGTGGTGTGCAGCTAGTGCTAGCCGGCAGCGCGACACCGGGCGACCTGCTGGTATTTATCACCTACCTAAAGGTCGCCTTTAAGCCCATGCGCCAGCTGGCTAAGTACACCGGACAAATTGCCAAAGCTGTTGCTTCCGGTGAGCGAGTGATTGCTCTGTTAGATACGGTGCCTGATGTCCGCGATCGCAAAGGAGCCAGATTGGCCCCTGAGTTTCATGGTGCTGTTCGCTGTCAAAATGTCACCTTTGCCTACGACCCAGAAAAGGGAATTCTACGTAATCTCACCTTTGCTGCTAAACCTGGAGAACAGGTCGCCATTGTCGGCCCCTCCGGTGGCGGCAAATCTACATTGATCAGTTTGTTGCTACGATTTTATGACCCAATTGAAGGGGGCGTACACATCGACGGTCACGACCTACGGGAGTATACTCTGGCATCGCTACGACAGCAGATTAGCATTGTTCTTCAAGATAGTGTTCTGTTTGCCACCAGCGTTCGCGACAACATTGCCTATGGGGCTCTGGGAGCCAGTGATGCAGAAATTGAAACAGCTGCACGTCTAGCTAATGCCCACGACTTTATTATGGAACTGCCCCAGGGGTATGGCACTATTCTTGGCGAGCGGGGAGCCACTCTCTCCGGTGGTCAACGACAGCGAATTGCGATCGCTCGGGCTGCCATTCGCAAGGCTCCTATTGTCATCCTTGATGAGCCTACCAGCGGTCTTGATAGCACCAGCGAAGCCCTGGTCAGCGAAGCACTTAACCGGCTCACCCAGGGCAAAACCAGCTTCTGGATTTCTCACAATCTCAGTACCGTTCGGCATGCCAACCAGATTTTATATATTGAAAATGGTCACATTTTAGAACGGGGTACCCATGCCCAGCTAATGACTCAGGCAGGTCGCTACGCCCAAATGTATCGTCTGCAGTCTAGGAGTTATTTATCAGATTTACCAGAAAGAAGCCATGCAGTCTGAGCGTTCACCTAGTCGGATTATTCTTGTTCGCCATGGACGTAGCACCTTTAATGACCAGGGCCGCTACCAGGGCAGTTCCGATGAGGCCGTACTCACCTTAAAAGGGATCGAAACAGCTCGTCAGGTAGGAGACTATCTGCGGCATATCCCCATTGATACCGTGTATACCAGCCCCCTGATGCGGGCAAAACAAACTGCCAGAGAGATTCTCAAGGCCATAGATGATAAGCAGCCTATCTCTGTAACCGTGAGTAACTATCTTCGAGAAATTGATCTGTCTATATGGGAAGGGCTCACCTACGAGTATGTGCGCTATCACCACAAAGAGACCTATACCTGCTGGCAACAGTACCCTGATGAATTTAAGCTCCCAGCTGCTGACGGTACCTATCATTTCCCCATTAACGATCTCTATAAGCGAGCTCAAACGTTTTGGTCTGGCCTGCCCTATGCTCCAGGTAAAACTATCTTGGTGGTTAGCCATGGTGGGACAAACCATGCCCTGATCAGTACTGCCCTGGGGCTGTCTGCAAAAGATCATCACAGCCTACAACAGTCTAACTGCGGCATTAGCATATTGGAGTTTTCAGCACAGAAGAGGCAGCTCAGTCAGCTCAACCAGACTACCGCCATCAAAGAAACGTTGCCCAAACTAAAGGTCGGAAAAACAGGGTTGCGATTGTTATTACTAGCTAAGGACCAGCTAACCTCCGTGACTTTTGATCGGCTGGCCCACCGCCTTGCTGACATTAAGTTAGACTTTTGCCTCTCGACAGGTCAGAGGTGGCTGCCGATCTTACTACAATATCATCCAAGCATTACTTGGTTTTCCAATGAGCGAGAGAATTTTCTTCAAGACTGGCAAGGGGCGCGGACTAGCTCTTTTTATTCTGATGAAATGCTGAGAACTGGGATTGCGATCGCACCCACCCATCACATTCAAACCTTGCTCATGGAAACCCTAGGCGGCCATTCCGATACCGCTACCCAGATTACCCTCAAGCCCGCTCACCTGAGCGTCATCCACTACCCCAAAAATCACCGTCCCATCGTTCAAGCGATCAATATCTAAGCCATGTATCGACTGGTACCAAACACATTATCAGACCCGCTATCCAACTAACCCGTTACCCCTATCAGCATAAATCTTTAGCAACCTCCAGATAGCTTGATTCAGCTATATCTGGAGGTCTTTCGACAAACAGCATCAGTAAAAATACGGCATCTAAATACGTAGAAGACTACATCAGCATTCGTTAGCTAGATCTCTATAAAACTCCTTACTATTCATTAATATAATTTGAATTAGACCCCAAAGCCCTATATATACTAGATTCACTAAAAATACCCATTTATACTGAGTTTTCTTGATGGGAACTAGCCTATGATTGAGCAAAGATAGCCCGAAATGGCTCATATGCTCCAACAGCAGAACGCAAGCTACTTCAATACTGGCTGATTTTCATGCAGGTAGGCTCATGCTCACTTCATTACACGTAATTTCGTTTGCCATAGTTTTTAGTAACATCGCTCAGTAGTGCTACTAAGGCGTTGGTTAAAAACCATATTTTCTCAGTCTGCCTGGGAAAATTGATGCATCAGGGAAAACATCAGAGCGTTGCTAATCTTCGGTATGGTTGCATCTGTAAAATGTTGGCCGAACGCGCATTTTGCAGCTTGAGTCATTCCTTAACTCAGTAACGGCATTAAAAGCGCATCTGGGCTCAGGTCCACGGTCGTATCGACCGCTACTATCCCATCGTCCTCGCTGCTAAATTTTGGATAGTTTCCATGACTGCAACACATCTTACCACAAGCAACACAACTGCACTACAGCCATCTATTACCATTGTAGTCACCCCGCGAGAAAGATTTAGCTATACGCAACAATCTTTAGAGAATATCTACAAATATACGAACGTACCGTTTGAACTGGTGTATGTTGATGCCGGTTCTCCAAAACATATTCAGAATTACTTATTTCGAGCAGCTGCTAAAAAGAGATTCACGCTGCTGCGCACCAACAATTTCCTCGCTCCGAATCAGGCTCGCAATCTAGGACTAAGTCAGGTTACTACCGACTATGTAGTCTTTCTCGGCAATGATATTCATGTCTCTCCTGGCTGGCTAGAAAAGCTATGGCAATGTGCCCAGGAAACAGACGCCACTGTTGTCTGTCCGCTCACCTGTGTTGGCAAACCACTGCATGATCATATTCACCTGGCAGGGGGCGAAGTCAGAATTTTTATGGACATTAAGGATGACCAGATTCGACGACGTGTTTATAAAAAAACTTTTCTTGCTAATCGTTCTGTGGCAGTTATTAAACACCAGCTTCATAGACGCGCCTGTGAGTATGCAGAGTTGCATTGTGCATTGATCAAGCGAGATATTTTTGAACACATTGGCCTATTGGATGAACAACTACTAAGTACCCAAGATGACATCGATTTCTGTTTAAGTGTTAATCAAGCTGGTGGGCAGATTTACTGTGAGCCAGCTGCCATTGTTACCCACGTTCCTTCGGTATCCTATCGCTGGTCAGATTTGACCTGCTTTATGTTGCGTTGGAGCGATACTTGGGAAGTTGAAAGTCTTATGCATTTTCAACAAAAATGGGACTTAGATATGGACGAATATTTTTTACAACGCTACAAGCAGCTGGGCTATCGTCGTCACAAAGCATTTTTGTATCCGCTATTGCGTCAGCTCACAGGGGGACGAGCTATCCCTTGGTTAGAAACCATTACCATGGGCCTAGAGCGATGGTTGAATCAAATGCTCACAGACCGCCACCGACATCTATCTAACAATACCGTCCATAAACTAACACCTACTGCTGCTGTGCAGGGTGTGTGGCAAACATCGACGACCCAGGAAAAACTGCAGCGACTAGTCCTAAAGCAGGATAGGACAACTGCTCAATCGCCTCAACCTCATCTTATGTCCCATTAGAACTGTCCCATTAGAACCTACTGTATTTATGTTTGTCGCTAAAAAGCGGCTCGGATCTGACCTGTAGTTTATAGCGATATTTGTTATCTACTGGAGCACCGCCATTTTTCTATGCTGGGACCGATAAACTGTTCGCATCCTAACGTCATTATGATACCCAAAGTATAGGCAATAAAGTCTTCCCACGAAAACGACGTGCCAATTACGGTTCTAGCTAGTCGATGCGAGCCTAGGCCTAGGATTTCGACAATCTTAAAGTATTGCAGAATCTCCACTAGAAAGGAGAATAGTAAAACACCAATGGCTGTGTTAATGATTGAATACTTAAAGAACGTGCGGACAAAGGTATAAATGAGGATAACAACAAGAAAATCACCCATGTAAGGACGGACAAAATCATCCTTAACAAAGACGCCAATATAAATCTCTGTAATCAATAAAAATACGGTCCAGTAAAAGTAATATGCATTAAATCTCATGGGTATTTGATAGCCTTGAAGAACTCACAGGATAAATACGGTAAATAGGGCGACGATTCCAGAAGTAGCTCTGATATTCGGCCGAAGACTCTGTATACATTGCGTAAATTTTTCTCGAAGTTCTTTATAGTCTCTTATTGTGGTGAGGTACGTTTGAGTTTGCGCTCCTTAACCATGGCAGCATCCTACGATTCCTTACACGCTCAGAAAATCATTGGCCTGCTCCCAGCGGCTGGCCAGGGCAGTCGCATTAGTCCCCTGCCCATGAGTAAAGAGCTTTTTCCCATTGGATTCCAAGATCTGGCGGGCCAGGGGCTGCGGCCCAAAGTGGCTTGTCAGTATTTGCTAGAAGCCATGAGTAGAGCTGGGGTGCAAGAGACCTTTCTAATTCTGCGACCGGGGAAATGGGATATTCCGACTTACCTGGGCGATGGTTCCCAGTTCGGTATGAGGCTGGCTTACCTTACTGTCCATGTGCCCTTTGGTGTCCCTTTTAGCCTTAACCAGGCCTATCCCTTTGTTAAGGATGCCATTATTGCCATGGGCTTTCCTGATATCTTGTTTAGTCCTGTCGATGCCTATACTCAGCTGATTGAACGGTTAACAAGTTCTCAAGCGGATGTGGTCTTGGGGTTATTTCCCACCGATCAGCCTGAAAATGTTGGTCTGGTTGATTTTGATGCGGATGGCGTGGTGTCGGGTATCTATGAGAAGTCTCAGCTCACACACCTGCAGTATATGTGGGCCATTGCTGTGTGGCGACCTAGATTTACGGAGTTCCTGCACCAGTTTGTTGAGGCCAAGCTCAAGGCACTGATTGGGACTCGGTCGCCGATATTAATTAAGACGATGCCAACCTATACGGAAACACCCATTGGAGATGTGATTGGGAATGCGATCGCAAATAACCTGCGAGTAGAAGCCATCCCTTTTGAAACCGGTCATTACCTAGACATCGGCACCCCCGAAAACCTGGTCAATGCCGTCTATCATTACGACAAACCCTGATATCCCAGACATTATGCTCTGAGACCAACAGATTTAGCCTAAACCAATGCTAACGCTGTATTGAGTGTTTCACTGGGACACATAACCTGAGTGGTTTTCTCCGCATCAGTCAGATAATAACCGCCGATATCCATAGGGCTACCCTGCGCGGCGTTAAGCTCATCCACAATCTTGGCCTCATTCTCACTCAGAGACTGAGCTAGCTTAGCAAACTTAGCCTTAAGTTCCAGATTCTGGTCCTGCTCTGCTAGCGCCTGAGCCCAATACAGCGCCAGATAAAAATGGCTACCTCGATTGTCCAACTCATGGACCTTACGAGACGGTGATTTCATATTATTCAAATACTGACCATTGGCCTTATTGAGCGCTTCTGCCAAAATCAGGGCATTCTCATTATTCGTCTTTCGACCCATATCTTCTAGGGTGACCGCTAGTGCTAGAAACTCACCGAGCGAGTCCCAACGCAGATGCCCCTCATTGACAAACTGTTGCACATGCTTAGGTGCAGACCCACCAGCCCCAGTCTCAAATAAGCCGCCGCCTGCCAGTAACGGTACGATAGAGAGCATCTTTGCGCTGGTACCCAGCTCAAGGATCGGGAACAGATCGGTGAGATAATCCCGTAAAACATTCCCCGTCACAGAGATAACATTTTTCCCAACTTTGATCTGCTCGCAGGTAAACCGCATCGCATCCGCAGGGGACAAAATTTTAATATCTAGTCCGGTAGTGTCATATTCAGGTAAATACTGTTTAACTTTGGCAATCAGGTTGGCATCATGGGCTCGATTTTCATCGAGCCAAAAGACCGTAGAAAACCCTGTTGCTTTGGCTCGATTAACAGCCAGTTTTACCCAATCTTGAATCGGCAAATCTTTGGTCTGACACATACGCCAGATGTCGCCTTGCTGGACACTGTGCTCCATCAAGGTTTGTCCTGCATCATCCACAACACGTACGGTACCGCTGACTGGAATCTCAAATGTCTTGTCATGGGAGCCATACTCCTCGGCCTTTTGAGCCATCAGACCCACATTGGAGACGTTTCCCATGGTGGTAACATCAAACGCCCCATGTTCCTGACAGAATTTGATGATTTCCTGATACATGGTGGCGTAGGATCGGTCAGGAATCATGGCCTTGGTGTCATAAGGATTTCCATCCGGTCCCCACATTTTGCCAGAGGTGCGTATGGAAGCTGCCATGGAGGCGTCGATAATAACATCACTGGGCACATGGAGATTGGTGATGCCCTTGTCGGAGTTGACCATGGCCAGATTTGGCCGCTTAGCATAGGTGACCTGCAAGTCAGCTTCGATAGCTTTCCGTTGAACGTCAGGCAGTGACTGAATTTTGGCATAGACATCACCCAGGCCATTGTTAGGGTTGACCCCTAGCTCTGAAAATATGTCAGCATATTTATCAAAGACATCCTTAAAGTAAACAGTAACAGCATGCCCAAACAAAATAGGGTCTGACACTTTCATCATGGTTGCTTTGACATGAAGAGAAAGCAAAATATCTTCATCTTTAGCCGCATCAATCTCTTTTTCATAAAAAGCACGTAGGGCCTTAACACTCATAACAGCGGCGTCAATCACCTCTCCTGCTAGCACCGCTGTTGTTTCTTTTAAGACCTTAATTGAGCCATCTATTGTCACTAATTCAATCTTGACGTTGCCAGTATTTTGGATAACAACAGATTTCTCACTACCATAGAAATCTCCACTGTCCATATAGGCAACATGAGACTTAGAATCGGCTGTCCACTCTCCTACTTTATGAGGATTCTTCTGCGCATATTGCTTTACGGCTGCAGCCACCCGTCGATCAGAATTACCTTCCCGCAGAACAGGATTGACGGCACTCCCTAGCACCTTGGCATAGCGAGCTTTAATAGCGGCCTCAGTTTCGTTTTTGGGATTGGCCGGATAATCAGGTACCCCATAGCCCTTCTTCTGCAGTTCCTTGATAGCTGCCAGGAGCTGCGGTACGGAGGCACTAATATTAGGCAATTTAATGATATTGGCTTTGGGTGTTTTTGCCAGTTCGCCCAGCTGAGTCAGGGCATCTGGCACACGCTGCTCTGCTGTCAGGGAATCTGGAAAATTAGCAAGAATCCGTCCTGCCAAGGAGATATCTTTGGTCTCTACTGTAACGTCAGCAGCACTCGTAAAGACATTGACAATAGGTAGAAAGGAGTACGTTGCCAAGGCAGGAGCTTCATCTGTAAGTGTATAGATGATTCTGGAGACTTGATTCGTCATGTACTTCTTTTTCCTGTCTATTTTGTGTGCCTCGGCAACCAGAGTAGAACAAGCTGCCTATAAGAATCAATCCTCAGGAGATAACATTCCCTAAGGATTAGGTTCTAGTGATGTTGATTTAACTGATTTCAGGCTAACTTCAGAACTGCCACTGTTTTTCTAAACGCCAGTTCCTGCAGGGACTGGCATCCGTTGAGGATGTAATGTTGCCCCTTCTACTTGAGTGGAACCGTACAGCCGATTGAGAGCTTGCATATAGGCATTTGCTGAGGCGACAACAATGTCTGTGTTGGCTGCGTGCCCGGAATAAATCCGCTGGTCGTGGCGCAGGCGAATGGTGACCTCGCCGATGGCGTCAATACCGGCAGTGACTGACTGGACCGAATATTCGATTAGGTCGTTGGGAATATCAACCACACGGTTGATGGCTTTATAAACCGCATCGACGGGACCGGTGCCGATGGCGGCATCCATCAATTCTTCACCGTTGGGGGTGCGGATGGTGACGGTGGCGGTGGGTCTGGCGCTGCTGCCGCAGGAGACCTGGACTAGCTCTAGTCGGAAGTGCTCTGCAACCTGCTGTGTCTCGTCGTTGACGATGGCTTCTAGGTCGCGATCGCTAATTTCTTTTTTCTTATCGGCCAGGTCTTTAAACCGCAAAAATGCCTTATTTAACTCCTGGTCCGATAGCTCGTAGCCCAGCTCCTGCAGACGACTGCGAAACGCATTGCGGCCTGAGAGCTTACCCAAGACGATCAGATTGTCAGTAAGACCAATGGTCTGGGCGTCCATGATCTCGTAGGTGAGCTTATTTTTCAGGACGCCATCCTGGTGAATACCGGACTCATGGGCAAAGGCATTGGCCCCAACAATGGCCTTATTGGGCTGCACCAGCATGCCGGTGACACTGGAAATCAGCCTTGAGGTTTTGTAGATTTCGGTGGTGTTGATATTAGTCAGTGGTTTTTCAGAGTCCACCGAACGTCCAAAGAAGGGATTAAAGTACTGACGACGCACGTGCATGGCCATCACCAGCTCTTCTAGGGCGGCGTTTCCAGCTCGTTCGCCGATGCCGTTGATGGTGCACTCCAGCTGGCGAGCGCCGTTTTTGACCGCTTCGAGAAAATTAGCAACGGCTAGGCCCAGATCGTTGTGACCATGGACGGAAATTACGGCCTGGTCCACATTGGGCACGTTGTCGGCAATCCCCTTAATCAGTCCGCCAAATTCGCTGGGGGTGAGGTAGCCGACGGTATCCGGGATATTAATGGTGGTGGCACCGGCTGCGATCGCAATCTCCAGCACCTGATACAAAAACTCAGGCTCTGAGCGACCCGCATCCTCTGGTGAAAACTCCACATCGTCGGTAAAGCCTTTGGCGAAGCGCACCATCTCATCTGTAATCGCCAGCACCTCATCCCGCGATTTCTTGAGCTTGTACTTCATGTGGATATCGGAGGTGGCCAGAAAGGTGTGAATCCGACCGCTGGCGGCGGGAGCAATAGCCCGAGCAGCGGCTTCGATATCTTTTTGGGTGGCTCGGGCCAATCCGCAAATCGTTGGCCCGTTAGCGGTACCCACTTCTTTAGCAATTCGCTGCACCGCCTGAAAGTCACCGGGACTAGCGTAGGGAAAGCCAGCTTCGATAATATCGACGCCCAGCCTGGCCAGTTGACGCGCCACCGCTAGCTTTTCTTCGACATTCATGGTCGCACCGGGCGACTGCTCCCCATCTCGCAAGGTGGTGTCAAAAATCAAAACTCGATCAGGCTGAGTAGTCATCAGAAGGCGATTGCAGTAGGTAATGATGCTACCCATTGTAAAATGCCCATTGCCGCTTGGGCTTGATTTGGTTATGAAGGTGTAACAAGGCCCAAAATGATTCGCTAACGCCCGCGCGAACACTTGAGTAGCATCCGGTCAATGGCTTCGAGCATGGCCTCAGGCTGATCGACCCAAACAAAATGACTACCCTGGGCAGGCAAACTCAGGCTCTGTGTGGATAGTCGCATCAGGGCATGGTGCATTTTGGTCCAAAGCTCATCGGCCGCTTCTAACGGCAACGGTTTAAGCAGCGGTGTCGGGGTAAAAAAATGGCTGGCCTTGATATTGATTACCGGCAGAGACCCCAAGCTTTCTACCTGGCTGAGCTGATCGTGACTAGTATTGAGGCTAAACATTTCACGGGCCATGGTAAACCAGTGCTTGGGCCGCACAAAGGAGCGCAGGACCGGGGCAAGCTGCACCTGGCTGTACTGTCTGAGCTTGGGACTGAGCACTTGGAACAGCCCTAGCTGCTGAAAAATACGAATAAAGCCCAGGGCTGAACCCACCACAGACATCAAAAAACCGGCGGTAAATACAGCTTTCATCAGCTGTAGGCTAGCGGGCAGTCTGGCCATGCCATCTTCATGGAGGCCGTCGGTGAGAATCAGCCCTGCTACCTGATCAGGGTAGGTGTGGGCATAGAGCCGCATGGTATAGCTGCCCAGGGAATCTCCCACCAGAATATAAGGGGGGGCAATTTTTGCCTGACGCAATAGCGCTTCTAGCTCCTGCATCATTTCGCCGCTGTTGCGCGGGTTAGGGCTATTGGAACTCCAGCCGTAACCTGCCCGATCGTAGATGCACACATCGGCAAACTCGGCGATATCATCAATCAGCAGATACCCTTCTACACCCCCCAGACTGTGGTCCAAAATAACGGTGGGTTGGTTGGGATGGGGCCGTCCCCGACGATAGAGATGAAGCTTGCAATCTCCAATGTCATAAATCGTTCCCGGTGGTGGTGTTTGGTCTTCTTGGCGACAGCACCAAAAGTGATACGCCGTTGTGCAGAGGAGAATGAGATTACGTAGCCACATGGGTTATGGGAACTGCTAGCATCAAACCGTCACTACTTTACCTAAGGGCTGCATGCTAACGCCAAATCTCATTTCCCGTCAGGGTGAAATTGTAGAGGTGTTTTTACGCCACGGTTGGGACTACATGCGGCGTTTACTGGTAGGCAAGGCTCCAGAAGAACCCGATATTCCCCCACCCGCTGTTCTACGCAATATTTTGACGGATTTAGGTCCGGTATATATCAAGTTTGGGCAGTTGCTGAGTACGCGACCAGACTTGCTACCACCGAGCTATATTGAGGCGCTGAGTGCTCTGCAGTCAACAGTGCCGCCAGTGGATGCGGCGACGATCCAGGCGTTTTTGAGACAGCAGCTAAATCCAGAGGAGGTGTTTGCAGCGGTGGACTATGGTGCGATCGCATCGGGCTCCATCGGTCAGGTCCATCGCGCCACCTTAAAAAATGGTCAGCCCGTGGCCCTCAAAATTCAGCGACCTGGCATTGAAATGCAGGTACGGCGAGATATGGCCCTGATTCGCGACATTGCCAAACTCGTATCTAGCACCCAGTTTGGCCAACGCTACAACGTAGTCGCCCTGGCCGATGAATTTAGCAGCGCCCTCAAAGCCGAACTAGACTTTACCACCGAGGCCACCTACACCGACCAGCTACGTCAAAACCTGGCCAAAAGCCCCTGGTTTGCCCCTAACCAGCTGGCAGTTCCCGAAATTATCTGGCCGCTGACTCAGCCTAAAGTGTTGGTCATGCAGTGGTTAGACGGTCAGCCAATCTTAGCGGCCTCCATGGGCAGACAGATGGTCGATCGCAATGCCCTGAGCCAGCTATTATTTCGTTCCTTCTTTCAGCAGTATTTTATTGACGGGTTTTTCCATGCCGACCCCCATCCAGGCAATATTTTTTACCTGAATGATGGTCGTCTGGCCCTACTAGACTGTGGCATGATGGGCCGTCTAGATCCTCGAACGCGGGCTACCCTGACGGAGATGGTACTGGCAATTATCAGCTCTGATGCCCAACGCTGTGCCCAGCTCACCCTACAGCTAGCAGAGCCGCTGCAAGATGTAGATCTCGCCAAGCTAGAGTTTGACTATAGTCGCCTGCTGGCCCGCTACTATGGGCTATCGCTGCAAAACTTTAATACCGCTGCCGCCTTTGCTGAAATTTTAGAAGCTGGCACCCGCAATCATCTGCGCTGGCCTGCCAACATCGGTTTGTTTACCAAATCTTTGGCCAATCTAGAAGGGGTAGCACGACAGTTTAATCCCCAAATTAACCTCATTGCCGAAATTCGTCCGCTGATGGTGGATCTGTTTCGGCAGCAGCTGATTGGTGACGACCCCCTGCAGGCACTGTTACGCACCGGTCTGGAGTTTCGTAATTTATCGCTATCAGCTCCCCGCCAGTTTGGGTTTTTGTTAGATCGTCTCAGTGAGGAATCCCTGACTTGGAACATTAACGTCAAGGAGCTGGACAGCCTACAGCAAAGCATTGAGCAGGCGGCCAATCGTCGCTCCTTTAGTACGGTGGTGGCCGCCTTGATTATAGGTGCCGCCATCATTTCCAGTAACCAGACCAATATTCAGCTGCAGTGGCTGAGCACCAGCCTATTTACAGCCGCCACACTGCTAGGTTTATGGCTAATTATCAGCATTCTGCGCTCGGGTCGCTGGCGCTAGCCTCCTGTCAAGTCTTGACTCTTCACCTATAGTGGTATACCTAGGATTAGGATAATTTGCTACCACGATAAAGGAAACCTAAAGCTACAGTATTTGTACGTAGGGGCTTTACAGGGGTAGCGATGGGATGGGGAGTGATCGTCTTGCCGAAAATTTATTCCCAGATGTCTTGGCTTAAGAATTTCTTTAGCCATATTCTAGGTTTGGGCATAGATAACTATACAGCTGCTTCGCTGTGCTGTTTGTGCCATTTTTCCTGATTGTTTTTTACAACCCACCCCCGTGACCGTTCTCATTTTTGATTTTGACGGTACGATCGCCGACACGTTGGAAACGATCGTCACTATTACCAACCGCTTAGCCGTTCACTATGGCTATCCCCAGACGACACCGGAGCGGTTAAAGTATCTACGAGCTCTCAGTACAGCTGAACTGCTAGCTCAGTCAAATGTGCCTTTATTTCAGGTACCGTTTTTGATGCGACGGGTGCGGCGGGAGCTGCGCCACGATATTCATTCAATTCAAATCTTTACTCACCTGAGGGAGGTACTGCTAGCGCTAGATAACGATGGTCATTCCATCATGATTGCCAGCTCCAATGCTCCCTCCACCATCCATTCGTTTCTGCAGCGCCATGACTTAAGCCATGTGTTTAATCAGGTCTATGGCAACATTGGCCTGCTGGGTAAGGCTCGCAGTCTACGACGGATTATGCGGCGTCATCGGCTGATACCTGAGGAAATCCTCTATATCGGGGATGAAACCCGCGATATAGAATCTGCCCACTGTCAGGGGTTAGCTGTGGCAGCAGTGAGCTGGGGATTTAGCGATCGCACCGCCCTAGAAGCCCAGGGGCCCACATTCCTGGTCGATACCCCCGAGGACCTCTACCAAGCCGTCAGCGAATTTCACAAAGGTCAGCGGCGCTCTATTGCTCCCAAGCAGGATGAGATAGCAGAAACTCCATCATGCGTACCCCACGCAGTTGATTAGACAGCGGTAAGTGGCCTACCGGGGCTGACAAATCCCAGACAAACTCATCCGGATAGCGCGTCCAAATATTTTCTGACTTCCAAGCCAACTTTTCCCAAAGTCGGTTCCAATTTTGATTGAGCCCAAGCCACAGCTCCCGCTGTTTTGAAAAACCAAATCGATCTTCTGAATAGACTCGCCACAGCTGGTCAATGGTCAGCAAATCGTTGATGGGAAAGCTATCTACCTCAGTAAAGTACACCCACTTACGCTGTACTGCAGCAGGGCCTGCCAGTTCACATAGCTTTTGCAGGGTGAGTCGATCGGCCTCCTCATACTTTTGACCAATCAGCAGCGTCTGCAAAGAGCTATAGTCAATATCTTGTTCGGACTTTAGGGGAACGACACCCTGAGGTAAAGCCTCCGCTAAAAAAGTCTGAGCCGCCACCGACTCACTGTTACTCAGTAACTGATACGCTTTGCCTACCGCGGCAGAGGGCTCACTGGTAGCGCTGGTTTTAAAGAAATCGATCAGGATGGCGATGCCCGGCTCGTCAGCGCTGGCTAATTCGGTAACGGCACTGAGTTGGCGCTTTAAATTTTTGGAGAACAGCTGTTCGGCAAGTTTGGCCGTTTTGTC
>JBCCHX010000027.1:0-84831 GCA_039028535.1 Cyanobacteria bacterium P01_B01_bin.77
ACCCTACCCTACTGCTCTCTCGCCTTCACCTAACGGCTTTCATTGCATTTCACAGCGTGTCCATCCCTCTACCTCTACTTGCGGTATGATTGTAACTAGAATACCTTCCCATTGCCATCCTAACAATTCTTTCTTTACCTCAGTTCCACTTTTACCCACGTCACCCAAAATGTCAACCTCTCTTACCTCAGCTACTAGTAAAACACAATCTACTACATGCTACAGAATTCACGGCTAACTCAACACCAGATAACTTTCTTTCTTGAATTTAAAACTGTCCCCAAACCTTTTCCCTACATTTATCACATTTCCATCCACATTGCCCAGAACAATGAGCTGTTCCAGCCCTACTAGCGCTCATAGATATCTTGATCGATAGGCTCAGGGGGCTCAATCTTATTCTTAATGCCATCAATACCCGCACATAGCATGGCAGCAAAAGCCAGATAAGGATTCGCTGTAGGATCGGGACAACGAAACTCTAGACGCTTCGCCTTCGGGTTATCGCCCGATAATGGAATCCGAACAGCCGCAGACCGGTTACCGTTGGAGTAAACCAGGTTTACAGGCGCTTCAAAGCCAGGCACCAAACGCTTATAGGAGTTAGTACTGGGGTTAGTAAAGGCCAGCAAGGCAGGCGCATGCTTCAAAATACCGCCAATGTAGTGGGTGGCTAGTTCGCTTAGCCCCGCGTAACGCTCACCTGCCATCAAGGTGTCACCATTTTTCCAGATAGACTGGTGAGTGTGCATCCCGGAACCATTGTCCTCGAATAGAGGCTTGGGCATAAACGTAACCGTCTTCCCATACTTGCCAGCAACGTTCTTGATGCAATACTTGTAGGTCATCAACCAGTCAGCCGCTTCAATCATTTCGCCAAACTTGAAGCCCAGCTCACACTGACCGCCAGTCGCAACCTCATGGTGGTGCTTCTCAATAGGCACCCCACAGGCCGCCATCGTCAGCAACATCTCAGTCCGCATATCTGGAGATGTATCGGTGGGAGCAACGGGGAAATACCCTCCCTTGTAGTTAGGCTTGTATCCTAAGTTACCGCCTTCTTCTTCCCGACCCGTGTTCCAACGTCCCTCAACCGAGTCAACATAGTAGTAGCTAGAGTTAGATGTGGTGTCGTAGCGAACATCATCAAAGATAAAAAACTCAGCCTCAGGTCCAAAGTAAGCGGTATCGCCAATACCACTGGACTTCAGGTAATCTAGGGCTTTCTGAGCGATCACACGGGGACAACGTTCGTACCACTCACCCGTACGAGGCTCTTTAATGGAGCAAACCAGGCTCAGAGTAGGCTCCTTCATAAAGGGATCAATCCAAGCCGTTGACGGATCGGGAACCATGGCCATATCCGACTCGTTAATAGCCTTCCAGCCACGAATACTGGAGCCGTCAAATGCCACACCATCGGTAAAGCTACTCTCATCAATTTGGCTGCGATGCACCGTAAGGTGTTGCCAGATACCAGGCAAATCGATGAATTTGAGATCAATCATCTGAATGTCTTGATCTTTGATCATCTGCAAAACTTCTGCGGCAGTCTGAGCCATGAATCACTCCTTATTTATTCGATCAATAGAGCCGTTGTGGCTTTACGGTCAGAACAGGCCAACACATTCAACGGCGAGAGTATTAAACAATGGGTAAGACTAAAAATGTGAACCTGTTAGAAATTTTCTATATTCCTCATCCAAGCAACGCATATTCATTAGCCGCCCACCATAAATACCTGACTAGGGAAAGCACCCATCTCAAGTAGACCCTCCACTATTCGCTAAGCCTCAAAATTCATGAGTGCCTGACGAAATAGCTCAAATGCTAAGTAAACGCTACCGAAAATAGGCTGTGTAAAGTCTGGAACAATCCTAAGAACAGTGATCCTCAGCGATTGTATTCCCTGTTACAAATTAAGTGTTTCTCTAGCATTGCGAGGCCCAATTGACTGTCCAACTAATCATGCTGAGCTTTTTGACACGTCACCGTCTTTGGCGACAGTTTTGACTGTTTAAACCGTTGATTCAAACCATTCAAATATCTCCGCTGATCATTACGAAAGATTGCGGATTGTAAAAATACTCGTGTCAATTCGCGTCTCAGTCACGGGTATTGTCTGCTGTTTAATTCACCGTGGTAGACTAAATTCTGGTATTTGAGTGTTGGTAAGCGTTGTCACTGGGGGCTTTGAGGTTCTAAAGGCAGCGATAAGGCACATGGAAGAATGCCTAGACAAGCAGTCGGATCGTTCTTGCGCTTGTTCTCATATTTGGGTCATGCCAACGTTTGGTCAGTGCTTGACTGATGAATTATATGGGGACTTTCACCCCTGGCTTGGTTACAAGTTCCTACTTGATTTTTTGAGTCGTACATTAATCGCACTGGGAGAGAGATTTCATGCGGGATACGGTGACGGGTTTAATCAGCACCTACGACATTACGGGGCGTTACCTCGATCGCAACGCTATTGATTCTTTAAAAGATTATTTTGGCAGTGGTACCGATCGAGTTCAGGCCGCTGCCTACATCAGTGCAAATGCTTCTAGCCTAGTCAAGGCTACGGGCACTGCATTGTATGAGCAGGTACCAGAGCTCCTTCGTCCAGGTGGGAATTCCTACACTACGCGACGCTATGCGGCTTGTTTGCGGGATTTGGATTACTATCTGCGCTATAGCAGCTATGCGCTAGTGGCAGGTAACTGCGATGTGTTGACAGAGCGAGTTCTTAATGGTTTGCGTGAAACTTATAATTCGTTGGAAGTGCCTGTAGGTCCTACGGTTCTTGCCATCCAGATTATGAAGGATGTACTGAAGGAGCAGCTGGAAGCTCAGGGTATTGCTGATACATCTTTTGTGGATGCTCCTTTTGATCACCTGACTCGTGAGTTAGGTGAAGTCAGCGTTTAGGCGCGTCTACGCTAGATAGAATCAATTTGCAAAGGGGGTACTCAGGATTGTTTGAGTACCCCCTTTTTAGATCTCGGACTTCGGCTTCGCTCAGTCCTCTGCTACTAGCTTTCAGATTCTAGATTTTTCTGTCTCTAGTCGAAGCTACTTTCAGGTGTGCAGATCTGCCAGGCACTCGGTGGGCCTTTGGGGAGGGTTAGGTCAAGAACTGGAGCAAATCTCTGAAAACGTTCGAGGGTAGAGGGAAGCGACTCGTTGAGAGCTAGTGCGGCTAGGATAATGCGCGTTGGATGAACGCTGCCCTGTAGCAGATCGTTTGAGCTTCTGAGTTCTTTGGTCAGGTGCTTGGAAAAGGCGATGACGTTATCTTCGGTGTTGATGAGTTCTTGTAGCAGGGTTTGGTCTACCGTAGGGAGCTTTAGCCCGAGGGGCGTAAATTTTTGGAAGCGTTGGTAGACGTCAGCGATCGACTCGTTGAGATTGACAGCAGCTGTGATCAGGTGGGCGGGGGTGACTTGATCAGCCATCCAGGTGCTGACGATGGTTGAGTAGCTGGAGCGGAATTCTTCGGAGAATGCGATCTCATCCTCCCGCTCAATCACAATAGTCCTAACCGCATCAGGCTCCACATCCGGCAGCACTAACCCCAGCGGTTTAAATCGCTGAAACCGCTCCAAAGCCTCACTGAGCGACTCGCCAATCCGCCACGCTGCCTGAACGATCTGAGCAACCGGTAAATACTCCTCAGACCAAGCAATTTTTCGATTGATATCTCCCACGGATAGAGCCACAACATCTACCTCAGTAATCTGAAATTGGCTTAAAGCTTCCAAGTCAACGTTTGGCAGCTGCAAACCTATATCGAAAAATCTCTCAAACCGTCTGAACGTATCCGCAATCGGCTCATTTAATTTGTCTGCCACAAACGCGATCTGCACAGGTGAGACAAAATCTTTGGCCAATGCTTCTTGACCATCTAATTCTTTAGAAAGAGCAATAACATCTTCCGGTGTTACTTTTATAGTTTTAATTTGCTCTAAATCTACATCAACTACTTTTAATCCTATAGGTCTAAATTTGCGGAAGCGTTGAATAGTTGTATCAACTGGTTCATATAAACGTGTAGCAGCCAGAATTATTTGAGCAGCTGATATTCGATCCCCAACCCAAGGCTTTCTCCACTGAGTTTTACCCTCATCCCTAGGAGAGAAAACAACTTCATCAATTCGCCGTGATAATGCTGTTACATCTTCTTGTTCAACGTTGATACAGTTGAGAGGTGTGCTACTCAGCTCAGGAGTTTTCAATCCTAAACTAATAAATTTCTGCAACCGTCCAATTGTTAACACCAGAGATTCATGAAGTCTCTTAGCAACGTGAACAAGATGTGCTGGAGGAATAACTTCATCAATGCACTTCATCAAATGTGCACCTGGTGGCAAGTCTTCTGATAGGAGTACTCCGTCACCGGGTTGTGGCTGTGGGCAATTTTCAGGCTGTATTGATACAGGTAAACTCCTTAAAAAAATTTCTGAAACTTTAAGCAATCCATAGCGATTCCATAAAGTTACTCGATATGGCAGTATCCACCAAGGTGTATGTCTAATCAAACTTTTAACAGACAATCCATGCCTAAAAACGTAGAGCCAGAAATCAGACGAAAAACAACCGACTTTCTCAACTGGTAATTCTAAATTGCTAGTGCTGGTGCTCATCAATGCAATTTGAATTCCTGCTGTAGATGAAATATCCACAATTTTTGAAGCGACGTGTGACTGCTCTTTTTCTAGTTTCCAAAGCAGATTCAGGTCTAAATATTTCCAGCTTAATAGCGGGGTGCAAGCCTGCAGCAAAGATTCGCGTACCCATGCATAATCCCAATCCACAATACGGCTACGGTCGACCGTTAGTTTCGGTAAATGCTCTCGACGCAGATTACATATAAACCCCGGTTGTTTCTCAGCTGTCCATAATCCGTCAGATAGAATACACCCATTCTTGAGCGACCGATGTTCGCTTTCGGGCACCCACCAAATATCTGTACCTTTTATGTCCAAACAGTAGCTATCCGGATAATATGGATGCCTGAGCTGGTTAGGGTGCCAGACTTCATGTCGGCCAAACTGTTTAACTTCTGTCTTAAATTCTGCTACCCACAGTAGTTTTCGTAGAGTTTCAATACAGGAAATCAACTGCCCTTCGTGATGAGTTCGATTGAGATAAAGACGTACTCGTGTACCCACATCTTCTCCTATTCCCAGCTTTTGCACCCGAAATAACCCGCTGCTTCCTGGCACACGGATCTGTAATCTTTCGCCAGGATTCCCATCACGGTCCAATCGACAAGTTTCTACCTCAATTTCATCCGCCAGCATGAAGTAGCTCAACACACCCACCCCAAACTGGCTATTGGGGTAAAGCTCAATAGACGGATCACACTTGAGCCATTCTGCCTGTTCTTCAATAAATTCTGGTAGGTCAGCAAAGCGACGTCCCGCCCGAGCAAAACATTTCGACAGGTGGGTCATGGCCATGCCAATGCCGTTGTCTTCGCATTCGATATAGGCCCGTTCGTTTTCATCTTTTCCCTGACGAAACAGAATGAGGCCCTCCCAGTCATGCCCTGTGGATCGGAATTTTCCTGTTTGCTCCAGATATTGCAGCCGTACTTGCCGATAGCGACAGGCATCCAGCGAATTTTGGTAAAGCTCACGGATAGCCAGCATGGGGTCACCGTAGAGCTGCTTACCCATCAGCAACTCGCGCACTTCATCGTGGGCCAGCTGGAATTTGACATGGGGAATCTGATAAGCCGGATTCCCATTAGCCTGTTTAGCAGCTGCAATACCGTCAGATTGCAAATAGGCTGGCAGTCCTGTCAGTGCTGCCATGCCACCATGATTATCGGCCACTCGCCGCAGCATATGGGAAAGCACATCGTCCAGACTTTCAACATAGTCAGTCAGGGCTAAATCAATGGCGGGATGATAACAGGTCACCGTCAGCGTACGTCCCCGCCCCATCGGATTCCAGCGGGCTTGATTGATCACCTGAAGTACTTGCTCAGGAGTCAGAGGATCCGCCAGACCGATATGATCCACCAGTACTTCAGGTAGGTTGCGGATATCAATAGCCAGTAACCCTGCTAGCTGCAACAGGTAAGCAACTATCTTTTCACGAATCGTCTGCTCTTCTCGATAGGAGCCGACCACTAGCCTAGTATGCAGAGCATTGCGACGCTCATCATTGTCGATGCGCTCTAGGTCCGCGTACATGCAGTAAGCAAGTTCGAGCAGTCGCTGTGATCTCAAGGTTTCTTTGACTAACCGCGATTTTTTGCTTTGATTGCTGCCTAAGGATGCGAGCAGTTCATCTGCCAAATAGCCTCCTTGGGATTCCGGTAGCCAAACTTCCAGGGTTTTGAATAGACACTGATGCAGCAGCCAGGTCATGACTGCATCTTTATCCTGTGGGCGATTCTGGTCCTGCAGTCGTTTAGCTTTGCGCTTAAATCGTTGCTGAGTTTGATGAATTTTTTCCAGGGACTGCCGTAGTTTGCTGTCTGACTGAACTCGCTCCAGGGATAAGGGGTCAACGGCTGCCGCTTGGACAATGCTACTGGCCAACACTGCTTCACGCACAAAAGGAACCGCAATCACCAGAGCAATTTCAGCAGCTGACAGCTGGATAGCAGGATTCGCCCGCAGCACTAGCATTTCTAAGGCTTCTAGCACTCGAATCGGTAATTTTTCATCCCGCCAAGCGTCATCTGGAAAAGCTCTGATTGCCGCCTGCCACTGCTGCCAACAGACACCGACTATTGTGCTAACTTCATTTTTGAGAGCATTGACCGGGCAATGTTGATGCGCCTCTGTTTCGGGCCAGAGAGAAGACTGTAAGACCGCATCTGTCCACGCAGCAACCGTTTCCTGTTTAGGGGTAGCGGCACTGTCACAAATTATTCTGGCAGCGATGTCGTCTCCTACTGCACTTTCATAGGCGCGGTAGATATCTTGAGGGCGTCTACCGTTTTCAGCAATCAGCTCAGCCAATCTACGCTGAGTCATGTCTAAGACTTCGCCTAATGTAGTCGCCGGGTGCTTGACATCCAGCACATCTGCCAAGGCTGTGGAAAATAAGCTAGCGCCACGTTCACTGGCGACATACTGGCTAACCTGTCCTGGACCACAGGAAAACACCAAAACATAGCTGCGATGATGGGCTTTTCTAACCTCTCCACGACTCCAGTTGGTTAACCCGATATCTTTGGTGCCCAGTTTGACGCCATGGCGACAGGCATCGATAAAGAACACAATGGTTTTGGCATCGCATTGATCAATCGCATCACTCAGGGCAGCTGGCGTAATCAGATATTGCACAAAGGCCGGATCGTCAAAGTCGGCATCTGAGGGCAGCAGATAGTCACTGCCGTCATAGTGGATGCCGTGACCGGAAAAATAGAGCAGTAGAACATCCAGCCCCTTAGCATGGAGTAATTCTCTGCGAAAGGCTCTCAAAAGCTTATTTTGACCAGTTTGCTCAAGACCGTCTGTGCCCATTGTCCGCACGCTGTAGCCGGACTGTTCAACAGCGGCATGGAGAATTTCTAAATCACGGCGGACAACGGGTAAATCTTCAAGGACATCACTTTCATACTCAGGAACTCCAACCAGGAGGGCTCGGCGTTTTTTCATCTATTCCGAAAACGTGAGGGTTATGGCACCGGTTCCACCCAACTTAGCTGTCCCCACCAGTTCGATGCCACCTTCTGCGGTGACTTCTACCTGAACTGTGACTTCTTTTAAGCGAAAACGACCCAATTCCTGAACATCGCTGAGCATAGAGGCCATGCCCTGACAGACCGAACTCAAGTTTTTGCGCAGTAGATCTGTGGGTAAATCACGTACTGCGATCGCAGTTTCAGCAGAAAACAGACCTTTGACCGGCTCGTCATCGTCAGGCAGGCTAACCAGAAACGGAATAGTATCCATGGGGTATTCGCTGAATTTATCTACTCAAATATAGTTGATGTGGAATTGGGACCCAAAATGTCCCTAGATCTACGTCGTATTTGTCTGAGCTGGCTGTGGAACGCTTTTATTTAGGAATTGATTTTGGTACATCAGGGGCACGGGCGATCGCAATTAATCCTCTAGGCGAAATCGTCGAGGAAACTCGCTGCCACTACCCCACATCAGCACCAGATGCGGACAGCTGGCAACACACCCTTTGGTCCTTAATAGAGCAACTGTCAATCAGCGTCAGACAGCAGATTGTGGCTATTGCCGTTAATGGCACATCGGCAACCGTTTTGCTGTGCGATCGCAACCACTGCCCGCTCACCCCACCCCTGCTCTACAACGATTCCCGTGGGAGCATTCCAGCAGTAGCCCCAGTTAACAGCCCAGCCCATAGCGCCACCTCCAGCCTGGCTAAAGCCCTGTGGTGGCTCCAGCATTTACCTGACGATACTCTGACCCAGGCGCAGTATCTGGTACACCAGGCCGATTGGCTCAGTAGCCTGCTCCACGGACATCCTGGCATTAGCGATTACAACAATGCTTTAAAGCTAGGATACGATCCGCAGCGCTTAGCCTATCCTGACTGGCTGCAGGCGCTAGAGATTGGCCCATGGCTACCCAGGGTCTTAGCTCCGGGGGATGTAATTGCGCCGATTCAGCCTGAGATCGCCCAGCGCTTTAAATTTTCTCCCACCTGCTTAATCAAAGCTGGCACGACAGATAGTATCGCAGCCTTCCTAGCCAGCGGTGCCAGTAGTCAAGGGACAGGAGTCACATCCCTCGGATCCACACTTGTGCTTAAGTTACTCAGTCCCATAGCTATCAATGACACCACTAGTGGTGTCTATAGCCATCGTCTAGGGCAACAATGGTTAGTGGGCGGCGCATCCAATACCGGTGGCGCAGTGCTGCGCCACTACTTTGACGATGCTGAGCTGAGCCACCTTAGCCAGCAAATTGATCCGACTCAGACCAGTGGGCTTCATTACTATCCGCTGCTCACTAAGGGCGAGCGGTTTCCAATCAATAACCCCCAGCTGGAGCCACGGCTTAGCCCCCGTCCGCAAGCACCTGCCAAATTTCTCCATGGACTACTAGAAGGCATGGCCCGGATTGAAGTGTTGGGATACCAAAAACTAATGGCGCTGGGAAGTGGAGAGCTAAAACAAGTCTATACAGCCGGTGGCGGAGCCCAAAATATGGCTTGGCAACAGCTGAGATCGCAGGCGCTGGGTCGTCCCATCATTCCAGCTCTTCACACCGAAGCCGCCTACGGGACGGCTCGGTTAGCGGCGGGGCTAGCTGGATGAATCTAAAGCATACATAGACACCAAAAAGCCAGCATCCATAGAAAATGCTGGCTAAAAATTGCTAGATAAAATCCAGGCAAATCTAAAAGTTGAGCTGATCGCCACGACGATACTGCATATAAGCCGCTACAAACAGACCGGCCAATGTAACCGGAATTAGGCCCAAAACAATCCCCAACAGCAAAGGTTCAATCACGCCGCGTCTCCTCAATGACTTACAAAGCTCACAGAAGCAGTGCTACACATTACTTCTCCTACCTTTATATTAAGCCATTCTTTTACTTGAGCCTAGGGCACGTCATCAATTGCCCCTAGAACACTTGTTGTATAGGAGAGGTCGTAAAGAAACTTCTAGATCATGTGAGCCCAGCGATTTAACGTCAACCAAGGACAGACCCTAGTGCCATAGGATATCTAGACATCTATCAGCGAACTAAGGACTCACATTCCAAATTTCTTGGATTATCGATGAAATCTCCACCTCACCTCAGCAATAGCTTAAGCAAAGCTACAGATTTCACACCCATTTTTTCGCCTGAATACCTTGCAATGGCTTATGAGAAAACTTTAAACTATGTATCATATGCGTAATGACGAAGTGTTACGTTTTGCCTGTGACCCCAAACACGCTCGATAGCCCATCTCTTGCCCAGCCATCAATGCAGAACCAGAACAGTCGGCTGGTCGTTCAGTTTGCCCTCGCAGCAACTACTATTTTTCTATGTGTCGTTCTTGTTATCTGGGGTATCCATCGGGTAGAGGTATCAGATCCATACGTTCATGATGTTTTGGCGTCTACTGCGGATCTTGAACGAGGACAGCAGTTATTTTGGCAAAATTGCGCCATGTGTCACGGAGTTGACGGGACTGGAGAGGTAGGTCCGGATCTGCAGCATGTTTCTGAGCGCAAATCACAGGTAGCCCTGATCAAGCAGGTGATCAGCGGAAAAACTCCTCCAATGCCTCAGTTTCAGCCCAATACTCAGGATATGGCTGACTTGCTAGTATTTTTGGAAAGCTTATAGGCAAACCAAGATAGACAAATTAAGAGCTGCATTCTAAGTTGTGAATCATCCTTTTACTAGTAGGAATCCACAGCTCATTTAGCGCTTATCAGTTTGCTGCTCCCCCTTTTAGGATTGCTTGCCTGTACGCTCTAGCCCTAGCTGAATCAACCGATCTACCAGCTGATCAAACTCCACCCCCGACGCTTGCCACAACATGGGATACATACTGGTAGCCGTAAATCCTGGGAAGGTATTGATTTCATTAATAATTACCTCGCCCGTCGCTTCTAGATAGAAAAAATCTACCCGGGATAGGCCTGCTCCATCAATCGCTTGAAATGCCTGAACTGCCTGCTCTTGAATAGTTTCGACGACAGTAGCAGGCAGCGGAGCAGGAATCGCTAAATCCGCTTGTCCCCCCGTGTATTTGGTTTCATAGTCATAAAAATCTGAGTCAAAGCTAATTTCGCCAATCACAGAGACTTGGGGATTATCGTTACCCAAAATGGCACATTCGACTTCACGGGCCACAACGCCAGCCTCCACAATGATGCGACGATCGTAGCTAGCGGCACTATCAAGGGCGGCTTCTAGCTCTCGGCGATCCTTAGCTTTTGCAATACCGACGGATGAGCCCAGATTGGCAGGCTTGACAAAACAAGGATAGCCCAGGGTTTCTTCTATGTCGTCACAGAGTTTGGGAAATACACAGGGATTGGAATAGATTTGCGATCGCAAAACCTCCATGTACTTTACCTGGGGCAACCCTGCCTGAGCGAACGCAGATTTCATCGCCAGCTTATCCATACCTACCGCAGAGGCCAGCACACCACAGCCCACATAAGGCACCTGCATCAATTCAAATACGCCCTGAAGCGTCCCATCCTCGCCATTGGGACCATGGAGCACAGGGAACCAAAGATCTATATTGGTCACCGCCGTCGGTATCCGATCCATGGCTGACACCTGCATATCCATAGTGGGCAACGGTTTTCCTGACGACAGCACAGCCTGAGCATCCATCACCCAAACGCCATCCTTACGGATATAAACAGGCACAACCTCATACTTCTCGGCGTTATCCTTAAGACCTAACCCTCGGGCAATCGCCTGGGCAGAGCTAATAGACACCTCATGCTCACCAGAACACCCACCAAATAATAAGCCTATGCGCATCTTTGCCATGGAGTTGGCCCCTCGATTTATCCCAACTAGACTGTTGCTAATTTAGAGAACAAACTTGAATGTTCTAATCGAAATCAGCAACATCAAAATAATATTAAGGGGTTAGCCTATCACAGACTCAATTACCACACTACACACAGCAAGCATAAATCTCCTACTCATCAGACCATCTAAAAATTGGCAAAAAAAACTCCTAAACTCAATTAGAGCTTAGGAGTCAGACATCAGGGTGCATCTACCAACTCACTGTCCATCCTATGCAACCCTATCTCCGGACAGAACCAAAAATCAAATGCAATTCAAGCATTCTCACCACGGGTCATAAGGAAGCATCAAGATTTCAGAGACTATGTGAAAAAGAGAACATGACCGGAGATAATGCCATTGAACCTTTGACCTTCCTTGGGATCTGTGAAGTACTTTTTCTTGTCCGATGGCTGGACAACCGGCAGAGTATGGGAGTTTGGCGGCCTATGGAATGAAATCGCCTGGCAGCGTAAACCCATCATTAAAAAATTAGGGCTTTATATTGAAGAAGCCACAGAAAAGTTATGGCTATATCAGGTCGAAGACGATGTCCTGATGGTAGAGGTGATGCCCGATGGCTCCACAGCTACAGCCATTGGTCAAGTAGTCCTCAAGCGACTCATCACGGCAGAACAGGTAATTAACAAGCTATGCGAGACCAGATTCAAAGCCGTCCCTGATGACAGCGCCCCAGTAACTCTAGTCGTGCCAGAACCATAGTGAACCGCCGCTGCCCAAGCTAACGACCAGAAGCAAGACGCTAGCTAGAGTGTAGAGCGCAAATTACTCACCGCTCGCTGCAATGAAGCTAATGCCCGGTTATAGCCTAAGGCCGCACTCACCCAGTTTCCCTCAGCCTGGGTCAGTTCAGATTGGGCTGTCAGGACATCTAACTGGGTCCCCACACCCGCATCTAAACGCAAGTTGGCCAATTCCAAAGCCGTTGTGGCTTGTGTAATTGCCGTTCTTGCTGTTATTACATTTTCTTCGTTAGACCGCAATGTAAAGTAGGCCTGCTCAACTTCAAAACGCACTTGATCCAACACTTCAGAAAAACGCTCTTCAGCAATATCAGCATTTGCTTCTTGCTGTCGGGCCCGCGCCCGCGCTGCTCCACCATCGGCCAGCACCATATTGAACTGAGCACCAAAGTTGTATGTATCTGAAGAGTCGTCTAGTAAATCACTCCAACTATAGTTAGCAAACAAACTAACCTGCGGGCCATTGGCGGCTCGTGCAGCGCGTGCCTGTTGAGTGCTAATTTCCCGTTGTGCCAACTGCTGTTCTAATTCCACACGCCCCTGAAACGCGAGCAAAATACTATCTTCTAGGGTGAGCCCCCACCGCTCATAGGTTGATTCCCAATTATCTGGAGCTGGCACAGGTGTGGCATTGATATTTAAGGTTGATGGGAAATTTAGCAATCGCGCCAAGTTGCGGCGGGCAATCTTCTGCTGGGCTTGAGACTGAATCAGATCTTGCTGGGCATTGGCCAGCTGAACATCAGCCCGCAGTACATCAAAACGAGTCCCCACACCCGCTTGTCGACGCAGCTCATTATCCCGTTGATTACGCTGAGCTTCCTCAACAAAAGACTGATTAATACGAATTTGCTCACCACTTTCCTGCAAATCATAATAAAGACTCGTGGTTTCTAAACGCAGTTCTTCGCGACGACGATCGACTTCTAGCTCGCTCAAACGCACCTGCTCCTGTGCTGCCCGCAACGTCGCAGCACGCTGTCCTGAGGTAAATAAGTCGTAGCGTACCCCCACCGATGCATTCAGGGTGGTATCAACACCATCTTCACCAACGGTCCCAAAAATAGTTTGTGTGCTGTCGGACTCCTGAGCTGTTAAATCAGCAGACGTCGTTACAACTGGGGAAAACGCTGCTCGCGCTTCGGCCAAAGTCGCTTCGGCCTGCTCTAGCTCTAACAGAGATACCTGTAAATCTTGGTTGTTAAAGTAGGCCAGCTCGATCGCTTCCTCGATAGAAATTTCCCTTTCATCGCCTTCTTGCAGTATGATCTCCGACTCTAACGTCGGAACGCTAATAGGATTGGGATCAGCCAGCAATTCCGTCGGGGGTAAATTGGTTGTATCTAGTAAATCATCGCTCGCAGTAGAGGCCGCCTGCCCCGTATCTGGCACAATTTCTCCGGTGTCGCTTTCTCCGGTGTCGCTTGCGTCTGGTGGAACAGCCTCAGCTGGAGAGTCAGTCAGAGTTTCATCCGTAGGGTTGTCCCCATTGGTAGGCTCCTCTCCAGGTAAATTAGGCAGCTGAGAGAACTGGGTAAGCTCTGATGGCAAAGCACTCCGATGGCCATCTGCTGACGTGGACGTGACGGTTGCTGATACTGCTATCTCCAAAGCAGCTGGAACATATATATCCTCATGGGACGGGTCATCAAGCAAAGGACTGTCAGCTGACTTGGATACTACATCCTTAGACCCAGATACTAACTGAGCTGTACGAGCAGTCAGTGTCTTACTATTGCCTGAATCATCGGTTAACACCTTGGCCAGGACCGGAAGCGGCAGAAAAGACAGCGCACCTCCCAGCATGGCTATCCGAATCAAGAACGAATGATTGATGTATCCCATAGTATTTGCGTCAATGTATGGCTAATTACCGTAATGAATCTGTTCACAAATCAGGCAATAGGTCAGCAGGGTCAAGGTATACAGGACGTTTTACGACCAGGCTACCTTCCCCATAGAAATGTTTTTCCAGTCCAATGCCTATAGTGTCAAGGTCTAAAAAGTTTCAAAGGGCCAAAATTTGGTAATAAACCTAAGCTGAGGATACAGAGTCTGCCGTAACGCAGGCCGATAGGAGCCCATCGATACCATCTACTGGCAAAATTGGACATTGCAATTGCTGCATCAAATCTGATAGAGCCATATCGTCTAAAAAGTAGGCAGCTTCAGGCATGGCATGATGGCCCTGCTTTAACATTAAAGACGGTAACAATACACCATCTCCTAAGTTATGTTCCTTTAACTTTTCTAGGATATCGTAACCCGTCAATAGCCCAGTAACTGTAATCTCTTGGCCCCAATATTGACTGTTTAAAGCTGCCAGCGTGACCGTCAAACCCTTCACCTGATTGAGCCGTGCAACGAGAGGCTCAAAGGCTTTTTCAACTGCATTGCCAACAACCCACGTGAACTTTTTCGGAGTTTCAATGCGTTCAGGGAGCCTCTGGGCAGCTGTCTCAAACTGTTTGAGAAATAAACGAATAGAGCCGACACCATTGCCAATTTGAGGATAGGTTTCATAGTGGGACTCTAAAGGCAGCGGTCGCCGTGCAATTAGAAACCATTCATCGGCAAGCCAGGCAAAGGTGGACCCCAATGTGGCCTTAAATTCGGTCTGGAGCTGCTGAACTTGATCAATGACTTCATTGGCTTTGAGAGTATTGACCGGCACAAGCTCGTCAACGCTAGGTCGAAAACGGGTTAACCCTACTGGAACAATGGCAGCTGAGGCAACTGCAGGGATATCACCCGTGTGAAATTGGGCTAGATCTCGTAACGTCTGTTCTAAATGAGCCCCGTCATTGATACCTGGGCAAACAACGACCTGGGCATGGATCTGTAAACGATGCTCCTGAAACCATCGCAGCTGCTCCAAAAGCAACCCCGCTCGAGCATTTTTGAGCAAACGCTGCCGTACCTCTGGCTCAGTTGCATGGACAGATACATATAGGGGGGAAAGCCGCAGTTTAGCAATCCGGTCCCATTCTGCTGGAGGCAGATTAGTTAGGGTGAGATAGCTACCGTAGAGAAAACTTAAACGATAGTCATCATCTTTTAAGTAGAGGGTGTCGCGCTTACCAGGGGGCTGCTGATCGATAAAACAAAAGGGGCAGCGATTGTTGCATTGGATCAACCCATCAAACAGAGCACTTTCAAACTCCAAACCAAGGTCTTCGTCAAAGTCCTTTTCGATCTCTACCGTGTGAGCAGCCCCAGCCGAGTCTAAAACCTCTAGGGTCAACCACTCGTCGGAACAGAGAAAACGATAATCGATTAAGTCACGGGGGGATTCACCGTTAATAGAAACTAAGCGATCACCGGGTTCAAAGCCAATGTCTTCGGCAATGGAATCCCTCAGTACACTGGTAATGACAGCCGGCTGGATAGACGCACTACGCATAAATCATCAGCCTAGACAATGACTCCATAATACTGAGGCATATGACTCATTGCAGGCTTAGTCTGCCAAATACGTCGGCTAAAGATTTTGATTAGACATTTTGAATAGTTTTGGTGGCAATACCAATTAAAATAACTAATCCGAAGGCCAGGCGATACCACACAAAGACCCAGGTGCTATGACGTCTGAGAAACTTGATCAGCCATGCGATCGCAAGATAAGAGGAAATCACCGCTGCAATCAGCCCTCCAATCAGGGGCGTCAAACTAGCATCTCCCACGGCCGACATATCCTCCAACAGCCCTTTGAGTTCCACTAGGCCAGATAGCAAGATTGCCGGAGTCCCCAGCAGAAATGAAAATCGCGCCGCCGTATCCCGCTCTAGGCCCAAAAATAAACCTGCTGTCAGGGTAGACCCTGAGCGTGATACCCCAGGTACCAAGGCCAAGGCCTGCCCAAGGCCAACACCAATACCGTCCCACAAATCCAGCTTTTCAAAATTACGTTTGCGAGTGCCCACTTTCTCGGCTACCCCCAAGAGTATGGCCATCACAATCGACGTAATTGCGATCGCTTGGGTGCTGCGAATCACAGACGTCTCATATTGAGTTTCAAAAAATACCTTGATCAGGAGACCACAAAACACAATGGGAACTGATCCCAGAATAATCCCCAGTCCCAGACGAAAATCAGAGGACTGATAGCGCTTGGCCATAGCCGCCGTGATGGTATTGCGAGTCACAGAGGTCAAATCGTCCCAGAAATACCACAAAATAGCAGCCAAACTGCCCAGCTGAATAACCGCCGTAAACGCCACACCGGGATCACCCCAACCCAGCGCCACAGGAACAATCTTGACATGGGCCGTACTGCTGATGGGCAAAAACTCCGTCAATCCCTGAACAATACCAATCACAATGGCCTGGAATAAATTCATTTGTGGTGCTTGACTGACAGGCGCTTGGCCCAACAATTCTAATGATTGGCCTATAGACATGAACAACCCTCCAAAGCTCTAACTCATCAACCGGATATAGCGCAGACCGCTCTTAAAGGACACGAAACATTCATCAGGACATCCGGACTACCCTGACAAGCTTTTACGGATTCGCCATACACTCCATGCACCCTCTCGCGATCGTGGGACCAGGGGAGCACATTCAATCCTTAGAATGTCAGCAGCTGCCCTCAATGGCATCATGCAGGAATCCCATAGAGCCGAACAGATGATGCCATCAACGGCCAAAAGCAGCAGTTTTCCAAAAGAGCCCATCCCAAAAAAAAGCTGAAGTTTTATAGAAACCGAGCTGATGCCCGCTAACCTAACTGCTGGTGTAGACTTAAAGGCTTAGTCATCGATATCAGCGAATGCTTGACACTGGCTACTCCCAAAATAAAATTTACATACCGCAATATTATCTAGGTCGCCATTTATAAAGCTACAGTTCCTGGATGACCCAATTGACATGCTATGTTAACAATCATTAACCTCTCTCAGAATTCTATTGAATTCATCAGGCCGAATTGCTATCTGAAACTACGCCTCAAACCCGACTCACTGAACGATTGACCATCGATTCTGACGAGCCCCAAACTCGTCGATTGTTCGCCCTTTTAGCAGCGGCCTTTCTAGTCAGCGTTCCTGTATTTATCCAAGCTCCTCTGGTTCGTCTTCAGCCCTGGATGAGTCTATTAACGACACTGGTTTGGTTACTCAGTGGTCTGCATATGCTACGTCAGCCATCCCTGAGATTTTGGGGAGATCTGGCTATTGGCTTTTCATGGACATGGTTAGCAGGCAGCCTCTACTGGGGGTGGCTACGGGAAAATCCCTATGTCCATTTGCCCGTTGAAGCCATTGGTTTACCAATTGTCATTATCCTACTCAGCCAAAATCGCTTGATCGTAGGCAGCTACTTTTATCTTGGCTCCTTATTTGGCACCGCCATTACCGACCTTTATTTTTACTGGGTCGATTTGATCCCCTACTGGCGGAAGCTAATGCAAGTAGCACCAGCAGACTCTGGTGCGGTGCTCCAAGCAGCATTATTGCAATTAGAAAACCCCATCGCTGTTGTACGAGCAACGATTTTGCTAGGTATCCTCATTTGTGTAGGTGGCTGGTCGATTAAGTCTAATAAAACCCATTGGTGGGCATTTGCTGGTGCCGTACTCAGTACAATTCTAGTGGATGCACTCTTTCTATTAGCCGCGACATTAGCCTAGGAACAACTATGCTCGGTTCAGAGCGCTAAGTCTGATTACAGCCTAGATAGGAAAATCTGCCTCTTGACAAATTGGAAAGATTATTCGAGTCTATGCATCTGACAGCAGGATGCAGTTATTAACATTTCGATTCAAACTATGCATGACGTATACATTCTTGAACCTGTAGCTAAAAGATCAGCAGTATCCTATAAATGAAACACAATAAATAAGCACAAAGGCTATAGTGCAGTTAGGAACAGTAGCGTTAAGGTATAGGACATAAGCTGGCTCGAATTGTCGAGGTATAGTGTTATTCCCTGAAAAGACCCCGCAAGTTGGACCCTATTTGGTCCTCAAGACAGACTCAGGTCAACGTCACTTATCGTTGATTGGTAATAGCTGCTGGACCATTGGCCGCAGCGATGACAATAACTTTGTTTTGCCCGATCGCTGGATTTCCCGCAACCATGCAATGCTGCAGTTCATGGATAGCGGAGAGTTTTATTTAATTGACTTGGGCAGTCGCAACGGTTCCTTTGTCAATGGTCGCCGCGTGAGTGTGCCAGTCACTTTAAGAAATGGTGACGCTCTAACGTTTGGGCAAACAGAGCTGCAGTTTTATTGTCCTGCTCCTGAGCCCAATGCCAACAATCATTCTTCTAGCCTTAATTCCAATGACCATGAATCTACAGCTACAGCCACCCTGCACGTACGTCGACTGATATCGGTCATGGTGGTGGATATTCGTGACTTTACCGTCATGACTCGGCAGATCGATGAAAAAGTTTTATCTGAGGTTATTGGTACTTGGTTCCGTCATGCTGGCAACATCATTGGCGAGTATGGTAGCTGGGTTGACAAATACATTGGCGATGCGGTCATGGCCGTATGGATTCACGGGACACAGGAAGTAGAAGCTGAAGAAATGTTAAAAATCAGTCGTGCCATCAGCGCTCTGAATGACATGACTCGACAGCTTCATAAACAATTTCCCCTTCCCTTCCCACTAAGGGTGGGCGCTGGTGTCAATACAGGCTATGCCGTTGTAGGCAATACAGGTACTAGCGATCGCCCTGACTACACAGCATTAGGCGACACTGTGAATGCGGCATTTCGCTTTGAAAGTTCAACTAAGCAGCTAGGGTTGGATGTGGCACTCGGGGCAGAAACCTACAAGTATTTGAGTAAGCTAGGCGCTAATGAGCAAACCTTTAAACGCTATTCAGCTTTATTAAAGGGATATGACAAACCATTAACAACCTATGCCTGTACGTTTTCTGACTTAGATCGATTCTTAATTAGCTACGATCGCAAGGCCTCAGTCCCCGTGCAATCGTCCTAATTGGGTTTGGGTTTGGTAACAGTCCGCAACGGATTCTCAGCATTCCTCAACATTGGCACAGCGAAAGTGATAGGCTTCTCATTAATGCTGTGTATTAGATTAAATAAATCCGGCGGAGAGAGATGAAACGATTCTTTGGCCTATTAATGGCGCTTGGACTAGTATTTGGTACTTTAGTGAGCCATGCTCAGCCTGCAGTAGCAAGCATGTTAGATAGTGGTACGGTGTTTCTAGCAGAAGCTACAATGCCCCGAAATGCCGTTGATGACAAGCTCACTACAGAATACGGTTATAAACTTGATGTAAATAACACCAACGTTGCGGCGTTTAGAAAGTACCGGGGTCTATTTCCAACGATTGCAGGCAAAATTGTCCGAAATGCTCCCTATGACAGTCTAGAAGATATTCTTGCAATCCCTGGGTTAAGCGATGTGGAGATGTCTCGCATCCGTGACAACATGGATGTTTTCACTATTTCCCCTCCAAATCCCGCGCTAGTAGAAGGTGATGACCGCTACAATAACGGTGCTTATAAGTAAGTATCTAACTGCGGTTGATTTTGAGACTTGGCTAAAGTCGCGTTACTAGACGCTGTGCTTCTATAACGTTGAATATTAGACAATTTTCTAAAGTCTCAATTCTGTAGCATTGTCTTGATTCATCATTGCTCTTGATAGAGTGGGTTAATCCTTCTGTCAGGAGCAATTTTTGATTGGTGCACTCCTCTCCTTCTCCGTTGCCATCGAAGTTTGATATTTTGGTCGTAGGTGGCGGAGCAGCCGGACTCTATTCCGCTCTGTGTTTACCGCCAACACTTCAAATTGGCTTAATTACCAAAGATACGCTGTCCATATCAGCCAGTGATTGGGCTCAGGGTGGAATTGCCGCTGCGATCGCACCTGATGACGATCCAGAACTTCACATTATCGATACCCTGAAAGCAGGGGCAGGATTGTGCGATCGCCAAGCCGTAGAAGTCCTAGTTCGACAGGCAGGCGACTGCATCCAAAACCTGACCAAGATGGGAGTCGCCTTTGACCGTCAAGGCGACCAGTTAGCCATGACCTTAGAAGCGGCCCATTCGCGGCGACGCGTTCTCCATGCCGCTGATACCACCGGGCGAGCCGTCGTCACCACCTTGGCAGCTCAGGTACTTGAGCAACCAAACATCCGTGTATTTAACGAAGCTTTAGCCCTAGATCTGTGGATGCACAACGGAGAATGTCGCGGAGTACAGATGGTTTATGGGCAGCAGGTGTACTGGGTAGAAGCCAAAGCAGTTGTCCTGGCTACCGGTGGCGGTGGCCAAATTTACTCACAAACCACTAATCCGGCGGCGAGTACAGGAGACGGTGTAGCGATGGCTTGGCGTGCTGGTGCTCAGCTGCGCGACCTAGAATTTATGCAATTTCATCCCACAGCTTTAACTAAGGACGGTGCACCTCGATTTTTAATTAGCGAAGCCGTTCGGGGAGAAGGAGCCCACCTTGTTGATAGTGAGGGCAGGCGGTTTGCATTTGATTACCATTCTGACGGAGAATTAGCCCCCAGAGACATCGTTAGTCGAGCCATCTTTAAGCATTTGCAAAAAACATCCGGAGAATCAGTCGTCTATTTAGATCTACGCGTAATTGAGCCAGAACGTGTCCAGCGTCGGTTTCCTAATATCATCCGTAAGTGCCAGAAGTGGGCAGACATCAACGTATTTCAAGCACCGATTCCCGTTTCTCCTGCAGCCCATTACTGGATGGGTGGTATCACCACAGATCTAAATAGTCAGACGACAATTCCTCGCCTATATGCGGTCGGAGAAAATGCAAGTACCGGCGTCCATGGGGCCAATCGACTGGCTAGTAATTCTCTACTAGAATGTTTGGTTTTTGGCGCACAGCTACAGAAAATGGCCCCAGAGCGGCTGGACGACCTACTAGTCAATTTCAACGTTGACAGTAATTCACTAGAAACGCTGCCAGCAGTCGAGACCGATATTGAGTGGCTGCATCAGCATCGAACCGCTATTGGCCAACTAGTCTGGCAAAGCGCTGGCATTGCTCGCGAAGCTAACTCCATGACTACAGCGCTGGAACAGCTGAGCAAGTGGCAAACTGAGTTTGACTTATTAATAATGTCGCAAGCGATCACTCAAGTAAAGCAACAGACATGTCATTCGCTACCGACTCATCTTACTGTTCAAACTCTACGATTGTGGACAGAAACTCGAAATTTGTTAGCAGTCGCCACTCTGGTGCTTAAAAGTGCTCTGTTTCGCACAGAAAGCCGTGGCGGTCACTATCGTAGTGATTATCCCAAGACAGAGCCTGACTGGCAGGTCCATACACTTCTAGAGGATGGTGTTTGTTTGCGATCGCACCCAATCTGTCCTAATCCTTCAGACTCCCTAATGTAAGTTCGCTAGAACAAGATGACCGATAGGTTTCCACACTCAAGCAGCAAGATACTTAACCTTTATAGAGAGTCATCAGGTGGCAGCATCGTCAGCAGTAGCATAGAATTTGCTAACTGTTTACGCTGCTGATCGTCCAAGTAAGAACGGTTCATACAAATCGACAGCAGCTTAGTCACATCGTAATAGGCCCGTAGCTGCTTCGCCTGGTCTTGTGTAAGTTCAAAAATATTGGGTAATCCCAGTCCCTGCATAAAGATAGCCACTCGTTTTGCCCAGGCCATCCGTTTTTGCTTCCACCATTCGTCAGCTGTAATCAGCGCAGACTGCTCCTTTTTCAGCTGAACTAACCAGCCCTCCAAGACTTCGGTTTTTTGCGGATTATTACTTAAAAAAACCTTCAGTTTCTTAAACAGCGAGATTACCTTTTGGAGAGAAGGCTCTTTCTTCAGAAGACAATGATAGGCCTTATATAGATGCTCATGACCTTCCAATAGCTCCCCCGTAATCATGCTAGTAGCAAATTCAAAATCTGGTAGATCAAAATACGTATAGAGATTGCCCAAATTTGTTACCTGGCCAGTATCCTGCAACGCAGAGGCAAAGTACCAAGCACGAATATATGTCTGTAGATGAGAACGCCTACCCTTGACAGAATAGGCTGAAAAGGTAGCCGCTCGATTGAGACTTTCTAAAAATTCTCGTAGTTTGACATCTTGACTAATCTGAGAATCAATTGTGTGCTTAAACCCAAGAAAAAAGTCCCAAGCTACTTCTTGAGGAATAAGCTCAGCCACCAGACCAGTCACAAAATGCCAGCGTGAGTCGTACAAATGGGCATAAACATCTGTATAAGTCGATGTATTAACCAAATGAGCCGCTGTAAAAAATTCTTGATAGGTCAGATGGGAAAATGCACAAAAGTCCTGTGACCACCTAACCAACAACCCGTTGGATTGCTCAATGCCTTGAAGAATAATATCACCGGGAACACTATCTCGATGGATTCCATGGACCTCACTAAAATAGTCTTGAATAATTCGCTCTACATCTCGTGTAGTAAACAAAATCTGAGCTTTGAGATTTATAAAAAAGTAACTAGCAACTCGACAAAGAATATTATATATATGATGGTCCTGAAGCCTTGGAATAGTTGGAATATGGGTTTCTAAGACTGTTGTTGTGCGGGTTAGCTGTGAAATACCGCTCTTAAAAACAGCCCCTCGCCGCGTTGGAAAATCTCCCTCTACCTCAAAAACAATACATAGAAGTTTGAGTAACACCGGGCGACGCGCCAGTTCTCGAATGCCCTGATATCCCCGCGAACGAAGTTTTTCCAGCATCAGATTGGCCATTTCCGGCTGTTTGTCAGGCTGAGTAAACCAGCGTCTGACAAATTCAGGGATGTGGCGTCTGGGGCGCAGCGGGGCCAAAATCACCTTTTGAAAGCCGCCAAAGTAAGGAAAGCTCATAGCCAATCGAGAGCTAAAAATGTAGCGGCATCTATCGTAATCCCGCAGCAGCGCCTCAATCATACTTTCAATACGAGCCCGCTCAGACGTCAGCGTTTCATCTAGCCCATCAAAGATAAAAACGGCTCGACCAGACTCCAAAACTCGTCGGGTTTCTCCGGTAGAAAATCCCCAACGCTCAAACATTTCCTCAAAAAATGTCAGTAGCGTTCCAGCACAGTTGGTTGTAGTAAACCGACGGATTTCTAAAAATATAGGCACATAGTCCTGCAGGACAGTACCTTCACAACATTTCAGAGCCACCCATTGCAAATAACTGGACTTACCAGAACCAGGCTCACCATAAACAAACAAATTTTTATGATCGTCTAGGGCTTGTCGGCTTGTCGTTTTTTGCCCACGCAACAACCGCACACCCAAGCGATCAAAATCATCATCCCTAGAATCTTCAGATTCCAAAAGTGCTCTGGGATCACCAACCGGGTATTCAGAAGGTAAAAACTCAACTTTGACTAGGTCAGGCTCAATAAAATTATTTTGAACCCACTGACGTTGATGCTGTGAGCTAGATGTTAAGTGACCATACTCAAATCTGAACTCAACCTTACTGCGAATTTGCTGAACTAGGCTATCAATATCACTACTTTGAAGCAGATCAGACGTAATACAAGCCTGCTGCCAGTCCGTCTCAAAACAGTCACAAATTGCCTTCACATTTCTAGAGCGTCCTCGTCTACCAGCTAAAATGCGAGGCACCGTATCTCTACTGATATCAATCTCATAATTATTCAAGATTTCCTGACATAAACCAGCAATATATGCCTGCCCAAATCTCTCAATGGCAAGTTCTTTGAACCGTCGGCAAAAATCAGGACGTAGGGTAAGAAAAGCAGGGGGTACACACATGGAATTGGTCTGATGCACTGTCCTATAGTAGGGGCACTTTAAAAAGAATTTTCAGATCTTGAAAGAAAAAGTTTCAGGTTTCAAGAGAAAATAGGAACCAAAGTTTGCTTATTTAGGTGCGTTCATCCGTACTTATAGTGCATGACGCTTTTGAAATTCATCTTCTATGATGGACGGGCAGCAGCGATATTCAAAGATGTTCAAACTATCGAATTTTTGAAGTCTGCGTTTTTATACTGGTACCGAATGGTTTAGTAAGCGTGTGAAGTAATAGTTATCAGTCTATATTTCTACAAACTCCTTACTTATACGATAGCGGTACTTTGAAGATGCATCCGGACTGACGGTTGTACATAAATAGAGCGAATCCCATGTCAATCGATTGGTCCCTGGTGCGTCGAGCCATGCTCACGCAGGAGAATCTTTTCCCTGAGAATCCAGCTGCAAACTGCATGAGTGCATCTGTCGCTAGCGCTCAGATGGAGCTGGCTGCGCGCTGTATCAGGGTCTTCTATCAAGGGCTAAAGTGGGCAGATCAGTCTGGTATCCAGGGTGGGTATATTACCAACCGCGACTTCCAACGTGTCTTTCTAATGGAAGATAGCCATGTGCTAGGTGTCTTTGACAACCGGAATTCTCCAAACAGTAACAAAGCAGAAATATCGAACCCATCCAACACGGAAGAATCCGTTCGGTACTATCAGCGCGGCAAAGGTAATATCAAAACCTTAATTGTTTTAGAAAAAGATAACCAACGTCTAGCAACCAGCGAAACAGCAGGTTGTCCATCCAAGTTTCTCATTGATGTTATCTATCCAGCTGTAGAAGGAATCCGGGCTAGGTTTTCAGGTGATAAGCATGGTCACCGTTGGCAAAAGGTATTATCTGAAGCAAAGTATACTACACCCTCTAAAGACTCATATCCAGGAAGTATCTTACAGACAAGTTTACTATCTGATATTTACCATAACCCACAGAAAGCAGATGAGCGATTAGCAAAGAATTCGCCTCTCAAGCTATTCTACACATGGAATTCTCCCTTAAATCTAGAGTTTGGTGCCAAACCACATACACCGAGTAAACTTATACCCTGGGAGATTGACAGCTATCTGAGACTGTCTGGCACATGACAATTTCCCAGACAAAATTGGAAATCATAAAGAATTATAAACACTTAAGCTGCAGCACCCGCATAAGCACCCGCATAAGCATTTTCGGGTTTTATGGTTAAGCCATGCCACATTTTGGAGGCTTACCCCAATGTTTGCTAATTGCAATGCGTTATTTCGCTCTGGTTATATTGCTCCAGCACCCATTTACTTACCCTGGCTAGACAACGAACGGTCAGAACATGAGGCTGTTGTTGAAGATGTCTTAGAGCCCGGTAAAGAATGGCGTGTACGCTATCAAGCCAGTTTTTGGAAAGCTTGCTCTAATCACGTCAACCTCCAGTTACAGCCCAAAGATATTGTCCAAGTCATTGGTCGCCAAAATCTGACGCTGATTATTCAAGCGCAGTAAATTCCTGCTTGCACGAATAATGAGATATTCTCCACTGAAACAGCGAGAATTCCCAACAATCGTTTGTTTATTAGACTCTGTCGATCGTCACTTTCCTTACTTTCATCTCTCGACAGCTATCTAGAGTCACGAGAAACATAGCAACAGAAGGTGCTCTAGCAATCAAAGTTTTACACGTCACAGCATACCAAGACCTCAATATCCCATTGAGGTCTGCAACTCAAAGCTGCCATGAAATTGATGCATACCGATAGAGTAAACGTAGAAACATGTCTGAATTGACTGGAACTCAGTATTTTAATGAACAGCGTACTATGCATGAATGCCCACAATGTGGAAAGCACAGCCTAGTACAAACAACAAGTACAAAGTTTGAATGTATTTGGTGCGATTTTCACCGCGATCTCAATGCAAAACCACAGAAAAGCAAGAGTAACGTTTTCTTATCGGCCATTGTGCTCTTTGGCATTATAGGTCTTGGATTGTTTGGGATAGCCTCTTTGTTCTCGATATTTTTGGGGCCTAAGGTTTTTAGCTCTCAGCCGAGACTGACTACAGTGCCAGATACCGCACCGGACTCTGACGTTAAGATTGAGCCAGAACAGCTGCCTGAGATTTCTATTACAGAGAATACTATACGTAGTAATTCTGAAATTTCTAATGGATATCCAAAAGCAGCCTGTGGTTACGATATGGCTCAGGTTGAGCAAGGAGTAAGCACAGTCGAGCTATATCCCATTTTTGTGAACTATTCCCCGGCTATTTTAGAGAAGGTTCAAACCCAGTACTGTCAAGACGCCTTTAGAAACAATCAGAATAATCTCATTCAGGTGGCATCGTTTAGAAGCCAAGATCGGGCCAACGAGTTTCGGGCATTACTGGAGAAAGAATTTGGTGATGCCCAAGTCGGTGCAGCCCGAACAATAGCGGTGCGATAGTCAAGGAAAGCCTCCTATTTTGTCTTTTCAAAAATGAGATAGTCAACAAAGCTTGTCTCAAGCTATACGCTCGTATGTCAATTCAAACATTCACAGCAAAAAACAAGATTTCAGCTTTTCAGAATTTGCTCTTCCAGAAAGCCATGTTTGATTTAGTACAACAGATATCTCCAGTCATCACTCCTATGCCTATGTTCCCCATGGCAAAACTTGGCAGTTTAACTATTCAGCCGGTCATAGAAACTATCGCAGCTCAAAATATTTACACCCGTCTATCGTATTTTATTGCTGTACTAGGCATCTTTTTTGCCCTATTTGATCGGATGACGCGTATAGTAATAAAAGCTATCGGTCTTGATTGTCGCTTCAGCGCCAGTAACTCTCCAAGGAGCATTTACTTTTACATTGCTTTATCCTTGATGGCTTTAGCAGTCGTAATCTTTCTAAAAAGTCCTTCAGATTTACAGGAAGCTCCGAAAAAACCTGAGGATGCTCCTCCTGTTCCTAAAGAGTACCCAAAAGAGAAATGCGGGGATGATACATCTGGAATTCCATCAGGCACCAAGGTTTATATGTATCCGATTTTTGTAGATGGTGGCGACAGGATATTGCAAAAGATAAGAACTGATTTTTGCTAAGATGCCTTTCGAGATGAGCAGAACGGCATGATCCAAGTTGCTTCCTTCATAGATAAGGATAATGCGAACGACTTTAGACGCTTAACGGAAAGGAAGTTTGGTCATGCTGAAGTAGGTGCCGCTAGACTCAGAACACCAAATAGATAGGTTATCTACCCATTGCTATAACTGATCGATCAACAGCACACTTATTGTAGTAATTTCTATCTTAGCCAACAACGTACATCAAGGACGCTGCTGGCTAGCTACTATTTGTTGTGTCATTTGTTCATAGCTGACGGCAGGATCTTTGCAGGCCAGTCCTTGACAGACTAAACCCACAACATCTTCTGGTAATTGAGTATCAATAGCAAGAACTGTTGTGGGTAAATAGCAACGTGACAACTCAACAATATTCTTAGCCCCTGTGCGTACCAGGGTTTGATGACGATACCAGTCCAAGGATTGAAACAAACTAGGGCAGGCGCGTGTGGCCTGATCCATAACAATACTAAATGATTTTAATGTTGCTTCGGCTCGGTCCAGATAGCCCAAGTCTTTAATCAGCAGCGACAGTCTCATTAGGTTTTCAATAGCCACCCCATTCGCTGCTGGGGTCGCATTATCTTGATAGCTCCGCTCTCTTACTAACAGGCTATCGCTAGCATCGCTAGCCGTATTGTAGTAACCGCTGGCAGCATCACTCCATAACCACTGATCAAACTCAGATTGAACCGTCTTGGCATGGGCTAACCAATCTTCTGTTGCACTCACTGACACTGCTAAACTCGCCTGCTGGATATCTAGCAATGCTTTGATAAATAATGCATAGTCTTCTGATTGGGCTAATACCGCTGCGATTCCATCGTAGTTCAGACGGTGAAAGCGTCCGTTTACCCACTGGTTATCTAAGATAAATTTTGCGGTTTGGGTAGCTAGCTCTAGATAATCAGCTTGGTCAAAGACTGCAGCGGCACGAGCCAAGCCAGAGATCATCAGACTGTTCCAAGCGACTATCATTTTGGTATCCGTCACCGGAGGAATACGTCCTGGCCAAACTGTGTTTTTGGCAGCTTCAGCATCAACCGCTGGTGCAAATGTGTCTAATTCAGGCTGTCCATAACGAACAGTAAACAGCTTTTTCAAAGCCGACTCTGTCTGAGGCTGCAGCTGTCCTGCCTGCTTACGTTGAAGCACAATGTTGCCTTCAAAATTGCCGTCAGCTGAGATCGCAAAGTCATTGCTGAGATCAGAAAATTCTGAGTCTGATAAGAGTTCCTGAAGCTCGGCTTCACGCCATACGTAAAATGCGCCTTCTTCTGGTTCAGTGTCATTAGGAGTCGTAAAACTATCGGCATCTTGGGCCGCATAGAAATAGCCGACCCACATTTCTCGCTTAAGCCATTCCACGGTACCGGCAATAGCTCTTTCAAAAGCAGGTTCTTGATGGCCTTGACTCCACAGCTCGGCCAGATACTCCATGATTAAACCGTTGTCATAGAGCATTTTCTCAAAGTGGGGCACCGTCCAGGTGGGATCAACGGTATAGCGATGAAAGCCTCCGGCCACATGGTCATAGATGCCGCCCAGGGCTAGATCTAAGCCCCGGCGTAGACAGATTTGCTCAGGGTTGAGGGCATCTGTCGGCTCGACTAAACGAACGGCCCGTAGCGCACTAAGGGCATAGGGAATCATGGGAAAGCTGGTACCCTGCCCTGATGGAATCAGGATTTTAGCGCCAGCTGTCAGACCCCGTACCAGCAGCTCGCTACTGAGGTTGTCGTCTGCGGGGAGCAGCGTAGACTGCTGCAGCGTTTCTAAAATTTGGGATTTGACCGCACCGACTTTGGGTTTATCGGTGTCGTAGAGGTTGCGTAAGAGCTGCAGCAGCTGCAGAAATCCTGGGCGACCGTAGCGCGGCTCCATAGGGAAATAGGTGCCGCCGTAAAACGGGACAAGATCGTCGGGGGAGAGAAAGATGTTGAGGGGCCAGCCGCCCTGCCCTACCAGCATCTGTAAGGCTTGCATGTAGATGCTGTCCAGGTCGGGTCGCTCTTCGCGGTCTACTTTGATAGGGAGAAAATTGGCGTTGAGGTAGGTTGCGATCGCACCATCCGAAAACGCCTCGCCCTCCATGACTGTGCACCAGTGGCAGCTGGAATACCCCACAGACAAAAAAATCGGTTTATCGTCACGCCGGGCTGTAGCTAACGCCTCGTCACACCACGGCCACCAATCAATGGGGTTATGGGCATGTTTACGTAAGTAAAGACTGGGACTTTGAGCTAGCCGATTCACCATGATGGCTCAAGAAGGCGGGAAACAGCCCCATGAGTGTATCAAGGTTAGCCCTAACACAGTTGACCCAAAAAAGTTTAAGAACAGCCTTCGGTCCAAGTCACTGCTGGCAACTGCCCTGCCCGAAATTGAGCGACCCGACCTGACTCATCTGTCTCAAACACAAGGCTATACAAATTACTACCCGACGCATCCGGTGTCAGAGTTAGATAACTACCCCTTGTATAGGGATGGGGCGTAACCTCAACCTCAGCATCATAAGCAGCTTTGATCTCTTCAAAAGTCGAGCCAATGCCCAAACCACTGACAGTTTTAACAGAGCTATCGGGCCAAATATCAATCCGGATAACCTGATCGTTAACCACCATTAGACCAATGCCATCAATGGGGGCAGTGCGCATACCCTTCTCAGGGTTAAAAACCTCTGGCAGATAGTACTTGCATTCTGGCGATTGAGTTAACGGAGCCACCACAAAACTAACTTGAGCAGCATTGGCCGCCTCTTGAATCGTCATGCCTAGTCTCACTGGCCCCAAACCACCCACAGATATGGATTCTGTTTCTAAAGGATGAACAGTGTCCAAACGCTTTCGTAAGCCTTCAATCAAAGCATCGACCTCAACGGCCCTGACCATAATACGGGTCACCACAGCAGACATAGGGCGCAGAGGCGATAGCTGTGACGCCATGGCCATACAGCCACTCAAATTAAGAACAGGTAATGCAGCAATAATAAGATGCTGCACAGATCTTGCCAGTATTGGTCGTGAACAGAGCTTTTGAAATCGCGAAATCATGGATCAGCCTTAACACCAGTTGCCAGGGAGAGACACACCTTGAATAGGAAAAACTAGGACACTTACGTAAAAGCCTAATAGAAAGAATAATTGAGAAATGTAAGTAATAACTCTTAATTGTATTCCTTTCTGCTTTATCTTTATATGGGAAATATATTTTTGTCCGTCTCGTATAGGTGTTAGGAGTCTGCTGTGTCACAAATTCCATCTGACCCAAATACCAGTAGCAGCAATCGTCGCTCACTAACCTACGATGAGCTGATTGCGCTGTTTGTAGCATTTTTGACATTGGGTAGTGTGCTGTTTTGGGGCTTAACTCGAACAGGTGTCAACTTATTTGGCTCAGCAGGGTTATTTAATCTGGACGGGGCACCTGCTTTAGTGGATGGGTTAGGCAACGAGAGCCAGTTAGACCTCTCCGACGACCTCGATATAGGCGTTGCATCTGAGGAAGACGACAATGGGTCAATCGGCTTTGGCACTGCAGAGGCATTGGGTATTTCAGGGGCCACTAATGACATCTTTACAAACTTAGGACGGCCAGAAGAGGCAGCCGGTCGCTCGGCCACGCTTCCCGGTCAGACTCCTTCGAGAGAGTCAGGGACTACTAATCAGTCAGGAACTGACGGTCAGACAGACGTTCCAGCGGCAAATGGGACTACTCCAGTAACGCCTCAGTCTCCCGCTCAGCAAAACGCTCAACCGTCAGACACGGATTCATCAGAAGAGACTTCAGAAGGAACTTCACCAGAGACATCCTCAAAAGAACCCACCGTGGCCGCTACACCTACAACGCAGACACCGTTGGAGGCGAGTCGCGAGGCCCTAAAGTTTCAAGATGTTCCAGACGATTATTGGGCTAAACCTTACATTGATGCCCTCAGCGAGCGCCTGGTTATAAACGGTCTTTCTGAAGATACATTTGCCCCTGATCAACCTGTTAGCCGCGCCCAGCTAGCCAGTGCCATTGCGGAGGCTTTTCCAGCAGAAGCAGGGACAGACGCGATCGCATTTTCTGATATTGAACCCGATTATTGGGCTGTAGAGCCCATTAACAAAGCGGTTCAAAGTGGCTTTATGAACGGATTTCCCGACGAAACCTTTCAGCCAGCCTTGCCTGTCCCCCGCGCTCAGGTCCTGACCGCATTGGTAACGGGGATTAATTCTGCAATTCCAGAAAATTCGCAGGCCGTTGTCACGCGGTACGCCGACGCAGCTGAAATTCCTGATTGGGCAATTGGAAAAATGGCCGCCGCCACTCAGTCCAGCATTGTCGTCAACTATCCTAATTTGGAATCTCTTAATCCTAATCAACCCGCAACCCGCGCTGAGGTTGCCGCCATGATTTATCAAGCTCTGGCAGCCCAAGGCAGGATTGAGGATATTTCTGGTGACTATGTAGTCAAACCATAGCTATACAGTGGATGACAGTTTAACTGACGGTTTAATTACAGGTGCCGATGGGCAAAGACGATGCTGGTGGCCCGGTAAGGATACTGATTATTTGGCATACCACGATCATGAGTGGGGCCACCCAGTGACAGACGACATCCAGCTATTTGAAAAAATCTGCTTGGAAGGCTTTCAAGCTGGCTTGAGTTGGCTCACTATCTTACGCAAACGGGACAATTTTCGAGCTGCTTTTGATTACTTTCAGTTTGAATCAGTTGCCCGCTATACCGCAAACGATGTTGAGCGCCTGCTGCAAAATGCTGGCATTGTTCGCCATCGCCGTAAAATCGAATCCACTATTAATAATGCTCAGCGTGCCTGTGACTTGGTCGATGAGTGTGGGTCACTGGCCGCCTACTTTTGGCGATATGAGCCCGCTGCTCGGTCGCATCCGTGCAACTATGCCACCCTATCTCAGCTAAGTAAAACGGCTGAGTCTACGGCCTTGAGTAAGGACTTAAAGAAGCGCGGCTGGTCCTTTGTGGGGCCGAAAACAGCCTATGCCTTTATGCAGGCGATGGGGCTGGTCAACGATCACCTAGAAGGCTGCTTTGCACGCAGGTCTGTGGAAAAAAACCAAGCTTTATTTGAGCGTCCGTAAAGGTGGATGATTTTAAGGTGTAAATCTCGAAATAACGTCAGCTACTACACAGTTGTTGACAGTTTATAGTGCACACTAAACTCGTTTGAGCGAGTGTCTTCGAACACGTGGAGGTTACCCCTTGGCAGATGCGATCGCAATTTACCTAGTCAACGCAGAGCAGCTTCAGACTGAGCATCCTGATAGCAGCAACTGGTGCCAAACATCCGGATTCTCAGGCAAAGCAGGTACTGTTTGCCTAGTGCCTGATGTCACAGGCAAAATCGCCAAGGTCTTAGTAGGTCAGCCCAAAAAACTAGAAACATGGACGCTGGCGGATCTCCCCAAACTCCTACCAGCAGGCAGCTATACCCTAGCTGATAACTTTTCCAACCGCGAAGCTACCAAACTCTATCTCGGCTGGCAGTTAGGCAGCTACAGTTTTGATCGCTATAAGTTAAACAAAGCCGGTCTCCTGGCTACCCTACAACCTCCTGACGGCGTAGATTTAGACTACGTTACAGCAGCTACCGAAGCCACCTATCTGGTCCGGGATCTCGTCACCACCCCCGCCAATAACATGGGTCCCGAACAGCTTGAAGAAACAAGCCGTAGTTTAGCCGAGCGCTATGACGCCACAATCAAAGTCATCGCTGGCGGCGATTTAGTCATCGAAAACTACCCGATGATCTACGCCGTAGGCAAAGCCAGCACTCGCGCCCCCCGACTCATAGACATCCACTGGGGTAGTACAGACGCCCCCCAGGTCACCCTGGTTGGTAAAGGTGTTTGCTTTGATAGCGGCGGCCTCGACATCAAATCAGCTGCCGGTATGCGTCTCATGAAAAAAGACATGGGCGGTGCAGCCCAGGTATTAGGCCTAGCTCAAATGATCATGGCCATGGATCTGCCATTACATCTGAGGGTGCTCATAGCCGCCGTTGAAAATAGCATTGCCGGTAATGCTCTACGACCGTTGGATATTTTGACCTCCCGCAAGGGCACCACAGTCGAAATCGGTAACACCGACGCCGAAGGCCGCTTAGTCCTAGCCGATGCTCTGTGGGAAGCTAGCAGTGAGGAGCCTAACCTATTAATTGACTGTTCCACCCTTACTGGAGCAGCCCGCGTAGCTCTGGGCACAGAGCTACCCGCTTTTTTCTGTAATCATAACGCCACTACAGCAGCACTAATCAAAGCCGGTACCACCTGGGACGATCCTCTCTGGAATCTGCCACTGCATGATGCTTATCGTTCCATGCTTGATAGCCCTGTGGCCGATATCAACAATATCGCTGGCGGCTCCTATGGAGGTGCCATCACAGCAGCATTATTTCTACAGGAATTTATCCAGCCCAATACTCATTGGATCCATGTAGACTTCATGGCCTATAACTTGCGGAGCTTACCAGGGCGGCCCGAAGGTGGAGACGCTATGGGCATGCGGGCATTATTCGACCTGATCAAGCACCATATAATCCCCCAGGATTAAACCCATCCTCTTCAGCCAAAATACAGATGTTGATCACCACACTTTTTTAGCGGCAGTCGCGGTTGACATTTCTTAACAATGTTAGTTAGTGTGAGGTCATTAGGGGAAAGCCCTTGCACTTATAAACCGGCTGTCTATTGCTTTGGACAGCAAATTAATCAATCGCTTAAAGAGGAATTTAAAATGGCTATTGTATTAGGATCCGTGATTGTAGGCTGGATTGCTGCTGTGCTGATCGGTTCTCAGGCCTATGCTCTAGAAGATTAAACAACGCCTCCCATGGGAGCACTCGGTGCTCTACTACTTTGTTTGACTCCCAAACTAGTAAGCTGTGATTGGTCGCAACGTTAACCGCAGCGCATCGTCCAAGGCTAAGCGTCTTTTCGCTACTCGTCGCGCTCCACCACAATGACGTTCTCCGTTACCTTCTCAAAGGTATCGTCATGACTGATTACAAATAGTTGTTTGAAAGCCTTGAGGTGGCCGATGGCTTCAGCAAGGCTTTCCCGTCGAGGGCGGTCCATGTTGGTGGTGGGCTCATCAAAGAAGGCGATGTCAATATCAGCCAGTACTTTGAGCAGAGCCAAGCGCACAGCCAGAGCAGCACACATTTGCTCTCCCCCCGAAAGATTAATGAAGCGCCGCCTGTTACCCCCTTCTTGCACAATAATTTCATAGTCGCGAGTCCACTCTAGCGCTACGTTTGGACGATTTAATAGCTCCCGCAATAGGCGATCTGCCTCTTGTGAGATGCCCTGCACATAACGCTCGGTGATGCGGGGACCGGCTTCTTTATAGGCTTTACGGGCAAAGTTGATAAAGCGTTTGACCCGTTCTTTTTGTTTGAGATCAGTCTGAGCCTGCTCTCGTTTTTTGGCGACTTGTCCTAGTAAATCCAGCTGGCTGGTGAGTTCAGACTGAAGTTTACGCTGTTGAGGCAGACTACCGGTAATGAGATCGCACTGAGACTTCACCTCTGCATAGCGCTGCTCTAGTGTCGGTAATGCATCCGGATCAAAATTGACAGCTAGCTGGCTGTAGTCGGCAACGAGGCTATCTTGCTGCTGAGTTAGCTCTGCAATCACCTGAGCTGCAGCAGTCAGCTCCATGGTGAGTGGTTCTAATTGCTGAGCATCTTTTTCATTTTGAATATAGATCAGATAGCCTGCCTGCTTCTCCTGCCGTAGCTGCTGCTGCTGTGAAATTTCTGCATCTAGGTCGATAAAAGTCGCAATCTGTTCCTTTAATGCGCCCAAGGTATCTTCTAACGTTTGACGCTGAACTTGCAGACGTTCGTAATCGGTCTCAACATGGGCCATAGCCTGCAGCTGTTCTTGAAGAACATGGCAACGACTTTTAGGATCGCCTAAAGCCGCTATGGTCTTCTCTAACCCACTCAAACGCTGCTCCAAAGAGTCAGCCTGGGTCAGCTGTTGGTCCAGCTGAATAATATCGTTCTGGAGCTGATGCTGCTGAGTGCTAAGCTCAGTTTGCCTTTGCTGGAGCTGATGCCGGTTGCTGAGCTGTGCCTGATGACCATAGGCTGTAGTTAACTTTCCCTGAACTGTTCTCAAATTGCGTTTGAGCTGTTTGGTATCAACCTGTTCTAAAAGGTCTCCCAGAATGCTTTCTAATGATGACAATGTGGATTGACTGAGGGTTTGTCCAGTTGCGATCGCAGCTTTTAATTGAGCGATGACATCACTGGACAACAATGGCAAACTGTCCTGCAAACTTCCCAACGCATCAAGGGCCGCTGATGCTTGTTGAGCATAGTCGGTTGATTGGGCACGATGTTTGGCCACTAGCTGCTGTAGCTCTGCCTCAAACTGTTGTGCAGCTTCAACACGGCTGAGCTGTTGCTGCCAACGCTGCTGCTGTTGTTCCAGGGTGGGAATCATTTCGACACTACTTTGCAAAGCCTCCAGGGCGTTTAAGTCATCCTCCCCTTGTTTAAGGTCACGCTGTAGTCGAGCCAGACTATCTTGCCAGCTCTGACGGCGCATCTGCAGCTTAGTCAGAGCCTGTTGCTGCTGCATCAGGTCACGCAATTCAGCATCCAACTGTTCTTGCTGCTGACATGGAGCTACTAACTCCGTAATCTGTTTTTGCAGACGATTACGCTGCTCTAGCTGTACTTGAAGACGGGCTAGGGTGCTTGCTTGCTGATCCAGGCTACGCTGCTGGGTCTGCTGCTGTTGTAATAGCTGTTGACGCTGTTTATTTTGCTGCGTCAGTGTTTTTAGAGTGTTTTCAACGTTGAGATAGCTGCAATGGTCAGCCTCATGGGCCTGACAGAGTTCTGTTGCCTGTTGAGATCGCAACCGTGCCTGTTCCATCACTTTCTGAGTCTGACGTTTAGCCTCTAACTGCAGGCCAAGCTGTTGTTGTTGCTGCTGTAATATTTGTACTTTTTGCGCTTGATCAGCCAGGGACATCTTAGCCACCTGTAGCTCTTTTAAAGTCTGTTGCAGGCTAGCTAGCTTTTGTTCACCAGCAATAATCTCCTGGGTAATACTCGCCTGCCTGGTCTCCAAGTCCTCCCAAGACTGGAGCTGCTCCTCATAATGCTGCAGCTGAGTCTTGAGGAGATCGATCTGAGCTTCTGCATGGCGACGGAGGCTATTGGAATCTTTATGGACTCGTCGGTATTCTTCTACTTTTAGAACCCGATCAAAAATAGGCTTACGCTTTTCGGGACTCAATAAAAAGTCAGCGGTAAAGGTGCCCTGGGGCACTCCAATGGTATTGGCAAACAGCTGTCCTAAATCAGTGCCAATGGGCACTCCTAAATGCTGCACCAGCCAAGGTTCTACCTCATCCTTGATGCGACTATAGGGCAGACGCTCCCCCAGCTGAGGATCAAAAATGGTGTACCCCCGGCTAGTACAGCGCTCTACCTCATAGGTACGACTATCGTAGCTAGAAACAAAAGCAACCCTAGCCTGAGCGCTACCACTACCATTCCGGATCAAATCTTCTTGCTTATAGCTGCCACGGTGGTTAAATAACGTCCAGGCAATCGCCTCTAAAATACTGGTCTTACCAGCGCCGTTAACCCCACAAATAGCATTGGTACCCAGCTGAAACTCAAAATTGCGATCGCGATGAGTCTTAAAGTTAGTGAGGGTAACCGACAACAAATACATGACAGTCCTTGGCTCCATCCCTAATAAAGACGTTAGCCCAGTTTACCCCCTTAAACCTTGGTTTAGCCCGATAACCATGGACAGCCCCACAATATAGATACCGGTAGACTCAACATATTCACACCGCTAGAACGCCCCTAAGCGCCCATTACCATTGGCCGGCTGCCGTAAAATCGGAAGTGCTTGCCGAGCCCAAACTTGCACCTTAGGGTGGGAACTCGTCGCTAGCTGACGGCATAGTCTAATTGCAGCGGGTAGCTGGCCATTCTCTTTATAGGCTCTTACCAACCAAATGTTGGCCGAGTAATATAGCTTATCCGGTGGACGTACTTCAGACGCAATGTACTCCAATACATTAATACCTTCTTCAAACTGTCCAATTCTAACTGCACTGACAGCAGCCTCCAGCATTTCTTGTGACATATATCTTTGACCTAAATAAATGTGTTATTGATGCGGATCAAGCATTGCAGTAAAGACAACGCTATTTACCCAGCAAGAAAAAAATCTTCGCTATTTTTATCTCCCTCTATACATCAAGAGCCCTCATTATCAATAAAGTTATATCTTTAGAAATTCCGGCGCGTCGGTTTGTTCCTCAGGCCTGGAAATTCTGCTAGATTACTGACCCATGATCAAGAAACAAAACTGCTACAGATTTAATGAATCAATCAATCTGTGAAATACGCTACTAAAAATAACTTCATAGAGTTAGTGATCCACAGGAAGACAATGGGAAACATTTTTCTTTTTTCACTCCTTGAAATCAATACTCGCAAAAACAGCGAACACACTTGATCTCTAAGTATAAAAACTGCTTGCCGCCGTAGCCCCTACAAATGTTCCATAGGCTTTTTCCAGTATTTTTCCCCAGAGAGTCTGTAGCTACTCATCACAAAATCTACAGATTTATAAGGACAGCGGATAATAATAATATCTCAATTACACTCATCTACGCACAGTACTCAATTCAAAGTTTAACCTAACCTCTCAGTGCAAAACACATTCATCGATCGTCTACATCGGTCATCACTGAAGTATTTGAACGGATACCTCCGTAGTTTCACTAATTTTTTAAGACATAAATATCAGCCAATTGGCTGATATTTATCAATAAAAATAAATATGATGTTCTCATCAAATACTTACAAATAAATTCAACCCTGAAAGCACCGAACTCTTGCAACAAAAATAGTTGATATTTTCCGTAAAGTCACAGCCTCTGTGGTTAATAGATTAACTATGATTGATAGCTTGATGTAATTCTTACGAGATTTCATCGACAACTCATAAAAATCAATATATTAAATCCCTTTGATGCAGGACAAACGATGGTTTCGCCCCCCTAGCCCATTCACAAAAAACTCTATATGTTGAATATAACAACAGTCTTAAATCAAGAGATATAAATTCTTCTTCTAGGAAGAACTCATCGTTTTTTGGTGCCTAGACCTAAGTACAACCTAGCTACAGAGAAACTACTCAGTAGCTCGACCTGCAAGGTATCTCACATCACTTGCGAAAATATTTAAACCCATTGAAGCCTAAAGTCTTCTAAGCGCTCAAAACTCTGTATCAAAGAGAAATCATAGTGCTTTCTCCATGCCAATTAGGATTTATCAACTATGTCACGGGATGCCCTTATTGTTGGAATTAATCAATACCAGGACTTACCAAGACTAACGGCTGCCGCCAAAGATGCTGAAGGTATCGCCGCTTTACTCGAAACCTATGGCAACTTTCGCGTACGACGGTTACCTGAGATGATAACCGATCACCGCCCCCAGATAGGGCAACAAACGAGGGTCTCTATGCAGCAGCTTGAACATAGTTTAGTACATCTCTTAGTACCTAAAGGAGATCATATCCCTGAGGCTGTCTTCTTCTACTTTTCAGGCCATGGTCTGCAACGAGAAATGGGGATTCGAGAAGGATACTTAGCAGCGAGTGATACTCGGCCAGATACTGCTAATAGTGGGCTCTCATTGTCTTGGTTACGCCGCCTGATTAGACATAGCCCTGTACGTCAAATTATTATTATTTTAGACTGCTGTCACAGTGGTGAATTTCTATCCTTAAAAGATGAGTCATGGCAGGGATGTGATGGCCAAAGCTATTTATTTATTGCTGCTTCCCGCGAATATGAGGAAGCCTATGAATCTCTCGAAAGTGATCACAGCGTGCTGACCCAAGCAATATTGTCAGGATTACTTCCTCAACAGGCCCCTCAAGGCAGGGTAACTAGCACCGACTTAGTGGCTTCAATCACTAATCAGTTGAGCCAAGAGCTCCAACAACCGCTCTTTGAACAAGGGGGTAGTGAAATTGTTATTACCCATCAGTCAGAACGCCATGTTGCTCAGAAAGAAAGTATATCAATTATCTCTCGTCTAAAACATTACAGTTTTAATTTTTGCCCCTACCGTGGTCTTCAACCCTTTGAAGAAAAGCATGCTGATTATTATTTTGGTCGAGAGACTCTGCTTCAAGACTTACTCCAAACACTACAGGAGAGAACTATATGCACTTTAGTCGGTGCTTCCGGCAGCGGCAAGACATCGCTTCTAAGGGCAGGTCTGATTCCTCGTATGGCTACTGGTGATGATATTCCAGGGAGTGAGAACTGGCTAGTTCGATATGTCCAACTAGGCGCACAACCCTTAAAAGATCTGGCAGCTGCCTTTACTATTGCTCATCAGGAGATAACAGTCGCTAATGAGCTATTACAGGCCGAAGAACTCCTCCGCCACGAGTCCAACAGTTTGGTCAACCTAGTCACCGCAGCACTGATGCAACAGCCTGCTACAACCAAATTTTGGCTCATTATCGATCAGTTTGAAGCGTTGCTTACCCCCACCACCGATCCTCTCATTCAGAAAGAACGCAAACAGATCATTCATGTTTTGATGACAGCATTATGTAATCCATCTATTGCCCTCGGCGTGATCATTGGCATACGCACAAACGCCATGGATGGATTGATGTCCCATGGTGAGCTATTCTCACTCGTCGATGAAAATCGATTCATAATACCTCCAATGAATTATCAAAACATTCGGGATGTGATTGAAAAACCTGCAGAAAAAGTAGGCTTCAAGATCGACCCCTACCTGGTTCACAATCTCACCCTGGATTTAACCGGTGCTCCAGGTGAATTAGCACTGCTACAAATGACTTTGTATGAACTATGGCGGAATCGTACGCCTACGTCCTACAGCAAAGGGGGGCCTTGTCTATCTTTAGAAAGCTATATAAAGTTAGGCCGCCTCTCTAAGCTGCTCATCCACCGAGCAACGGATTTTTATCAGTCATTATCCTCTAATGAACAATCTGCTGCACAGCGAATATTTCTTGCTCTATGTGATTTCGGAGAAGGGCGTCTTGACCAGTGTCGTCAGGTTCGTCAACGTGAATTAGTTAATCAAAAATTTTCAACAGAATTAATTGAACACGTACTACAGAAATTAACTGCCGCCCGACTGATCGTATCCCAAAAAATACAAACAGCGGGAGAGTCACGGGCATCAGAGGCAACCATTGACCTTGCTCATAAATCACTAATATTGGATTGGCCTTTACTACGTCAATGGTTACAACACCCTAACCGTGCCATCCTGCGCCAGCGGAGAGAACTTGAAGAGAGGGCGTGGATATGGCACCACCGTGGTGAGCTTAAATGCTCCGATTATTTACTAGGACAACAGTACTTAAAAGATATTGAGCTGTTTTTGAATACATACAGACAAGACCTCTCCACCTTAGCGCAAAGGTATGTGACAGTGAGTCAGAACACTGCCATATATCAGCGATGGAAAACTCGAGGTATTGCAGTGTTGTTACCCTTGGCAGTCATGGCAGGCATGACGGTATCGTTAGTACGCCATCAGCTGACTATCCCCTGGCGGGTGCAGCCAATCTCTAAAACTACAGGCCCTGTAACCTCCCCTTCTGACACTACGGCACAGTTACCGACTCAACTCATGCCGCTGAATGCCTTATTACCAAACCGTTGGGGGAAAACAGGGGTTGAGCGTTTAGCGATTACATCCCAAATTTTAGACTTCAATCATAGACACCCTCAATCTGCTCTCAGCCAAATATCGATCGCCCAGTTAGCTAATCTAATGACACCTGGCGCTATCATAACAAGCTCGGCATCGTTGCCGGATGAATCTCATATTCCACTGAAGTTTAAGGAAAATGAGTAGACCTCTTAAAATCTGTATTTGCAGGGCTTCAACAACCTGCGACAATCGAGGTCGGCGAGCCATAGAGATAGGAGCTATCAATAATGGGCCATAGAATCAGCCCTATAATCAAGCAGTACATTGACTATTGGCTACTAGCTGCCTTGTCTTTTATGCTAGGGGCCTTTGTAATTCCTTGGATATAAGGATTTCAAAAAAGTGACCATTGTGTTTTCTATCGCTAATGTTTTCAAAAAACTGCCCCTAGAGTGGCAGCTACGGCAAAAATTTCTTATGGGCGTCCTGCTCACCCTGGCCCTATCCTTTCTAGGAACAGCCACAGCTTTAGCAGAACCTGCCCAGGCAACATTCGCAGGGGGGTGCTTCTGGTGTATGGAGCATCCCTTTGATGAGCTACCGGGAGTGACCAACACCACCTCAGGCTATATGGGAGGTACGGTGGAATTTCCTAGCTATCGTCAGGTATCGTCAGGGACTACAGGACATGCAGAGGTGGTCCAAGTGGAATACGACACCGACCATGTCAGCTATGAAACCCTGTTAGATACCTTTTGGCGTAATGTGGACCCTCTAGATGCACGTGGGCAGTTCTGCGATAAGGGGAGCCAGTACCGTTCCATTATTTTTTACGATGACGACACTCAGCAACGGCTGGCCGAATCGTCTAAACAGTCTGTCGGTGAGATGCTAGGCCAGCCAATGACAACTGAAGTCCTGCCAGCCACAGAATTTTATCCGGCAGAAGATTATCATCAAAACTATTACCAAACCCACCCAGCTCGCTACCGGCTATATCGGTTTGGCTGCGGTCGCGACCAGCGATTAGCTGAACTGTGGGGGCCCGCGTCTGAGTAACGAATACATTTTTAACTGTGGTTATATCCCTCTGCTCAACGGTTAAAAAACTGACTAAAGTAAGGGATAGTGTATTCAATAAAATATCTATGACAGCCGTACAGCTCTCTGCACGTGATATCATGCGTGCCGCTTATGAAAATCGCTACACCTGGGATAGTAACTTCCCTGGCTATACCACAGATGTGGAGTTTAAACAGGGTGAGCAGACCTATGGGTGTACAGCGCGGGTGAACCCCGATCTATCTGCTGAAGTTTTTGGGATTGAAGATGAAGCTGCGCTAAAGCTAATCAAAGGGCAGCTATGGGAAGTGGCCATTCACCGAGTTCGCCGCGAGTTTGAAGTGACCCATGCAAAAAATGCTTTTGCCCTAGGCGAAACCGACGAGCGGGGTGCCGTAGAAATCCTGGTGGAAGGTAAATCTACCGGTGATAAGTACAAGGTTTTCAATGATGAAGTTGTCCTCGTGCATCGTCATATCCATGGTGTTGTGGTGACGATCAACACCTTTAGCACACACGATACAGGAGCTGGTTATTTGTCTCACACCTATGATTCTGTGTACCACGATCCAAAAACAGGTGAACAAAAGCAGGGACCAAGTAACTTTACGGATGAGTATGAGCAGGTGGGTGGTTACTTTATCTTGAACCGACGTGCGATCGCATCTGCCGACGAGGGTGATATGGAATTCGTATTCTCCAACATTCAACTGTTAGACGCAAAAGCCGCCTAATCTAGTTCATGAGAGCGATACAGTGCTCATTCTGCTACCGGAGCGGGCACTGTTTGCGTAGGGATTCGGTAATTGTGCCGATATTTTCTTCCGAGTCTAGATGAAGCTGGCGAATATCAGCTTTAACTTGAGTATTGGGATTATCAGAGACGTCCGATAGCAGATCTGCTGCCTGATATCGGTAGTCAGAGGCTTGCTGATAAACTTCAACCAGCTGGAATTGAATCGTCTGCAACCGCTGATTTGAGATTGGCAAACTGTCCAGTACCTGGGAGACATCGAAATAAATACGGCCCACCTGACGTTCAATGGCCTGATTGTAGCCAGAGCCTCCAAGATTACCTTCATTGACCTCTTGAAGACGTAAGTTCCCTTCCAATAGAGCATCGTTGAGAAACGCACAATCTTCCCGAGGAGCACAGCTAGCCAGGACAAGACAGGCTAGAGCACTCAAGGATAAAAAACGACGGAGCTGCGAACTTAATGGGCGAAAACGGTAGACGTTAAACATATAACTTTTTATTTGCGATCGCTGATTATAAGAGGACGGTTTAGCCCTTTATAGGTGCCCAAGTGTCCAGTGCGGATCACACTCTGACCAGACTACGTGAGCAACTGTTTCTTAGCTTTACAAGGTCTCGAACAGTATCCCAGGAAAGCTAACATCCACCTGTGGGCAATCAGTTGTTACTAAGGAAGGCAGCTAGACGTCCCAGGCCGAATTTCGACATTCAGATTCCAATATACAGACGGAGAGGATAGTACGGTGAACATTGGTTTTTTAGGCACAGGTCTCATGGGTGCCCCCATGGCCCTGCGACTACAAGCAGCTGGGCATCAGGTGTACGGATGGAATCGCAGCCCTGACAAACTCGAGCCGCTGTTAAAAGATGGCATTCAAGCAGCCGAGACCCCCAGTGCCACCATCAAAGCCTCACAGCTGATTGTCCTTATGCTGACCGACGCTAGTGCTATTCACGCCACGCTGCTCAGCCCAGAGGCAACGGCACAGCTAACGGGTCGTGCTGTTTTGCAGATGGGCACCATCGCCCCCCAAGAAAGCAAAACTATCGCTCAGGCCGTCAAGGCAGCAGGAGGAGATTACCTGGAAGCTCCTGTCCTGGGCAGCATTCCTGAAGCAAAAGCAGGCACGTTGATTATGATGGTGGGAGCAACACCAGAGCAATTTCACCAGTGGCGACCTGTGCTGAAATGTTTTGGCCCTGAGCCTCAGCTCATAGGACCGGTCGGGGCTGGCAGTGGTGTCAAACTAGCCATGAATCAGCTAATTGGCAGTCTGACAACAGCCTTTGCTATGAGCCTCGGCTTGGTGCAGCAAGAAGCCATCGATATTGAGAAATTTATGACCATTGTGCGTCAAAGTGCCCTCTATGCCCCGACATTTGATAAGAAACTGGGACGGATGTGCGATCGCAACTTCACCAATCCCAATTTCCCTACCAAACATCTGCTCAAGGATATGAACTTATTTGTACGATCAGCTGAAACATTCAACGCCGACGTTGCCGCCAGTGTTGCCCAAATGGTCCACCAGGCCGTCCAGCAGGGGCTAGCAGACCAAGACTATTCAGCCGTCTTTGCCGCTGTCCAAGAGTCAGAGCATGAGGGCTGAGAAACCTGTGTCAAAACTAAGCGGTCAGTACCTGCGCTTTCACCGGTTCAGATAATGCACCAAATCTGCGATCGCGATGTTGGAAGGCCAGCAGAGCTTGATGGAACTGATGGCGGTCAAACTGGGGCCAGAACACATGTGTAAAGTACATTTCAGCGTAGGCCATTTGCCAAAGCAAAAAGTTACTCAACCGTTGCTCACCACTCGTACGAATGAGCAAATCGGGATCGCTGCTGCCAGCCGTATAAAGATGGCGTTCTAGCAGCTCTTCGGTAATGGCGTCAGCCGATAATTCACCTCGCTCGACTCGCTCCGCCACGGCACGACAGGCTTGGGTAATTTCATGGCGACTGCCGTAGTTAATAGCAACATTAAATTCCACTGAGTCATTATGCTGGGTTTGCTCCATGGAGCGCTCCATTTCACGGCGCAAGGAAGGGTGTAAACCAGATAAATCACCAATAAAACGAATACGCACCCCTTCGCGATGCATTTCTGCCAGTTCTTTACGTAGGAGGCGCTCAAATAGCACCATCAGAAAATCCACTTCCTCATGGGGACGCCGCCAGTTTTCAGTGGAAAAAGCATAGACACTCAGCGTACCGATCCCCCAATCCTTACAGCAGCGTAGTAAATCCTTGAGCACGTTGGCCCCTCGACGATGGCCTTCGATTCTCGGTAGACCTTGGCTCTGAGCCCAGCGGCCATTGCCATCCATAATCACAGCAACATGGTTGGGAAGACCACGGGGATCGAGGTCAGACGGTAGAATTTTCAGAGGTTGGCTCGTCATAATTGCAGATGCGTATTGCTCCAAATATGCATTAAACGTGAATAGACCCATTTGCGCTGTTACGCAGCTGATATAGTCCAATTCATCAAAAAATTAAAATATTGGCTCGTAGAAGCCGATCCGGTTCTTGTCATCCTCCCTTACAGAAATCCCTCTAAAAGAAGAGGTGTAGACTGCCCCCAGGATGCCCTAAATCCTTAAAATTTCAGACGTCCTCATAATTCGCAGTAAGCTAATTGTGGAACGCACATCAATATCGTTTGATTTAGGGACAGGTCAAACCAGTTTACCCTTTTGCCCCAAAAGTCAGGGGATAGGCCGCAGCGACTTAAAGCTCTGATAGGAAAAGCGATGGATAGATGCACGTTTATACCCTATCGGGTTCTTTGTCTGAGATTGTAGGGAAGTGTCCGAATTTAAAGGTCTGAAAAAGTCGGGATATCTGATGCGTAATGCCCCCAACCATAACGGTAGTCTGTCAGTGAGAAAACCATTGACCATGGCCGATGGGTGTGGATACTGCAATTGAATTTACCGATACGCTGCTCTATGAGAAAACCGGGCAGCACCTCAGCGATCTGCAATGTTGCATTTTGCAGCAGGTCTGGGGCGGCAAAACCTACCGTGCGATCGCAACCATCGCTGGCTACAGTGAAGGGCACGTCAAGGATGTCGCATCCCAACTATGGCGACTGCTATCTGATGTTTTAGGGGAGCGTATCACCAAAGGCAACTACCGATCACGGTTGGTGTACTGGCTCAAGCGAGCTAAGCGCAAGATGGTCCACGTCGCAGAGGAAGCATGGCCTCGGGCTACCCCAGATCAGCCAATGCCATCGTCGAATAAGCAGACACCGCTTGAACAAACACTGGGCGAGCAGACAGCCCAAGCCTCTGGCCTCCAAGGCATCGACCCTCATTTTATTGGGCGCGATACAGCCATTGATAGGCTCAGTACCCTCAGCACCCAGGGACATAAAATCATTGTGATTCAAGGTGAAGGAGGGCTTGGGAAAACGACCCTCGCCCAGCATTATCTACGTCAGGTAGCCTTCGATGTGGTGTTAGAGTGGCGAGTTGCCCAAGAGAGCTCCAACCTGACCGCAGTGGAGCACATTCTCGATGAATGGTTACGTCAGGATTTCAATGATGAACCTGGCCAGGACTTGAGTCTTAGCCTCAGCCGTTTACGACGACATTTGAAACAAAAGCGTGTAGGCATTCTCATTGATAATCTTGAGCCCGCCCTTGATGGCAATGGTCAGTTCGTGATTGAAGCTCGCTGTTATATAGAACTCTTAAAGCTGTTGTCTGACTTTTCGATCAATGCAATAACATTAATCACTAGCCGCGATCGTCTTTGCGAACCAGGGATTAAAGCCCACCATTACCGGTTACCGCGACTCACCCTTACAGATTGGCACCAGTGTTTTGTCTATCATCAGCTTTGTTTACCAGGTTCCCATGAGATCTTGCAAGGGTTACATCAGGTCTATGGTGGCAATGCCAAGGCCATGGAAATTTTATGTAGCACTGTTCAAACAGATTTTAATGGGGATCTAACCGCTTACTGGCAGACCTATGGCGCAAATCCCTTGGCTGAGGTAGACCTTAAAAACTTAGTCATTAGTCAAATTGATCGACTCCAGGCCCTTGACCCTATCGCCTATCAGCTGCTTTGTCGTCTGAGCTGTTATCGCTATCAGACCATCGCCAGACTCTCATTATCTGCTGTCATGGCACAATGCCATCAGGTCGACGCCCAAAGAGCGATCGCATCGTTACGCAACCGTTCTCTGATTGAGTTGGGAAATGGCCAGTATTGGCTACATCCAGTCATTCGAGCTGTTGCCATTGAACGGCTACGACAGAACCATGGACTTTGGTACGAAGCTAATCAAGTAGCGGCAACCTATTGGACCCAGAGTGTACAACACTTAAGCGCTTTGATTGATGGACAGCAAGCATTAGAGGCCTATTACCACTATATCGCTATCGACAATTATCAGGCAGCTGCTAAAGTACTCCTCAAGAGTCGTCACAATCAATGGCAACAGTTTTTACCCCTTGCCAGTAGCCTTTATCGCATGGGGTTATTACACCCCGTTAGCACATTGATTGTTGAGGTACTATTCCATTTGGAATCAGAGCCTAAACCTTGGTGCCAAGTCGGTGAACTACGTAACATTCTTGGAGATATCTATTGGATTACTGGGGAAATTAATCAGGCAATTGAGTGTCAGCAAAGTGCGATCGCAACCACCCAACAGCTACTGACGACCCTAGACCGTAGCGATCCTCTGAACAATTATTATCTTCAGATGTTAAACATCGACTCACGCTTGAGTTTGGGGCTATACGCCATGGATCTATGGGAGCTGGAGCAAGCTGAAACCAGATTTCATAGGGTCATGACACTAGGGCAGAATACGGCTCACCAGGCCTGGGCAGACAAAGCCGCCGTCGCGCTTGCCCTCACATATGCATGCCAGGGTCAGACTGAACCAGCCCAGCAGTTGGCTAGCGATTGTCTATGCACGTTTATCCATAAGAACCATACATCAGGTAGACTGGCTTATTTTATCCAACTCTTGGGTCAAACTTATGGTCAGCTGGGCCAGACAGAACAAGCAGAAGAACTATACCAACAGGCTCTCAACTTTGCTGAAGCCGGTCATTACCTCCAGGTCAAAGCCAAAGCCCTCACTGGGCTAGCCATTATTGCTCGCTGTCGGCAACAGATAGACATAGCCTTGGACTATCACACCCAAGCAATTAATCTATTCGATAGCATTGGCGCCAAGTGTGATTTAGCCAACGCCTATGTGGAGCTAGGCCATAGCCACAGGAGCTTAAATCATATCAAGAGCGCCCATCAGCACTGGCAACAAGCTCTAAGTCTTTATGCTGATATTCATGCCCAAAAACAAGTTAACAGGGTAACCAAGTTACTCCAAACAAAAATCTCCAATAGTCCTAAAACTACCCTCTAGAAAAGACTTTAGGGCTGATTACAATTCAGCCTCTCAATTCAATACAACACCGAGACGAGCAGCAATCTTCCACCTGGCATTCTCCGTAATCGGCGACAGTAATAACTCTCCTCCCAAAGAGTTTCATACACAGATCACACCGAATACGGATTTCTTCATCCCTGATTTATCTAATGGTTAGTATTCCTGACTATTCTAGAAATGTGCACAACGAGCACCTCAGCAATCTTCCTCGAGACAGAAGGTAGCTGATAGTAAAATCAGTCTCTTTGATTCTGAAAGCCAATGATTAGACTGCGCGGTGCACACCGGCAGTCTTTTTTTTAGCCAACCGCTCTTCTCCATCGATTGTGAACACTATTGCTTACCACTCCATTGCCATACTCGAAAATTGCTCAACAGCGTCAAAGCCTAGCCCTTTACGCAGAATCGTGGGCTCATCCTCCGTCATATCCAAAATAGTTGATGCTAAATAGCTGGGCTCAGCTTCACTATCGATGATGACATCTACCTGCTTCTCTAACGCATCAAACAGCTCATAGCGGGAAAAATAGGTTTCATCCATATCTCCCACATGGGCCGATGTGGAAATAATCGGATTCCCCAGACTTTTTAACAGTGTCTGACAAACTGGACTATCTGGCACTCGAATCCCTGTGGTCTTACGCTTTGGATTCATCACTAGCTTGGGCACTAGTTTGGTAGCAGGCAGAATAAAAGTGTACGGCCCTGGAATCAGATGGCGCATCGTCCGATAGGCCGGATCGCTCACATAGGCATACTCAGCAATATTGGACAGTGACGAACACAGAAACGTCAGAGGCTTATCGTTCGATAGCTTTTTTAGCTGCCGTACTCGCTTAATCGCACTTTTGGATTGCAAATCGCAGCCGATAGCATACACCGTATCAGTGGCGTAAAGCATAATCGCGCCACTTTGCAACTGCTTGCGAATTTTTTCAATCTTGAACGCCTGAGGTGACTCAGGGTGCAATGTATAAAGTGTAGCCATGGGTCGAGTCCTCATTACTGACTCGCTACTGCAAAAGCTATGGTACCGAGTGTTACCGTAATCTTACAAAAACGGCTACTTCTCTTAACAGAGGTCCCCACAGAGGTCCCTATGCTACCCCCTAGTTCCACCCAAGCATCTCCCCTACACCAACAAACCTTTTCCCTAGATCATCAGGGTTTTACTGATCTGCTTGCCAATACTGAAAATCTATTGCTGATTCAAGATCTAGATGGCGTGTGCATGGGTTTGGTCAAAGATCCCCTCAATCGGTCCATCAGCCGAGCCTACGTAGAGGCAGCCGCGGCCTATGATGGCCATTTCTTTGTATTGACCAATGGCGAGCACATTGGCAAACGAGGGATCAATGGAATTGTAGCCAAGGCACTGCAGCAGCCAATGGGTGACTTACATCTACCAGGACTAGCCGCAGGTGGCGTCCAATGGCAAGACCGCAGCGGTCAGTTAACCCATCCAGGAGTAAGTGATACAGAACTTGCTTTTTTGCAAGCAGTTCCCGATCGCATCAAAACGACATTAGAAGCGTTTTTATGCACTGTGGACCATGGCTTATCGTCAGAGACCTTAATCCATTGCATCAATGCTTCAGTACTAGACAATGTGGCATCTCCCACCGCTAATCTCAACACGTTTTACGAAACTCTGAATAATCTGGCCCTTTACCAACAGTTGCAAACACAGATGCGGGAGTTGACCGATCGACTCTTGATAGAAGCTGAAGCCGAAGGCCTAGGGACTTCCTTTTTTGTACACTACGCTCCCAATCTAGGTCGTGATGAGCAGGGTGACGAAGTGATTTGGCGGGCCGATAACACTACATCAGGCACAACGGATTTTCAATTCATGCTGCGCGGGGCCATCAAGGAAGCGGGTGTACTGTCTCTACTTAACCGCTACTACTTTATGACAACAGGGTTACATCCCTTGGGTATCGGGTTTAATGCTCGACAGGCCCCCAGACGAATGGAAGACATGCTGGCTCTTGTGAAACAGAACTTTGACCCAGCCTATATGCCACGCATCATTGGTGTCGGGGATACGGTTACCAGCCAGGCCGTTGATACAGACAATGGTTTAGTGTTTAAGCGCGGCGGCAGCGATCGCAACTTTCTGCAGCTAATTCAAAACATTGGCCAAGCTTTGGAGAGTGGCAATCTGGTGGTGTATGTCGATAGCAGCGGTGGCGAACTCAAAAATCGGCGCGCCCTGCAAGTGGAAACCCATGGTGGGATCTCAAAAGTTATCCAAGGCCCCGGCGATCCGCGCGATCACAGCGATCCGTTGACCCTCAACATTGTGTTTCCCGGCGGCCATGAGCAATATTGTGAAGCATTTCAAGCGGGTGCGATCGCACGCCAAAACCGGCCCTAAAACCCTGTGAGGACGTTCTATGGAACGTCCTCACAGGGTTTTATCAATGAATAAAGATAATTAAACAAGGACTTACATTAACGACTGTAAATTTGAGTAAACCGAGGCAATCGAATGGTGTGCCTAGTGCTACATTAAATCTATACAAACAACTGAATAACTGTTAGGAACTCCAATTTATTCCTAACATCCAAAACCTAAATCTCTTTCAGATTTAGCTATATGTCTAAACAGGGCTTATGCCATTTCAACAAGTTTGAATTAGCAGCCAAATCTCAATCGATATAAGACAAGTAGCAGATTTGAACCGTAAACCTCTAGCAAAAAAATCCTATTTACTTTTCCAACCAAACTAACAGCAGACTAGCGATTGTTTTTGAGTTTTGCCAAATTAAAAGGAGTCAGTTAGAAATAACTGGCTCCTATTTTAATGGACTAATAGAATATTTTTAAGACCCTAATTAATATAGGCGAAAAAGATAGGTTGGCATTAGCAACACTACTGCGGTTTTCTTGCAAGAATGCTCAATTGGCTGGCCCTCGTAATCGGCAATACCCGCTGGCACTGGGCCTGGTTTAACAACACTGACCTCAAACACGTTTGGCATACACCCCACCTTTTGCCCAACCAGCTATCCACAATAAATTTACGCTCTATTTGGACCGAACAGGCACCGCCACAGCTTCTAACTACGACTGAGCCCATAAATATTTGGGCAGTTTCAGTTGTTCCGTCCCAGGCTCAATACCTTGACTCCATACCTACGGTCAGATGGATTGAGCACGTTCCCCTCAAAGGGGTATATCCCACCATGGGTTTGGATCGAGTCATCACATTATGGGGCGCTGGGTATCAGTATGGGTGGCCCGTGCTAGTCATTGATGGTGGGACGGCCTTAACATTTACGGCTGGAGCTGATGGGGCCTTTAGCGGTGGGGCAATTTTGTTGGGGTTGCGATCGCACTTCGCAGCGCTGCATGATTACACCGCTGCCCTACCCATTGTCAGCCTCCCCGAAGAGTCCCCACCCCACTGGGCTAAGGATACTCCCAACGCTATCCAAAGCGGGGTTATTCATGTGCTGTTAAGCGGCATGCACAGTTTTATCCAAGACTGGCAACAGCAACACCCTAAAACAGTCGTTCTCTTCACTGGCGGAGACGGTCAATATCTCTACCAACTTTATCAACAGACATATCAGACAAAACGAAACCAGGTTCTGTTGCTCAGCACCTGGTTTGATCCCAATCTTATGTTTTGGGGAATCTCCGCTTATCGCAGGGAGGCCACCCGAGCACTATAGGCAGCCGTATCCGTACCGGCAGTTGCTGATGGCAGCGCCAATTCACTGTCCATCTCCTGCAGCCGAGCCACGCGATCTCGAGGATTAGGGTGCGTGCTAAAAATAGCCGGGGGACTGTTACCACTGTCTAGTTTTTGCATCAGGGTGGCCATCCCAGTCTGGTCGTACCCAGCTTCACCCATGGTGACAAAGCCATGATCGTCAGCTACCAATTCATCTCTACGACTATTAGGCAGCGTCAAAGCCACATCTACTGCAATGGATACCATCTGGTTTCGACTGAGGCCAAAAGCTCCGGCCACACCTTGGGCAATAGCCACATCTCGCATCTGGTCAAGGGCATGTTTCTCAGCAATGTGGCCCACTTCATGGCCCAGCACTCCAGCCACTTCCGCTTCGTTATCAGCCGCTGCCAATAAGCCAGTGGTGATGTACACATACCCCCCCATGGTGGCAAAGGCATTAATACTATCATCCTCAACCACCTGAAACACGTAGGGAATATCTGGACGATCGCTGTATGGAATCAGACTCTGACCAATCTCATCCACATAGGCAGTCAGGTCAGCATTACGATGGAGACGAAATGATTGACTGAGTAACTGCTGATTAACCTGGCTGCCAAGACTAATTTCCTGCCGATCCGACATGTTGGTAATTTGAAATACCTGAATAGTCGGCAAAATAATATCAAGCAAACCAGCCATGGCCGGCTTAGGAAGCATGGCCCCCAGACTTAACGTCATTAGGAAAGCCATTGTGCCGCAGGCCAGACGGCGTTTCCAGCGATTGCCCCAGCGGAGAACTGTATTAGACATGGTCAGCGTACTGTAATAAAACGGCGAATAAAGCGAAGATGGATAAGGTCAATTTTGAAGTGATGCGGTCACGATAGTTGAAGCCATATCCATGATTTGACCATAGCGATAGCCCCTATAGCTTTCTCTATGGGCTGTGACAGTTAATGGACTGTGGTTTAACGCATTCAAGCTATGCACTCAGGCAAGTCAATCCCCTTAACTAACCAGCCCATGATTAAATACTAACGACTGCATTCCCCATTCCATAGGGTGATATTGCACATCTGTTACATTATCGTTTGAGCCAGACCGTGCTTTTGTCAGCACCAGCGCTTAAACAGTAGGAAAATATTCGGAGTGCCAAAACCATGGCTATTTTGGATTCTAAGGGACGCTTATTTGGCAAAATTAGTCTGTTAGATATTGGAGCCGGGCTGATCATCCTCATGGTAGCTGTAGCCGTATTTTTCTACCCTGGCACGTCCGGTTCAGTAGCCCAGGTAGGCGCGGTCAACAAGGATATCGAAGTAGATGTGATGGCCCGCGGATTGACCGTTCTTAATCCTGAACAGTTTTTAATGGATCTAAAGGCAGAAGGCACTACCAACGTTATCATTCGCAACCAACCCTATGGCGAAGTCACGGTCAAGGATGTCCAGGCATTGCCCCGCAGTACCGCAGTCCCCCAGCCGGATGGGTCCGTCACGTCATTTCCCGATCCTCGCCCTGAGCTGGGCTATACAGCCGACATGCTAATCACCTTGGCTGGGTCCGCTCAAATTACTGATGATGGCCCCGTCTTTGGTAATAGCAAAGTTAAAATTGGCACCCCCATCGAACTAGAGGGTAAGATCTATAATTTCAAAGCTAGCGCGGTTGCCGTGCGTATTCCTGACTAAGCAACTAGAAAAATGTAGCCTACACTACTTTTTTCTCAGCTAACTATCAGCATTTCCTTCAAATACTTTCAGGCTTTTATCAGAAGGTCTTCAGATGTGCTGTCCATCGTTATCGGTACGAAAGAATTAAACCTTCGTATCGTTTGGAGGACACACTATGAAACGCTTCGTACTTTCTGGTTTATCCCTTTTATTAGCTGCTTCTGTTGTTTCACCGGCTGTTGAAGCCAAGTCCTATGGTGACGGTTCTTTAACCGACACGACTCTCCAGCAACGCCGCTTAGATGACTTGGACCAGCGGACAAAAAACAGTGATTCGCTGATCGACACCAGCATTCAGCAACGGCGCTTAGATGAACTCAATCTACGAACTAAGAGCAGTGATTCGCTGCGAGATACCACGATTCAACAGTATCGCCTGGATGCAATAGACACCCGTGATAAGTCTTGAGCACAGGCATTTCTCAAATAGCTCAGGCTTGGAGGGTCACACAGGTGACCCCTTTTTTCTGAAATTTTAGGATTAGCAGCTAATACGCTAGAACCGTTATGATTAAGATAGTTGACATTTCTTAAAGGTTTTTGTCATATATGACTGCAACCGCCGACTCCAAGGGTATCAAGCAATTTTTAGAAAAGCGTCTCTTACTAGGTCGGCCCCTCACTACTGAGTTAACCGCAATTTTACTGGTTTACTTTGTACAAGGAATCTTGGGATTAGCGCGGTTAGCGGTTAGCTTTTTTCTTAAGGATGATTTAGGTCTTACCCCTGCAACAGTTGCCGCACTCACAGGTGTGGCTAGCCTACCCTGGACCATTAAGCCCCTCTTTGGATTTTTATCGGACGGGTTGCCCATTTTGGGGTATCGCAGACGGCCTTATTTGATTTTATCGGGCTTCACAGGTACAGCCGCCTGGCTGGTCTTAGCAACCCTGGTGCATACAGCCTGGTTAGCCATAGCTATGATCTTACTGAGTTCGTTATCGGTAGCGGTTTCGGACGTCATTGTAGATTCTCTGGTGGTGGAGCGGGCTCGCCAGGAATCCCAGGGTGAAGCCGGTACCCTACAATCGCTTTCCTGGGGCGCGGCGGCTATTGGTGGTTTGCTAACGGCATATTTAGGTGGATTGCTACTGGAGTACACAAGTACTCGCACTGTTTTTGCGGTCACAGCCCTCTTTCCACTGATTATTTCTGTTGTAGCTTGGCTGATTGCAGAAGAGCCAGTCCAAGCAAAATCGAACTTTCAAACGGTCTGGAGTCAGGTTAAACAGCTAAAGACAGCGTTTAGCCAGCGAGCGATTTGGATGCCGGCCCTATTTTTGTTTCTGTGGCAGTCCACCCCCAGTGCCGATTCAGCTTTTTTCTTTTTTACGACCAATGATTTGGGCTTTGCCCCGGAGTTTTTGGGTCGGGTGCGTTTGGTCACTAGCCTGGCAGCCCTTATAGGTATCGCTATTTTCCAGCGCTTTTTGAAGGCTGTGCCCTTTCGAATCATCTTTGCCTGGTCCACCATTCTGGCCTGTTTAGGCGGCATGACCACACTGATTTTGGTTACCCATGCTAACCGCAGCCTAGGGATTGACGATCAATGGTTTAGCTTAGGCGACAGCGCTATTCTCACGGTGATGGGGCAGATCGCTTTTATGCCGGTACTGGTGCTGTCAGCCCGGCTATGTCCAAAAGGTGTGGAAGCCACACTGTTTGCTCTATTGATGTCGATTTCGAACCTGGCAGGGTTACTGTCCCATGAGTTGGGAGCACTGCTAACCCATTGGCTACATGTAACTGAGGCAGATTTTGACAATCTATGGCTGTTAGTAACTATTACGAATCTGACCACGCTGCTGCCCTTACCGTTGCTGTTTTTGCTGCCCAGCGACTCGGCGGCGTCGAACGCTGACAACACGGCTCTGGAGACGCTAGCTAGCTCCGATGCGGCGACCGAAGAAGAGTCTCCAGAGCCAGCTTTGAGTTCTTTATAGATCTTGTCAGAGTCGTGCAAGCAGGCTGCCGACGTCCAAATATAGCCAGTGGTCAAATATAGCCAGTGGCCAATGTCTATCGGTTTTTTACTTTTTCTACCTCCTACACATGCAAACTCTCCCTTCTCCCAGCGCATCTACGGATTTTGATATGGACGATTGGCGTAGCGGCTATCGTTCACAGCCCAATGAGTACGCTTATGAAATTGATGAAATTGAGGGAATAATCCCTGCTGAGCTAACTGGCACATTGTTTCGTAATGGCCCAGGATTACTCGACATTTCTGGTCATCCTGTGCACCATCCCTTTGATGGCGATGGCATGATTACAGCCATTTCTATTTCGAAGGGCAACGCTTTTTTTCGGAACCGCTTTGTACGGACTGAAGGCTATGTCAAAGAACAGGCAGCGGGTAAACCTCTGTACCGTGGTGTATTTGGTACGCAAAAGCCAGGTGGCCCGTTAGCCAATGCTTTTGACCTGCGTCTGAAAAATATTGCCAATACTAACGTCATTTACTGGGGTGGCAAACTGCTGGCTCTTTGGGAAGCAGCTGAGCCTCATCAGCTCGATCCTAAGACATTAGAGACTCTAGGGTTGGATTATTTAGAAGGGGTTTTGAAGTCAGGAGAGGCGTTTTCAGCTCATCCTCGAATTGATCCAGGATGCGATCTCACCCACCCATCCCGCCTAGTCAACTTCGGTCTCAAAACCGGACTTTCCAGCACCATTACCCTCTACGAATTTGATCTCAAAGGCCGTCTGGTACACACCCACCAGCACAACATCCCAGGGTTTGCCTTTTTACACGACTTTGCCATTACCCCCAACTACTGCATCTTTTTTCAAAATCCAGTCAGCTTTAGCCCCATCCCTTACCTAGCCGGTCTTAAGGGTGCCGCTGAGTGCATTCAGTTCAACGCCAAACAACCCACGCGTGCCATTTTGATACCCCGAGATGGCACCAGCCCCATTCAAACCATCGCTCTTCAGCCCTGCTTTGTGTTTCACCATGCCAATGCCTTTGAGCAGGACGGCAAACTGTACCTAGATTCCATCTGTTATCAAGAATTTCCCGATCTCAAAGGAGCGGAAAACTACTTAGATGCCGACTTTAGTCGCATTCCCGAAGGGCAGCTATGGCGTTTTGAGTTGGACCTTGCCAACGGCACCAGTCAAGCTGAGTGCTTGATTGAGCGAGGCTGTGAGTTTCCGGACCTAAACCCCAAGCACGTCGGTCGCCCCTATCGCTATCTGTACATCGGTGTCGCCCACCGTCCCCAGGGCAACGCCCCTCTTCAGGCCATTCTTAAACGCGACCTAGAAACAGGTCAAGAAGAGATTTGGAGTTTTGCCCCCCGTGGCTTTGCTGGTGAACCCATCTTTGTCCCCAGACCGCAAGGAACCGCAGAGGATGATGGTTGGGTATTAGGCCTGATTTACAATGCCGAGCGTCGCTGCTCAGATCTCGTCATTTTGGATGCTCAGCGAATTGCCCAAGGTCCCATTGCAATACTCAAACTGCCTCACCATATCCCCTATGGATTACACGGTAATTTCACGCAAGGTCTGACTTTCTGACTTAGGTAGGGGCATTTTTTACATAGAACGCCGCATTGATAGCATGCCTATCTTTAGGGGACAGTACCTATTTATGGCGTCAAACGGTGTCGTCCGAGCACAGACGGGAACTATGCGTATGTCATCCAGTAACAAGTAGCACCCGTACCACCAATGAATCACGACCAAACACCAGGTAAGGAAACCCTCAATTACCGACTGCGTCCTAATGCTGACGGCGTTTGCCTTGATGTTTGGGAAAATAGTCCTAATTTCCACCCTGGCCAGGCGTCCTACCGCTTTTTTGTCACCTATAAGCTGAAGTCTGCTGATGACGCGCAAGTCATCCTAGATCATTATCTAATGGCCAATGATGTGTATCAGACCGCACCGTCTAATGAAACAGTTACCCCCGTTCACCTGAGAACATTAATAGGAGCACAGTTTTAGGGTAGACAAGGGCAATCATTCGGCATCGGTATCCGCTAACTGCCGTCGCGTCTCTTCCAAGTAATAGTCACCCAAATCTGCCCCATTAATGACAATGGATTCATAGCGTAAAACCCCATCAACATAAACCTGAGTACCTACAGCGGGCGCTGATTCCTGACTCACTACCCACACTTGTCCAGTACCATCATCCAGCTGATAGAGCCAGCTATTTAGAAGCGCTACTCGTTGAGTGACCGCTCCCGCTAAGGGCAATGAGCGCTCAACGCGTTGCGGCTGTCGCAAAGACTCAATGGCAACAGTCGCTCTTGGCAATGATAGGACAGGAATCCGGGAGCTCGATGGAGCTTGGCAAGCGACACAAAACGCCATTAGCCCCATCACCATGGCCACTGAAGAAAATCTACGGTCAAAAAAATACATCACTGATGCGGCCATATTTTGGTCGGGGGATAGCCTTTGGTAATCTGAGGACAGCCAGTATGGCTAGTATCCCCTAATCAACTAGCTACACGGGCATGTCGCCCATAAAGTTAGCAAATTTTTCATGGCCCAACGGTTAGATGGCAAAGCACTTGCGCAAAAGATCCAATCTCAGCTAGCAGCCGATATTACTAGCGATCGCGAGTCGATAGAACGACCGCCGGGCTTAGCCGTTGTCATGGTTGGAGACAATCCGGCTAGCGCCGCCTATGTGCGCAATAAAGAACGAGCCTGTGAGCGGGTGGGTATTGCCTCTTTTGGCTCCCTCTTACCGGCAAACACCTCCCAAGCCAATGTTGCTGCCCTGATTGATCAACTTAACCAAGACCAGCGCGTAGATGGCATTTTAATTCAGCTACCCCTCCCCAATCATTTAGATGCGGTAGCTCTGCTCAATCGGATTGATCCAGCCAAAGACGCCGATGGCCTGCACCCAGAAAATATGGGTCGTTTAATCAGGGGCGAATCTGGCCTCCGTAGCTGTACCCCCGCTGGCGTCATGGCCATCCTCAAGGAGTATGATATTGAGCCAGCCGGGCGAAAGGCTGTGGTACTAGGTCGCAGCATTCTAGTAGGCAAACCAATGGCGCTCATGCTGCTAGAGGCGAATGCCACCGTGACCATGGCCCATTCTCGGACGACAGAATTGCCCGAGCTATGCCGTCAGGCCGATATTTTAGTGGCTGCCGTTGGCCGTCCAGGAATGATTGATGTTAACTGGGTCAAACCAGGAGCCACAGTTATTGATGTCGGCATTAATCGCATTCAAGATGCTACATCGGGAAAGCCTAAGCTGGTGGGCGATGTGGATTTTGCCAGTGTAGAACCCGTTGCTGGGGAAATCACGCCAGTACCCGGTGGAATTGGCCCCATGACCGTGACCATGCTATTGCACAATACATTGTTAAGCTATCGTAAGCGATTTAATGGTTAATTAATAGTTAGCCTTTGCGCGCGATCCAACTTTTACATAATTAGCTTCATAAGCCTCCAGGTTCGTAATTATCTTTTCTATAATCATGATCACCACTGATGTCACTGTTGAATTTGACCTCAAACATTATCTCACCACTCAAGGTGCCGAGGTTGAAGCAGCGCTCGAACAGTCACTGACGGTGGTCTATCCTGAAACCATCTATGAGTCCATGCGCTATTCATTGATGGCAGGGGGTAAACGATTACGACCGATTCTCTGTTTAGCCACCTGTGAACTAGTAGGCGGAACGGTGGCACAAGCCATGCCCACGGCCTGTGCCCTTGAGATGGTGCACACGATGTCGCTGATCCACGATGACCTACCGGCCATGGACAACGACGACTATCGCCGGGGCAAACTCACCAACCATAAGGTCTATGGTGATGATGTGGCGATTTTAGCCGGGGACGCCCTCCTGGCCTATGCGTTTGAGTTTATTGCCGACCGCACCGAAGATGTTCCGCCCAAGGCTGTTTTAGAGGTAATTCGTCGCCTGGGGCGCGCTGTGGGCGCGGCCGGATTGGTGGGAGGTCAGATTGTGGATTTGGCATCTGAGGGCAACCCCGATACGTCCATCGAAACCTTGAATTTTATCCACATGCATAAGACAGCAGCCCTACTGGAAGTCTCTGTTGTAGCTGGAGCCGTTTTAGGTGGGGCCGATGCTGACACTGTGGAGCGGCTTTCTCGCTATGCCAACAATATTGGTCTGGCCTTCCAAATCGTAGATGACGTGTTGGATATCACCTCTACCCAGGAGGAACTCGGCAAATCCATTGGGAAAGACGTACAGGCCCAGAAAGCTACTTACCCCAGTATTTGGGGTTTAGATGAATCAAGAAAGCAGGCCGATGCCTTGATTCAAGCGGCCAAGGACGAACTGAGCCCCTTTGGTCCCTCACAGCAGCCTTTGGTTGCGATCGCAGATTACATCACCGCACGCACGCACTAATATCTGATTAACATCTATATCCATATGGAAGCCTTTAGCGAGATTTTTCAGAACCACGTTCTGGTGGTGTCATTAGTAGCCTGTCTGAGTGCCCAGCTACTAAAGTTGATCATCGAAGGCATTACTAACCATCGGCTCAATTTTCGGGTCCTCGTCGAAACAGGCGGTATGCCCAGTTCCCATTCAGCCCTTGTCACCGCCTTAGCCTGTGGTGTTGGGCAGACTATCGGCTGGTCTAGTCCAGCCTTTGCTCTGACAACGGTATTTGCCATTATCGTCATGTACGATGCCGCCGGAGTCCGTCAGGCCGCAGGCAAACAAGCACGAGTGCTCAACCAAATTGTGGATGAGTTCTTTAACGAGCACGAACTGCAAGAAGATCGGCTCAAAGAACTCTTAGGGCACACCCCTGTACAGGTTGTAGCAGGAGCCGCCCTAGGGGTTTTTATCGGTCTGCTAGCCGCCCCTACCTATTAAGCAAACGCCGATGAGCAAGACAACGTATGGTACGAGGGTATGTAAAGTTGGGATTCGCAATTAGCGAATGGTATCAGTTAGTCTGATCACCTGCTGACCATCCACTAAAAACGACGTCAGACCGCTATCGACCAACTGTTGCAACCTAGCCGCTGCTGCCGATGTATCGGTTGTATGGAGTACCAGTAAATAGGGCTGCTGGAGATATACAGCTAAACCCACATCACCCTGTTGAGCCAAATCGCGCCCAATGGCAGGATCTTGCTGATAATCCACCAGCACGGCTACCCCCTCCCCTAGCAACGTCGGCTGGTATAGCATCTGCGCCGTGCTCTCAGTCGCAGGCTCATCTGGCATAGCTGGATCTGGAGAAGACGCTGTTGACTCTACAACTACGGTCTCCAGTTGCTCAATATCATTCATGTACAACGCCCAGGAGTTAGCCACCTCCAAAGAGTCAAAGCCCCCAGCTCGGACCACGGTATCCCCCAGGTAGTTACACACCAATGTAGGTTTATCGACGGGCAATATTGATAGAGTGCGATCGCGATCCGATTCATCAGCACTACGCACTAACAGTAGATACTCGCCACTCGCTGGCGGTGGACAATCAGGATAGCTCTGGGCCATCCCTTGCTCAGCCCAACTGCTACAAAGAAACACAACGATCGCCCCACTTAGCCACCGATATCCCATAGCCATATCTCCTAGATGACTAAACCGTTTTTACACCAGAAACCACATTAAGTCCCAGAGAACTATCCAGTTCCTCGAGGGTTAGCTTAGCTATAAATCAGTCTCCGTTTGTCTAAACCGTAGCCGCCAAAGATGCCAATGGATCATTTACCGATGTTAACGGTGGATCAAACTCCCCAGTCGCAACATACTCCAGCCTCAGCTTCAGCCAGGTAATAAACACCTTATCAGTTGAAACCACTGCCGCCGCAGGTTGCGGACAGTTCGATTTAACAGTTGCTAGCTCCGGTGCTTCTAAAAAAGCAGGCTGTTTAATCAACCAAAAATCAATCTCTTTTTCCTGTTCTTGATAATAGCGTCGTCGCTCTTTAAGAACCTCCTCTAAGGGTTCCTCTTCCAGGAGAAATCGCTGGCTGGCTACGGCATAGTAATATGTTGTCATACGTTTTCAAAAACTTTCAACATCGAGGAGTCCATTAGCAAACCCGGTTTGCAAATCCAATAGACAGGATTCTAGCAGGGAATGCAGACTCTCGTTAGCATGCGTAATTAAACCTTGCTCACCACCGAGCAACATCCACACTTAGAAATCAACGGGTGCTGCGGCCACCGGACGAGGAACCTCATCGCCATCTTTCATCCGCACATAGCTATCATCATCATCGTGGAAGTCATCATCATCGACTTCATCATCTTGGATAGCCGCATCAGCACCGTTAATGAGCACTCCCAATAAACGAATATCTTCATTGAGATCAAGCTCTTCGAGGGCAGTATTCAGAACCGCTCTCTCTGTCACTCCAGGCCTTGCCACCAGAATCATGCCATCGGTTTGATCCTCTAAAAGCAAAGCATCATCCACACGGCTTAAGGATGGAGTATCCAGGATTACCATATCAAAACGCTCGCGAGCATCGTCTAAGAAACGACGCATCTCGTTTGATTCTAAAATTGCTGCCGCTTGCCGCTGAGGCCCTGGGCTGGGAGAAACATACAAATTCTCAATAGAAGGCACCATGCGAACATTGTCACCAATGCTGCCACCGTAATAGCGTAACGGTTCTAATAGGACTCGATCGTCATTGACTACCCCCAGATACTGAGCCTTAGAAGTAGAGCGTAAATCTGCTTCAACCAAAAGCGTACGACGGCCAGCTTGGGCAGCAGCAATCGCCAAGTTATACGCAGTGATACTCTTTCCCTCACTAGCAATTGTGCTAGTGACTAGCACAACCCGGGGACCAATTACACTGTCCTCAAACCCGGTCAAGCGCAGCTTACTTAAACAACGCTCATAGCTGCCATGATACTGAGAATCCGCCTGTATCAGAATAGGCGCCGCTTTAGCAGGTCGCGTTCGAATCACCGGAATCGCCCCCAGTATGGGCATATCTTGATCGCGCAATAGCTTCTCTAAATCTTCAGGTGTACGGATAGTACCATCCAGCATATCAAGCAAGAAGATAATTCCCCCACCTGCCAACAGACCAAGCAAACCCCCTGCCAGCAAGATCGTTGCAGGATTAGGCTTTTCAGGCTCATTAATAACGGCTGTAGGGGGATTAGCCACAGTCAAACTGCTGACGGTTTCAGCCTCCGCCGCCTCCGCATCAACAATACGCGCCTGAATTTGATCATAGAGCAACTTTTTAAGCCCTACTTGATTGGCCAGCCGCTCACGCTCTAGCTGCAGATTGGGTAACCCAGCATAATCACGTCTTAAATCTTGCTCTACTTTGGCCAAAGTCTGATTTTGACGTACTAGCCGCGCCCCTTCTCGCTCTAAATCAATCAATTGATTAGCCAATGCTGCCCGCGCAGGATCCAAATTTTGATTAATATTGACAGCGGCCCCTTGAGGTAGCGCAGACAATTGACGACTAAGTCCTGGGAAAACCTCGTCTACACGCTCAGACAACTGAGCACCTAGAGTTTGTTTCGTGGTGTTCAACTCAAGCACTGCAGGATGGCTGTCCCGATATCCAGACGCTTTTAGCTGCTGATATTGGGTATCAATCCCGTAAAGCTGAACACGCAGATTGGCAATAATAGGATCCGCACTCAATGCCGATGAAACATAGGCTTCCGTAGGTGACATCCCAAGACGCTGCTGCAGGCTCTGCATCTCAGTCCTAATATCCTCAATGGCAATTTCATTTTGCCGCCTTTGCTGCTGCCCACCGGAAATTTGCCCTAGCAAGCTCCCATCCTCAGCCGCTTGAATAGCTGGACCTCTCTGGCGATCGTATTGCTCTAAGGTCTGTTCTGCTTGCCTCAGAGCACTTTCAATGGGGGGTAAACGCTCATTAAGGGCATCGATAATCGCCTGTAACCTAGCTTTGTTACGAACTCGACTCAGTTCGACCATACCCTGGAACATGGTATTAAGCACAATTGTCGCTGTTTCTTCATCGTCATGAATGAAGCGAACAACGGCCCTCACCCCAGGCTCATCTTTCTTACCACCACTGACAACAACGGTCGTATTCCGACGAATGTCGTCCGGTGCTAGCTCCACACCTCGCATCACGAGCTGGCGAGAAACTTCTTTGAGTAAAACTTCAGGTAGAAGCTGATCTTCACTAATAATTCCTCGACCTAGTTGATCAATCGTATCCGCTGTATTTGTCAAAGAGACCAGAGGGGAATTATCCACCAACATCCCCTCAGCATAATATTCAACCGGGGGTGGAGGCTGCAAAGCAACTACGCCAGATGCACCTACAATCGACAGCAAACAAGTCAGTCCAGCCCACTTATATCGCTGAACAGCTAACAGATATCGCTTGATAATAGGAGATACCATGGCTTCGCGCTGGATAAAGAGAATTGGATAAAAGATCTGGGATATTTACTCAGACACAAACCCGTAAGCTATGACAGGTCTATTTCTTATATCCTGGCCAATAAGGAAAGCATAGCTTAATCTATTAGCTTACATCGCTAAGCATACAGACTGTAAATGCAGCTCCCTAATTACTATTAAAAAAGATCACTATCAAAAATGCTGTCAAAAAAGAGGATGAAGCTCAATACGTCTTGAAAAGGCTGAGTAATCGTATCAATTGCAGAGGTAATCCGATTAATAAAATTCCGACCTACGACAATAACATCATTATCCCTAAGAGGCGGGTTTTGAGTCGGATCCCCATAAATAGCGTCTTTGGCATTCAGTTTGGTGACAATAGTTTCGCCTTGTTCTGGATCAAACCGAATCAGGGCCACCGACCTGAGATTAGCCTGGTTGAGGGGTAAACCCACACCGTTGCCACCTCTAGCAGCATTGCCCACTAAAGCATCGGCAAATGTACTGCCATTGGGTAAACGTTGTCCTCCCACAACGCCTCTGGGGTAATTCACCACTCGAATTAAAATCTCAGGCTGCGCCAGGGTTGAGCGAGAAACAAAGTTCACATCATAATCATAGGCCTGAGCTGGATCCAGACGCGAGATAATGACAACGTCTCCATTCTCAAGGCGTTCTTCTGGTAGGGGAACTCCATCCCGAACAGGTGTGTACAGATCGAGGGTTGTCTCAATTACGCGATTGTTAGGTAAGCGCCGCTGGATCCGGATCTCACGCAAATCAGCCGTACTGCGAGCCCCTCCTGCAGCTAAGAGAGCCGCTGTTACCCTCGGTGTAGCCAGAGGATATAAGCCTGGACGCTCAATTTCACCTAGCATAATCACCTCAACACCGCGCTGGGCAGTTAGGGTGAGCGTCACATCAGGTACACCATATTGACGAGGGTTATTCGCTCGCAAAGCCTGATAGCTAGGCGCAATACGCTGATTAAGTCTTAACTCTGCTTCCTGATATGGCAAATTTTGGAGAGTATTGGCCAGACCAAGGGAACGCACTTCGGCTAGAACCACATATTGGTTATAAACGGCTCGTACCCTATTCTCTGCTTGATTAAGGGTCAGTCCTTCTAAAGAAACGGCACCTTCAATAGGTAAAATCACGTTTCCTTGCTGATCAAGCGTGGCTTGAAAAGAAAGATCTGGAAACCGCTGCACACTAACAAAAATGCCATCACCAGGCCCCAATCGATACTGGTCAAATGCGTTTTGTACGGGTTCCGGGGTAGACCCAGTGCGGATACGAGGATCTAAGTCATCAAGTGTTGGCCGCAGATCTAAGCGTTCCACCGTAGACTCTCCAGAATCTGGAACTACATCAAACGGAATCACATCAGCATCCAACGGCACAGAGTCTGCATCCGGCGGCAGCACAGACGGCGTAAGGGGATCTAGCTGCTGCTCGGTAAATTCTTCTTCGGAGGGGTCTGCTTCAGAGGAACCTTCTGCAGGCAAAGGATCGAGCTGAGCTACGCTGGGGCTCTGCCACAGATACCAGCAAACTGTACTTAGTAACAGCTGCATAGCCAGGACACTGGCTTTTTTCAAGAAACACTGTTCATACATCGCTTTAGTATCTCTGATCAGAGTCATGTCAACTCAACAAAAATCAATAAAAGTATATTTCTACTGCAGGCAACCTATGAAAACGATACGGTTTGTAATGTAGCTACTGTAGCCCATCTTTTACACCAGCCAAAGATGACCCAACCGCCGTAGTTTCGAGCAATCTCTAACGATGTTAGGGATCAGCAGAAAAAACAGTCTCTCCTAAGGATGTTTGCACTAGCTGACTGAGTTCCTCTAAATCAGAGTAAAACAGCGAGATATCCCCGAGGGGGGGCATGGGTAGCAACACACTAACTGCAACCCAAGGAAGGCGTTCACCTCGTTGCCATTGATATACCTGATCTCGCCAAAACCAGTGATGCGGTTCTGGATGACCACCTTGGGGGAGGGCATACCACTGAGCAACGGCAAAGGTTTGGCTGGATGTCCAGGCTCGAAACGTATCAAAACGTAAGGGCCCCATGCGCAAACGCCGATGGTTGGAGGTTTGCCATTTTTGAGACCCTTTTAAGTCGATCCATTCCACTTCAGGCTGGTCTTTAGACTGTCCTTGAGGTTTTAGGAAGAGTATCATTTGCTTCGGAGCGGCGTTATTCGTATGGGTCAATTGCTGTACTGACCACTGATCTCCACCGATAGCAATTTTCTGCTGAAACTCTTCAGACCAACCTTCTAGGCTTAAGCCGGTTTCTTTTAAGCCTCGCACCAGACGAATCTGAGGCACGTCTGGAGGAGATTGCCAGGGCCACTGGCCAGTCAAATATTGAGGTAGAGCGACAGCCGCGATAATAGCTGCTAGAACAGCAACGACTAGCCACTTCAGCCAAGACTTAGATTTAGCGGCATCTGAGGAGAAAAACGACAAAGCCATTGGCTAAAACCTTCCATGAATTAGTCAAAATGAGCGTTTTGAGCAGTTATTGCCATGACTTCAGCCTTAGGTGATTTTGAGGATGCATCATCGAGGCACTATCAAATATTTTCGGCTGATGTCATACAGCACATCAGTAATGTCCTTGCTCCAAAAGCTTAAAAGTCGAGAGGTGGCGACGGCGTTCTGGGCGTATCGCCAGCATCTTGAACGGTAACAGTCGCTAAGGTGGCAGGTACATGGCTTTGGATGGCATTGACGATTAAGACCAATGAGCCCAACATCACTGCAGAATAGACATCACCGCCCCAGCTTTCGTGCAGCCAGTGAAAGGCTTCGGTCATACTATGGCCGTGGAAAAAGGTCAAAATGGTGTTGCGTAGGATATTGCCAATCACGCTAACCAGAATAATTCCCACGAAAAATATGCCTGTGCGAAGCTTCGACCGATATAGATCGGTCCAGTAGGTGAGAATGAGCCCCATATACAGGCTTGTAAAGAGCATCTTTAAACCTGCACAGTGAGGGGCAACCTCTACCAGCTGCTGATTCATACTCAAGTAGATGTTGTTGACTTCGACGTCATAGCCCAAACCGTGCAAAATGGTGCCCGCTACTGTGGCAATAAAGCGCTGGAGTGGCAAGATATACGGCTCAATCAAATAAGGCAACTGTGTGGGGGTGGAAAAAACGATCAGCACTAGGGGAAAGAGCATCAGCATCAGACCCGCTGGACCCTTTAAGCACAGTAAAATACCTGTCAGCATTAGGGGGAATGATAGGTTAACCGCATCCATAACCCCACTGCTGTAAAAGATAAAGGCGACGGCCAAACATAGAATGCCTGACCAGTGGTACTGATCACCCAGTTGATTCCAAGTTTGCCGCTTTTCCCACACTAGCTTAAAGGCCAGGGGAATTCCTAAAATGCCATGGCTGAAATATTCATGCTGAATACTAATAGTCTTGTTGACCCAGCCATCCCACACCCAGTGAAAAAGTAAGGGCCCATAGAGGATGACTAAACAGCTGAGAGTTGCTAGCTCAACTGACCACCGTGGAGGTTTGGTTTGAGGAATACTAATCATAGAATCTTAGTCAGTTTTTTATAGGTAGCTTTTTAAGATCAGTTTTTAGGTCAAGACAGGACAGGTTTGAACCAACCCCGTAACGGTCTTAGCGACATATGCCAGTTGGTCATCGGTCATACCGGGATACATGGGTAGTGAGAGTATTTCTTGACTTAGCTGCTCAGCACCAGGGAAATCACCAGGCTGATAGCCCAAATGATGAAAGGCGGGCTGAAGATGGCAGGGGACTGGATAGTGAATCCCGGACTGAATATCAGCGGCAGCGAGTTCCTGCTGTAGACGCGTGCGATCAATGGGACAGTCACGGGTTAGACGAATGACATAAAGATGATAAACATGACCGCTACCACTCTGGTTAGCCATGGGGATTAAGCCCTGGCTAACCAGAGGTTTGAAGGCAGCATCGTAGAGTTGGGCTAAACGATTGCGATCGCAGTTCCAAGCCGCCAAATGCGCTAGCTTTATATTTAATATATCGGCCTGCAAGGTATCCAGACGGCTGTTCGTTCCACCAGGATCGGTGTGATAGTACTTACGAGTTGAACCATAGTTCCGTAGCGATCTCACCGTTTGGGCTACCACATCCTGCTGCGTCACCACCATGCCTCCATCGCCCATGGCCCCCAGGTTTTTACTGGGATAAAAGCTAAACGCGGCGGCTAATCCAATGCTCCCAGCCTTGACGCCTTCCCGTTCAGCTCCGTGGGCCTGGGCGGCATCTTCAAAAATAGCCACCCCATGGGTCTCAGCTAATGAACGCAGACCATAGGGCGACACCATTTGACCATAAAGATGCACGGGAATAATGGCGCGGGTTTTCCGGGTAATCGCCCGTTCCGCAGCAGCTAAATCGATCAGCCCTGTATCTAGCTCACAGTCAACAAACACAGGCGTAGCCCCAGCCTGTAGCACACCAATTAAAGTGGCCACAAACGTATTGACAGGTAAGATTACTTGGTCACCAGGGCCAATGCCACAAGCGCTTAACCCTAAGGTCAACGCATCGGTACCTGACCCCACTCCGATACCTAATTGAGCTCCACACACAGCGGCAAACGCCTGCTCAAATTGGACCACGGTATGACCCAAAATATAGTCCCCTCGATCGGCCACAGCCGCCATCGCCGCTAGCAGCTGTGAGCGCAGCGGAGCATGCTGTTGAGATAGATCAACAAAGGGAACAAACTGTGAATTAGCCATGGGGTGAAATTGCGATTGAAGGTTGACCGCTGCGCCCACCGTTATGGTTAGCGATGGTTAAATAGGCATAGTCGTGATTGATATTCAATATTCCCCAGACAAAGCATTCTCCAGACAGAGTCCTGGAGGCCTAGGTTGAAACAATCGACAGCTGAGTATTTCCCTATCGAGATACCCACACACAAGCTGCCCCCGCTTCCATTTAGTCTCCCCTGTTTCTTTGATTTAGTGGATAGTTAGACATCCTCAAATCTTAAAGTCTGGATGAAGCTTGATCGATTGCTTTATCTCTGCTTGAGAATTGACGAGGGTCGTTCTGAACATTATGGTGAGCGGAACCTGTAGTGAGACCTGACAACGTTGCTATTTAAACCCACCCTATGGACGCCAAAACAGCCCGATATGTCCTGATGACTCAGGCAGACATAACCGTAATCGATTCGTTTTTGGGCCGCCTCAAGCAACACCAACCACCAGTGCCAGGGCAAGTTACCTCGTTACTGCTTGCCCTGACCACCCTTAGACAAGACCTTAAAACAGCTGAAACGCTAGATCGAACACTTGCTTATCATCTGCATCAACTGGCCTATGAAAGTCGTCAATGCTACGAGCAAGGCAAACAGGCCAGGGTGGAATGGCCGCCGGTACTAGATGCTGATATTGAACGAATTGCGATCGCAACGGCTCAAATTTTTAAAGGCGAACCTACGTAGACATCCCCTTTGTCGCCACACCTTGATAAAAGTAGCCAATCACTTTAGGTAGGGAAGTGGCATAAAACTCATCCATAGTCACCTGCTCAAACACACTGCGCACCAAGCTAGCCATGGGGCGATCCAGATGACAGCCATCCGCGATTCGGCGCTGTAGCGGAGTGAGTCTACGTTGCCAGTTACCCACCCCCGACTCCGGACTCAGACCATGCTCGATAAAGAAAAATTTGCCCCCTGGCTTAAGCACACGGTAAACCTCTGCTAGGGCTTGCTCAATATTAGGAATACTGCACAGGGTCCAGGTACACACAACAGCATCAAAGCTATCTGTAGCCATAGGTAGCGCTTCTGCTTTGGCCGTTTGTAGATTAATGTGCACCGTCGATGTTTGGATGCGAGGGTTTGCGATCTCAGCCATGCCCTCATTCGGATCAATCGCCGTTAAAGATGTCACCCCATCGCCGTAATACGGCAGATTCAACCCCGTACCAAATCCAATTTCTAACACCTCACCATCCACAGATTTCAAAAGCGCCTGACGATAGCAGCTGAGCTCCTGACCTGACATCGATAGATCCAACAACCGCGGAAAAATGAGCCGTGAATAAATCCCCATGAACTAGCCCCAAAATCTCTTATTACATCGACTCAAAACATCAATGCCCCTACCCAGGCTAAATAGTAGTATCTTGTTGACTCCACCGCTTATCACCAACAATTCTATGGACTCACTGAAGGGACGAGATCTGCTCAGCATGGCAGATCTAAGCAGCACAGAGCTACATGGACTACTAAAGCTAGCCGCGCAGCTTAAAACTGGCACTAGTCAGCTTCAGTGTCCCAACAAAGTGCTGGGTCTAGTATTTTCCAAAGCCTCTACCCGTACCCGTGTCAGCTTTTCAGTGGCCATGTACCAACTCGGGGGTCAAGTTCTAGACCTCAATGCCGGAGTCACCCAGGTAGGGCGTGGAGAACCCACAGCCGATACCGCCCGCGTCCTCGATCGCTATCTAGATGTTGTCGCCATTCGTACCTTTCAACAGTCAGAAATCCAAGAATTCGCAGACTATGCCACGATTCCAGTCATTAATGCCTTGACTGATTTAGAACATCCCTGTCAGATCTTGGCCGACTTGCTCACCTTACAAGAAGCCTTTGGTAGCTTAGAAAAGTTGACCATGACCTATCTCGGGGATGGTAACAATGTCGCCCATTCCCTCCTGCTAGGATGCGCCCTGGCCGGCGTGAATATTCGAGTGGCGACACCAGAGGGATATGAACCCAATCAAACTGTCGTTGACCAGGCTACCCAGCTGAGCCAAGGACGCAGTGACGTCATCATTACCACCGATCCTCAAGCCGCTGTCGAGGGCAGTCATGCTCTTTACACCGACGTTTGGGCCAGCATGGGTGAAGAATCTGAAGCAGAATCCCGGATTCCCACATTTCAGCCTTACCAAATCAATCAGTCCATGCTGGCCCTAGCCGATCACCAGGCCATCGTGCTGCACTGCCTCCCCGCCCACCGTGGCGAAGAAATTACCCACGATGTAATGGAAGGTCCCCAGTCGCGTCTTTGGGACCAAGCAGAGAATCGTCTCCACGCGCAAAAGGCATTACTGGCAGCTATTTTGAGCGCAGATTGAAGTAGAACAAAGCAGTCAAAAAGCCTAGAATCACTACGCCTAATGCTCCAGAAAGAGGATTGGCATGGATGCCCGTCACCCACTCAGGCACACGTCCTGATGGTATGACTAAATCTCCCACATCCACAATGTAGTAACCCCAAACCAAGCCTCCATGCAAACCAATGGGGAATCCCAAGCTCGTAAACCACAAATGCCGTGAACGACTGAGGTATCGACTAATCGATAACAGCAACCCCAAAAGGAGCAGGCCCAAAAACTGTGGAGATGTTGCTAGCACCTCGGGCAAAGGCTTGATGAAGTGAGCCACCGCAAAAATACAGCTACTCCACAGAATCGCCTGGGTGCGGGACACGCCTGTGAGCAATTCAGAGAGTAACCAGCCACGAAATAAGAGTTCTTCAGCAATAGCAATGCCTAGCCCTACCCCTAACCCCTCTAACGCTATCGTTATCAGAGCCCTTGGATGAAAACTGGCCCAGCCCAGCGCAATCTCGAGACCAAACAATACGCAAACCAGACCAAAACCACAAAGTAGAGCAACCAGAGCATCCTTGATAAAACGCCCACAGAAAATCAGGCCGTAAATTTCAAAAGGTCGCTGCCAGCCATGCACTCCATAACCCCAAAACCAAGCATGGCAGACAAAACCAATGTACAGAGCAATAAGCGTCAGGATACCAGCAATCTGAGCCTGGGCAAATAACTGCCCTAACCCATAAATACAAACAGCCCAGGGAGCCCAAAGGAGCAATAATGTCGCAAAAAAAAGAATAACTCGCCAGAGTAGGGACGCACGAGCCATGCGGCGATAACACATTAACCACTGCACCATGGCGAGTCAGGCAACCATTACGAACATCCTTACCTTCACCATAGGGTACCTACTCGTCGGGCTCAATAGTACTGGAGAGTCCTTTTGAGCAAAGCATCTCACTGTAAAACTCAGCATGCTCTAATTCACAGACAATCACCAGACCCACACCGGAATTGTGTGCCTGCATCATAATATCAACCGCCTGCGGAACTGAAAGACTGGGTACGGTTTTAACCAAGGACTCAACGACATACTCCATCGAGTTGAAATCATCGTTGTGCAATAAAACCCGATAACGGGGGGCATGTTGCCGTTTATTGGAAATAACTGTCTTTTCTATTGTGCCAGTAGACACCATGGCTTTATTACTCGCTAATCAAGCAAAATTCACATCATACACAGGGATAACTCGGAATGGATGCCCAAATACGCCACACGCACACTGTTTTTAATTTTAACCAGAACTTATAGAAAACCTCGACCAGAAACCTCTAACCAGATATCGGATAAGGGATTGAGAGCAATCGATAATTTAGACCCACTTTAAAAGTAACGAATAAATAATTTAGGAAAACGTTTCGAAACACGCTTAGTGGTAGCGTATTAGCTAATTTAACAAAAATTGAAGTTTTGCATCTCATACAATTAGAAAGGTTGTCTATATGGTTGCTACTCCGTCATGGAGTCATAGGCGAAGTCATATTTCGGGACGGCAGTCCACCTGTGACGACTCGTTTACGTTTGTTCGTTTGATTAAAAAAATATTTTTTCAAAATGATTAGTATAAACCCTGGACAAATTGTTTACCTCGAATGTTTGGATCAACGGCTCTATGCGGAGGCAATCCAGGTCGCTGGCTCAGCACGTCTGTGGTGTCGACCGTTAATGCTGGTCTGTCATCTTCCCTACGAATCTCGTCACCAACAGCAGAGAATTGCAGAAGCAGCAACCGACCCCGAAACCTGCAATCTCGATCTTTACGATCTGAAAACTGCTCCTGACTTGGTCTGGCCCATTGAGCGGTTTAAAATGGCCTTCGATACAGATTTCTTTGCACTACTGTTTCATCTACGCATCTCAGATGAGAATAGTGGACCTGAAGATCTAGCTAAACAGCAATTTCAGCACTTCATACATACATGTTGGAATAGTGGCGACTCTGATAGCAACGCACCTCATCCATCAGTGAAGCTGATCTCAATTCGTTAATGAACCATTGAGCCCGAACCCACTAATGCTGCCCAGACAGGTCAGGCAAATGGATGTGAATACGGATCGCTTAGCCAATTGAAGGAATGAGCTTGATACGGCCTTCATCCATCTCACTCATCAATAGCTCAAGAGCTTCATAATCAACTTCTGATATATAGCCCAAGCGAGAAAGCTCGGAATTGATTTGCTCTTCAATATCAGGAGTTAGCTGCTTTGTGTAGAGTGCTTTCTCTACCAGGTGGCGAATGGCAAACGAGTGCATAAGATCTCCTTAACGGGCTTTTGAACAGTATCTACACTCCAATAGATCAGGTTTTTCGATTGAACTATAACCTTTTCTATCTCAAGTGAAACGTCTGGTGTTAGTAGCCTCAGTGATGCGGATCACTAACTCACTGTGGTTCCTGAGATATCTATTGAACAGTTAGCTGTCCTTACCATTTGATGTCATGACTTACTAGAAACTTCAAAATAACGTTCCGGAGATTAAGATTTCACAAATAGACTTGGGTCCTCTGTGCAAGCTGAGATTACCCAGGCTAGGTTCAAGAGCATATGAAAAGGTCGTAGTCTAACCCCCCATTTCAATCTAAACAGAACTGATAGGAGACTGATTATGTATAGCGTTGAAACATCAGTGAAGGTTGTGCGGCCTCAGGGCGCTCTAACGGCAGCAACCGCTGACGCATTTAAGCAAGAGATGTTAACAGCTATCACATCGAGTGCAAGTGAGGTTGCTGTTGATATGGCAGCCGTTGACAGTGTGGATAACTCTGGACTAACGGCCATACTGGCTGGCTGTAACACTGCCCAACGTTATAGTAAGCGGCTTAGCCTGTGCGATGTAGCCCCCCCTGTGCGCATTGTTTTAGAACTCGTACAGATTGATCGAGCTGTCTCCATGATTGATCGACATTCGTTGCAGGCTGCTTAGTTAGCGTTCATAGATAGCTCGCAGACATTTCAAGTTAGTCTTTTCCTATATCCGCCGCGATCTGAACGGGGGTTTCCAAGTGAGGAAACCCCCGTTCGCATATCCACGACCAACATTTGACATGGTGCGCGCTCTAAGACTGAACCATCATTAGGGCGCCCCTTGAGATCGGCTATAGTTTATGTCTGAGTCGCTTTTTCATCGCCGTGGCTATTGCTGTAGACCAACTGATTACCCCCGACATTGCCCGTCCCGCTCGCTATTTGGGCAACGAGCTAGGAGCGGTCCATAAGGATTGGAAAACCACGTCCATTCGTTGGGTGCTGACCTATCCAGAAGTGTATGAGGTGGGTGCTTCAAATCTGGGGCACATCATTTTATACAGCATTATTAATCAGCAGCCTAGACAACTTTGCGATCGCGCCTATCTACCCGGCTCAGATCTCGCCCAAAAGCTAGCAGATAGCGATACACAATTGTTTGCCGTCGAGTCCCGGCGACAGCTCACGGACTTCGACATCCTGGGCTTTAGCCTTAGTTATGAACTGGGTGCAACCAACATTTTAGAAATGCTCACCCTGGCGGGCATTCCCCTCACCTGGAAGGAACGCAACGGCGAGGGTACTTGGGATGAATCCAGCTGGCCCATGATTTTTGCAGGCGGACAAACCGCCACATCTAACCCTGAACCCTATGCCGATTTCTTTGACTTTATCGCTTTGGGGGACGGCGAAGAACTGCTGCCAGAAATTGGCTTAGTACTGGAAGAAGGCAAAGCAGCAGATATGACTCGCCAGGAAATCTTGCTAGATCTGGCTCAGGTCCCCGGTGTCTATGTTCCCCAGTTTTACGACATAGCCGAGGACGGCTCGGTCCATCCCAATCGCGATGACGTCCCTAAACGTATTCTGCGCCGGGTCGCCACACCTATTCCTGACTACTCCATTGGGTTAGTGCCCCATGTACAGACGGTCCACGATCGGCTCACGATTGAGATTCGCCGAGGCTGTACCCGAGGCTGCCGGTTTTGTCAGCCTGGGATGCTAACGAGGCCTGCTCGCGATGTAGCCCCGGAGCAAGTCGTAGATACGATTGAGCGGGGCATGCGAGCCACTGGTTACAACGAATTTTCTCTGCTCTCCCTCAGTTGCTCAGACTATTTGGCTCTGCCTGCTGTGGGGGTGGAAGTCAAAAACCGACTCAAAACCGATAATGTGTCTCTATCGCTTCCCAGCCAGCGGGTGGATCGCTTTGATGAAAATATTGCCCACATTATTGGGGGGACTCGCAAAACTGGGCTCACCTTTGCTCCAGAAGCAGGCACCCAGCGGATGCGAGACATTATTAATAAAGGTCTCACTAACGAAGAGCTGCTACGCGGTGTGAAGACGGCCCATGAACAAGGATGGGACAAGGTCAAACTTTACTTTATGATCGGCCTGCCAGGAGAAACAGATCCTGATGTTTTAGGCATTGCTGAAACGGTCCAGTGGCTACGGCGAGAATGTCGCATTAAGGGCCGCCGATCTTTAAATTTCAACATTACGATCTCAAATTTTACCCCCAAACCCCATACTCCATTTCAGTGGCATTCCGTCTCCACCAGCGAGTTTGAGCGTAAGCAAGCAATGTTAAAAGAGGCTTTTCGCTCCATTCGAGGGGTGAAAATCAACTTCACAGACGTCCGCATTTCAGCGATGGAAGATTTTGTCGGGCGAGGCGATCGTCGGTTAGCAGCCGTTGTCCGTCGGGCCTGGGAACTCGGTGCCGGCATGGATGCCTGGTGGGAAAGTCTAGAACGAGCCTTTAACGCCTGGACCCAGGCTATTGATGATGCTGGACTCACCTGGAAATATCGTCAGGTGGAACAAGGGGAATGGAACCTAGGGGAGTCCTTGGAACACAACCAGCAAGAAACCACCAAAACTAATTTCCCCAACGAGCCACACAACACAGATAGCTGGCAAGCTGCCATGGATGCCCCCTTACCCTGGGACCATCTGGATACTGGTATCGATAAGAGCTGGCTCCAGGAAGATTTGCGTCGCGCCTTGGCAGCAGCGGTAGTTCCGGACTGCTCATTTGAGGGCTGCTCCCACTGTGGTGTATGCGGTACTGACTTTGGGCACAACATTGTGGTGCCACCGCTACCGATACCTGCCTTTGAAGGCCATGGAAAACCCAATTCCGAGCGCGTACAGCGGCTCCGCATTACGCTTGGCAAACTTGAGGATATGGCATTAATCGGTCATTTGGACCTAGCTAGAATGCTAGACCGAGCCGTTCGACGCGCCGCATTGCCCATTTCATTTACCGGTGGCTATCATCCTGGGCCCAGGATTGCTCCAGCTAATGCCCTATCGCTAGGAGCCACGAGTACAGGAGAAGTCATTGACTTTGAACTGACAGAAGAGATGGATATCGATAGCTTTAGGCACAGGTTACAAGAACAGCTATCTGACACCTTACCCATTTACAGGGTAACAGCCGTCGATATTAAAGCGCCGTCAGCAACTAAAGCCTTAGAACAGGCGGACTATTTGCTAGCGATCGCAGGCGCACCAAAGAACACTTTCCAACTCTGGCAACAGTGGATTAACCAAATTCTAGCTACCGATGAAATCCTTGATACCCACACCACTAAGTCTGGAAAAGTTAAGCAGATTAACCTACGGGAGCGGCTGCATGCGTTAGAAATCGTCACTGAGCTGTCTGATCATTTACCTCCTAGCGTCATCCACAAATTAACAACGACTGGGAATGTCATTATTCGCTATGTCGGCAGTTGTCGGAATGATGGCACCATGCTACGTCCCGAACAAATGCTACGCATGTTAGAACGGCAACAAGAGCATACAATCGAGCTAACCCTAGGACATATCCATCGTCAGCAGCTTATATTGCACAACCATGACGAGCCGATCGCTGTAGAACAGCCATGAATCTTAGCCGATGGTCCGTTATTCCTGTCCTATATATCTTGCTATCAGGGTATGACGCCCTGGCCCAGTCTTTACAAGAACAGGTCAACGCCGTTGGTCTGATCAATGATCAGCAGCTGATCACGGACATTCCAGCAACCGCATCCGCGTCTGCACCATCGGATCAAGAATTTACAACTCCGAGTCTATGGTGGCAGCAGCAACAACAGGGCGAGGCCATTAACAGACGATTGATCGACAATTGGTATGCCTATAATAGCCAGGCTAGCCCCATACCCCACGTAGATGTGGTGGTAAATGGTCAGATTTGGCCGTTACTGAGCTATCTAGAGCAGTATGCATTTATTACACAGTTTGGGGAAAGCGCCAAATCCTATGGTTATCAGCTACGGGTCTTTACCGGGAATCGTTTAGTAGGGTTACATGTATGTGACTTTGGCACAGCCCCCAGTACCCCCAACATTCATGAGAATGCCAATGTTAATGTCTCCCCACCATGCGTTGTAGCGTTAGACTATTTTGGCCAAGGAGCTATTCGTGGACGCCAACGCTAAGCAGTTCTGCAAGGGCCGTCTGACCACTACTAGTTAAAGGTAGTAAGACTTCTCCTGCCTCTGGTAAGTGCAGCATCTGCTCCGGTAGACCTTCTGGGATATTCGCACCAGGCAAGAAAAATAACGGTGATAGACCATAGCTAGATACAGAAATTTGCGTTGCAACCGGTGTATCCCAGCAGAAGTCCATCCAGTCCTGGGTGGCGGACGTCATAGATGCATTATGTGGAGAAACCCATAGATCGCTAGTTAATACAGTTCCTTCTTGAGGATGCAATGCGCCAAGACGCCGATAGCGAACCAGGGTAGCTAAAATGTCGCCACTCCAGCCCACAGCTAGCCAAACATCCTCATTGACTAAGGCTTTGAGATAGTCCTGGGAGTCAAATACTTTCACTTGCCGATATAGGGCTAAAAGCTGCTCTTTAACATCGTCTTGGGTAAGGGCTGCTTCGTCATTAATGGAATAGCCCAGCGCTTTTAAGACAATGGCTACGGCTAACCGAGGCTGGTTGGGCATGGCAATCCTTCCTTCGAGCTCAGGTCGCCAGAGATCTGCCCACCTGCCAATGGCTTTGGTATGGAACTTAAACATATGCGTTTGGTAGGCGATCATCAGCCCCTGGGTGCGATAGGGAACAGCCCATAATTTCCCGTTTGCCGTGGGCTTACCCTGCTGATCGCGGCGAAGTAAGCGTTGCCAGGGCTCTGATAGCTGAGCGATAGGGGCAAATTCAGGTAAAGGTTGAATCAGGTCCTGACGAATTGCATGATCGAGCCAAGGATCGCTAAGGCTTACCAAACTGGTATCCACGGTAGAGGGCTGGGTCTCTGCCGTTTGGGCCGTTCCCAACGATAACCAACGTCGCCATAGGGGTGGCACTGATGGTTTTTGGGCACGCCACCATTGCAATTGTTGATAAATCTCAACTAGCGTTAACTCAGCCTCAAACTGTGTTGGGGTCTGCCGAGCAAAGGTTTTTAGGACTTGTGATGGGACTGAACGAGCCAACAGTTTTATCCGTAAGGCTGCCTCTGTGCTAGGACGACAACTTGAGATCGCAGCCCCCACTAATCCCCACAATACTGTGCGTCGTTTTACCATCATGCTCTACTAAATCGCCTATCTAACCTAGCGCAATAGGCGAACACAATCTCAGCTAGTAGCGGAATTATGCAACCCGTTATTCGTCCAAGCCTAGGCTCTGATATGGCTGCAAGACGCAAAAAAGGGAAAGGTTCAAACCTTTCCCCTCTTCACATCAATAGCGTTCAATCTAAAGAGAAAGCGCCATGGCTATTAGTCGCTACTTAGTCGAAGACAGCTGGTGCAGAGAAACGAGTCTTACCAGCACCCCACATATCTCCCATCACCTTAGGCTGAAGCAAAATATATCCAGAAATAGCAGTCAAATCATCCTCAGTTAGGCTGCGCATTTTAGGAAAGATATCAGTACTTTGAGTACTGGGATGTAACTCAGAAATCTCGATTAACCCATCGTAGGTGGTGGGGTTATTCAAATAATCAATCAGAGCTTCTAGGTTGTTACGGTTTGGATAAGCCCCTTCTAACGCTTCAGGCTCTAAACCAACGTTGGGGTTAGTTTTTGTAATACCTTGCACATGACAAGTAGCACAGGCGTAGTTAAACTGTCGTCGCCCCTGAGATACCTGCTCCAGGGAAAGCACTACTGTGTCACCCTGCTCATTTAGTGGAATGGTACGGATTGACTCATCTAGCTCAGCCGCCATCGCGTTGTCACCTAAAAACAGGTTGCCGATAAGAAAAACAGCCGCGACCACCAGCCAAATGTACTTTTTAAACATGATTCTCCTCGAAATGGATCGCCCATCAAATACGCAACACAGCACAGAGCATTAAACCCAAAGATTAGGAAACGCTCGCGATTTGAAACTATCTGATTATTCAGTTAGCCAATAGTTAGTAACTATCATGCCACCGATAGGGTCAATTCCCAAAACAGTAACAGGATTGACTAAATGACCGGCTTGATCGGCACCGGATGGCCATTGTTCACTCTCTCTAGAGAAACGTGACTCAGACTGGGTGCAGGCGCAGGCAGCTGATGCATGCGAATCAGCTGAGCCAGAGTATCTTTGAGCTGGGTACGGGGCACAATTTTGTCAACAAATCCATGTTTGAGCAAATATTCTGCCGTTTGAAAGTCGTCTGGCAGTTTTTCTCGCAGGGTTTGTTCCACCACTCTGCGCCCTGCAAAACCTATGGTGGCATTCGGTTCAGCTAGAATAATATCGCCAAGCATCGCAAAGCTAGCGGTGACGCCCCCCGTCGTGGGGTGGGTCAGGATCGGCATATACAGTAAACGACTGTCGCGATGGCGTTCTAGGGCTGCTGATATTTTGGCCATCTGCATTAGACTCAGCATACCTTCTTGCATGCGGGCACCACCGGAGGCACAGGCAATAACAACGGGCAGCCGGGCTGCAGTGGCATGTTCGATGAGACGCGTAAGTTTTTCGCCCACAACTGAGCCCATGCTACCGCCCATAAAGCGAAAGTCCATCACCCCTAGGGCAATACCTTCACCATTGATCTGGCCAATGCCCGTCTGAACGGCATCGTTGAGCTTGGTCTTGCTCTGCATGTCGCGGATGCGATCGCTATAGGCTTTGCGATCTCGAAATCGTAATGGATCCTTTGGCGCAACCTGGTCATTGAGGGGCTGCCAAGTGTCCGCATCAATCAGCTGATTGATGCGCTCATCACTAAAAATACGATAATGATAATCACACTCTGGACAAACCATCTGGTTCGCCCTTAGATCCTTGGTATAGGTTAAGACCCCACATTCATTACACTTAGTCCACAGACCATCAGCAATTTCTCGTTCCTGACGCTCAGGGCTAATGGGGCTTTCTTTTTTACGATTTGCAAACCAATCAAAAAGGGACATAAACCCTGTTCTCGATACATAGCGTTTCTCAATCCTACCGGCTTGCCCACCCCCCTGGTACAACCGCAACCGATTTTATCGTCGCCACAGATTACCGTATCCCTTAAAAGAACAGGCTCAAATAACCCTGTATCAAGGCATTACCAAAAAATAGGCTAATTCCTGCACCGAAGGCTAAAAATGGACCAAAGGGCATCGGTTGACGACGATTGCGACTCCCAAGCCAAATACCCATCACCCCTACCAAAGTTCCTAATAAAGACGCTAGCAGGACACTTAGCACTAGTCCTTGCCAACCCAACCATGCCCCTAGCATGGCAGCTAGCTTGCCATCCCCTCCGCCCATGGCCGTCTTGCCCATGGCAATAGATCCCAGCAGACTAATGCCATCAAACAACCACAGTCCTAAAACAGTGGCCGCTACGCTCGCTACTAGTGCCGTCACTGGGTCAGTTGCCAAAAATCCCTGAGCTAGCCAGCCCAAGCAAACACCTGACATAGTGAGCGAGTTGGGCAATGTCAGAGTGTCAATATCAATCAGCGTCAGCGCGAGTAGCCAGCTCATCAACCCCCAATAGATAGGGGTTTCCAAACTCCACCCAAAGCGAAGAAATAGAGCCAAGAACAATAGGCCGCTGACGAACTCTACCCAAGGATATCGAGATGAAATCCGGATCCTGCAGTACCGACAGCGCCCTCGCAGCCACAACCAGCCGACAATGGGCACATTATCATAAGGCTTCAAGCGCGTTAGACAGCGAGGACAGCGGGACGGTGGAGATAATAATGAAATACCGGTCGGTAGGCGATAAACAACAACATTGAGAAAACTACCAATGGACGCCCCAAGCACAAATACAAACGCATAGGGCAACAAGCTATATAGCAGCATCTAGTCCCCAGCAACAAGCTAGTGCAAACCTGGCTCTAGCTGAGTCAAGGGAATGAAACTTTCATGGGGTAGCAAAACTGGCTTAGGACCAAAGATCAATTTACCACGGCGAGTAAGCCGCCCAATAGCAACACCAATGGGACGCTCAATGACCTCCGGATGGACCTCATAGTAGGTGCGATAAATATGACGAGCCGACCGTAGCAACGCCGGATCTAGCATGGATGATGGTGTTCTCAGATTAAGTGGGCTGCGTTCCGTAGCTGCTACGCTGGGGTGCACTGCTGCCTCGCCTTGGCTACTATACTCTGGCCGCTGTAAGGATGACACGACTCAATAGTCCCTCTTGCTAGATAGTACTTTGGTGATCGCACTGTACTCAATTCTAAAAATTCAGCCAATCAAATACTTGCTGAAGATACCCTATGTCCACAGCCAGGAATAGTCCTGTCGTTGCTCAGTACATTGCTCAGTACACTAATACTAGCTGCGATCTCTAGATTCCGCCAGAATCCTCCCACTGGGATTAGGCTAAGGCCTTTAAGAGGGCCTCACCCATAGCCTGGCAGCCGACAGCGGTCTGGCCCTCGGCCATAATATCGCCTGTGCGATATCCCTGATCTAGTACTGTATCCACAGCCGTTTCTAACATAGCCGCCGCCTGGGGCTGGTTGAGACCGTAGCGCAACATCATGGCCGTACTAAGCACCTGGGCTAAGGGATTGGCCTTGTCTTGTCCAGCAATGTCAGGGGCAGAGCCATGAACGGGTTCAAAAACCCCCGGTCCCGAGGCGCCTAAGCTAGCGGAGGGCAACATCCCGATACTGCCCGTCAGCATAGCCGCTGCATCCGACAAAATATCTCCAAATAAATTACCGGTGACAATGGTGTCAAACTGCTTGGGCCATCGCAGTAGCTGCATGGCAGCGTTATCAACATACATGTGAGTAAGGTCCACATTGCTGTAGTCCTGGGCTAAGGCAGTAATGCGATCTCGCCACAGCTGAGACACTTCGAGCACGTTGGCCTTATCCACCGAACATAGGCGACCCTGACGTTTTTGAGCCGTCTCAAAAGCGACTCGACCGATACGATCGACTTCAGCCCCCGTGTAGGCCATGGTGTTCACACCTCGCTGATCGCCATCGGCATCAAAAACGCCCCGAGGTTGACCAAAGTAGATGCCACCCGTCAGTTCGCGCACTACCATAATGTCCACCCCTTCAATCACGTTACGCTTAAGAGACGATGCGTCAATAAGCTGGGGCAAAATCGTGGCGGGACGCAAATTAGCAAATAGCTGTAGCCCCGCTCGAAGCCCCAGTAAACCGGTTTCTGGACGCTGGGCACGGGGCAATGAATCCCATTTATAACCACCGATAGCTGCTAGCAGCACCGCATCACTTTGCCGACAGGTGGCGAGGGTTTCCTCGGGAAGCGGACTACCAGTAGCATCAATAGCGCACCCGCCAATGGGGGCTTCCGTAAAGGCAAACTGAATGTCTAACTTCGCACCAACTGCCTTGAGCACATCAACGGCAACCGCCGTGATTTCGGGACCGATGCCGTCGCCGGGAAGAAGAGTAATACGGAATTGCTGGGTCATGGAAGCTTACATCAAGATCTCAGAATGATGTTCGATCAATCTTCAACTAATCGAACATCATATTGTATGCATGGTGAAGCACACGAAATGATCGGGTCATGGTTGACTACATTTATCTTCATGGGTTTGCCTCTGGGCCACAATCATATAAGGGACAATGGTTGCGATCGCGCTTCCAAACACAAGCCATCGATCTCCAACTGCTGGATCTTAATCAGGGAGACTTTGCCCACCTCACCCTCAGCCGCCAAATTGACCAAGTGCTCCATCTGCTGCGTGGCCCCACCATCCTTATTGGGTCTAGCTTGGGTGGCCTTGTCGCGGCCTGGATCGCTCAGCAATCTGAGCATCATATAGAGCAACTCATCCTACTAGCTCCGGCCTTTCAATTTCTCAATCAGTGGCTACCGCGCTTGGGCGAAGAGCAGCTCAGCCAGTGGCAATCCACGGGCTGGCTATCGGTCTACCACTATGGTCTCGACTCTCAGCAACCCTTGCATTACGAGTTTGTGACTGATGCCCAACACTACCCAGATAGCCAACTACAGAAATCTATTCCAACCCTCATTCTCCACGGTCAACACGATAACATCATCACCTTAGAGGCCAGTCGTCTATACGCTCACCATCGGCCTTGGGTAACCTTACAGCCCCTAGATACCGACCATGGCATGGTCAACGCTATGGATGATATTTGGCACGCTATTACAGACGTTTGCCAGCTGCCACAATCCCCATAGCAAAATGGCACAATGAGAACCCACACCAAGAGCCCATTGCCAACGTTTTGCCTATGCTGCCTTTTTTGCGTGCCGACCTGGCTAACCTCAAGGCGTATCAGCCCCATCCGCCTATCCCAGAGCCGTATGACCAGCTGGATACTAACGAAAGCCCCATCGATCTTCCAGCTGAGATCAAAGCTACACTAGCCAATCACTATCAGCAGGGCATTGCGGCCAATCGGTATCCAGATGGTGGCCATATCGCTCTGAAAAAATCAATTGCTGACTATGTGGCTGAATCATTGGCCGGAGCAGACGCCAGTGCAGACACCGAATCTGCCAGAGATGTAACACCAAACGTAACAGCAGCAAATATATCGGTGGGAAACGGCTCCGATGAGCTGATTCGTTCAATCCTGATTGCCACCGCCCTAGGGAACGGTGCTGTTTTAGTGGCTAGCCCCACCTTTTCGATGTATGGCATTTTGGCTCAAACCCTAGGCATCTCGGTGATTGATGTGGGTCGTCAAACTGATTTCTGCATTAATTTGGACCAGGCTCAGGCCGCTTTGGAAGAGCACTCCATTCGAGCCGTGTTTATGGTGCACCCCAACTCACCCACCGCCAACCCCCTTAACATGGATGAGATTACCTGGCTGCGATCGCTGCCCAACGACGTGCTCGTGGTAATCGATGAAGCTTATTTTGAATTTAGTCAACATACCCTGGTAGCTGATAGCCTCAGTCGTACCAATTGGGTGGTGTTGAGAACCTTTTCCAAAGCCTTTCGTCTAGCAGCTCATCGCGTCGGCTATGCCGTTGCCCAGCCAGCCCTAATTGAAGCGCTCGAAAAAGTTCGGCTACCCTATAACTTACCCAGCTTTTCCCAGGCAGCCACGTCAACAGCTCTGGCTCAGCGCTCATCACTGCTAGCCGCAGTAGATACCACCGTCATCGAACGGCAACAAATGGAAACCTGGCTTAGTGAACAGCCCACCTTGATAACTTGGCCCAGTGCGGCTAATTTTATTTACTGCCGCTTGAGCGATAAGGGGTTAGCCCAATTGGGCATGGATCAGGGAGAAGGATTACACCATGTTTTTAGCCAATTACGCCAGCAGGGCACTTTAGTCCGTTATACCGGTGGCGGTCTACGCATCAGTCTAGGAACGACTGAAGAAAATCGACGCACACGTATCCACTTAGAAACTCTTTTTAATCAGGGGTGAAATCAGGGGTGGGGCCGTTCCATGG
>JBCCHX010000028.1:0-83464 GCA_039028535.1 Cyanobacteria bacterium P01_B01_bin.77
CGTGGAGCGGTTGAAGCATAGTTAACGCTTGTGGAAGCGCCTCTTAAAAACATATCTCCGATGATTGTGTCCCTTCCATCTGTAGACAAACACTTGTAGCCCTAGAAGTCTCAGTGTTTTAAATAAAAAAGTACCCTGCGACACCAATGTGCAACAGGGTAGGGGCAACAGTTAAACGCTTGTGCTGTCATTAGAATCGCGCAAACAATCCTTCTCAGCCATTTATCGTATGCCGATTTCTCGAGTGTCCACGACCAATGAATAGCAAAGCTTTCAGCCCTGTGAGCTACAACACTCACTCTTGTGATCCATGTCACTCATGGCCCATGATGAGACTTTGGTATGCACTAGGCCATAAGACAAAATTACAAATCAACATTTAAATAAAAAAGTACCCTGCGACACTAATGTGCAACAGGGTAGGGGCAACAGTTAAACGCTTGTGCTGTCATTAGAATCGCGCAAACAATCCTTCTCAGCCATTTGTTTTATGCCGATTCCTGGAGTGTCTATAACTCCATCACAGTTGTTATCTCAGCTAAAAAAGCTGTAAATAGCTAGTTCTGTAGTCAATCGACTCAGGCCCAAGCCCATTAACGATAAAACTAAAAGTGTGACGAATGCCAAACTGTTACCAACATCACGAATTAATAATTCTACTCGCAGTAGCAGGGCTGCCGCTAGCATGACGAGAAAGTAGACAAAGATCTGAAACCATGACACGACAACAACAGCGAGAGAAGCTGTGACCAGTGCCATGATGGTGTAGCCTAGGTCGGACTGAAACCCAAGCAAAAAGAAGTTACGTAGCGGTTTCCACATAATGGTTAGCAGCGCTGCTTCGAGCACTGCATGCCCGAGGGCAAGCCACCAAATAAAGTCCGAGCTGTGGCGAGCGTGCAAAAAAGCGCCAAAGCCCATATAAGCCAGCAAGAGTAGCAGTGATGATAACCAGGGCAGTTTTTTCATCAGTGCCCTCACAGGTTGGTAGAAATCGCCTGTACTGGACAGGTAGGAATACATTGCTCACAGACAATGCATTGGGCTCGGTTAAAAACCAGTTTGAAACTTTCTGCATCTAAGCGTAGTGCGCCTGTGGGACATACGCCGGTACATAAACCGCAATGAACACAGAGGTCTTCATCAATCAGAATTTCACGGCTGGATAGGGAAACGCCTATGCCTTGGTTGCGCATCCAGTCAATCGCTTCATCTAACTGATCAATGTCGCCGGATAACTCGATCACACCCTTGCCCACCTGATTAGGAGCTACTTGGGCTCGAATAATATTGGCAGCCACATTAAAGTCCTTGGCAAGCCGATAGGTGATGGGCATATTCACCGTCTGTTTTGGAAATGTCAGGGTAACGCGCTTTTTCATTCCGTTAGACTAAAGAAGACGCTGTCAGGACGCCACAGGCGCTTTTTTATTCTATGTCGGTTAACTCCCCCGAATCTGGTGGTCTGGTGCAACGCTTGAGAAATTTTGTGGTGGTCGCGGTTGCTATAGTCTTGAGTGTGGCTGTAGTTTTAGGACTGCAAACCCGCACCCCATCTGCCTCTCTCGCGGAAATGGCAGAGGCATCGGTTCCGCTGAATCAAGCAATCATGAATGGTAAGCCTACGCTGGTAGAGTTTTACGCTAACTGGTGCACTAGCTGTCAGGCGATGGCCGGGGATTTGCAACAGCTAAAAAATGAGTATCAGCAGGATGTGAACTTCGTCATGCTGAATGTGGACAATACTAAGTGGCTGCCGGAGATGCTCCACTATCGAGTAGATGGCATTCCCCACTTTGTCTTTTTGGATGGGTCCGGTAATGATGCGGGCGCAGCCATGGGCGAAATTCCCCGAGCAGTGCTGGCTCAGAACTTAACAGCGTTGTCAGCAGGTGAGGATTTACCCTATGCCCAGGCTCAAGGGCAAACATCCGAGGTGGAAACTGTGCTAGAGCCTACAGGTTCATCGGATGATCCTCGCAGCCATGGAGCACAGGTGGTGCAGTAAGGAGTCTATTTGGCTAACCTTTAATACTTACTCAACTACGATTTCGCGTAGGGCGGGCTCCACTTTTGGATAAGCATAGGAAAAACCAGTGGATTGAGTGCGTTCTGGCAATACTTTTTGGCCTTCAAGCACCACTACAGCACCATCGCCAAGGAGAGTTTCAATCACAAAGTCAGGCACGGGCAGCCAAGAGGGACGATTCATCACCTTGCCAAGGGCATCGCACAGCTCAGTCATACGTACGGGATGCGGTGCGGTGCCATTGTAGACGCCGGACATAGCCTCGTCCGTCAAGCCTTGAATAAACAGGCTAACCAAGTCATCGCGATGGACCCAGGAAAACCACTGTTTGCCGCTACCGATGGGGCCACCTGCGTAGAGTCTGAACGGGGTGAGCATTTTTGCGATCGCACCCCCCATCCCCAATACAATGCCAATCCGGATCGTCACTAGCCGCGTACCATAGGCGGTTACCTTATCGGCTGCGGCTTCCCAGCCCTGACACACCTGGGACAAAAAATCCTGCTGGATCGGCTCACTCGTTTCATAAAATTCAGCCGTTTCACTGGTACCGTAAAACCCAATCGCTGATGCACTCACCAGCACTTTAGGCTTAACCTCGGCCTTGCCAATCGCCTCGACCAGTTTTTCAGTGCCGATTACTCGGCTGTTCATAATCTCCTGCTTGCGCTCGGGGGTCCAGCGCTCCGCAATTGCTTCACCTGCCAGGTTGATAACACCGTCACAGCCTGAAATTTCCGCTTGCCAATCCCCCGATTTTTGAGGAGTATAGCCAACGATCTCTACTTGCTTAAAGACAGACGCTGGAAAGACTTTCCTAGCCCGTTCCGGGTTGCGGGCAAAGACTTTAATCTGGTGTCCCACATCATGAAGCCGCTGTACTAGACGCGATCCGATAAATCCCGTTGCTCCAGTTACTGCCACTTTTATCATTACCTACTCCCCTGGATCGGCTACACAGCTGGCTCTTCTTTAATGGTAGCGGCATTCGATCCCGGTTCATACCGTGGAGCAATCCAATCAAAGTCAATTTCGTTTAAGTAGTCCACAGCCCAAGTAGCACAGCGCTGAATCATGTGATATGGGTAGATTTGAGCTACGCCAACGACGGGGATATGGGCCGCTTTAGCCGCTTCGATCCCGGCAAAACAGGATTCTATGGCCAGACAGTTTTGTGGTGTGAGGGCCAGTTCAGGGTGACTCAGGTTGAGTTGATCAATCGCCGCTAAGTAACTGGTGGCAGCCGGTTTACTTGCAGCGGCAGGCATATCACTGGCAGAAACCAGTAGGGAAAATTGATCGCTCAGGTTAGTTGCCGCCAGCACCTGTTCCACATCAGCTCGCTGGGCACCGGTAACTATAGCCGTCATGTATTGCTTGGTGCGAATGCGATAGAGCAAATCGTCTAAGCCAGCATAGGGGGAAAGTTTAGGTTGAGATCGCAGCCATTCCCCATAGCCTTCAGCTTTTTTACGCAGCAGTCCGTCCAAATAATCATCCCGCACAAACCGACCTCGCTGCTGCAAAATTGCCGCCAGTCGGGCGCGATCGCTACGGCCCAAATACATTTCTCTGTACTCATCTGGGTCAAACCGCAGGTTTTCAGCCAATAGAAGATCAGCTATCAGCCGTGGATGAACCTCATCATCATTGATGATGACACCGTGAAAACCAAAGAATACTGCCTTGAGCATTGTGCCAAATTACGAGATTAGAGATCTTGACAAACACCCTGAAAAAGGAGTGTGTTGGCGCTCTAACTACGCCAAACAAACATTCATAAATATGTCCTTAAGTTAGACACCAAGTATGCCAGTAACGCCTTAGTATTAAATATTACCCCTTAGGGAATGAGCCTTGGGGAATGAGAACACACTCCTGGTTAATCCATTAGGTTTGTAAAATTATGCATCTGCTTGCCAAAAAAAGTCTCATTAGTGAAACAGCCATACCTGTGATCCTACAGTGGTGGCAGCAACGGAAACGTCTGGCCACCTCTGGAAACGTACTGAGCAATCCGGTTGTTAAAAACGTTGACTCTACGTATCTAGACAAGTATCAGCGACTCATAGACATCTATACCGTGGTTAAATCTGGTGGTACTGCTGCCCAAATCCAGGCAGCTCATGATTACTGGAAACGCGAACGCGACGCCATCACCCGACGCCTTGATCAAATCAGCAACAAACCTGAAGCCACTGACGAATACCTGCGTCTGCTCCACGAAGCTAAAGAGCTAGAAAACTCGACCCACTGGCGGATCGAACAGCTCAAGGAGATTCATCCTGAAGAAGAAAATGCCGTACGTGGATATTTACCAGAGATTGAACAGGTTTTAATTCGCTAAACCGACCGTGGGAAAATGTAGGAACGTTCCATAAAACGTTCCTACATTTAGAAATTAAGATATCTATGGAATCCTATGACATCGTAGTCATCGGTAGCGGCATCGGAGGCCTCGTGGCCGCTGGATTACTCGCTCGCTACGGTCGACGGGTATTAGTGTGTGAAAGTCATACGCTGCCCGGTGGCGCTGCCCATGCCTTTAAGCGTCGAGGATTCACCTTTGATTCTGGACCATCTTTTTACTGCGGACTAGCCGACCCTAACTCCTGCAATCCCCTACGGGAAGTATTAACTGCCCTCGGAGAATCAATTACAACTGTCACCTACGATCCGCTGGGGCACTACCATTTTCCTGATAGAACCCTAGCGGTTTATGGGGATGCAGACCGTTATCAAGCATCGCTGGCAGAGGTCAGCCCCCAAGCAGCACAAGAACTAAAGGCCCTTACAGCCAAAATGTTGGCGATCTATCGTCCCTTGGGGTCAATTCCTACATTGGCATTGCGGGCCGATGGCTGGCTGCTGCCCGTACTAGCACAGCGCTATCCCAAAGCCATGCTACAGCTGATACCTCAGCTAAGAGGTCTGGGGCGGTCCATGGGGGATTTTGTTGATGAAACAGTCCAGGACCCATGGCTGCGGCAGCTGATTGACTTAGAGTGCTTTCTGCTATCTGGGATGAAGGCTCATGAAACCGTCGCTCCTGAAATGGCCTTTATGTTCGGAGAGCGCACCGCCTCTGTCATTGACTATCCCATGGGTGGCAGCGGTGCCATCGTCGAAGCTCTGGTGCGCGGTCTAAAAAGCTGGGGCGGTCAGATTCGCATGGACACCCATGTCAACAAGATCTGGGTGGAGAATAATCAAGTTCAGGGAGTTATCCTCAAAACTGGCGAACGGATCCGGGCTAACCAGGTGATCTCCAATGCCACCCTGTGGGATACCTACAATCACCTGCTGGAAAAGACTGATTTGCCTGCACGCTATCGGCAACAGTCCATAGACACACCAGCAGTCGATAGTTTTATGCACCTACATCTAGGGATTCGGGCTGAAGGTCTAGAAGGTCTCACCATTCACCATGTGGTGGTCCATGATACCGACAAAGACGTCACCGCTCCCGGCAACACCTGTATGATTTCTATCCCATCTGTGTTGGACTCATCCCTGGCACCAGAGGGACACCATGTGGTGCATGCTTATACGTTAGAAACCTGGGACGACTGGCAGGAAAACACTGACGATAGGGCTGCCTATGAAGCGAAAAAAGAAGCTAAATCAGAGACGCTAATTCGGGCTTTGCAGAAAGTGGTGCCGGATATTTGCGATCGCATCACCCTCAAACTGATCGGCACCCCTCTCACCCATCAACGCTTTCTACGTCGTCACCGGGGCACCTACGGTCCCGCCATCGCCGCTGGCCAGGGCCTATTCCCAGGCTGTAAAACTCCAATTAAAGGCCTTTATCGCGTGGGGGATAGCACCCTACCCGGCATTGGTGTCCCCGCTGTCGCTGCCTCCGGCATTCTCTGCGCCAATAGCCTCGTCAGTCCGAGGGAAGCCTTGGCTATATTGAATTTATAGGGGATATGCCATGGCTAATGTGCCTAAATCCAAGGCACTCCCATCGGCCAATACAGCACCGTAATCGACACCTGCTCTTGGCGTAAATAGGCCGTCATCCGACGCTGAACATTACCCACGGACTGGCGGACATCAAAAGTTTTCAAACGGGCCCAGGAAACCAGAGTTTCGCGTTCTGCGCGCGCCCGCTCAGGAGATACGGTGCGCAGCCAGCCCTGAACACTACCTGGCAAGGTCTGGGTCATTCGTAACGGCAAATTACCAGTGGAAAACCCTTGGGCATAGGCAGGTTCTAAAAACACCTGGTAGGTTTCTGCCTGATCGGTTTGCTGCATAACCACACTCAAGGAAAGCGCCTTGAGATATTGACGCAGGCTCGTAGTTTGTTCTCCCGATAGCTCTGGCATAAATGGAATCTGGGTGAGGGATTCATTCACGTTATCCGGATCACCTACACTCAGGTGGGTCCCCCCAATCACCGCCACTAAATGATTATCGGTACCTGTCAGCTGGTCAAAGGGGCCTAGTTGCTGAGCGAGGGTGGGAGTAACTCCGTCCTTAGTCCCCGTGAGAATAATGCTTGGAACGTTGACATCGGACAAACCTTTGCGACCAAACAACTGGCCGACCAACGGGTTCATGGCAATCACTTGGGCAATACGTTTATCGCTCAGATCCGCCGTCATCACGGGTAACTCCACCGCAGCACACTGCAGCCAGTCAGCTGGCGATAGGCCTACAGGTGTCAGGCTGTCACAAAAGGGCGGCAGCGCCGACAAATCTAGCTGGGCTCCAGCCAAAGCAAATCCAGTATATCCCCCTAAAGAATGACCAATCAGCACCACCTTCTCAACATCAAACTTGCCCCCTAGCATGGGGGATATCTGCTCCATCCACTCCAGACGGTCTAGAACGTAGGTAACATCACGGGGGCGATCTAGAAACTCACTGGCTGGCAAAATACGGCTGGGCTCTTCTACCGCAGCCGGATCCAACGGGACATTATTGAGGGCATCAACATTACTGCCCACGTGCTCCACAGCGACGACGGTAAAGCCATGGGAAGCCAAATGTTTTCCCACATAGGTGAGAAAACGGCGATCGGCAGCAAAACCATGGGAAAGCACAACCAGTGGCGCATCTTCGATGGCAGCCTGCTCTGGTACATATAGATCTAGGGGAATAAGGCGGTCGCGATCTCGATCTACAAATCGAAACGAGCGCTGGGTCACCTCTATTGAACCGTCAGCAGCAGGGTCAAGATTTCCAGGCAGATCCAACCGATCGCTCACCAGCAGTTCCTGTTCCAATACACTGCTCAGGGCATCCCCTTCTAACCGCGACAAGTTCAGCTGCGACACCAGGGCCAACGCGGCGGTGAGGTCGACATCTAGGGTCTCTTGGGGCACTGCCCTCAGTACTCCAAGCATGTTTAAGCCATTGGTCTGTTTGGCCGCCAAACGAATAGCTGCACGAATTTGCTCCACCGTCAGCCCCGGTGCTACTCGAGTTAATGAGTCCAGTAACAGTTCGCCATTGGGCGATGCCAAAATATCAGCCACCATCCGATCGGCCATGGCCGGGTCCAGCGCCACCCGATTGTTGAGCATTGAACGAATCTCAGGGGTTAAGAATGCTGCATAAAGACTGAGTCGAGACGGGACTTGGCCTGTGGTGGCAAATTCTTCGAGATCGCTGACATAGAGCGTCTGTTTAATTGGCCCCACCTGGATATTAATGCGCTCCGCAGCCTCCACTGGCGCACCCAGCAAGATCCCAAACGCCATGGCACTGCCCCACAACAGCGATCGCAGCCGCCTTGACTTAAAACCATCGAACAGCGGTAAAAGCCGGGCAGGCCGAGGCGATGGAGACGCCACAGAAGCAAGGTGAAACATAGTGAAATGACAGTGGATCAGCAGACGATTTAAACGTAAGTTCCCAGACCAAACAACAAGCCCTTAAGCCACTTAGCAAATCGCCAATCATACCTAACATAGCAATCAAAACTGGATGTTAGCGGTTGCCAATGTAGCGAACCAATGGGGCTTTAAACAGGACAGCCAGGACATTAGAAACTTAATCGTTATTTCATCACACTAGCCGTAATGCCGGACGGATATCACAATTGATTTAACCGATGTGGCTAGCTCGTAGCAGGAAGGACTCCGTTGAAAACCTATGATGCCCCTATTGTCGCCGTCTTAAATCTGTCTGAAATCCTTGACGCTGTAGCAATCGGCGGCGACGCTGTCGGGCTAGGGCCTGCAGGTCTACATTGCGATCTGTTTCATCCACAATTTCACCAATCAGGACTTCCAGTACATCTTCGAGGGTGACTACTCCTGAGACGCCACCATACTCATCCACCACAATCATCAGATGTTCACGGGCGGTTTGGAAGGTCTTTAATAATTTGTCTGATCGCTCAGTCGCTGGAATATAGCGGGCCTGACGCATACAGCTGGTCACCGGGTCCTGGCCGCGTCCCTGTACTAACGCCGCCAGCAGTTCAGCCTTAAGCGCTACTCCCAAAACATCGTCTAGGTCTTCACCTGTAACGATAATGCGACTGTGCTGCGACTGCATAATTTCTTGCTGGGCCGCCTCTAAGGACTGATGACCTTCAAGGTAAGTAATGGCTACCCGAGGCGTCATGATATCCTCGGCAGCAATATCATTCATGCGAAAGACCTTTTGAATCATTTCGGCTTCGTCATCTTCAATCAGCCCTTCTTGGTACCCCAACATGGCCAATAATTTAATTTCAGCTTCATTGGTTACCGGGCGCTGATTGCCCTTCACTAGTGGAGCTGTTAGTTTTTCTAACACCAAAATAATCGGCGTCATTAGCCAGGTAAGGCTGCGTACTGGGACCGCCACAAATAAACCAAACTGCTCAGCGTAACGCTCACCAATGGTCTTAGGAACGATTTCGGCAAACAAAATGATCAAAAAAGTCAGCACCCCTGAAAAAATGCCTAGCATCAGGTTGCCAAAGATTTCAGCGGCAATACGGCTGACGATAAAGCTACCGACTATATTGAATATATTGTTAAGAATGACAATGGTAGCAATCGGTCGGCTAATTTTTTCCCGAATGGCTAGCAGAGCAATGGCGGCTGGATTACGATTTTGGGCAAGCTGTCGGGCTTTAAGCAGGGGAATGGAGAGCAATGCTACTTCAGTGCCGGAACAAATAGCGGAACCGATGATAACGATCAAAACTGCGATCGCAAGTTGGGCCATGATGGGGGTAAAGACAACATATCGACAATCAACGGCAAAGGATTGCTATGATTCTGGCTAATTAAGCTTACACAATCGCCTTACACGGGGCCTACCCACAAGATAAGGGGGTTTTTGCTACAACTGTGGCTATTTCAACATACTGATCCCTTGCCTAATCGTACTAGCGCAGATTTGCCGAACTCTCACTGTCCACCTCTATTCTAAATATAGTTGCCTGACTCCTATATAGATACATAGACGATCCCAGGTTTTCTGATATTGCTATTTCTGTCTTAATTTCCTAGCACCTCCTACGATCCATGAGCGCAACTATCCTCGATGTCCGCAATCTGAAGGTTGAATTTGACACCGCTAACGCCAGCATCAAAGCAGTGGATGGTATTTCTTTTCAGGTACAGCGGGGTCGCACCTTGGGCATTGTGGGAGAATCGGGCTCAGGAAAATCAGTCACATCTTTAGCGGTGATGGGCCTGGTTCCCAACCCACCAGGACGGATTACCCAGGGTGAAATCCTTTTTTCTGAGAAATCTGACGATACGCCAGTGAATCTATGCCAGGTCTCCCAAAAGCAGATGCAGGCCTATCGCGGGGGCCAAATTTCGATGATTTTTCAGGAACCAATGAGTTCCTTAAATCCTGTCTATACCTGCGGGTTTCAGCTCATCGAAGCGATTCAGCAACACCAAACCATCACCAAAGCTGAGGCGGAAAAGAAAGCGATCGCTAGCCTTCAGGAAGTCAAGCTGCTACCTAGCGATGAGGAATTGGTCGCCATGGTCGCCGCTGAGCATAGCGATCGCAATGCCATTGCCCGAGGTGTCCAGCAGCGGAAAAAAGCCATCCTCAAGCGTTATCCGCATCAGCTCTCTGGCGGTCAGCTACAGCGGGTAATGATTGCCATGGCCATCGCATGCAATCCGGCTCTTTTGATTGCCGATGAACCCACAACGGCCCTGGATGTTACCGTCCAGTCACGCATCCTAGACCTGCTACGGGACCTGCGCGATCGACGCTCCATGTCCATGATTTTTATCACCCACGATCTGGGCACCATTGCTGAAATTGCTGACGATGTAGCAGTCATGTATCGGGGCAAAATCGTCGAATATGGCCCCGTCGATCAGATTTTTGCCAACCCAGACCATCCTTACACCAAAGGGCTATTGGCCTGCCGTCCGCGACCCGAGCAACGGTTACGCAAATTACCAACCGTCGCTGACTACATGCAGGTCCAAGATGAACCCGACGGCGATGTTAAAATCTTTGCCCGTCACTTTGAAGCCGATGAAGCAGCAGAGCTAAACACCGAGGTCAGTGCGGCTGAAACCCGTCATCGTTTAGAACAGCTCAGCGGTGAAGCCCCCCTCATTACCGTGCAAAATCTCAAGGTGGGTTATCCGGTCAAAGGCGTCTTTGGCCAAACCACGCGCACCTTTATGGCCGTCGATGATGTGTCCTTTGATGTATACCGAGGTGAGACCTTTGGTCTCGTGGGCGAATCGGGCTGTGGTAAAACGACCCTGGGGCGAGCTTTACTGCGTCTAGTGGAGCCTATGGCAGGCAATATTTTCTTTGAAGGGCGCAACATTCGGCAGCTGCCAAAGAGTGAAATGCGTAAGCTGCGTCGCGAGATGCAGGTGATTTTTCAAGACCCGTTTAGCTCCCTGGACCCGCGCATGAGCATTGGCAAAGCCATTGCAGAACCGTTAAAGATTCATCGCGTCATCCGTAGTCGTCGCAATCTTAAAGAGCGGGTGGCCTATTTACTTGAGCGAGTAGATATCGACCCCGGCTGTGTCAATCGGTTTCCCCATGAATTTTCGGGTGGACAGCGGCAGCGGATCTGCATTGCCCGAGCCCTGGCGCTCAATCCCAAATTTATTATTTGCGATGAGTCGGTTTCTGCCCTAGATGTCTCGGTACAGGCCCAGGTGCTTAACTTACTTAAAGAGCTACAGGCTGAGTTTGGCTTGACCTATGTATTTATTTCCCACGACCTGGGAGTGGTGAAATTTATGAGCGATCGCATCATGGTGATGAACCAGGGCAAACTTGAAGAGCTAGGTCCCGCCGATGCAATTTACAACAACCCACAGCAGGCGTACACCAAGCAGCTGATTGAGGCAATTCCAGCTGGAACACTGGAACGCATTCAGGAGTTGCAAACGGCCAGGGGTGCGATCGCATCATAAGCTCTCCTCTAGTCCGTGCCTAATTCATCCATCCTTAGGTGATGAGTACCAAACTTAGCCGTGACGTCGGTACTTATGAGCAATTATAGGTAACTCTCATAACAATTCTTTCACTATTCTATTAAATCTCCGTAACCCTTACCTCTCAGATAGGGTTCGGCCCATTTCGCCTGGAATACGTTGCTAGGAAGCCCGTTGAAATCACTGAAACACCCTGTAATCCGAAAGGGAAGTTCTGCAGGGTTCGTACACGACCAACCTCATTCACAGGGGCTGGCAGGGGGACTATTTGTTCAACAAGGTTTATCAAAATTAAACGTCTGCTGACCATAACTAGCTACTATGCCCATTTGTAATCTCATCTCAAGATTCTCCACCCAATGCCAAAATTCAGCACAGCAGACTGCTGTTATCCTCCCCCGCCCCACCATCATTTTCGATGCCCATGTGGATAATCTCCCCATGTTGTTGGCTGGCGTAACCACAGGCGTAAATACTCATGTGTTATCCCCCGATCAAGATGGCATTGCTCAAATCACAACTATTCTGCAGCAAGCACCGACAACGTCCCTCACGCTAGTTGCCCACGGATTTCCCGGTGGCATTAACCTCGGGTCAAGCACCCTAGAGTTAAACAATCTGGCTCAATATGCCAGTCAGTTGCAAACGTGGTTTAACTTAGGAGACTCGCCTCAGTTAACGCTCATGGCATGCAATGTAGCCGCTGGTGATGCTGGCACTGAGTTTGTTGAAAAATTACAGGCCATCAGCAAGGCCAAGGTGATTGCGAGCAACCGCCCCATCGGCAATGGCTACTGGCTACCTGAGGCTACCCTGCTATTTGAAACAGCCACCCTGAAAGATTATCATCATACCTTGGCCGACGGCTTTGCCGGAGAATACTACAACGACCGCAACTTTGAGGAATTGGTACTCACTCGTGTCGATCCCTCCATAGACTTTTATTGGGGATCTGGCTCTCCCGATGAATTCATCGAATCAGACACATTCTCAGTTAGGTGGACAGGGAAAATTGAACCCAAGTTTTCTGAAACCTACACATTTAAAACAGCCTCTGACGATGGTGTTCGCCTTTGGGTCGATGGCACACTCATCATTAATCAGTTTGTTCCTCAAAGCACCACTGAACATGAGGGCACCATTGAGTTACAAGCAAACACTCAATACGATATTCAGTTAGATTATTATGAAGGTGGTGGCGATGCCGTTGTTCGTCTCTTATGGTCCAGTAATAGCCAGCGAGAAGAACTTGTCACTGCAGCTCCTGAAGTTGTTGATCCAGTGGACCCGGTGGATCCGGTAGACCCAGGCGACCCGGTAGACCCAGGCGACCCAGGCGATCCAGGCGACCCAGGCGACCCGGTAGACCCGGTCGATCCAGGCGACCCGGTAGACCCAGGCGACCCAGCGGACCCGGTAGACCCGGTCGACCCAGGCGACCCGATCACTCCACCAGAACCACTACCAATTACTGATAGTTTGGATAGTCTTCTATCTACAAAAACAGGCGCTAATGTCTTAGAAGTTACTCGGCTGGGAAATGCAGAAGTATTGAGCTTAACTGTTGAGATTTCTAAAATTCTTACCGTTGGCTCGTTAAAAATATTTAGTACTGATGAGAACGGTAACAACCGTAGTCAGATCGGCGCTTTCTCTGTAGTTGAAAATGAGAACAACATACTACCTGACTTTACTCCCACCTTTAATCTTCTAAGAAACGATCTCTTAAGTGTGACCCATCTTCAATTTGAACTGGAAGAGAAAGGTTTGACCAGCATCGGGACGCTTAAGGATCTGGGTGGCGGCACATTCTCTTTAGTGTTTGAGGACGGGACTCAGCTCACTACAGCGCTAAAAGATGAGGTGCCCAGCAGTCCCAATATTCTGCAAAATGATGCGGCTACCATCGATCTAACAAGCCTCACGGGGACTGTGTCCATCAGTGGCGAAATTCGCCGCGAAGCATCGATGGACAACGTCGTAGATCTGTATATGACGGATGCTGATGGGGCGGTGTTTGATACTATGGGCAACAAATATATGCCAGGTGATGCTGGCTATCAGGCGGTTGCGATCGCAAATCGCTTAAACATAAATCTTACCGGCGACCATGGAAAGACTAAAAGCTTCGATGCGACCCTAACAGGCGGTATGCATTTAGGCATATTTGTTGCTGTTGATGGTGTGGATCCAGAGGTTGCGACCACTGACCAAATACTCTTTAGCCATAGTGGTGAGAACAAAGACAAATTAGGCAACACGTTTGACCACATCAAGGCTCTGGGTGACAACACCTTTGGTGTTGAGGACCAGGCTAAACTTGGAGATACAGATTTTAATGACATTGTGATTTCTTTCAACGTTGTCTAACATCTAAAAGTCAAAAATCCAAAGACTGCTGATGGGCATGTCCATCAGCAGTCTTTGGTGATGCCTATTAACCCATGGGGGTACTATGGCCTGCATTCAGAAAACGCTACACTAAGCCATAGCCCTTCCCTTACGATATTCCATGCGGCTAGATATCAGAGAACTCAACCTCGGCTCGGATTCTGCTGAGCGTGATATTAACCTCGGTCTAGCTGAGTACTTTTATCCCAACGTCACCTATCAAAAATTTCTCAGCGGTCGCAAAACCATCTTGGTGGGTAACCGTGGTGCAGGTAAAAGTGCCATCTTTAAATACATCGCCACGACTGAAACCCGCAAGGGTAACCTCGTTTTAGAGCTATCGCCAGAAGAATATTCCTACGAGCTGCTATCAGATCACCTCACCAGTGAAGAAGACGGCTTCTGGCGTAAGCAAAGTGCCTATTCTGTCGCATGGCAATATTTACTTTACACGCTGATATTTAAAAACATTGCCCAAACTAAACGAGGGTTACTGCTAGGGTCCACAAAAAATATCTATGCCTATGTAGCCAAACAAAATCTATTGCAGCAGACGAGCTCTATCATTACCTTGGTCGATTATCTTAAACGGATTGAGCAGGTAAAGACCGGTGCATCAGCAGACGGTTTACGTAGCCGAGACCTACAGGCCCTCTATAGTTTGGATGAGATTAGAACCCTACTGCCCAGTCTCCAAACTGTACTTAAAAACACTAAAATCAAAATTTTGATCGATGAATTAGATAAGGGCTGGGACAATTCAGAAGATGCTAAGTTTTTTATTGCTGGCCTGTTTCAGGCGACGCAAAAACTGAATTTGCTCAGTCCCAATTTACGGGTGTATATTTCGATCCGCCAGGAATTGTTTGACAACATTCCTCAAATTTACGAAGACGCCCAGAAAATTCGCGAAGATGTGGAGGTAATTCGCTGGGGCCGCAATGAGCTACTCGAGCTGATTGCTCGTCGCATCGTCCATTCTTTTCCCCAAGCCGCTCGACTCGATGCGCAGAAGCTCTGGCGATCGGTTTTTGTGGCTCGAATGCAGGCCAGCGGGCTTGAAACTTTGGACTATATTATTGACCGCACTCAGCTGCGTCCACGGGAACTGCTGCAGTTTTGTAAGCTCTGTGCTGAGCGGATTGATTGTTCTTTAGCCGGACGGCGGATTGATGAGATTGCGATCGCAACCGCCGAAGAATCCTACTCCGAACAAAAGACTCGCGATCTCGCCTCAGAATATCGGTTTCAATATCCTCATCTATTAGACGTTTTTGAAATCTTTCGAGGCAAGCGCAGCCACTATGAAAAAGAAGATCTAGACTATCTGCTACTGGCCATTGTCTGCGGTGAGTACGATGTCGAGCAGGCAAGTCCCTGGATTCTCGACATAGACTATCTCGAACTCAAACAGATCCTTTGGAAAATCGGCTTTCTCAAAGCCTGGGTTCCTCGCCATACCAATCGACGCACTAGCCTTGCTGGAGCCTACCTCGGTCACTATGAAGTGCCCACCATCAATCTCGAAAACATCGAACGGTTTCGCATCCATCCAGCCTGTACCAGTTTTCTCCATCTCAAAAAACCAGCTTAGGGCTTTGCCAAGCGGTAAAATCACCCTATGAAATGGAGAGCAACCCGCCCCGTTCATCCGGTTGAACGATGGATGCAATCAGTGCCCACATGGATCGTCGCAGCCCTCGCTGTGATTATTCTGCTCGTGCTCAAACTATTAGCAACAGTTCCCGAACTGCATGAGCAACTAGCTCCCCAGGTACAAACCCATCACTGGGAAATGATCAGCACCCTCCTCAGTGATGTTGAATCCATTGCCGCTGTCATCGCCGTCATTCTATATATCAAGGGAGCTCCCGAACGTCGGGCACAGCGGCACTATGATGCCTGGCGCGTGATTGATATGGCCGCCGCCGCCAACATGGCTGTCAGCTATGCCCGCTACCAAGCCTTAGAAGATCTGCATCGGGATGGCCTATCTCTCCACGGTCTAGAGGCGACCAATGCTAACCTGGCTAAAATTGACCTCCCCCAAGCGGATCTGAGTCAATGCAACCTCAGTATGGCCAATCTGAGCGAAGCTAATCTCCAAGGAGCTAACCTGCAAGGAGCAGACCTGCGGGCGGCTGACTTACAAAATGCTAATTTGCGAGGTGCTAACTTACAGGGCAGTAATCTCCAAGGAGCCAATCTCCGCAATGCCGAGCTATGGGAAGTCCAATGGTGGGATGCAGACCTGAGCGAAGCCGAGCTTTGGTGGGCAGACGTGCATATCGAAGACTTAGAAGGAGCCCACCTCTGTCGTACCATCATGCCCGATGGTCAGCAATTGGATCGAGATTGTGAAGACCCACCGCATAAATAACCCACCGCACATTTCTACACACATCTGCAAATGAAGTCTGCCCCTTTAAAGAGACTGCCCAAGGCAAGATGACTACCTCGGTAGTGTAAAAATTTTGCATAAAGATGGGTTCACCCTGCGTGACAGATATCAACAAACTATGGTCTAAATTACTTAGATATCAAAATATCTGCATTCAGAGAAAAACGTGGCCTTGATGGCTACATCCCTAGCGAATCACAGACAACTATGGCTGATGGATGGGGTGATACCCCAATCGCACTTCCAACCGAGTTAGTCCTACCTAGACACTACCCCCCAGCTAGCGAATTAAGCCGAGCTGGCGCGCAACTTAGGGGTGCCGATTTGAGTGGCCAACATTTGCAGCGGATAGATTTTACACGGGCGGATTTAAGTAGAACCAATTTAGAACAAACCCAGTTAATCGATGCTCAATTAGCAGATGCCAATCTCAGTGGCGCTAACTTAATCCATGCCAATTTAACCGCCGCTAGCCTCAGACGCGCTAATTTATTAGGCGCTATTTTGATGTTTGCCACCCTTAACCAAGCTACACTGGCTCAGGCTAATTTGGCAGGAGCCAATCTGACAGAAGCTGAACTCTACAATGCGAATCTGACAGAAGCTGATTTGAGTCAAACAATGCTAAGGCGAGCAAGTCTGGTGGGGGCAAATCTGAGTCGGGCAGACATGCATCGAGTGCAGGCAAACGGCGCTGAACTATATGGCATTGACGGGAGCTACACGCAGTTGAGTAACGGCCAGCTTCAAGGCTGCGATCTACGACAGGCTACGCTGTATCAAACGGTTCTCACCCAGGCCAACCTGACCGGGGCTAATCTTAATCAGGCGAGCCTAACGGCAGTTAAGGGTATAGGCATGACACTGCTTTATGCCAACTTGGCCGGGGCGACCCTTCACCATACCGACTTGAGCACGGCGGATTTACATCAGGCTGTTATGATCCGAGCCAGTCTGATAGACACCAATTTGTCTGGAGCTAATTTACAGAATGCTCATTTGGACCATGCCACCATTCAAGGTGGCTGCCTACGAGATATTCTCTGGCATCAGGCTTCGGTCAAAGACACTCATTTTTGTCAGGTGGAGGGATTGTCAGAACGGGAGCAGGCTTGGTTGCGATCGCACGGTGCCATCATCAGTTAGCCCCCGCCGCCCCATGCCAAATCCGATAAACCGTACCTTGTACCGTTGGCTGCCGGGGACGTTCCAAACTCATGGGTATGGCTTCAAACTTAAACCCTTGCGCCCCTAAGGCCTCCTGAAACTCATGGCTATGGGGACGATCGGGATCCGATAGCCAGCACTCTCCTCCCGGTTTTAACACCGCCGCCATCAATTGAATAAGCGGTTTAATATTACGGGCTTCATAAATAACATCAGCCGCCAATATCAGAGGCACCACCAAGTCATCGGGCGGACAGCGCCAGTCCAAAGGCAGGGTCCGAAATCGATGAAAGCCATTGAGCCTGGCATTATGAGCCGCAAAGTCAAGCGCTGCAACGTCGTAGTCACTAAACACCACATCCAGACCAAGGGCTAACGCCACTAGTCCCGCAAAGCCCAAACCACATCCCACCTCCAACACCTGTATCCCGCTGGGCCAAGACTGTTGGGCAATCAGTCGCCCCAGCATCAGGGCCGATGGCCACAGCTCGGCCCAATAGGGCATGTATTCATCCTGGGCAAACGCGGCATGGGTAGCCGGATGATCCAATAAAGCATCAATGCTGGTAGGAAGAATCAATCGGAACTGATGGGATTCACCGCCCCGCAGGGGGATCACCACTATCTGTTCCGCCGTATCAACCAAGGCTTCATCAGGCGTTGCATGCAGAAAAGGCTGAGCTTTCATGCCACCGCTTCGCTAGTCACCACATCATCCGGCACGACCTCCAGTCGAATAAAATCCTGACGCGGATTAGCATGAACAACCCGAATATCAAACCGTTCACCCAGCGCTGGCGGCGAGTCAAAACGCATGGGCAACTCCAGACCTAGATCCTCAATAATGACTAATCCCAGGTTTTCATGCTCCCGCAGCCACCGCAACAACATGACAGGCCAGGTATGATTGCCCTCACGGCGCAAAAACTCTAAAGCCCAGTAGCGCTTTGTTTGACGCTCTACAGTCACTGCTTCATAGGCAGCTGTGGCCACTCCCTGGGTCAACTCAGTCATTTCCTCTGGAGAAAAGGGCAGACGCTCTCCCCTTAAATGCGCTTTAAGCTGAAAATGGGCTAGCAGATCGGTATACCGCCGGATCGGCGATGTCACTTGACTATAGTAGTCCAGCCCCAAGGTGGCGTGACGAGCTGGGTTAATGCCCATCTCGCTACGGGGCATACAGCGACGAATAGCGGAATCTCGCACCCATCCCGATGGCAGCTGCAGCAGCTCATTATCCGAAGGTAGCTCAGGTTCAGGCTGACTCCGGAAGGGAATGGCTAGCGCATGAGCTTCGCCATAACGAGCCGCCACCTCTCCTGTCAAAATCATCATTTCTGCCACAGTTTGACGTGACTGGGAGTTTTCCAAGACATCAATGGTAATTTCTTCGTCTACAACCTTGATCGACGATTCCGGCATATTGATAGAAATTGCCCCCTGGGACTTACGCCACTTTCGACGCTGCTTCGCCAGCTCAGCGATGGCGTTAAGTTCTGGTTCTGCCTTTAGCCCCAGCTCCAACATTTCGTCAACATCTTCATAGGTGAGACGATAGGTGGGCTTAATCAGACTGGCCTTAATGTCATACTCTTCAACGGCTCCCTCATCACTGAGCACAATGCCAAAGCTAAGGGCACAGCACACTGCTCCTTGACGTAAGCTCATCGGTCCCGTGGCCAAAGCCTCCGGAAACATGGGAATCATGCCCGTCGGCAGATAGACCGTAGTACAGCGACGGCGGGCTTCTAAATCAATATCGTCACCCGGCAACAGCCAGCGGGTAGGATCTGCAATGTGAACCCAAATCTGAATACGACCGTCGTTAAGGGTTTCTAGACTAAGACCATCGTCGATCTCACGAGTACTCTCATCATCGATGGTGTACACCTTAAGATGGGTCAAGTCCAATCGGTCAGAGTCAGCATCAGGTGGCGGGTTATCGATACGCTGCTGCACCATGATACTAATCTCATCAGGAATTTGGATGGGGATTTGGCTACGCCGCAGCGCTAAGTTCTCGTGAAGGCTCCACAGGGATAAATCTACTAGGAGCTGAAAGGCATCCTCCGCTCCAGCACCGTACCCTAAAGCCGTCAAAATTTCTTGGGCCGCTACCTTTTGAGAACAGTCTTCCCCTAGGGTGGCGTAGCGTTCTAAAAGCTCCAGACGGGGTCTGTCCGTTTTATCCCACTCTACAGAAGAGAGGGAGGCTTGCGCCTCCGATGTATCCGCTTTTCTAACTGCAAGAGCTTGTTGCGATCGCGACAAAAAACCTTCCCACTCAAGCTTTCGAGCTGCTTCGCGAGCCTTCTGATGCCGAACCTCATCCACTTGCTTGACCGAACGGGGCTCATAGCGGTCGCCCTTGCGTTTGAAAAAAACCTTATCGCTACTCAATAGGCAATAGGCTGCATAACACAGTGGCGGAGACTGATCCGAAAACAGCAATAAAGCCAAAGAAGCCGGGTCCGTTGCCTCCCCAGCTTCTTGCAAAAACTCCCAAGCAACCTCTAGGCTCTCGGGATCAATATTAGCCTCGGTCTCAGCCAAGAAAGCAGCGATGTCAGACGGTTGATAGCTATCGCCTTTAATGGTGTAGGTAATCTGACGAGGATGTAAAACATGGGACTGACCGTTACCATCGATCACCACCCAATTTTTCTTACCTTCTGGGCGATCGGCCACCCCTAAACGAGGGTTTCCCTGCACCTTAAACTCGATCAGCGTTCCCTTTTCCACCAACCTCGATCCTTACCTCTATGGTTTTATCGTTGGTTTTACAGCGGCCCTAAAAACCTACAGAAAACTTGATCAGGCAAACACAGGACCTGCGCCAAACTACCTAGCGTTTCAAGACTGAAGACTGCCAGCCCCTTAACCTTCGCGGTTAACGTAGGGGAGCAGTGCCAGTATACGAGCACGCTTAATAGCAACGGTCAAATCCCGCTGCTGCTTCGCAGTCAGCCCTGTAATCCGTCGCGGCAAGATTTTGCCACGCTCAGTAATAAATTTGCGCAATAGATCAACGTCTTTGTAATCAATTTTTTCTTCAGGCTTAATGGGTGATACCCGGCGGCGAAAATAGGCCATGATGCTATATTACTTAATCTCTTTATGAACAGTGTGAGTATTGCAATGGGTGCAGAACTTTTTCAGCTCTAATCGACCGGTAGTATTCCGACGATTTTTTTGAGTGGTATAGCGAGAAACCCCTTTAGAGCGCTTATTAGGATTGCTCCGGCACTCCGTACACTCCAACGTAATAATAATGCGAACGCCTTTTGCCATGATCGATGGTACTCAGTAGCAATTATTGACACAGGGGATCTATGATGTCACACCAACATAGACGGATGCAAGTCACATAATAAATATAAGTTTTGACATGTAGGTTGCCACGGAACCGAAGACACGCAACACGGCCATCATAATTTAAGCCATGCCGCGTGTTATTGTACTCAGCTTCTTCCGTACACAGACTTAGTACAGGAACTCAGCTCGCCAGGTGTAGCGACACCGAATTAGCTAACGTCTCGGTCCAGTGGTCCACAAGTTCAGCATTAGCTGCTTCCACCATCACCCTGATCACCGGTTCAGTCCCCGATGCCCGCACCAGCACTCGCCCTTGATCTCCCATGGCTAGCTCAGCTTTCGCGATGGCTTGTTGCACAGGTGCACAGTCAGTCCACTGTCGACGTTTCTCACGACTTTCCACTCGCACATTTTTCAATTGTTGGGGGTATGGCGCAAAGCTCTGATCGAGTAAAGTTGGCAAACAACACTCAGCCCGCTTGAGCCAGTCCGCTAAATGTAGCGCAGTCAGAATGCCATCCCCCGTCAGACTATAGTGATGACAAAGAATATGGCCTGACTGTTCACCACCAAGCATTGCCCCTCGCGCCATCATTTCAGCATGAACATGTTGATCGCCAACGCTAGTGCGGATCAAGCTGCCCCCCAAGCGTTCCCACGCACGCTCAAACCCTAAATTAGCCATGACCGTCGAAATAATCGTATCGTCTGGCAGCTGTCCCTGCTGTTTAAGGGTTTGCCCCCAAAAGTAGAGAATGTAGTCGCCGTTGACGATTCGACCTTGACTATCGACCGCCATCACCCGATCAGCGTCACCATCAAAGGCAAAACCAATATCAGCATTGTGCTCTCTCACAGCTGCCTGGAGAGGACCTAAATGAGTAGAACCACAGTTAACATTAATCCGATTGCCATCGGCATGGCCATGGATGACAATCACCTCTGCCCCTGTTGATTCAAAAACAGATTGAGCCACCCGTGCTGCCGCGCCCCACGCCAGATCCAAAACAATTCGCATGCCCCTTAAATAATGCAGGGATGGAAACGGCTGATGTAAGGAGTCAACATAAAGGTTGACAAGTTCAGGGCGCTGATAGACTGCTCCCCACCGATTGCCAGGATTAAACGCATCTGGACAAGCCCCCTGACGCAGCGCTTGCTCAATTTTTGCCTGAATGCTCTTTTGTAATTTAGTGCCATCAGCTCCAAAGAATTTAATCCCATTATCTGCAGGAGGGTTATGACTAGCTGAAATCATAATGCCACCGACCGTCTCGACATCAGCGGCCATGTAGGCCACCGCTGCCGTTGGACATAGCCCCATATCCCATACTTCTAAGCCCGCAGAGGTGAGACCAGCAGACAAAGCAGCTGCAATCATAGGGCTAGAATTCCGTGAATCCTGTCCCAGAACCACTGCACCTGATTGCTGTTGACGCAGAACCTGCCCAGCCCAAAAACCAACCTGTAACGCCAACGGTGCCGTGAGTAGCTCTCCAGCTCGGCTACGAATACCATCAGTTCCAAACAGGGAGGTGGTTGGCAAATCTAACGGTTGCCAACCGGTACCAAAGTTCGCCTGCGGAGGCATCGGGGGAGACATTACCATACTTGACACTCCAAACAACACACACTCAAAGTGGAGAATAACATCTGTAAGTTTCTGTTTGCTGTAGCCTACCCATGAGCAATCCCGTTCAGTCTGTGCACAACGGCGAGCAGCCTGCCAATTTTTGGGTGGGTATTGAGCAGTTTAATCACGGTGACTATTACGCCTGCCACGATACGTTAGAAGCCATTTGGATGGATGCACATACACATGACCGAGCCTTTTATCAGGGCATTCTTCAAATTGCGGTAGGGCTGTATCACCTCAGTAACATGAATTGGCAGGGAGCGGCTATTTTGCTGGGGGAAGGTAGTCATCGGCTCGATGCCTACGGTGAAACCTATGGTGGCATCAACGTGACTGATTTAGTCGACCAAGCTGGAGATTGGCTCACGGCTCTACAAGAAACAGGCCCTGATCAGGTGCAGCTGCTAGCCTCCAAGTTATTGAGCAAACCACCAAGCAGACCATCGGGGTCAGAGCATCATGAGCTAAAAGGAGAGGAGAATAGATTAATAGCACCCAAAATTCAATTGGTCTGAAAAAATCAATGCTCAAGGTATCGCCCTACAAAAACTGAACCATTGGGTGTCCAGCCTACCAACACCAGCTATACGCAGTAACGTCTGGCCAAGGTGTTCCCTCCAGACGAGCAATAGTCGTTATCTAAGACGTGGAATAAACTGTTGTTGGAGGAGAAACAATTCACGAAACAAGCCATCGATAGGACTTAGCAAAGCAAGCCAGTCAAAGAACTGGGCTAAGACTATCTCCTGTTAAACCATCAGCGGTTAGATTAGGTAATGGGCAATAGTAAAAAGCAAGGCATGTTTGTACGACGAGGACCCGTTTTGCGGTCCCTTTTTCCTAAACCGTTTCAGCGGCTCAGTGCAGGCCTATTGGGTTTGCTAGTAATCGCGGCCAGTACTTGGAGCACACCTTCCCAAGCTCAGTCGGGAGGCTCCATCAAGCTCCGGGCCGATGTGCAAGAAGCTGATGCGAATACAGGAATTATTACGGCACGGGGCAATGTCAGGGTTGATTATCCCGAAGAAGCCATGTATGCCACCTCAGCCCAGGCGCAGTATTACAGTCGTGAACGGCGAATTATATTGACCGGCAATGTATTTGTACAACAAGAGGCCAATACGCTCCAGGCCGAAGTTGTAACATACTTAATTGATGAGGGTCGATTTGTAGCAACCCCTAGTGCCAATAATCAGGTGGAATCCATATATGTACTGCCAGAACCGACTGAAGAACCGGCCGCGGCCCCTCAGCCAGAAGAACCTGTAACACCCCTCCCGGCACTGCCTGAGGAACTACCTGATTTTGCTGTCCCCACTGACGAATAGATGCTGTCCCCTGCTGTTGACCCCACTTCTGAGAGCTTGACAGGGCAAGGGGCTGTGCTTGCCCTGGAAAATGTACATAAGGCCTACGGTAAACGAACCATTGTTCGCGGTGTGAGTTTATCGGTAGCCCAGGGTGAAATTGTCGGTCTGCTGGGCCCCAATGGCGCAGGTAAAACGACCACATTTTATATGGCTATTGGGTTGGAGCGGCCAGACCAAGGAGCTGTACGCTTAGACAATCGGGATATTACCAATTTGTCCATCCATGAGCGGGCGCGTCTGGGGGTGGGATACTTAGCCCAGGAAGCTAGTATTTTTCGGAATCTGACAGTTCAAGATAATATTCGCCTGGTGATGGAACAAACTCGGGTTCCTCGCTCAGAACAACCGGAGCGTCTAGCTAAATTGATGGGGGAATTTCGTTTAGAAAGAGTAGCGAATACTTTAGGCATTCAGGTGTCTGGAGGTGAACGTCGTCGGACTGAATTGGCTCGGGCGCTTGCCACAGGGAAAGAAGGACCGACTTTTCTTTTTCTGGATGAACCTTTTGCGGGGGTTGATCCAATTGCTGTTTCGGAAATTCAGCAAATTGTGTCTCAACTTCGCGATCGCAACATGGGTATCCTCATCACCGATCACAATGTTCGCGAAACCCTACGCATTATCGACCGAGCCTACATCATGAGCGATGGTCGTATCCTGGCTTATGGTACAGCTGACGATTTAGCTACTAATCCCTTAGTCCGCGAACATTATTTAGGGGCAGACTTTAAGCTGTAATTTGCCACCCTACAGCTATTCCTCACATAGGTCTCGACAGTCTGCTCATACCGTCTGCCTACTTGTCTTATTCCTTCCATCATCGCTCCCCCGTCTATGGCCACCACCTCTGAGTCCAATGCCTCTAGTTCCGGTCTGTCTTGGTGGCCCTCTATATCGATCATGGATCGATATATTGCCAAGGAGCTATCGCTTCCCTTTCTCTTTGGTGTAGGGGCCTTTTCATCCATCCTGGTCTCGGTCGGTGCTCTGTTTGATCTGATTCGCAAAATTACCGAATCAGGACTAGAAGTCGGCCTAGCTATGCAGATCTTTGTGCTGAAAATGCCTGAGTTTGTAGTGCTGGCATTTCCCATGTCCACACTGCTAGCAACGATGATGACCTACAGCCGGTTTTCTAGCGACAGCGAAATGACGGCACTTCGAGGCTGTGGCATTAGCATACGACGCATTATTGCCCCAGCATTGGTGCTTAGCCTTCTGATTACAGGTCTTACCTTTGTCTTTAATGAGGTCATTACCCCCGCTGCCAACTATCGGGCCAAGGTCATGTTAGATCAGGCCTTCAACTCCGAAAAGCCTCCCTTCCGGGAACGGAACATCATGTATCAGGAGTACCAAAAGGCAGCAGATGGCAGTGGCAAAGAACTAGGGCGGTTATTTTATGCCCGTCGGTTTAATGGCGAAGAAATGAAGGGTTTAACCATCCTGGACTTTTCCCAAACCGGACTTGAACAAGTCGTCAGCGCCGAAACCGCCACATGGAATTTTCTAGATAATGTCTGGACATTCTTTAATGGCACCATTTATGCCATTTCCCCCGATGGCTCCTTTGGGCATATCGTAAAATTTGATCGCCAGGAACTAGACCTACCCCGCACACCTCTCGATCTAGCCTCTCGCCGTAAAGACGACGATGAGATGAATATCACGGAAACGCGGCAGCATCTCAACCAAGTTGTCCGTAAATCGGGAGATGAGCGTAGCATTCGTATCTGGGAACTACGATTGTACCAACGCTACGCGCTTCCCTTTGTGTGTATTGTATTTGGCATTGTGGGGTCAGCTGTTGGCATCCGGCCACAGCGTACGGGGAAAGCCACTAGCTTTGGCATCAGCGTGGTCATTATCTTTGGATACTATCTACTGGGCTTTATTGCCGATGCCCTGGGCAAAGTAGGCACACTCCCTCCCATTGCGGCGGCCTGCCTGCCGCCGCTGCTAGGTCTAGTCGTTGGCGGTCTTCTGGTCATCCAAGCTTCAAAGTAATATCGAGCCAGGGTAGAGACGCCCAAAATCCTCAGCGTAGGTCAGGCTAAATAGAGTTTTGATGGCTCAGTGATGCCGATTTTTAGGTTAATAGAGGTTAGGGAAGTGCTATTTGCTACTGGGTTAAGCGGCATAACCCTTGATTTTTCAATTTTTTTGGGTATCCCGCAGAACATTTTGATACGGTCCGGACAACCTTGAAGTTCGGTGGCATACCTGTCCCATTGCCAGCTAAATTAAGGTGATCTAGCGCTTTTCTATCTATGACATCGCGTTCACCTGAATCGTCTTCTAAAGTAATCGAAGCTAGCTCAGCCGGTCTAGGCACCTTTGGGGGTGTCTTTACACCCTCTATTTTGACTATTTTGGGGGTCATTATGTACCTCCGATTTGGCTGGGTAGTCGGCCAAATGGGATTAGTAAAAACCTTATTAATTGTCACTATTTCAACAGCAATTACATTTATTACAGGGCTGTCTATTAGTGCGATCGCAACCGATCAAGTCGTGCGCGCAGGCGGGGCGTACTACATGATTAGCCGTTCGCTGGGCATCGAAACAGGCGGTGCCGTCGGGATTCCCCTATATTTTGCCCAGGCATTTTCAGTGGCCCTCTACACCATTGGTTTTGCCGAAAGTGTGATTCAGGCTTTTCCTAACCTGAATATCACGATCACTCTATTAGCGCTGGGCACCACCATTGCCGTCACCGCCCTGGCTCTTAAGTCAGCCGACATTGCCATTAAGGCCCAGTTTGTGATCATGGCTGCCATTATTCTGTCACTGCTGAGCTTGCTCTTTGGTGGGTCTGTATCCCCTGCCGATGTAACAGTGTCGTCCACCACCGATACAAGTGATGCCAGCTTTTGGACCGTACTGGCTGTTTTCTTTCCAGCCGTAACCGGCATTATGTCTGGGGTGAATATGTCCGGCGATCTCAAAGATCCGAAGAAATCTATCCCCATGGGAACCCTGGCAGCAGTGGGGGTAGGCTACGCGATCTACATGTCCATCCCCTTACTCCTCAGTAACCGTGCCGATGCGGCCAGTCTAGTAGCCGATCCACTGATTATGCGCAAAATGGCCTTGTGGGGGGATGCCATCCTATTGGGCGTGTGGGGCGCTACGCTCTCTAGTGCCCTGGGGAGCATTCTAGGAGCCCCTCGAGTTCTACAGGCCCTAGCCCGAGATAATATTTTGCCAAAGCGGCTGCGCTGGCTGGGTCATGGCCATGGCCCCAGCGATGAGCCGCGACTGGGTACTTGGTTTACGTTGGGCGTGGTCCTGGCGGTTGTCTGTATTGGTGATTTGGATGCGATCGCACCCATACTCACCATGTTTTTCCTCACCACTTATATGGTGCTTAACGTGGCCGCTGGCATTGAAGGATTTCTACAGAGCCCATCATTTCGTCCCACATTTCGCGTCCCTTGGTACATTTCCCTGCTGGGAGCATTAGGCTGTATTGCCATCATGTTCCTCATCAATCCAGCAGCCACAGTCGCCGCCGCAATTATTGTTCTCAGTATCTACCTATGGCTAGAACGACAGGAAATACGAACTACCTGGGGAGATGTCCGGCAAGGCATTTGGCTATCGCTAGTGCGCGCAGGTCTACTTAATATTGCTGACAACGCTGACCCAAAAAACTGGCGTCCTCACCTACTCGTTTTATCTGGAGCACCTACCAAACGTTGGCATCTGATCGAACTTGCCAGAGATTTTACCCACAATCGTGGCTTAATCACCGTAGCCAGTATCTTACCTACAGGGGCTCGTACCCTTAAACAACAAGAACAAACTCGTAATACCATTCGTGACTATTTAGAAAAACGCGGCATCCAAGCCTTCGTCAAACTGATTGAAGCAACCGACACATCAACCGGAGCCCAACAGCTAATTGACACCTATGGCATTGGTCCCCTAATCCCCAATACAGTCCTTCTGGGAGACACAGAAACTAGCGATCATGAGGCTAGAGAACGCTACTGCCAAATTATCAGCAAGTGCCACCAGGCAAGGCGTAATATTATCATTCTCAGAAATCCGCCTAGCCAAATGCCCCAGTTTCCAAAACGTATTGATGTCTGGTGGGGTGGACTCCAAGCCAATGGGGGGCTAATGCTGATATTGGCCTATCTCTTACGTACGGGTATACGGTGGCGATCAACGGATATCTATCTGAAGCTGGTTGTATCTAACGAAGCCGCAGCCCAAGCTGCCCAGGCAAATCTCAACAAGCTCCTTGAAACCCTAAGCATCGGCGCCCAGTCCAACATTATTGTTGCCGAAGGACGCCCCTTCGATACCATTCTAAGAAAGTCATCTGCTACAGCAGACCTAATTTTGATGGGTCTGGCAACGCCTGACACTGCCTTTGCGGAGTACTATACGTCCTTACAGCAAAAGACAGCCGATTTACCACCAACAATTTTTGTCCTTGCCGCCGAAGATCTCGCATTTTCTGAACTTTTACAGAAGGAATGAGCCGTTAAATTCAATCTTCCACTGCAGTCACGGCTACTACGTCATCTCAGATAATCGCAGTGGGGGATGGCATAGCCCCTACTCAACTACCCGCAAGCGACCTTGGTTGAGAGCATCGTAAATTTGATTGATCAGCATCTGGTCATTCGCACTGATGTTATTCCCAGCAAACATTTCCATCAAAATAATCTGATCGACACGCGTAATACGTCGAGTCGCAAAGATTTTGGCAACCATTTCTTCTACTGATTGAATAGCCATAAAGATTTACCCAAAAATCTAGAGAGACAACATCGCACTCTAGCGATCAATAACAGACAGGTATAAAATAAAACACTCAACCTAGTATGTTTTACACAACCTAATCTATAGGGGGCTACTACAGACTCACATCCGTGATATGCCTTATTTCAATTATTGGGGCTAGAGGGTCTATCCATAGGTAATTATGCTGCCTTTATACAAATTCTTTAAAGTGGACATGCCCATCTACGAATACCTGTAGATGTACGCAGGCTTAAAAACGAACAAAAATATAGATTTTTGATCAAATAGCCGTAGGCAAGTCTCAGCAAAGCATGCAGCCATCCTCACAAAGTTCCCCAGCAAGGCATTATCGGAAAACTTTTTAAAAATTTTGCTATTGCCCTTAAAGATTCTGCGTAATTTCTCTGGGAAATTGAATATTTCTAGACTCAGGAAATTTATCAGCTCTTTACGTCCCAGCCATGGTGCTTTTTCTACTACTAATACCGTGCTCCAACCTATAAAAATAAAGCCCAGGCTGTAAACACAACCTAGGCTCCTAAACAATTAAGCCTGACAATCTTAGTAAATTTCGTAATTCCGAACCTAAGACTAATACTGTACTAAAAACAACTAGCACAGAGCCTAATGTCAGAAAATAGCAGCAGCGCTATACCGCAGCCAGCTCAGGTGTAGGACGCTTACTATTACGAATACTGCTAACTGCTTCAGCATAGTCTGGAGCGTTAAATACAGCAGAGCCAGCAACAATTGCATTAGCACCTGCTTCTAAGACTTGCCAAGTATTGTGTGCTTTCAAACCACCATCAACCTCAATCCATGGATCCAGACCTCGCTCATCACACATCTGGCGAAGCTTGCGAATCTTAGGTAAGACTGCCGGAATAAATTTTTGGCCGCCAAAACCAGGGTTGACACTCATGATCAGTACTAAATCGCAAAGCTCCAACACATAGTCAATTAGCTCTAGCGGCGTCGAAGGATTGAGTACCACACCCGCTTGCTTACCCATATCGCGAATTCGGCTTAGGGTACTGTGTAAATGGGGTGAAGCATTATGTTCAACATGGACAGAAATGATATCTGCGCCCGCTTCAGCAAATGATTCGATATACTTTTCAGGCTCGACAATCATGAGATGAACATCGAGGGGCTTTTGTGTAATGGGTCGAATAGCCTTAACAATTAACGGACCAATGGTGATGTTGGGGACAAATCGACCATCCATTACATCAACATGAATCCAATCCGCACCAGCAGCATCTGCTGCCCTAATTTCATCCCCCAATCGACTAAAATCAGCCGATAAGATAGAAGGGGAAATAACAACAGATTTTTTTGATTGCGTCATGGGAAGCCTCTCGTAATCACCATTTATGGTCACTATCGTAACAAATACTTAGTATCAAAATCGTTACAAACTGCTCTAGCTGATGCTATTCAACGTCTCAACGTATTTTTATGGGAATTTTTATGGGGATCTTTCAGCGACTATCAGGTGGAGCTTTCGCTCTCGGTAACATTCAGGTCCAGCATCTATTGCCTCCCATCGCCCTATTCGCAGGATTTATCGGCGGTATACCGACCTTTGCACTTTCTGTATCAGTTGGGGCTGATGGCATCGACGCTCGACGTTTACATGAAGCACCTTTTAATCTTACGGGTAGAAAAATTGCTATTGGCCAAGTTGAAGGTGGACGCCCAGGGCTGTTTGGTCTAGACAAATTGTCCACTCCAAACAACCCGGTCACCGTCAACCAAGTTCTACAACTTGACGGTCCTGCCGTTGCCGATGAATTTGTAGATAATCATGCCAATCATGTAGCGAGCGTCATGATCAGTCGGGACAAGCAGCTAATTGGTGTTGCCCCCGATGCTACTCTGTTTTCTGCTGCCATTGGTCCCCTTAATAGCGAATCGAGCGGCCAGCCTCAAGAATGCGTTACGACTCAACACATTGCCCTCCGCAACAGCGGGGATGTGCGGGCCATCAACTTTAGTTTTGGCGAACCCTTAATCAGTGATCCTCGCCCCAATGCGAGCCTTGATGGCGATGCATTACTCACTCAATGCGTTGACTGGTCTAGCATCACCCATGATGCTCTATATGTTATTGCTGGCAATCAAGGTGGTGGTGGAATCCCTATCCCCACCGATAACTTCAATGGCATTAATGTCGCCTACTCCACTCAGGTAGCGGGACGCTTTACCAAAATTGACTATGCAAACGCTGGCAGTGAACCTACATTTAACCCTCGTGGAACAGCCAGCCCCGAATCCAACGTTGGGCCTCGGCGCTCAATTAGTTTAGTCGCACCTGGGGATGATATCAGCCTGCTAAATCCTAATGGTCAAGAGACCTTTAGTAGTGGCTCTAGTTTTGCTGCCCCTCACGTAGCGGCAACAGTCGCCTTGCTCCAGGAATGGGGCGATCGACAAATTCGCTCAGGACAGCCCCGTTGGAGCTTAGATGCCCGTGACCCGATGGTCATGAAAGCGGTATTGCTTAACGCTGCCGATAAAATTATGGATACGGGGGATGGTCAAAATCTAGGCATGGCACGCACCTTATTAGATGAAGCCAACCGTACTTGGATCGAATCTGATGCTTATAGCAATCAACAGATACCTCTACACAATGAGCTAGGGACAGGGCATCTCAATGCCTTTCGAGCATATCAACAATTTAATGGCGGTCAGTGGGAACCTGGAAATGTAGCGATTCAAGGTTGGGACTATAACTCTTTGCCAATGGCCACCCCATCTGAAAATGGCAGCCTTGCTTATGCCGAATATATTATTGAGCCGCCGCTCAAAGCAGACAGCTATTTCGCCGCCACCCTAACGTGGGAACGCCAAGTTACTTTGGCAGATGATAATAATAATGGTTTGTATGATAGCGGTGAGAGCTTTAGTAATAATGGTCTCAATGATCTCAACCTATACCTCATGCCGATTGATGAAGATGACATATCCAAAAGTATTTGGTCGTCAGTCAGTGAAGTAGATAGTGTTGAACATATCTTTTACAAAATCCCTCAGACTGGTCGATATAAACTGAGGGTTGTTTATCGGCAACAAGTGACTACTGAAACCCCTCAAAGCTATGGCTTAGCATGGTGGGGTGCGTCATCAGAAGCTATCAGCAACACACAGCCATGAGTGATATCCAAATTACCCACCATCCCTCTAAATCTGACCTTGAAGCCATGGGAGTCTTTACATGGCCTATATGGCAAAAAGAAACATCAGAGTTTCCCTGGCACTATGATGAGACAGAAACCTGTTATTTTTGGCTGGGGAGGTTACCGTCACACCAGATGGTTGTGCCCCTGTATCCATGGGGCGAGGAGATTTGGTCAGGTTTCCTGCAGGCATGAGCTGCACCTGGCTTATAAACACTGAAGTCAAAAAGCACTATTCGTTTGACTAGAAGCTCCCTAAACGCTCAGTATCCAATACTTTACAGAGTTAAACTTATTAAAGGATGCCCCCTTAACGTTGCGCTTCGAGGGGGCATTTTGCATTTACTACCACCACCACTTCACGCATTCTTGAGTAAATGCTTCACCAGATTATCCTTGACCATCATCTGGCGCATTACCTCAAGTACATAGTTTTGTGCGTCTTCATGGGAAAGATTACGCACTTGCTCCTTTAGGACCTGCAGTTGAAACTGCTGCTCTAATGTCAACTGACCGGGCATATCCATTGGTCACTCCTCCAGAAATCACTATCAGCAACAGCAAGACTAAGCTGCTGTCGTTATAGCGATCATAACCACGCACCTATTAAGCGTCAACCTGTCAAGCGATAAATAATTAAAGAAACATTTATTCACAAAAACAATTGCATTTTGGTAGTGAAATAAGCAGAAACACACTGTAGTTTATTTGAGCTTGTGTGAATCTACAGGCTGCTTTTTAGATTTTTCAAAAACGCTCTCATAAAAGATGCCAACCTATCCACAACTAATAACCAGGCTTTATGGAAATGGTTATTTTTAATTATCTGGCAAGGAAATATGTCCCAATATCCCTGAAGCAGCATCTCAAAGAACCTGATGTATCTGAGCTCCACTCATGTGGAAAACTGGTTCAGATAGCAAGGATTTTAGAAGCACTACAAGAAAGATAATTACTGAGAAGAACTATCTATAATCCCTATATTGTTAGATAAAAGTTGTTCTTTGCTTAGAGAAAAAGCTTCATCACACATGTTCTGCAGTTCTCTTGGCACTGGGCGGAAAAGTGATAGTACACCGGTTTGACACCCTAGATCCTGTACTCGTTCAATGACTGGTACAAACTCCTGATCGGTCGTCACTATTAGCGCATAATCATAGTTTTTCATCGCAGCGTGATACACCATATCTGAGACAAGATGCACATCGACTCCCTTCTCGCTATAGTTGCCACCGCCAGTAGGGATTGCAAATCCTAGAACAACTTTTGAGGTCTGTAAGATATCCTGCTCATGCTCATTTTCGAACCATGCTAAATGAGGCTCACAGGTATAGAAAAATGTTCTGATTAACTGACGGCCTTCAAGAAACATTTCTCCGATCCAATGAATCGGTTTGATAATTTTAATTTCGGCTCCATTAATGCAATATCGAAAGTTGGTGCCATCAATAAACACCATCGCTTTTTGAGTCTGCAATTCAGCTGCTCGCAGCTTCATACTACCGCCATAGGATTTAGACATAAGGATAATTCCTAACAACTATAGTGAAGCCATAAAGGCGTGAACGCCCATTATCACTAGTAGACGTAATTAAGAAGCATACTGATGTCTGAGTTGGATAAAGCCTTCAACGAGAATTGAACTCGTGACCTCTCCCTTACCAAGGGAGTGCTCTACCGCTGAGCTATGAAGGCTGGTGGTGGGCCGTGTTGGATTCGAACCAACGTAGGCGTAGCCAGCGGATTTACAGTCCGCCCCCATTAACCACTCGGGCAACGACCCACAATGCCGGATAGTCCGGCGATGCCAGGAGGCGGACTTGAACCGCCGACACGAGGATTTTCAGTCCACTGCTCTACCAACTGAGCTATCCCGGCAACAAGCGGCATAACTGCCTTTGCTTGTGCGCCTAAACAAGTTAGCAAAAGAGTGGAACCCTTAGCAAGCTAAAACTTGGGATCTTTTTGCCCTCACTCATAACACCCTTACAAAGAGTAAGGTGGATAGCGCTTTTCTACAGAACATTTGACTGAAAATAGAGGGTCTTTTTACTCAATTTCCCGCAGTCGGGCTAGCTTTAGATAAAAAGCCCCTACGCCTTGTCCCGCATAGGATCTGACACGTACAGTGTACTGGCCAGATTTAGAAATACGGGCAAATAGCAGTGAATTGGTCGATCCATCAGGACCGTCATCGTTTTCACTAACGGTTGTGCCGTCATCGCCTAAGAGGCTGACTAGCGTATCAAATTCTTCGGAAATGACATCAATGGTAATTTGGTCACCCTCAAATAGTTCAATACTGTAGTCTCTGGCAAAACCACCAACTCCAGTTGGAATATCGCTCTCAGAGAGCGTATCGTTCACCTCACGTCCCCCTGTTAGTTCGATGGGGTTATAGATCTGAGCCACAGCCCTACTGGCACTCAGCATTCCAAGCGTTAACAGCGTTGTGGACATCAGCATCGCCTGGCGTAGAATTTTCCTAGATTGCTTCATATGTTGGCAAAGGATGGGTGACTTAGATGGTGACATTATGCCCCAAGTTCAGGATGTCGCCTTACCACTCAATCAGCTTGTAACGTTCGTTAGCTCGTTCAGGTGCCCTGGCGCGTACTCAACTAAGCTCTGTAATCCAATTCAGTCTGAAGAATAAAGGTGTCACCCGATGTTGTAAGCCTGTATCATCCCAGTGACGTGCAAGTCGGTAGCTGCCCACTATGCCCCGTTCTGATTCCAGACATTCTGATCTCAAACATACTTGGTCACAAGATAATGACCATCCTGTTTTACAGCGCTTACGTGGCATAAGTCACGTTTTGGATAATGCGATCGCAATTCCCGGACTAGGCTACCGAGTCGGCCTCGATCCTCTAATCGGATTACTACCCGGTGGAGGCGATCTAATGACCGGTCTAATTTCAGTCTATATCGTTGCTGAAGCCGCTCGATTAGGGGTCCCAGCAGCCACCCTAGGCCGTATGGGTCTCAACATTGTTCTGGAGCTGCTCATTGGCACTATGCCCATGGTCGGCGACTTGTTTGATGTAGTCTGGAAAGCCAATGCTCAAAATGTCGCCCTGTTAGAACGTCATATTCGGCATCCTCGCCCTAGCCGTCGCGCCGACAAAGTATTTGCCATTATCATAATCACGGTGCTACTGACCCTAGTCATCGGCATAGCCACCCTATCCCTCATGATTGTGCGCTGGGTCCTGCAGCTGTAACATAGAAGGCCGACACTCATCCTAGGGACCTATTGCCTAATACTCAGAGCGACGATCCTGGATGTGAATATGCTGACAAAAGAGCCCCCTGGATAGAGGAATTACATGGTTGGAGCAGCCGATTTTGTCGCCGACATCACCCAAGGCGGCACAGACCAAGATGTGACGCTCGACTTTAAAGTTCCTGATCCCAACGATACCGATATCTCTGACAACGATTTCAACCATCAAATCGACGTTGCTTGGCAAGTGTGCGATCGCTTTGATCTACAAACTGATATTTGGCGTGGTCGTATTCTTAGGGCCGTTCGCGATCGCGAAAAACAAGGCGGCGACGGTCGTGGCACCGGCTTTCTCAATTGGCTAAAGGATCGAGAAATCAGCAAAAGTCAAGCCTACGCCCTGATCGAGCTTGGTAACAGCGCAGACGACCTACTCCAAGAGGGGCTACTAGACGAACAATCCGTCAATCAGTTTAGTAAACGAGCTTTTGTAGAAACCGCCCAGGCTGCCCCAGAAGTTCAACAGATGGTTACCGAAGCCGCCCGCCGAGGTGAACAAGTCACTCGCAAAGAAGTCAAGCAGCTGACCGATGAGTGGACAGCCATGACCTCTGACCTGGTGCCAGAGACAGTACGGGAAAAAGTAGCAAACAACACCATTCCTACTCGCTATCTCACGCCGCTAGTTAAGGAAATGGAAAAGCTGCCCCCCAGTCATCAAGAAACTTTGCGCACCGAAGCCGCTCAAAATCCAGATGTCGATACCCTGAAACAAATCACATCCGAAGCTCGCTACTTATCCAAATACATCGCTGCCGCCAGCCAAGTGCAAACTATCGATCCAGATATCGTAAATTTAGAACAAGCTCTAGAAGAAGCATTACGCACAGGCTGCTTGAACTCCACAGCAGACCTAGTAAATCAAGCTACTCAGCTAGAACAAGCTACAGCAAAACTCTATACAGCCTGGCGACGACTCAATAAGCTGGCAGAACGTGTTTATGTTGACAGTGGCGAAAGCACCCCTCAACTGCGTGCCCTCCTCAGTGCCCTAGCCCCCCTCACCAACGAATTAATTGAAATCCAGCTGGGAAACACTAGCAGCCCCTCCACTAAAACTGTACGTCTACAAATCTTAAGAGAAACGGACTAACCACCAGAAATTCGTGTCAATCCAATAGATAAAAATTCTAAATAGATAAGCTTAGAATACTTGCAAGCCAATAGCATGACAACACTTCAATTGTATTTACAAACATTCTGACAATACTAATAGGGTGTAAAGTGTGAAATCAGATGTCAATATTTAAGTTAACCGCAGCAGTTGTGCTAGGCCATGGCTTAGATAGAGACAGCGAGTGGTTATTGTAATGCAGGAATTGGACAGATATGCCGCAGCTTGAGGCCAGCCCAGCGCTCGACTTCCAAAGTGAAGCGTACAAGGATGCATACAGTCGCATCAACGCAATTGTAATTGAAGGAGAATTGGAGGCTAACGATAACTATAAGAAGTTGGCGGAACACCTCAGCGAGCATAAGGACGACTTGATTAAACTAGCTCGCATGGAAAAGCGTCACATGAAAGGCTTCCAGGCCTGTGGCAAGAACCTAAATGTGACCCCTGACATGGAGTTTGCCAGAGTATTTTTTGCTAAGCTCCATGATAATTTTAAGCAAGCTTGGGATGAAGGCAAGGTCGTCACCTGCTTACTGATTCAATCGCTGATTATTGAGACCTTCGCTATTTCTGCCTACAACATTTACATTCCCGTTGCAGACGATTTTGCGCGGAAAATCACCGAAGGTGTCGTCAAAGACGAGTACATGCACTTGAATTTTGGTGAAGAATGGCTCAAAGCTAATTTTGAGACTGCTAAAGCCGAATTAGAAGAAGCAAATCGCCAGAATTTACCCCTGGTTTGGCAAATGCTTAATCAAGTGGCTAAGGATGCTGCCGTTCTGGGGATGGAAAAAGATGCCTTAGTTGAGGACTTCATGATTACTTATGGTGAAGCCTTAAGTAATATTGGGTTTACTAACCGTGAGGTTATGAAGCTTTCGGCTCAGGGTTTAGCTATGGCCTAGATATATCAGTTTGTAAAAGAGGCTGATCGGGTGATCAGCCTCTTTTTTGATTTCAGATCATACGGCCAACACGCCCCATGACTGTAACGTTTTGTTGTAGTCTGATTTTCTAAGGTTAATTTTTTTATATAAAGCGTCCCCAATGTTTGGCTTAATCGGACACCTCACCAATTTAGAGCACGCCCAATCGGTCGCCCGTGATTTGGGATATCCAGAATATGGGAGCCAGGGCTTGGACTTTTGGTGCAGTGCGCCTCCCTTCGTAGTGGAAGACATTAAGGTTACCAGTGCAACCGGTCAAGTCATTGAAGGACGCTACGTAGAATCGTGTTTTCTGCCAGAAATGTTAGCAACACGACGAATTAAGGCAGCCACTCGTAAAATTCTGAATGCGATGGCTCATGCTCAAAAGCTAGGAATTAATATTACGGCGTTGGGTGGGTTTTCCTCAATCATTTTTGAAAACTTTAAACTTGAGCAAATCCGACGCATTCGCAATTTAGAGCTTGATTTTCATCGGTTCACCACAGGTAATACTCACACGGCTTATATTATTTGCCAGCAAGTCGAGCAGGCTGCGCCTCAGTACGGCCTTGATTTATCCAAAGCAACAGTAGCCGTTTGTGGAGCCACAGGCGATATTGGTAGTGCCGTTTGCCGCTGGCTGAGTGAGCATACCGGTGTCAAAGACTTATTGCTCGTAGCGCGTAATAGAGAGCGGTTAGATAATCTCAAGGATGAGATTGGCATGGGACAAATCATGGGATTAGAAGAGGCCTTGCCCCTAGCCGACGTAGTCGTTTGGGTTGCTAGTATGCCTAAAGGGATTGACATCGACCCTAGCAAATTAAAACAGCCTTGCTTAATGGTGGATGGGGGCTATCCCAAAAATATTGGAAGCCAGTTTAGCCATCCTGGCATTCATGTCCTTAAGGGTGGGATTGTTGAACACACCCTCGATATCGACTGGCGCATTATGCACATTGTTGCTATGGATGTTCCCGCTCGACAGTTATTCGCCTGTTTTGCTGAATCAATGCTGTTGGAATTTGAAAAATGGCACACTAATTTCTCTTGGGGGAGAAATCAAATCACCTTAGAGAAAATGGAGAAAATTGGTGCAGCCTCTGTTAAGCACGGCTTTCGGCCTTTATTAACAACTTAGTTTTTTCTATCTATTTACACTCAATCTCTGCTAGCTTTAACCACTGGTGTATTTTAAGGGGCAGTTTGCGATAGGGTGGAATCATTGCTGGAGTACCTAGAGCTGTTATGGCGACAACAGAAAAAAGGCCAATTTTGCTAGACTTTGAAAAGCCATTGGCTGAGTTAGAGTCACGTATTTTACAGATACAAGCATTGGCAGAAGACAACGATGTTGACGTCTCCGCACAAATCCAGCAACTAGAGTCACGAGCTCAACAGTTAAGGCAAGAGATTTTTACGAGTCTGACACCAGCTCAGCGTATTCAGGTAGCACGTCACCCCCGTCGACCTAGCACATTGGACTATATTCAAGCCATTTCTGAGGAATGGATAGAGCTGCATGGCGATCGCCGCTCTGGAAAAGATGACTTAGCTCTAGTAGGTGGAATTGCCCGTTTTCATGGCCACTCGGTTGTTATGATAGGGCATCAAAAAGGACGGGACACTAAAGATAATGTCGCTCGAAACTTTGGTATGGCTTCTCCTGGAGGTTACCGCAAAGCAATGCGGCTGATGGAGCATGCCAATCGATTTAAGATGCCGATCTTTACATTCATCGATACACCCGGTGCTTGGGCTGGTTTAGAAGCAGAAGAAATGGGACAAGGGGAAGCCATCGCCTACAATCTTCGAGAAATGTTTCGTCTAGATAGCCCAATCATTTGTACGGTGATTGGAGAGGGAGGCTCCGGAGGAGCACTGGGTATAGGTGTTGGTGATCGCCTTCTCATGTTCGAGCATTCTGTCTATACAGTTGCAAGCCCTGAAGCTTGTGCCGCTATTCTTTGGAAAGACGCTTCACGGGCATCGCAAGCAGCCGAAGCCCTCAAAATTACAGCTTGGGATTTAAAAAACCTGGGCATTTTAGATCATCTACTGCCGGAGCCGACTGGCGGGGCCCATGCCAACCCAATCAAAGCTGCTGAGGGCCTTGAAGCAGCACTTTTAGAAAATCTCGAGTCCCTACTTGCCATACCACCAGAACAACGACGGCAAGAACGATATCGTAAGTTTCGCCAGATTGGTGTATTTTCAGAAGCAGCCTAAGATAAGCACATTGTTGCAATATGGATTTAGGTTATCTCTCTCTTAGATATCTCAGAAATAACAATCCAGACTTGATGATCTACCTCTCTCAGTTTTGATGTGTCTCGTCTCAAAACTGAGAATAATTAATGCAGACAATTAGTTGTTGTGTGTGAGATGAATTATCGATAAACCATCAAATCAGGAGCATTTTCAAAACTCTCTTGGTACCAAATCACCACATTTTTCGTAACATTTGTTAATATTAGAAGTATGTATATATCGATTTCCTCACTCTCCATAGATGCACATTAATGAACACAGCCCTTAACCGCCGCGCATTGATTACAGGTGCTAGCACTGGTATTGGCCGTGCCACAGCTCTAGCTTTTGCCAACGCTGGATTTGATGTTGCCTTGGTGAGTCGCTCAGCAGATAAGCTGCAGGCTCTAGTGGACGAAATCATTTCAACGTCAACGGTCCAAGCTCAAAGTTTTCCCGTGGATTTGGGTGTTATTGAGCAGGTCAAATCCCAAGTCGAACAGATTCTCAAAACAGTTGGTCCCGTCGATGTATTGGTCAATAATGCTGGCATGGGCTATACCGGCACGCTGAATCAGATGCCATTAGCTGACTGGTGTCAAATCCTTAACTTGAATGTAACTAGTGTCTTTCAATGCATTCAGGCAGTCCTTCCAGGAATGCGGCAGCACAGTGGTGGCATGATTATTAATGTAGCTTCAATCGCAGCGCGACAAGCTTTCCCCGAATGGGGCGCTTATGGCATTAGTAAAGCAGCCGTTGTTGCCCTATCGAAAGCTATCTCAGTCGAGGAGCGAGACCACGGCATTCGAGTGGTCACTATCTTCCCAGGGGCCGTTAACACTCCCTTATGGGATACAGATACTGTTCAAGCCGACTTTGATCGCTCTGGCATGCTTACTCCCGAGCTAGTCGCAAACGCCATTTTACAAACTGCACTGCTCCCAGATGGAGCAGTAGTTGAAGAGCTAACCATTATGCCCAGTGGAGGAGCCCTGTGATTCCCTAAAGCATATTTCATCTGGTCAAGGCAGTAGCCAACTTTCGTCTACTGATACGATCAAACCTTTTTGTTGATTATCTACAAATTCACTTACCCACACCATGGTTATTTCCACAAACGGTTCTAAAGCTAACGGTCTCCTCAATGGTAAATCGTTAGAAAGTGCCATACGACCTGATCGAGCCAAAACTAAAGGGCATGAGGCACTGCTACATGAGCCTGCTGCCGACAATGAAAAACTCATGCAGGCGGTTCACACAATGCTGGCTGAGTTAGGCGAAGACCCTGAGCGGGAAGGGTTACTTAAAACGCCTAAGCGAGTAGCCAAAGCTATGCGTTTTCTTACCCAAGGCTACACCCAGTCATTGGAAACTATTGTCAATAACGCCATTTTTGACGAAGGTCATAATGAAATGGTCCTAGTGCGAGATATCAACTTCTTTAGCTTGTGCGAACACCACATGCTGCCGTTTATGGGGCGAGCTCATGTAGCCTATATTCCGAACCAAAAGGTCGTCGGTCTGAGTAAATTAGCTCGCATTGTAGAAATGTATTCTCGCCGACTGCAGGTACAGGAACGACTGACACGACAGGTGGCAGAAGCCATTAGTGAAGTATTAGAACCTCAAGGTGTAGCTGTTGTAATGGAAGCCAGCCACATGTGCATGGCCATGAGAGGTGTTCAAAAGCCCGGTTCTTGGACAGTGACTAGTGCTATGCTCGGCGTCTTTCAAGATGAGCAAAAGACACGCGAAGAGTTCTTAAGTCTCATTCGCCATCAGCCAGCATTTTCTAACTACTAAACTGAGCTCACTAACCTTGACGAACGGACTAAATTCAAAGACGGTGGAGAAACCTGAAAAAGTAACTGGCTAGGCCGTTCTCTGGAAAAAGCAACGATAGAGTTTAGATTCATATCGTCGGCAGGAACTCATACCCGCCGACGATATTCTAGTGAAACCATATGTTGCCTCTAGCAGCTTGTCAGGTTCACCCCTAGACCGTGATTCATCGTGATTTATTAGGAGTAAGTGGAGCCCATGAGTCCCCTGAATGTTGAAACTGCTGGTGAGATCATTAGCGCTGGTACTGAAAGCTTTCAAGCTAGCCATATAGATGTCATCGAAACCGTCATTGCCAGCCTGGAACAGGGGGGCAATGCTATGGTCAGCCGCGATGAGGAGGATGGCTATCTTTGGAAATTCACTTATGGCAGTGTGACTGTGTACGTTCAACTGACAGGAACGGATGATGAGGATACCCTCACAGTCTGGTCTCCTCTGTTGAAATTGCCAGTGGCTAACCAAACGGCTTTAATGCAGGAACTACTAGCTATGAACTGTGGTGAAACATTTGAAGCCTGTTTTGGTATTTCTAATCAAGAAGTTCTGGTCTTAGCAAGCCGCATCATGGCAGATATCAATCCTGGTGAAATTTCTCGACTCATGACCATTGTGGCTACCATCGCCGATGACATGGATGATGTTCTCATGGAGAAGTATCCGGCAACATAGTCCGGTGACATAGACAGCTCCGACTGCATGAAAATGAACAAGACATGGCGGCTGATTCCGCCCATGGCAACCTCCGGCGTTCTTCAAATGGCTATTGATGAGTGGCTCTTAGAACAGCATCGTTTGGGCCATGGGCTACCCTGCTTAAGGTTTTATACATGGACTCCCATTGCTATTTCCTTGGGATATCATCAACGCCACTATCCATTGCATTGGCACACGATGCAATGGCAAGGTCAGTCAATAGACCTAGTACGGAGACCCAGCGGCGGGCGGGCGGTACTCCACCAGGGAGATTTAACTTACAGCATCATTACATCCGGATACCACGGTCGACGGCGAGATATCTATGCTGAGCTTTGCCAGTTCTTAGTTAAAGGTTGGCAAAATTTGGGGATTTCTCTACACTTAGGTGCCGATCGGCATAGCTATCAGCGTTCTGCAAACTGTTTTGGTACAGCTACTGCCGCTGATCTGATTATGAATACTGGTTACAAGTTGATTGGTAGCGCTCAGCTTTACCGTGATAGCTGTATTTTGCAGCATGGCTCCATCAGGCTTGCTCCGGACCCGGCTCTAACGACAGCCGTATTTGGGACTCCGATCACTCCGCCTCATGCCCTGAAAACTATTGACCAAACCACTGTAATTGCAGCACTGACAGCTGCAGCACAGGATATTTTTGAAGTGAGTTTCAAATCGCAACCTCTATCGCCACAGGAACAGCAGCAGGCATCATTTTGGGCACGGGGAAAAAAGCTCTCCTGTCAACCTTTGTAATCCAAACATTCAACCTGTCTATTCTGCATTTCTGGCGATCGCAGCTAGCTGTAGTCCTGATGGATAAGCTCCCTCTTCTTTAATACGATTGATAATCGCCTCTGAAATCGGAAAGTTTAACCGCTTGGCCAATGCCCGGACGACATCACCCCGGTCAATTGTTCCAGCCACCGCATCAGCAGGAGACAGCACCGTGATCCGGCGGAGTTCATTTTCTTCTAAATCGGTAATAACTTTAGACAACGGTGTTTCCTCTCGCACATGAGGGACATCTAAAAGTGGGTGCGCAATCTGGGCCAGGGTCATGGATTCCCATTGGCCACGTTCGATCTGACGTAAATCATCCAGGGATACCATGCCTCGATAGCGACCGTTAGAGGCAGCAAAATAGACGATAGCCTTATCTTCATGCAGCAGTTGATTATCGGCAAATTCCCGTAGCGTCATGGTGCCATCAACCACCTTAAATTCGCGCACACTAGCATCCTTGGCTTTGAGGCTACCAATAGCGTCTTGCAAATCGCTGACCCGGTTATATGCTCCTGCATTGCGCACAGCAAACCATCCCAGCAGCGATAGCCAAAGCCATTCAAATTGCTGGGTGGACAGATATACATAGATGCCGACGGTAATGGCCATCCACCCCAGCAGTTGACCCACTCTAGCTGCCCAACGCACACCTTGCGCTCGGCTACCCGTTATTTTCCACACGGCAGCTTTGAGCACCTGACCACCGTCTAAAGGTAAGCCTGGAATCAAATTAAACAGGGTAAGTACCAGGTTGATCTGGGCAATCTGCCTAATCACCAGAGAGGCAACCGTCTGGTCCGGTACAGTCAAGGACATCAACCCCATGAAGACAAATAGAAAAAAGCTGACTAGTGGGCCTGCGATCGCAACTTGAAATGCTTGCCCTGGAGTTTTTGACTCTTTGTCAATGGAGGCAATCCCTCCAAACAAAAATAATGTGATCGAGTTGACCTGAATTCCCTGACGTCGAGCCACTAGACTATGTCCCAACTCGTGAAGTAATACAGAACCAAACAAGAGTAGGGCCATCATCAGACCCACTACCGCGGCCACAGGAAAGGGATATCCATCACCTGCTAGATCGCTACCATAGGCAAACGTCATCAACAGAACAATAAAAAACCACGATGTATCAACAAATAGGGGAATGCCGAAAATTGCGCCAACGCGCCAACCGGATTGCATAGTGATATACCTTTGATAGGCCGAGAGATATTAAGGACAGGATGATTAGTATGGTCCTACGAAAAAGTCCTACTAAACTACACCCGTATACTGTCAGTTTTTTATACGAACTGCCTTCATTTTAATGAGGGGGTTTACCAATAGCTTTACTGGATTGCCGAATCTTTTCGAATTATTATCTATGCGCATTAAGATCTGTGGCCTGACTCAGCCGGACCAAGCAATTGAAATCGCTACCATGGGAGCCTCTGTTTTGGGATTTATCTGCGTTAAACAATCCCCACGTTACGTAACCCCCGAAACCATCCAGACAATTGTACAAACGATTCCCCCCATTGACCGCGTTGGGGTTTTCGCCAATGCGCCTCTAGAGCAAATTGAACAGACCGTAGCCCTAGGGCAGCTCAACGGCGTGCAGCTCCATGGACAAGAGTCAACCACCTACTGTCAAACCGTCCGTACCGCCTTACCAAACGTAGAACTGATCAAAGCCCTACGCATTCGTGATTTACAAGATTTAGATCAAGTTGAAACCTATACCCCTTATGTGGATACGTTTTTACTAGACGCTTATCATCCCCAGCATCTGGGCGGTACTGGCCACACCCTAGACTGGGAAGCCCTGCAAACCTTTCGTCCTGAACGCCCCTGGTTTTTGGCCGGTGGCCTACGCCCTGGCAATATTACCCAAGCCCTATCACTACTCTCTCCAGATGGCATTGATCTCTCCAGCGGAGTAGAACATTCTCCTGGAGACAAGGACCTGACCAAGGTGGCCCAGTTGCTGCAGGCAGTTAAGGAAGTCAAAAGACTTTCCACTTAACCTGCTCACATTTGTAACAAAACATCTCTGAGCCTAAACCTTGATTACAGAATATACCCTTTGCTTCATATGGGCTAAGCGCTGATGATAGTTTGATCCTAGTCGTCCATGCTTAGTCTCCCTAGCTACACCCTATGTACAACGCCCAAAAAGATTGGTTAGGTGCATTTATGATGGCTGCCCTCGGTGCAGGTATCATTACGTCCTTTGCCGTAAGCCAAGGCCAAAATCCCTTTGTCGGACTCGGTATTACTGCCTTTGCATCTATTGTCGCTGTGCTCTTTGACCATTTTTGCTAGCGAGAAAGGCGATTTCCTGTTCCAGCGATTACTCCTGTCCAGCCAGCAGTTATCACTGCTGGTTTTTTCTTGGGTAAACACCCTCCTCCATACAAGCAGCCACTCATTTTTTGTAGATCACCGTGGCTGACATGGCCACAGACGAACTAAAACAGCCGATAAAGCGAAACATTACCGGCTGTTTTATGACTATTGTGTTTGTTAGTGGGCTGGCTACTCTGCTACCGGAAGAGCTGGCCCATGGGAAATCAGAAGCCTTAACCCAAAGCTTCTAGATAATCGCGAATACGATTACGGCGCTTAGGCTGCCGTAACTTTTGCAAGGCTTTGGACTCAATCTGCCTTACCCGCTCACGGGATAGCTCTAGGGTGCGACCAATTTCGGCCAAGGAGTACGGGACTCCATCCCCTAAACCAAAGCGGAGACGGATGACTTCTTGCTCACGGGTGGTGAGGTCAGCCAGGAGCTGATGCAAATCGCGTCGTAGGGCATCCCGGACCGCTAGCTCCTCAGGAGAAAGGGCATCTGTTTCCAGCAGGTCGCCTAATTCCGTATCCCGCTCTTTACCAACTTTAGTTTCGAGGGAAATTGACCGGGGTACCTTTAAGAGGACTTCGCGCACCTGGGAAGCGGTCATATTGAGTTCGCGGGCGATGTCTTCAACGGTGGCGGTTCTACCTTTGGTCTGGGAAATCTTACGCTGAGCCTTTTTGATCTTGTTGAGCTTTTCAGTGATGTGGACCGGTAGACGAATGGTGCGGCTCTGGGTTGCGATCGCACGGGTAATCCCCTGACGAATCCACCAGTAAGCGTAGGTACTAAAGCGATAGCCCTTAGTAGGATCAAATTTCTCAACCGCCCGCTCTAGACCAAGGGTGCCTTCCTGAATCAAATCCAGCAGCTCTAGGCCACGATTCTGATACTTTTTAGCTACCGACACCACCAAGCGCAGGTTCGCCTTGATCATGTGCTCCTTTGCACGAACGCCCTCATTACAGGCTCCATCCAACTCCTGCACAGACATGCCCACAAGCTCAGCCCACTGTCGCTTGCCAGCCTGCAGAGTGGGCTTGAGTTCGGTCGCCTCAATGCCACATTCTTTAGCTAGACGCTCAAGCGAAGGGCGATGGCCTAGCTGGGCTGTCATGCGATCGCGAGTTTCCAGCAACAAGACGTATGTGGACAGAGTGCCAGCAGCGGCCTCAGCAGCCTGCTTACGCTGCTCCAAAAGCTGCATATAGCCTTGAACCAGCTGAGCTTCTGCCACCTCTTCATCTCTCTCTAACAGACGAACACGTCCAATCTCTTGCAAATAGAGACGAACCAAATCGGTGGTACGACGCCCGGGGGCAACCGCCAATTTATCAACGTCCAAATTATTTACCGTGTCATCATCATCTTTCGACAGCAGCATTTTTATATCGTTATCGCTCGGCTCCTCCTTGGCATTGCCAGACTCAGCCGTAGCGAGAGCAACAGAGCTGGGGGCTACCACATCAGCATCTGTAGTGGGTTGATAAGACGTTGCATCCATAACCATGGGCGGTGTAGCTTTAAGAACAGTCAAGGCCGTCTAGCCCTCGTAGATGTAGTGTTCCCGGCCTAAGAAGGCGAGGAACAAACCGCAAACTCGGGAGGCTTACTCTAAGTAAATGTCAATCTGGTGAGCTAGACTCATGCACCCATACTTAGCGTAGAGTGCTGTTGTCAAAGCCCAAGTGACTCACATCAAGGTGGTACTAGGATCTACATCACTCAGCAAGCCGATTCCCGATTAGCCGCATTATCTAAACGATTGCGTCAATAATTGCGTCGAGGACCATAACTAACTACATATCAACTAGGGTCAAACAGCTTAATCAGGATTAGTCCAGGTTTTTCAGTGGCACAGGTTTACGAGAAATATCCTGATACATTCAGACGTTGGAACGGCCTATGCCCTGAAGTATTGAGGAATTTCAGAAAGCCCTAGGAGCCTTGGTATGACGATGCCCCCACTCCAATCGTTACCAGGAATTCATCATTCATAGCCACGTTCTTACGTCTGCTTTACGTATAGCCAGTTAAACTAGCTGCCCCTGCTTAAAAATTCTCTAAAAGGTTAGCTTTCGTCAATCACAGCCTTACGATCCAGGAGTAGCAGCTCGCGCAATTGATCCGTATCTAACTCGGTCAACCACTGCTCACCGGCTCCAACAACCTGCTCCGCTAGAGCCTTTTTGCTCTCAATCATGTCGTTGATGCGCTCTTCTAGGGTGCCGCTACAAACAAACTTGTATACCTGAACATTGCGGGTTTGGCCAATGCGAAAGGCACGGTCAGTGGCCTGATTTTCCACAGCAGGGTTCCACCAACGGTCAAAGTGAAATACATGGTTGGCCCGAGTCAGGTTGAGACCAACGCCCCCGGCCTTGAGCGAGAGAATAAACAGCTTGGGGCCGTTAGGATCTTGCTGAAACCGATCTACCATAGCCTCACGGGCCGGCTGGGAGGTACTGCCATAAAGAAATAGGGCATCTTCTCCTAAATGTTCTTTTAAGTGAGACTGCAAAAGATTTCCCCACTCAGCAAACTGGGTAAAAATCAGAGCCCGATCGCCCTCTGAAATCACCTCTTCGAGCATCTCGTTAAGCCGTTGCAGTTTTGCAGAACGTCGCTGCTTACCTAAAGATGCTTGCTTGAGATATTGGGCTGGATGGTTACAAATTTGCTTGAGTTTGACCAATAGTCCCAGAATCATGCCCCGACGTTTGACACCATCAGCCTCATCAATGTTGGCCAGCGCTTCATCCACAGCCTTTTGATACAGCCGCGCCTGTTCTGCAGATAGACCACAAAAAACCGTCATCTCCTGCTTGTCAGGCAAATCTTGAATAATGGTGCGATCGGTTTTCAGACGCCTAAGGATAAAGGGCTGCACTAAACCTCGCAATGTGCGCAAAGAATCGGTATCGCCATAGCGTTCGATTGGTGTGGCAAAACGTCGCTGAAAAAAGTTTTTGGGACCTAAATAATTTGGATTTAAAAAATCCATAATGGACCACAGTTCAGCTAAGCGATTCTCTACTGGAGTACCGGTCAGGGCAATCCGAAAATCACTGTCTAGCTCCCGTACAGCCTTGGATTGTTTAGCATCAGAGTTCTTAATATTTTGAGCTTCGTCCAGTACAAGACCTTGCCAATCCACGCGTTTTAATTCTTTGAGGTCTCGGTAAACGAGAGTGTAGCTGGTGATAATCAGATTGGTTGCTCGGGTCTGCTTTACAAAGGTTGCCCCCTTAGGTCGCTTATCTCCGTGATAAACCAGGGTTGTCAATTCAGGACCAAACCGCTTAACCTCTCGCTGCCAGTTACTCAACACTGATGTCGGGCAAACTAACAATACGGGTTTACTCAGTACGGATCCCTGTTTGAGGTTAAGCAAGAAAGCAATCAGCTGGATGGTTTTACCTAAACCCATATCGTCAGCAAGGCAAGCTCCTAAGCCCCACTGCTCTAAAAATGTCAGCCAGGAAACACCCCGTGCTTGATAAGGACGCAGCTTCCCTTCAAATCCATCGGGCTCTTCTATTTCTTCTAGGCTTTGGTTGCCGGTAGTCAGGGTGGTAATAAGCTCATTTAATTTACCTGAAGCTTGGAAAGCGACCACGGGTAGTTTGTCGATCAGCTGTCCATCACCGCTGCTGATGCGCAATATTTCTTCGACAGAAAGCTTATTTTTGGTTTGACGGCTGGTAAAAAATGATTGAGCCGCTTTCACATCCTGAGGTCGCAGCTCAACCCACTGACCATTCACTTCCACCAGCGGTGTCTGCTGAGCGATTAACTGCTCAAATTCACGCTGACTCACATTCTGACCGCCGATGGAGAGCTCCCACTCAAAGTTCAGTAAACTCTGTAATCCCAAGCGCTGTTGTTTACGCGGTGGTGCCATGGCCTTGACACTCAACCCCAAGCGACTGGCACTGACCTTAGTCGGATCGACTAGATTCTCTGGCAGGACCACGCCAAATCCATTATCTTGCAAGCGATTTGCAGTAGCTTTAATAAATTCAAAGGCTTGAATCGGATCTAGACTACAACAACTAGGGCTGGGTTCACTCAGGGTAGTCTTAATGGGCTCGCACAAACGGGCAGCACGCCCCAACCCTGCTAATAATTTTTCCTGGGGCGCATCTACGGTGCGGCCACGATAGTCCAACTGGTCTACAGGATGCTGCCAAATAATTTGAGCATCAAGGCAAAAAACATCATCATCGGAGGCTTCTAAAGCATAGTGCAGGGTCCAGTTGAGTTCGCCACTAGGGGGGGGCACCAAGCGAAAGTGTACGTGCAGTGCGTCAAGGGCATCAGTCGCTACATTCTGCAGCGGAGCTGTCCAGGTATTCAAGGCTTCATTTAACCGCACTAGCCCAGCGGGACTCGATTCAAAGCGTTTCTTCTTTTCCTGGGTTAGGGCTCCTACCCACTCACGCAGGGGCAAATCTTTACTGAGGGGAGCCGTAGCTGGCAAGGGTTGAACCTTGGCTAAATCGCAAACTTTAGCTGATACAACACTGGATACAAAGTCTTGCAACAATGGCAGTGCCTGGGTCGGCAAATCAATGGCAAGCAGATCACCAGACACCCCGACCATGCTTACTTTAGACTTTTTTGACTGGGTTGTTTTTGATTTAGTCGCTTTTGTTTTGGCGGTTTTGGCGGTTTTGGTGGCTTTGGTAGCCGCCGCAGTTTTGTGGGTGGGTGTCTTGAGAGCTTGGTATAGCTGACTAACCAGGGGCATACGGTCGGCAAACTGACGTAGCCGGGCTTGGTCCACAGCACTGTTGAGTAATAACTGCCAGGTTGCGATCGCACCACCCCCATCAGCACTCACCGCTGGCACAAACTTACCTCGAGCCATTAAATCTAAACTCCAGCGCGCCATATGGGACCAATAGCGCAGATCTCCTCCAACCAAGCTAGCCTCAGATCCCAAAGGCAACCCTGCCAGCAAGTTTAATGCCACCGATGATGGCAACATGACCCCAGACACACGCCACGGATAAAGAACGGCATCTGCAACCTGGGGCTGTCCCGACAGCTGCGGACAAACCGACGTTTCCGTCAAAACCGTTGGTAGCGCCACAACATAATCACGCCAGCGTGCTTGAAATCGCTCAACTAGCAGTCCCAAATCCATCTGGGCTACTGATGTTGGCAATGATTGAAACTCATCGGCACTCAAACAGTAGGGATGCAACTCCATACACAAACCAGCAGCCACCACCCCTTCCAGTCTGCGCCAGGTTTCAGCCCAAACAAAAAAACGCTGCTGTGCCGGAAGCCAACTTCCATGGAGAATTGTCATAATAAATGCCGCCTTCAGTACCGACCAAAACCCATCATCCAAGGATTCAGAATACCGCTTAGTCGAGGAATACTTCGTTACATCTCATATTGCTCATAGGCCGCCACAATACGCTGCACTAGTGGATGACGAACAACATCAGCCTTCGTTAATTCAGAAAATGCGATCCCATCCACACCTTTCAGCACCTTGACCGCCATGGATAAACCAGACTGACGCTGATTGGGCAAATCCGTTTGGGTAATATCGCCCGTCACCACCATCCTCGACTTAAACCCCAACCGCGTTAACACCATCTTCATCTGGGCAGGCGTCGTATTTTGCGCCTCATCCAAAATCACAAATGCATTGCTCAACGTTCGTCCACGCATATAGGCCAGGGGCGCAACCTCAATAATGCCGCGCTCCATCAGACTAGGAATACGCTCAGGATCAATTAACTCATGCAGGGCATCATATAGGGGCCGCAGATAGGGATCCACCTTTTGCTGTAAATCACCTGGCAAAAATCCTAAACTCTCCCCCGCCTCAACAGCAGGCCGAGTCAAAATCAACCGCTCATACTGCTGCTCTAGAATCGCCTGCACAGCCACCATCGCCGCCAAAAATGTCTTCCCCGTTCCAGCTGGCCCCGTACAAAAAATCAAATCTCGAGTCCGCAAAGCATTAACATACTTACGCTGCCGAAACGTCTTTGCTCGAATGGTTTCACCCCGGCGGGTACGAGCAATCACATCCCCATGCAGTTGCCCTAAATCATCTTCTTTATGCGTATTTAAAGCATGAATAGCAGTCATCACATCGGCGACAGACACAGATTGCCCCTGAGACCAAATAGACTCCAGAGATGCCACCAAACGCTTAGAACGCTCTACCTGTTTGGGTGCGCCCGACATCAACAAAGTTGTGCCACGCATCACTAGCTTAGCTCCAGTTTGTTGAGACAGACGCTTGATAGCCTCTTCCTGGTAACCGGCCATGGCCATCGCCTGTTCAGCCGAATCAAACTCAAATGTGACGGCACCTTCCATAAAACGGCTTAATTCTGCCACCACAGATGTCTAATACTTGAATCTACCATCCGAGAACCCACGTATTATAAATTTGTGCCCTTCAGCCACCGCTCCGGACAAGTTAGACCCAGCAAAGCACTGTCTCAGCTTTGAGGTCGTCGCGACGGCTTACTAGGTCCTGGCCGACCAATCCCTCCACGCCGTGGCCGACCGCCACCACGACCACCACGAGGACGGGAACGATCAGTACCATCACCCGAATCTTGAGACGATTCGCCATAAACATCGAGATGTACCGAGCAATTATGCAATGCACCAGTGGCCTTCAGGACCTTACGAATCGCCTGAATGTTGCGACCACCTCGCCCAAAAACTCGCCCTTTATCTTCACCATCAAAGGCAACTCGAATCCAAAGTCGCTGACCGTCTGACAGCGGCTCAAAATCTAATCTCAACGCATCAGGAGACTCCAAAAAAGGAGTCACTAAAAATCGCACTAAGGCTTCAAAGTCAGGCACATTCGCCACCTTATTAACATCCAGTAGCAAGCCAAGCACAATAAATATGACACTGAGAGAAACTATCTAAAGCCAGAAAATACAGCAAAAAAATTCCAAGCATAGTAGATAGACCAGCCTTCATGAATTATCGAAACTTGAACATTGCAAACTAAGCTTTGAGCTGCTCGTATACGTTTGCCTTCTCAAGAATATGCTGCACAGTCTTAGTGGGCTGGGCCCCTTCTTTAAGACGCTTCACAATCGCAGGCACTTCTAACCGGGTCTCATCCGTCCGAGGGTTGTAAAAACCTAACTCTTCTAGCGGGCGACCATCACGGCGATCTCGGCTATTCATAGCCACAATCCGATAGCTCACCTCACGCTTTTTGCCGTAACGCTTCAGTCGCAATTTGATCATAATTGGGTTGAAAAGGTCTATTGGTTTCTACAAAAATCACGCCTGCGAAGAGTTACGCTTACCGAAGCTCTAAACCGAGCAGCAGAGTTCGCCCCTAAATCAGGCAGGCTCACCTAGAGCATCTAATTCTATCACTCCCACGCAAGATTGCACGGGAGCTTTATAGGTACACATGAGTGGCGGGTTGATCCGGGTGAGAATCGACCATGCAAACAGATACGAATTCCGTTAACGGCCACCCATACCATGCCACCTAGGAATGCTATTAATCTTCGTGATCATCAAAGGGATCCGCGAGTTGTTTGGATGGAGGGCCAAAGGCAGTGTAGACAGCAAGGCCAGTAAACGCGATAACAATGGCACCTACCGAAATAATAAGAACTGTTGCAGAATCCATAGGATCGTTTAAGACTTAGAGGATGTAAAATCTATGATATTACAGAATATAAAGTGACCTTAAGGTAAATACGCCCATGGCACAGCAAACTCGGTTGGGAAACCTGCTTAAACCTCTAAACTCCGAATACGGTAAAGTTACCCCCGGCTGGGGAACTACTCGTCTGATGGGAGTGTTTATGGCTCTTTTCCTTGTATTCCTCCTAATCATTCTGCAGATTTACAACAATTCCCTTCAAATTCAAGGGGTTGATGTTGATTGGCGTAGCCTTAGTTTTTAGAGGTCGGTTCTCAAGTGCCTTTTTATTAGGGGTGTTTGAGCTGCCCTGAGCTACTAATGGTAGGCGCTGCCTACGCAGCATGTTAGCAACCAAATAACTGGCGGAGGGGGTAGACTGATTGGTCTGTCCCCTTTGCCACTAATGTGGTTGATAGTTAGCACTAGTCAACGTCAGCGGGAGGTTTTCCTGAAATGAATATTTTTGGCATTGGTCTGCCAGAGATGGCCCTGATTATGATGGTGGCCTTGCTGGTATTTGGTCCCAAGAAACTACCTGAAATTGGTCGCAGCCTAGGCAAGGCTATTAAAGGTTTTCAAGACGCGTCTAAAGAATTTGAAGACGAGTTTAAAAAAGAAGCCGCCCGAATTGAGAAAACTGTGACAGAACCGATCAAAGCCACCTTAGAAACACCAGAACCCAAAGCCCTCAAGCCAGATGCTAAGGCAACCGATAAGAGCCCAGCGAACGCCGATACCGCCAACTTGGTGAATGAGGTAGCGAACGAAGAATCAGCCTAGAGAATAAATGACACGCTGTAAGCAATCTAATGGCGACCATGGTGACCACAGACGCGTCTTCTCTCCAGACGCCCAAACTACTGGTTGGACTAGGTAATCCTGGACAGAAGTATGCTCGGACGCGTCACAATATTGGCTTTGAGGTCATTGATGAGTTAGCCCAGAGTTGGTCTGTTAAGCTCGCTGAAAACAAACGGTTCCAAGGCTATGTGGGGGAAACTCGGGCAGCCTCTGGCGATCGTCTGATTTTGCTCAAGCCTACTACCTACATGAACCGTTCCGGGCAATCGGTACGGGCACTAATCGACTGGTATAAGCTATCGCCCAGCGATGTGCTAGTAATCTACGATGATATGGACCTGCCAATTGGTAAATTGCGTCTGCGACTCTCGGGATCTGCAGGCGGTCACAATGGCATGAAGTCGCTAATTTCCCACTTGGGTACCCAAACCTTTCCCAGACTCCGCTTAGGCATTAGTCGAGCCAGTGATCCAGCAAATCCGACTAATCGAGCTGTGATCGGTCACGTTCTTGGTAAATTCGCCCCAGATGAGCGCAAAGTTATAGATGCAGCCATTCATCTTGCAGGTGAAGCTATAGAGTTCAGTCTAGGTAAAGGCATTGAGCGCACCATGAGTCTTTACAATGGAAAAGAAGCAACCGTTTAGATGCGGCCAAACTCATCTATCCTAACGGTAAACACCTAGAAATTAGGGTCCTATTGCTGTCGTGAGTCGTGGCTAAGGTAAAAGAGAAACAAGTCCCGCCTAAGATTCTAGTCATTTTGAATGGCAAGGGAGGCGTCGGCAAAACCACCACCGCTGTTAATCTAGCCGCGATTTTTGCAGAAGATCGGCGAGTTTTATTAATAGATAGCGATCTCCAGCGCTCAGCAACCTGGTGGCTTGAACGAGTACACCAGGTTTTTGACTTTTCCCACGAAACTGATATCAAGATGCTGGAGCAGCTAAAGGAGCTTGATAACTACGAACTCATTGTTGTGGACACTCCTCCAGCGCTACACTCTAAATCCTTAGGTACTGTATTGACAGTGGCAGATTATCTGCTGCTACCTACTCCTCCAGCACCGATGGACGTCACAGCTTTAATCAACACTGTCAAAACCATCGTTCAACCCTCTGGGGTTTTTCACCGGGTATTGCTGACAAAGGTTGATTCCCGTAGTTTAAAGGAAGCGCAAGAAGCTCAAACCATGCTGGAAAAGTTGGATATTTCCGCTTTTCAAACCTATATACGAAGTTATAAAGCCCACGAACGAGCTGCCATGGAAGGTTGCGCTATCAGTCAATGGAAGGGGCCCAACGCTCATGAAGCGCAGGCCGACTATTACCGAGTTGCCGCTGAAGTCCTAAGGGACTGGAAACGATTATGACGAAAAAACGTATTGCCGACCTGCTTAAAGAAGAGGTTGAGAAAACTAGCAAAGCCGAGCCAGCTCCAGCCAAAGACGTATCTGAGGAATCTCAGGCAAGTACTGAAACAACTAAAAAAGCATCCTCCGGGACAGGTCGGACAAGAAAGCGTGCCAGCAAATCTGCGGCCACTACAGCAAAGGAAACTAGTAAAGAAAGCAACAATTCAGCTGCCCTTGAAAAGCAAATAGGCGAATTAAAAACCGCTCTCAAACAAGCACAGGAGCAGATCGCGGGATTACAGGACGATATCAAAACTCACCAAACTCGGATTTTTGAACTCAAAGATGAATTAGAAGCATCGCAAAAAGACGCAGCCAAGACGTCTGAAGCACTAACTAAAACAGCTGAAGAGCTAGAAACTGCCAAAGAAACGATTCGTAAAATTACCACAACGCAACAGGAAGCAGCTGCTAAACCAAAGGAATCGGCTCCAAAAGTTATCCATGGAGCTGATTTAGCCACTCGACAAATGACGGTGGCTCAGCAGGACAAGGCATCCAATCCAGAGGAGCCTGCTCCAAACGTTATCCATGGGGCTGACTTAGCCACAAACCGCAGTACGCTGGCATTACGAAATCGTCCTAGTAGCAGCTATAAGGCCATCCCCGAGTATGCGATTCAGCGTGATGGTGAGCAGAACAATAGCATGCTCTCTGACGATGACATTGGCTGGGTTGATTAGGCACGAAATCAACGCATAAACTCTCGTGGCATTTCTTTACGGTTGGATAACGAAGTGATCCAGCATTAGTCATATCCCCTACTCTGACAGATGAATTATGCAGAGAAATAGGTTTTATGGATGTTAAAGCCGCCGTTGCCCATGAGGCTAGAGAGCCTCTAACAATAGAGACCCTGACCCTAGATGGCCCTAGGTCTGGGGAAGTGCTGGTGGAGATCAAAGCCACAGGCGTATGCCACACTGACGCTTATACCCTGTCAGGCAAAGACCCAGAGGGCTTGTTTCCATCTGTTTTGGGGCATGAAGGTGCCGGCGTCGTGGTAGAGACGGGAGCAGATGTGAAAAGCCTTCGGCCTGGGGATCATGTCATTCCTTTATATGTGCCTGAGTGTCGTGCTTGTGAATACTGTCTCAGTGGCAAAACTAATCTGTGTCAGGCTATCCGTAGTACACAAGGACGAGGCCTGATGCCCGATGGAACCCATCGTTTTGAACTCAATAATCAGCCTATTTATCACTACATGGGTACTTCGACATTTGCAAACTATACGGTTGTACCCGAGATTGCCTTAGCAAAAATTCGAGAGGATGCTCCCTTTGATAAGGTCTGTTATGTCGGCTGTGGAGTCACCACAGGGATAGGTGCTGTGATCAATACAGCCCAAGTTGAACCTGGTGCCAATGTGATTGTGTTTGGCCTCGGTGGGATTGGATTAAATGTAATTCAAGGCTGTCGGTTAGTGGGCGCAAACATGATTGTTGGGGTGGACCTCAACCCTGGGAAAAAAGTCTTAGCAGAAAAGTTTGGCATGACTCATTTTGTTAACCCCCAGGATGTCGAAGGGGATTTGGTTCCCTTCCTGGTGGACTTAACCAAGGGCGGCGCTGACTACACCTTTGAGTGTATCGGCAATGTGCAAGTTATGCGTCAGGCTCTGGAATGCTGCCATAAGGGCTGGGGTGAAAGTATTATCATTGGGGTGGCTGCATCAGGCCAGGAAATCGCCACTCGTCCCTTTCAGTTAGTCACGGGACGGGTGTGGAAAGGAACAGCGTTTGGCGGAGTCAAAGGTCGTACCGATGTACCCAAAATTGTGGATTGGTACATGGATGGAAAAATCAACATTGATGATTTGATCACCCACACATTTCCCCTAGAGCAAATCAATGATGCCTTTGATGTTATGCACGAAGGCAAGTCAATTCGTAGTGTCGTCACCTTTGATTAGATCTGATTAGTTGAAAAGGTATTGCATTGCTCAATGTCACCCGTCGCTAAGCCTTGCTTAAACCAACGCATCCGTTGGGCAGAGCTACCGTGGGTAAATGACTCAGGCACTACAAAGCCACGGGACTGTTCCTGCAAACGGTCATCGCCAATCTGACTAGCCGCGTTGAGAGCTTCCTCAATGTCACCGCGCTCTAAAATATCACGGGCTTTATCGGCACGATTGGCCCACACACCAGCAAAACAGTCCGCCTGCAGTTCTAATCGAACCGACAGCTGATTAGCCTCCGCTTTACTGGCACGGCTTTGAAGCTGTCGGACCTGGTTGGAAATCCCTAGAATATTCTGCACATGGTGGCCCACTTCATGGGCAATGACATAGGCCTGGGCAAAATCACCGGGCGCTTGATGACGCGTTTTGAGCTCGTTATAAAAACTGAGGTCGATGTAGACCTTTTGATCCGCAGGGCAGTAAAAAGGCCCCATTGCAGACTGAGCTGAGCCACAACCAGACTGCACTGCGCCCGAAAATAGAACCAAACTAGGTTCCTGATATGGCTGACCAATTTCCTCTTGAAAAATTTGGTGCCACGTATCTTCTGTATCAGCCAACACGATAGAGGTAAAGTCAGCCAGCTCTTCTTCAGCAGGAGATACCTGACGTTGCTGGGTGGATTGAGAAGGGGGGGCTGCAACCTGGTCTAACACAATACTGGGGTCTCCCCCTAATAGAGTTACCACCAAGGCTAAGACCAAAGCCCCTAATCCACCACCGCCGACCACAAGAGAACTCGTGGCACCACGGCGATCTTCGATATTGCTACTGCGACGCCCCGTTTTTTTCATGGCTGCCCTTTCCGTGTGTCGTATCAGTGTGTCGTCAACGCTGAGATGTTCATACTCCAGAGGTAGACTCTGTAGTCACACGGAATATACCATTGCCCCAAATTGCAACAAATAATCCCATGGATCTCTTAGCATTCGATAGCCATTAACTTTCGTGATCAACTCGTTTAGTCAATGCGGCAATGTAGCGATCAATACGGTGGTCCTGAAGACTGCCTGAAAAAATTCGCCAGCTGAGCCGGGATCCTAATCGAATACGTTGATCCACATGGCGATAAGATTGCCAGCGGCGGGGTAACCCACTAACAACATCGTTGCCGTTTACAAACCTCCAGGAATTGGGAACACGGCGATTATAGGACTCTGTAAACGCCTTATTACCCACACGAGGTGATCCAAACGCATACATTTCAACTGAGATTTTGGGTGAGAAGTTGTACTGTAAATCCACAGCACATAGCTTTGCCAACGCTCCGCCCAAGCTATGCCCAGTTATCACCCAGCGCGTCATCGGACTTTTGCGAACAACTCCATGAATTTCGGAACGAACGGCTAGATATGCCTTGGTAAAACCTGAGTGTATTTGTACACCAGACTTGGATTCACCGTAAACCTCTGGATAATCTAGCTGCTTATTATCTAAAACAGCATCTGTCACTGCGTTCCAACGGGAAAAATCCAAATTTGTTAACCAATCGCGATCGGCATCGCTGCCTCGAAAAACAATGTATCCGCATTGGGTATCAGGATCTTCCAACAAAGCCACTTGAGTATCAGTGCGCCTGACATCAAATAGCTTGGGTATAAGCGCCGGACGCAGACTAAAGCGCAGCCTATCATTAAAGGCTCTATAGGCCTCGTTGGATAGATGGGCGCAGCGTAAAGCGATTCTATAATCTAGTTCCATCAATTATCCTTAATGCCATATGGGCCAGTTTGCCGCAGAGTCTAGCAATCTATATCAGAGAATGATAAAAATTTAAGCCTTTAAGCACTAACTAAGGAAGCTGCCTTAGCTTTAAAGTCGGCTGCTTTGAGGGCAGAAACCGCTTCATCCGGATCTTTAACCCGAAATTGAGACCCTAGACGTACGACCTGACGATGCCCCTGATGGGTAATCATGGCCACCACAGGGATTTTTGCTTCACGTTTATCTTCACCTTGCTGATTTTGAATCACATTACGCAGACGGTGTTGCTGCTCAATATCACCCGCGATAGATGGAGGTAGTTCAACGGTTACTAGGCGTACATCTTCAATGGGTTCGGCATCATCAACAATAAATTGAACCTGATCATCTCGGCGGTCTGCTTTACCCCAAACCATGAGTCGGGCATCGGCTTTGATGTGCATACCGATGCGGGCATAGGAGCGGGGAAAGACAACGGCTTCGGCCTGACCGCTGAGGTCTTCGATCTGCAGGATTGCCATGCTGTCGCCTTTTTTAGTGGTAATGGGTTTCATGGCGCTAATCATGACAATAGCGCTGAGGGTGAGTTTCTCAGGCTGCTCGGACAGTTCGGCCAAGCTGATGGGGGCTAAAATCCGCGCTGGACGCTGCACTGATTTGAGGGGATGATCGGAGATATAGAACCCTAGCAGCTCTTTTTCTAAGCGCAGCCGCTCTTGGGGATCGTAATCTTCCATAGCGGGTGCTTTGGGGGCGGCTTCGTAGGCACCGGCATTATTATTGCTTGCTCTGGGAGTCGCGGCTGTCTCACCACCGCCTAGCATCATGTCAAAGATATTACCCTGACCGATTTCACGATCCTTGGCACGGGACTGAGCCCAGTCAACGACGAATTCTAAATCGGAGAAGAGCTGACGACGGTTGTTGTTAAGGCCATCGAGGGCACCGGAGTGGATCAGGGCTTCTAGGGCACGGCGGTTGACGGCGCGGAGATCGATGCGATCGCAAAGCTCCGGCAGCGACGTAAACGACCCATCCTCCTCACGGCTCTGAATCAGCGTCTCAATCGCCCCTAGGCCCACATTACGCACCGCCGACAGACCAAACAAAATGCAGTTATTTTCCGGCGTAAAGTCCACCCCAGAACGGTTCACATCCGGCGGCAGCACCTCAATACCCATGCTGACGCAGTTAGCAATGTGCATCTGCACCTTATCCTGGTCGCCGCTAATGGCCGTCAATAGCGCTGCCATATACTCAACTGGATAGTTCGCCTTCAGGTACGCAGTCTGATAGGTGACATAGCCATAGGCCATTGAATGACTTTTATTAAAGCAATATTGCGCGAAATTGACCATCTGATCCCAGAGGGCTTCAACAGTCTTTTGCGGAACTCCATTTTTCACCGAGCCCTCAATAAACTTGCCCCGGTGCATGTCCATGGCCGACTGCTTTTTCTTACCCATGGCCCGACGCAGTAGGTCCGCTTCTCCCAGGGAGTAGCCCGCCATATCCTGAGCAATTTTCATGATCTGCTCCTGGAAGATCATGATGCCGTAGGTTTCTTCTAAAATCGGCTGGATCAGTTCATGAGGGTAGTCGATCTGCTCGCGACCGTGTTTGCGATTAATAAATTTAGGAATCAATCCCGCATCTAACGGACCGGGTCGATATAGGGCCAATACCGACGAAATATCGTCAAGACCATCAGGTTTTAGATCACGGACAATCTGACGCATGCCCGACGATTCCAGCTGGAACACACCGCCTAGCTCACCACGACTCAGCAGCTTGTAGGTTTCTGGATCGTTATAAGCAACCTTATCCATATCGAGGGTTTTGCCACGGGTCTGCTCCACATAGTCCACCGCCTTTTGGATCATGGTGAGGTTGCGCAGCCCCAAAAAGTCCATTTTTAGCAGACCGACCGCCTCCACATCCTCCATGTAGTACTGGGTGATCACCGCGCCATCATTGTTGCGCTGTAGCGGCACCAGTTCATCCAGTGGCTTGGCTGAAATTACTACCCCAGCGGCGTGCATACCAAAGGTTTTATTAGTCCCTTCAATGGTGATGGCCATATCCAGCCAACGCTGATAGGTCACAGCTGTCCCTGGCACCAGGTCGCCACTGGCATACTTTTCCTGAAAGGCCTTTTCGGGGGTTTCATCCGGGTCGATCATCACCTTGAGCTTGGTGGGCTTACCTCGAGCCACTGGGATCATCTTCGCCATTTTGTCGGATTCGCCGTAGGGAATATCTAACACGCGGGCTACATCCTTGAGCACCGCCTTCGAGGTCATGCGGTTAAAGGTAATGATCTGGGCAACGTGGTCCTTGCCATACTTCTCAGTGACGTATTCGATTACCTTCTCCCGCTTTTCAATGCAGAAATCGGTATCCACATCAGGCATGGATTTACGTTCAGGATTCAGGAACCGCTCGAACAGTAGGCCATGGTGCACCGGATCGATATTGGTAATCCCCATGCAGTAGGCCACCAGCGAACCGGCTGCCGAGCCTCGTCCTGGACCCACCGGAATTTTGGTATCGCGGGCAAATTTGATGTAGTCCCACACCACCAAAAAGTAGGTGGCGAAACCCATCTGATGCATCATCTGAATCTCGTATTCCAGGCGGTCCTGATACTCCTGGGGAGCTTCATCGTAGGAGTTAATCTCTAACCGTTCGAGCAAACCATCGCGAGACACCTTAGCCATGTAGGTCTCACCGGTATGCCCCTCAGGCACAGGAAAATTAGGGATCTGGGGATTGCCCAGAATGTCGTACTCTTCAATTTTTTCTGCAACTTCCAGGGTGTTGGCAACGGCTTCGTCGATCACATCCTGGGTGAGGTGATCGCGGAACAGACGCCGCATTTCGTCAGCGGACTTGAGGTACTCGGTGCCGCTATAGCGCAGGCGTTTATCTTCGGTTACCAGCTTGCCAGTTTGGATGCAAAGTAGTGCGTCGTGGGCTTCTACATCAACACAGGAAATAAAGTGGGAGTCGTTGGTGGCGATGATCTTGATATCTAGCTCGCGGGCGATGCGGATGATTTCCACATTAACGATGCGATCCTCAGGGGAGCCGTGGTCCTGAATTTCTAGGTAATAGTCTTCACCAAACAGGTCTTTGTACCACTTGGCAACGCGATAGGCGACATCCAGACGATTCTGCATAATCGCCTGGGGCACTTCGCCACCAAGGCAGGCACTGGTGACGATCAGGCCTTCGTGGTATTGCTCTAGCAGGTCTTTATTGATGCAGGGACGCGAAAAGATGCCGCGACCTTGGACGCCATCGAGATGGGATTTTGTGGTGAGCTTTACCAGGTTTTTGTAGCCCTGGGTATTTTTGGCGAGGATAACCTGGTGGTAGCGGGGGCGTTTTTCTTGCTTGGTGATGTCCCCATTAATCAGGTACATTTCATTACCGATGATGGGCTTGATCCCTGCTTTTCTACAGGTTTTGATCAGCTCAATGGCCCCGTACATGACGCCGTGATCGGTCAGGGCAATGGCGGGCATACCCATTTCGACCGCTTTTTCAGCCAGCGGCGTGAGCTGACTGGCTCCGTCGAGCAAGCTGTAATCACTGTGGATATGTAGACCAACAAAGGACATAAACCGCGCCCGCTTTTTAGTACAAGTATACTCAAAGGCTGTCGTGGTTCAAAGTTTTTAGAAAACCACCAGCTGTAGAGTCTGGGTTAAGGTTAGCCGATTTTTAGCGCTACATCTAGTTATTGAACGAATGGTTTTTATGGATGAGGTGGGGGGTGCGATCTCATCTCAAACTTGCATCAGCACCCTCAATTGCTCAATCACTAATGCCCCGTCCACTCCCCGCTTGACTCATCGATCTGGGCCTGATACCTTACAAAATAGGCAGCTTCCCCAAGTTGCTTTTCGCACCCAAAAAAATTTAGCTGCGCGAGATGGAAGTGCTACCAACACGACCACCCCGCTGACCCCTCCAACTGACGAACCCAGTTGGTGAGCTGTGAGCATTTTACAGCCACCCTGATTTTAGTTGCAGGGTGGCTATCTTTTTTTGGGGGCCTTTCCTAATGTTGTTTTGCGGTTCACCCCGCCAAGGAAAACGCCCCTATGAGTTTCACAGATTCCACACTGCCCACCGACTTTTCCATCCAGCCCGCCACTCCCGGCAGCACCATCCGCCATATCCTGCTGGGCCAGCCCAACGATATCCGCCAAACCATCCACCTACTTCACAACCTGCGCTACGTAGAAACCAGCCAGTGGAGCACCCTGATCGAAGTGCCCGATAATCGCCTAATTTTGCGCCCCCCCGCCGAACACATGATCAGCATGTTGGTCCGGCGCTTATAGTCTCTCCGTAGGTTGGCGTTGAGCTGCCATAGTTGAACGCCTCTGTCGATTGTGTCATCCCAGCGAACCCCAACCTTGCCAATATTTTGAGGAGACTAAGGCTGATGGCATGACTCTGTCAGGAAGTTTAGTGCTAATCCAAGAAGCAGAATATTGGGCAACATGCCGATCCTTCCCCTCTCGGGAGGGGTGCCGCAGGCGGGGTGGGTCTCGATCCCTAGCGCCAATGGTCAACCCACCCCTTCGCCCCTCCCAGGAGGGGATAGGTTGTCCTGCTGTGGCTCTAAGCGTCGATCTGTGGTGCGCCTATGAAAAATGATGGGTCAATCAATCATGGCGCTGTGGATCATATCGCTGACAAAGGGACTGACGGCAAGGGCAGCTGATGTATCGGCAGAAGAAACGGTATCGGACTGGTCGTCGTCTCGGGGTGGCAAGTTGCAGAGGGCGCGGTCGGCATCGGTGGCTGGGCCGTATTTGAGGTAGTTGTCGAGCCACTGGCAGCCCCAGTCGAGTAGTTCGGGTAGCGTCAGGATTTCGTGGACTTTGACTCTGCCATTTTGCACTGTGACCACGCGCTGACCATCAGAACTGAGGGTACCAGCATCACCCTCGAAAATAGCTAACTGTCGTCCCTTGAGATCCCAGAGACGCGCTGTGCCATCCTCTGAAGCTGTCACTATGTGGGTGCCATCAGGATTAAAACTCGCGTGGACGACTATGTCTGCATGTCCCTCTAAGGACTGGGATTCACCGCTCTTGAGATCCCAGAGACGTGCTGTGCTATCCTCTGAAGCCGTCACTATGTGGGTGCCATCAGGATTAAAACTTGCGTGCTTTACTCGAGATGTGTGTCCTTCCAAGCTTTTAGACTCCTTGCTCTTGAGATCCCACACACGTACGGTGCCATCCTCCAAGGCAGTTACTACCTGGGTACCATCGGCACTAAAACTCGCGTGATTGACAAAGTCTGGGCTCTCTAAGATTTTTGATTCACTGCTGTTGAGATCCCAAACCCGCGCAGTTTTATCCCATGACGCCGTTACCACCTGGGTACCATCGGCATTAAAACTTGCGTGGACGAGCACGTCTTCATGCCCCTCCAAGATTTTAGATTCACCGCTGTTGAGGTCCCAAACTCGCGCAGTTTTATCCCATGACGCTGTCACCATCTGAGTACCATTAGCATTAAAACTTGCATGTACAACCCAGTCTTCATGTCCCTGCAATGTTTGAGATTCACCGCTGAGGTCCCAGACCCGCGCGATACCATCAGCTAAAGCAGTTACCACCTGGGTGCCATCGGCATTAAAACTCGCGTGATCGACAAAATCTCCCTGGCCGTTTAATGTCTGAAATTTGCCGCTGTTGAGGTCCCAGAGACGCGCGGTGCCATCGTCTAAAACTGTCACCACCTGGGTGCCATCAGTACTAAAGCTTGCATGTATGCCCATGCTTTGAGGTTCTTCCAAGCTATCGGATTCGCTGCCAATGAGGTTCCAAACGCGTGCGGTACTATCACTTGAAGCAGTTACCACCTGGGTACCATCGGTATTAAAACTCGCGTGATCAACAAAACCTTTGTGTCCCTCCAAAACTTGGGAGTTACCGCTGTTAAGGTCCCAGACACGCGCAGTGCTATCCCATGAAGTAGTCACTACCCGAGTACCATCGGCACTAAAACTCGCGTGGACGACCGCGTCTCGATGTCCCTCTAAAGTCTCGGATTCACCGCTGTCAAGGTTCCAAACACGCGCGGTACCATCACTTGAAGCAGTTACCACCTGGGTACCATCAGCATTAAAACTTGCGTGTTTGACCGCATCGCTATGTCCTTCTAACAACTGGAATTCACCAGTGGTGAGGTTCCAAACGCGCGCAGTGTCATCATCTGATGCCGTTAACACCTGAGTGCCATCGGCATCAAAACTCGCATGCATGACCGCACCTTCATGGGTAAGCAGCAGATCAGCTGCAGCTGTCTGCAAACGTTGTAAGGCTAAAATAGGACTAGCCGCAGGATAATCTGAAACATGTTCAAACCCAGAGGTCGATGCAATCTGTTTAAGTTCTTCTCCAGACTTAAGCGCACTGAGTAATGCTCCAACCTGATCAAACTCCATCTGATTTAGGGCTTTACTTCCAGCTTGCTCTAGACGAGTACCTACTTGGGCCAGCCTTGCCTGCTTGAGCTGTAGAAATGCAAATACTCCTGAACCAACAGCCGTTAAGATACCTGCAGTGGCTGCTATTGCACCAAGCCACATCCCTCGACGCAACCTTCTATCCGCAGCATCCTTTGCAGTCTCCAACGCCCGGCCCGCCCGTACATATTCCTGCAGCAACCCCGTCGGCCTCGGCTCCACCTCCCCATTACTCACCAACCACCCTTCCGCCAACTCCAAATTCTGCCCCCGCAACAACAAACTCTCATCCCGACCGCCCCGATCCCACTCCAACGCCCGCCCCAGCAACCGTGTATGGGTTTCCAAATGCTCCCGATCCGTATCTAACGTCCGCAGCAGCTCCTGAAAATTGACCTGAAAATCCCCATCATGGTCCCGAAAATCTAGCCACTGTAGCTTTGCCAACACCGGATGCAAATTCTCAACATCCACCGGACGATGCAACACCGTCACCATGCGTTTATTCAAACTATCCGCATACTCCACCTCATCCGCACAGTAGGGCGACGCCACCGACTGGAGCGACAGCACAAACAAAAACACATCGGAATTCTCAATACCCCGATAAATCTCCTGCTGAAAGTCCGCCCCCGTAGCAATACTCTCCTGATCAAACCAGGTGCGTTTTCCCTGAATTTGCAATGCCTCATTCAACCGCCGCGCAAAGTCCGCATCCACCCGTGAATAGGACACAAACACATCCAACGCCCCATCCGACGGCTGCCGCAGACTCTCCGCAATAAACTGTTCCTGCAATTCCGTCGGTGGCTGGCTATGGGCACGGGCTACCTTGAGCCAGCTCTCTGCCCGGCGCAAATTGTACCCTCGCAACAGCATGGTCGGGTTCTGCTGCTGCCGTTCCCACTTCAGTGCCTGGGTCAACCAGATTTTATGCTCGGTGTAATACGCCGCTTCAATATTCAGCTGTTTCAGTAACTCACTTTCACCCGCCAAATAGTGACTGGCCTGGCGATTAACCGTCAGGTCAATGTATTGCAGCGACTTGAGGCTGTCTGGCACCATCGCCTCATCAGTGGCCGCAGCCAAAATCGGTATCACCCGTTTGTGCAGTTGCAACGCCATATCCAGTTCCCGCTGGCAATAGTCAGACTGGGCAGAATGGGGCGACAGGATAAAAATAACGTTGTCTGCTTCCTCTACACCTCGGTCGATGGCGCTGTGATAATCCTGACTGGTTTGAATATCCGTGCGATAGTTCCAAACCGTAATGTCCCGCCGCATCAACGATTGCCGAATCTGCTCTGCAGTATCTTGATCCTGGTCGTCATGGCACAAAAACACCTGGGTCATCAGGTTATTGGCATTTTTAGTCGCCTCCGTGATGAACTCACAGTGCAACGGCGTCGGTTCACACGGTGCCGCCTCATCACCAAAATGAACATTGAGCCATTTCTCTGCCTCTATTCGCTCATTGCCCACCAGCAAATACCGTGTCTGGCGATGGTTCCGTTCCCAAGTCAGCGCCTGGAGTAACAGCTGCGTGTGACGCTGCACATAGTCCTGATGCAACGGGAACAGAGCTAGTAACCTCTGCAACGACTGTTCAGAATCATCCCCCTCCCGGCACAAAATCCAGTTCAGTTTGCCAACGGTCTGGTTGAGATTGTCAGTGTTATGTTTATTCTCTGCCTGAAACGCCTGCCAGTCCTCGTCAGAACCGTTAGGATTCCGCTGCTGCCAGGTATCCCGGTCAATGGATTCCACATGCATGATGGGAATAATCCGCTTGCCACACCGCAGCGCCAGGTTCAGCTCTTTATCGCAGTAGGGGGAGTTCACCGACGAGGGCGAAATCACATACAAAAACGCGTGGGCTTTCTCAATGCCGTTGTCAATGCGCTCCTGAAAGTCCGTTGCCAGGGGAATATCATCGAAATCAAACCAAACGGTTAGCCCAGCCGCTGTAAGACGTTCTTTCAGTTGAATGGCAAACGCCTTACTATCCGTGCGCCCGTAAGAGATAAATGCATCCTGAAAAGCAGCCATGAAATTCAGATTTAGGAACAGGGACTTTTCCTTCTTGTACCAATTCCTAGCTCAGAATTTCGACCCTTTTCCTTAAATTCGTCATCAAATGCAAGATTACTAGCGAAAACAGTGACGTTACTCTCAACTATCAGCCACCAAAGGGATTAAGCAACTTTACTCCCGTCTTTTTAAAGTCTCCGGCATTACGGGTGACTACTGTTAAACCATGCTCAAGAGCCGTGGCAGCAATCAGCGCATCGTAGTCTGGCATTGGATCCGGCACATGGAGCAATGCACACCGTTTAGCAATGCTCACACTAATCGGAATAATGCGTTCAGCATAGCCAGCCAAAACATGATCATTGAGCCACTGCCGTAGAATTTTGCCCTGGGCCTGATCTCGGCGCTCCATCAGCAAGACACCACGCTCTAACTCAAATACCGTCACTACTGAGATAAACGTTTGCCCACCGGGTGTAACCTTTGCCCATTGCTCTACCTGAGAATTAACACGAGCAGAACCAACCTTTCTCAATTCAGAAACAACATTGGTATCCAGCAAAAACATTAGCGTTACTACCCTTCAGCAGAGGCTAATCCAGCCACTAGGTCAGATCCACATCGCGCAGAGCCTGACTTGTCAAGCGATTGGGATTGAACTCGATTTCAGCACAGTCTGACATCGCCAACAGGTCAGCGACGCTTTCAGTTTTCCCAATGAGTTTGTAGTAGTCATTGATGGACAACAACACATGGGCAGGTGTGCCTCGATCTGTGATGAAAACAGGCTCATGCTCGGCGGCACGTTTCGCCCCGCCCACATCCTGATTAAATTCGCGACTTGAAATACTGTACATGGCCACCTCTTTGAATGTAGCAACGTAACTACATCATAAAAGGTATAACGGATGCTGGCTAATGCAGATGTCCTGACCGATTTTGAGTTTTGACCGAAATTTTGAAGTGGCCAATGTATCTCTCCATACATTGAACTATCAAAAGAAATTGCTGCTGAACAGTTGAAGACCCTCTGTAGCTTTGAGACGCGTTATTCCAATCGGTCAAGGTCTCCTGAGCATCAGCAATCCTAACTCATTAAAGGGAGTGCTTCTGTATGCTGACTTATACAAATCCTGCTACTGCTGATCGCGCCGTTCCTGCCAAAAACTCGCGACCTGAGAAGCGATCGCAATTCGTCGCCCATTGGACCCAGGTCAATGGCAAGCTTGTCTGCCAGTGGCTTCCCCAACGGTCCTTGCTAGAAAACTAGGTCAATCAAGGGGCATCAGCTAATTTAGATGCCCCGTTAGCTCACAGCTTAAATTATTTACGTTTAGAAAATACTATTATCTAACTCACTCCGGCTTGTGCCGATGCAAAGGGGCGCGAGGAAAAGGTTTAGCTGACATGGAGGCAGGTAAAAACCGACAGGGTCGTTGGATAGCTTGGTAAAGCAACTCTTCGTAGACTTCGCTGTCCACCACATAGGCACCAAATCGTTCCAGATGGGGGTTCATCATTTGGGCATCGAATAGGAGGAAGTTTTGCGATCGCAACCACTCCACCAGCTTAACCATCGCAACTTTAGACCCATCAGGAATCGCAAAAAACATCGACTCCCCAATAAACGCCCCCCCCAGCACAATCCCCAAAACACCGCCAGCCAGCCGATCGCCCTGCCAGGCCTCAAAGCTATGGGCATACCCAGCTCGGTGTAACATTCGATAAATCGCCTTCAATTCATCCGAAATCCAAGTCGTTGTGCGGTCCGCACAGCCCTCAATTACCCCGTCAAAGTCACGATTAAATGCAATCTCAAACCGATCTTGATTGAGCACCCGCCGTAGCGATTTGGGATAACGAAACCGATCGTCTAATGGAATTAGCGCCCGTTTGCGGCTGGAATACCAATTAAGGGTTTGGTAATCGCTATCCGCCATTAAAAAATAGCCCTGGGCATAGCACTGCAAAATGTGGGGAATCGAGTAAGCCATAGCAGCTGTGACAGCAGAGGAGATATTAACTCGCCCGTTACATTCTTCAAACCCTTCCCCTACGGTAGCCTAAAAAAACTTACCCTAAAAGAATACTAAAACAAAAGCATTCTCCCAAAAGTATCGATCGCACTGCAGCATTCACCATGACAGAACCGATTCAATCCGTCACCCTACCCCCCTCAAACAATCCATCCCAGGAAGGAGAATGGCTGAAAGCATCGCTGCAAAGATGGCTCGATACCGAATTTTTACCAGAAGCCGTCAATCACGATATTGCCCAGCGGGCCTCCCAAGTTTTCGTACGCCAGCGCATGGAAGGTGAAAATGAACTGATCCCTCTCGTCATGGCAATTTTGACCGAAATGCAAGCATTTGACTTTTCCAAAAGTTTCTACAGCGAGTTTGCTATCGCCAATGCCGTCGGTGATTTATTACTGGATAGCCTGGGCATTGATCACTGCTGTGGAGCCTAAATGCTCTGGTTATTTCTCTCCAGTGGAACCGCCCTATGCGAAGCTCTCAAAGACGCCACTGGCAAACAAGCGCTCAAATCACTCGATGAATATTCTGTCCTGTTAGGCTTTAGCCTAGTGGGAGCCTTGCTGATGGGCAGCTTTATGCTGTTAACCGAAGGGTTGCCCAGCTTAGGCCCAGACTATGCAAAAGCACTTTTGATAGGAGGAGGGCTAAACATCTTAGCCTTTACCCTCTACTTTCGAGCCATAAAGACCACCGACCTCTCACTAACCGTCCCACTGGTCACCCTCACACCGCTATTTCTCCTGATCACATCTCCCATCATCGTCGGAGAATGGCCCACCAGCCTGGATGCCATTGGTGTCGTTTTCTTGATTGTGGGCTCCTATGTGCTCAATTTCAAACCAAGCCAGGGCTTTACCCTCGCACCATTACAGACCATTATCACTAACTCCGGCAGTCGAACCATGCTGGGTGTGGCATTTATCTGGAGCATCACGTCAAATTTTGACAAGGTCGGCACCCTAAACTCATCGTCGCTTTTTTGGGGCACATCCCTGTTTGCAACAATTGCCATCGGCATGGTGCCGTTTGTCATGCAGCGCATCCTGCAAAAAGGACTCCAAACAATTACCCATCCCCTAAGGGTACAGGCCAAATTTATCGTGTTAGCTGGCATTTTTATTGCCATCGGTGTGTCACTACAGTTTGCAGCCTTGACCTTGGCTCCCGTCGCCCAAGTGATAGCGGTGAAACGCATGAGCGCATTGATTTCAGTCGGATTAGGTTATGCCCTGTTTGGGGAAACCGGACTGCGCGCACGACTACTCGGAGCAACCATTATGGTTAGTGGCGTAGCTATTATGGCCATGGATTAATCAGCAACCCTCGATACTACACATTAGATGAATTCAATGTTGCGATAGAATAGGATTCATAAATTTAAGTGTCTGTGCTTGGAGATCCCCCGATGCTGACTCTAAAGATCGTTGTATACCTGACCGTTGCTTTCTTCGTAGGCCTATTTATCTTCGGTTTCCTTAATGGAGACCCCGCTCGGAACCCTGGCCGCCAGGACTTCGAGTAGAGATTTTAAGGCAGAGCCCAATTACTGATAGGCTCAAACGAGTCTTCAAGAGTTTTCAAAAGGCTCCTTGGCTAGCTCAGCTAAGGAGTTTTTAATGCGCGTCAGTTTTTACCTTAAGACTGACAGCAAAAGTCACCCAGGCGTTAGTGATATACAAATGTCACATAGGCACTGTAGCTTCAGGCTATTGGAGGTAGGATTTCTCCTAACCAATGTGACCCGTGCAATACTTTTATGCTTGTGTTCATGAGGGTTAGCATTAGCCCGCTGGCCGTTTTTTACAATATCCATGGCCCCCTTCGATTTACCTCCTGAACCTCCCCTAACCCAGCCAGTAAAATTCTCCAGAAGCGCAGCCGATCTGCAGCTCATCAATCCAGGAACTCAGCCCCCATCGTCTAACTCCGTTGCTATGCCCAGCTCAGCAACGGCCATTCTGCTAGGGGAATTGGATACACCTGTGAGTTTAATCCCAACTGGGCAGTTGGCCACAATCAGGTCTGAGGATTTCTCGATACCAAATCTTGCACAGCTTCCACCTCTGCCTGACAAGCCCCCCTCGGCTCCAGTCAACACCCTTGATATCATCAACAATGCTGTTGATGAGCAACTCGATGATGGGGAGCTAGATCTAGATACTATTACTCCTGACAGTGTCGACCTCGATAGTCTTGATCCAAATGCTGTTGATCTCGATGACCTGAACGATACCGTCGATCTAGAGGAACTAGAATCAGAAGAGCTAGATCTCAATCAAGCACCTAGCGTTATAGAAGACGCCTTAGACACCGCTACACCGGAGGAGGCTGAAACAGCACCGATCTCTCCCCCCGCCAGTCAGCCAGCAGGAGACACCGCTGTTCCTCCAGAGCCGTTAGATCCTTCACAGCTTGAAATCACTTCTGACATCCAGATTTTTAACTCAGACAGACAGGTCGTAAATGCCCGTGGCAATGTGGTGTTCAAACTCAACAATGCCTTTTTGCTGGCCGATGAAATATGGGTTAATTTGGTCAACCGCTATGTTCTCGCAGAAGGGAATGTGATCTTGACCCGTGGGGAACAGGAAGTGCGCGGTGAGCGGGCTGAATATAATCTGCTACAGGAAGCAGGTACGCTTTTTGAAACACGGGGAGAGCTATTTTTACCAGGCCTAGAAGATGATTTTTCATCTCCCCTGGAGCGGCCTATCACCAGCCGTTCGGTATTTGATCCGCTGAACCCTGATCAAACTGTCACGAATGTCACCAACGCAGGCGGGCTTGAAATTAGTTCCCGTCTGAGGGGCAATACTCCTGGCTCCTTACCCGAGAGTTCGGGCGGGGTGAGACGTCTGCGGTTTGAGGCCGCTCGTGTCACCTTTGATGCAGAAGCTTGGATTGCTGAAGAAGTACGACTTACCAACGACCCGTTTTCACCGCCCGAGCTAGAATTTCGCACCAACCGCATGACGCTGGTGACGTTGTCACCCACAGCAGATTTGCTCACAACTGAAAATCCGCGTTTGGTCTTGGACCAGGGTTTGGCAATTCCGCTCTTTAAGGAGCGATATGTGCTCAATCGTGGCAATGTTGAATCTAATCAACTAAATCCTTTCATCGTCAACGTTGGTAGCGACTCGCGCGAGCGCGGTGGCATCTTCCTTGAGAGCGAATTTTCCCTCGTCCGCAATGAATCCACCAGCTTTAGCATTACTCCTCAGTATTTTTTACAGCGTTCCCTTGAAAAAGGCGCTTTTAATTCAGACGTCCTAGGACTAGAGCTAGACTTCGATACTCGGTTGAACCCTCGCTCTGACGTATCTGCACAGGCTACGATTACAGGCCTCAATCTCGACGAGATTGAAGACAATATTCGAGGAAATATTCGCAATCGCTTGCTGGTTGGCGATCACTTGCTAGTTAGCGAGTATAGCTATCGAGATCGCCTCTTTAACGGTAGCCTAGGCTTTCAGACTGTGCGCTCTAGCCTGGGGGCGGTTTTATTGTCACCCGTTATTAATTTGGATAATCGGGGGCTGATCCTAACCTATCAGGTTGGAGGCCAATGGATAACGGCGGAGACCGACCGGACTGAGCTGCTAGATCCTCTACCCAGAGATAATAATCGCGTCAGTTTAGGACGATTTCAAGGGACCGCACGTTTGAGCAAAGGGTTTAATCTCTGGCGGGGTAAACCCTTACCAGCGACACAAACTGAAGGGTTACGTTATAGCCCTATTCCCTTGGTCCCTTTTTTAAACCTAAGTGTTAGCTTACTGGGTGTGGGCTCTTATTACACCAGCGGTGACTTTCAAGAAGTCTTAGCTGGCGACGTGCGTTTAGATGGCCAGTTCGGTCATCTATCTGATAATTTTTTTGACTACACTCGCTTTAACCTTGGGTACTATCATGCTTTTTTAGCTAGTGAAAACTCCCCTTTTTTATTTGATCGCAACGTAGACCGTAGTGTCGTTACCTTTGGTGTAGTACAGCAAATTTTGGGGCCGTTTTTGCTAGGTTTCCAAGCCTCGATTAATCTTGAAACCAATCAGCGAGTCAATACTGAAATCATTGGTGAATATAGTCGCCGCACCCATGGTTTAGTAGTCCGCTACAGCCCCACTCAGTCAACCGGTTCGATAGGATTTCGACTCAGCGATTTTAACTGGCTCGGCAGTGGCAGCCCCTTTGATAATCCCAATATCCGCCAGGTTGAAGGCAGTGTGCTAGACCAGCGTTAGCCTGCTGGTACAGTCAGGCTAACAATTAGCTTTGGAATCAAGCAGGTTTAATCGTTATTTTTGGGAATACTTTGATTAGCGATAGCGAGTATATTCTGATGCAATCTCCTTTCTTAAGGACAACATCAAGAGTTAATCGTAAACGTTAAAGTTAAGGCATGGGGACGCTAGATAAAACTGTAAGAATTCTTTCCTCAATGTATTAGGAAATTGTGGTTCAAGCCATGAATTACCTAATAGGTTGGGTTCAGGTTACTGCTTTATGATGGCACCGGACATAGCACGAGAAGCACAACAAGCGATTACCCTGATTAAGTCCTTTAGCTTAGAATTGGAGAGCTATGGCCCTGAGAGCCAGGTTCTCTACTGGCTGAATACCTATCGCGCGGACTGGATTCGAGATGCCATCATCGAAGCGGTTTATCAGGGACGATACAAGATTATCTCTGTTAAGCATATTCTTTCGATCTGGCAACGTCGGGGACAACCTGTTCGCCATTTTACGTCCGGCTTTGAGCAGGTGATTGCCAAACAGGTGGGAGGGCCTCTCCACCTACCCACTAGCTATGTTTCGCAGCCAATAGACTCGGCATGGGTTCCTATGGACGAACCGGATGATGATTTTGCACCATCACCCATGTCTAGCTCGGTCATCGCTACTCCTACGGCTGAACCAGCTGTTCTCAGCTACGATCATTATCCCAGTTTATCCATAGAGGCATTTCCAGTAGAGTCAGTAGATACTTTAGTAGCGGTTTATCAGGCTAGTACCTCACCCATAACATCGCCCAATGAAACGAGTCACTTAACTGAGAGTTCTAGTCTGCATGGGCGAAGCTCCGCAGAAAGTAGAGATGCTGAGCGTGTGGGTATGTCTTCTGCACCAATTCAGCCTTTTCGGCCAATGGCTCGTCAGCAAACCTATGCCTAGGGCTTGACATCCCCCAGACGGATCTCTGAGCAAAAAGATGCCATGATCTGACCGACCTCGCTGCTCAGCACGTTCGTGCGCATCCGTAGGTTTTCAGTAATAAACCACCAGCGTTCTTCGGACTGTATGCCATTGACTTCAGTGGTAATGGTCAACACATCATTTTCTAATTGATACGGGCTGGCTTGCATTTGCCCATCTGTTTGACGTAACAATTGGCCACTGTTTTCATCGGCTGCGATCGCAACCAGTAACGTTACCTGGTCCCGCGACGGTCCCGCAATAATCGTACTTTTCTGAGCGATCCGTAACGCTCCGACAACATGATCAACCTCACAGTTAGCTTGATGGCATAGCTGCGTCACCTCAGCCGCATCGATATCAACATCGGTAATCTCCAAATCTGATTTACCAGCCTTGGAATCCCCTGCCTTGAGGTAGTGGGTAGTCCGCTGAGAGAACCACCGTCCTCCTTGCTTTTTAAAAAAGTTCACATTCTGCATGAATAGGTTTGAATAAAGCGATACAAGAGGCCACAATTCGTTATCTGCCTTCAAGTTTACGCCGCGATGGTCGGGCCAAACGCATCACAGAGACATCAGTTCATCCGCCAAAACCCACGAGAGTCAGGTGTCTCAAGTCATTGAGGGCAATTTGCAATGATAAGCTAACAGATGCGCATAGAAACCTTGTTTAGTCTGTGGTGAGATTTCAATGACCCAACCCGATCAAACGCCCTACTTATTGAGAGCCGCCAAGGGCGAAATCTTGGATCGCCCACCAGTCTGGATGATGCGTCAGGCGGGTCGATACATGAAGATATATCGCGATCTCCGAGAGAAATATCCATCTTTCCGAGAGCGCTCTGAGAATCCCGACCTTGCCATTGAGATTTCGCTACAGCCCTGGCATGCATTTCGCCCCGATGGCGTCATTATGTTTTCAGACATTTTGACCCCACTTCCAGGTATGGGTATTCCCTTCGACATTGTGGAAAGCAAGGGTCCCATAATTGAGCCTGCCATTCGGACCCAGGCTCAAATTGATGCTCTGCGCCCCCTCAATCCTGAAGAAGATTTACCGTTTATTAAAAAGATTTTGACCACACTCCGGTCTGAAGTAGGCAACGCTTCTACAGTCCTGGGATTTGTGGGCTCTCCTTGGACGCTAGCAGCCTATGCGATTGAGGGAAAAAGCTCCAAGAACTACTCCGTAATCAAGGGAATGGCATTCTCTGAGCCCAAAATGTTGCATCAGTTGCTGAGCCATATAGCCGACGGGATTGCCACCTATGTGCGCTACCAAATTGACTGCGGTGCCCAGGTGGTGCAACTGTTTGATTCCTGGGCTGGTCAGCTCAGCCCTGAGGACTATCGTACCTTTGCCCTGCCCTATCAACAGCAGGTGGTGCGTCAGGTCAAAGAGACTCATCCTGACACCCCTCTGATTCTTTATATCAGCGGTAGTGCGGGCGTTCTAGAAATCATGGGCGAGTCTGGCGTTGACATCATCAGCGTTGACTGGACGGTTGATATGGCCGATGCCCGCCGTCGCCTCGGTCCCGACATGATTGTTCAGGGTAATGTTGATCCCGGTGTACTGTTTGGTTCGAAGGACTTTATTCGCGATCGCATTCTCGATACCGTCAATAAAGCAGGCAGAGGAGGCCACATCCTAAATCTAGGTCACGGCATTCTTCCTGGCACCCCTGAAGAAAATGCAGCCCACTTCTTTGAAACCGCCAAACAGCTAGACAAACTAGCTGTTCCTGCCTAAACCAGACAAACTCTTACAGCCCATAGCTTTCTATATGGGCTGTAGGCTCTAACCCTGCAATCAGTCAGGCATCACACTAGCTGCTGCAACAACTGTGCAAGATAATAGTATGAATACTTAAACATTGCGCCAGATCAAACCGTGAGTCAATCGGCACGTTCCCTTCAATCGTCACCACCGCAAAGAATTTTTATTACCGGCGCCAGCGGCTGTATCGGCCATTATGTTCTTGAAAATCTGCTGAGCAACAGCAATCACGAACTATTCTTGCTGCTTCGCCATCCCGATAAACTGCTACTGGACATCAGCCATCAACGACGGGTCCACATACTTCAAGGCGATATCCGCGAAATCGATCAGTTTTCAGATGTACTAGGCACTATGGATAGCGCCATCCTGATCGCCACATCGTGGGGGGGAGCACCCGCCATTTACGACATTAATGTCACTGCTAACCTAAAACTAATGGAGCTGTTAGATCCCGAGCGGATTCAGCAGATTTTATATTTTTCAACAGCCAGCATTTTAGACCGCCAAAACACCCCCCTCAGAGAAGCAGGACAAGTTTCGTTTGACTATATCCGCAGTAAATATCAGTGCCACCAAAAGTTAGAGTCCCTCGCGATTTCCCCTAAAATCACCACCCTCTTCCCTACCCTCGTCTTTGGGGGTGACACCAACAAACCCTATTCCCATATATCTAGTGGTCTCACAGAGGTCACTAAATGGATTGATCTGATTCGTTTTTTTAGCGCTGACGGCACCTTACACTTTATCCACGCCCAGGACATCGCCACAGTTGTTGGTCACTTAATCGACCATCCTCCTCAGAGTGGCGAGTCAAGAGAGCTTGTCTTAGGCAATCCTGCCCTTACCGTCGATGATGCCGTAACCGCCGTCAGTCAATACCTAGGTCGCTCCATCTATTTCCGACTTCCCCTATCTCAAGGTCTGATTGACTTTTTTATTAAGCTCTTTAATGTACGTATGGCAGACTGGGATCGCTTTTGTTTACAGTATCGTCATTTTACTTATCAAAATCCCCTGACCCCTGCTAGCTTCGGCATAGACACTTACTGCGCTACCGTTGCCGAGCTTTTTCAGGCTACCGGCATTGAATCAAAGCAGAGAAAAACGCGCTAGACTATGTAGCGCAGTAAAAGCCAATAGTCCTATGCTATCTGGGTATGTCTTGTACCTCAGCCTTTACTGCCCCAGTTCAAGAATGATTGTGTGAGAAGTGGGACTTCAAGGCCCACTTTTTATTTTGGTTAATTTGCATAAGTGTCCATGGCCCATCCTGTCATCCCACAGGTGATTGAAATAGCTAGCTCCATTGCCACTGACTTAGGGTTAGAGGTGGTTGGCGCGGTTTTTCAAACCAACCAGAGTCCCCCTGTTTTACGTGTTGATGTGCGTAATCTAACCGAAACTGATACCAGTCTAAATGACTGTGAACGCATGAGTATCGCCCTAGGTGAGAGCTTAGAAACAGCTCACATCCTACCTGATGCCTATGTGCTTGAAGTCTCTAGCCCTGGAGTTTCGAACCAACTTGAAACCGACCGTGACTTTATCGTTTTTAAGGGATTTGCCATCGAAATCACATTACATACCCCCCATAAGGGCAAAAAGGTATGGATCGGCACCTTGCTAGAGCGCACGGAAAACAAACTAGCCATTAGCCAACGAGGTCGGCGCGTTTCCCTACCCAACGAATTAATAGAGTCAGTATCGCTAAGCAATCAAGTTGAAGCCTAGATATCGAGCAACACAGCTGTCCACAGTCAGCCAGCGCTCAAAAATTATCCGTTACGATATCAGGTCTACATCTGCATCATTTTTACTTTTATCAACCCTACAAGCCTGTTTTGCTTAAGGAGGAGAGAGCCCATGTCAATGGTAAGTCTGCCCAGCTTACAAGAAATGATCGAAGGCATTAGCCGCGAGCGAAACCTACCACGTTCGGCTGTTGAACAAGCTCTACGAGAGGCGCTTCTCAAAGGTTATGAGCGCTACCGCCGGACTCGCCGCATGGACAGTAATCAGTTTGACGAGGATTACTTTGAAAATTTCTCTATTGAGCTCGATCCAGAGGAAGAAGGCTTCAGGGTTCTATCGAGCAAAATGATTGTCGACGCTGTTGATAATCCTGACCACCAAATTTCTTTGGCTGAAGTAGTCGAAGTCGCACCAGAAGCCCAAATAGGCGATGAAGTAGTCCTAGATGTTACCCCTGAGCAACGGGACTTTGGACGGATGGCAGCCATTCAGACCAAGCAGGTCTTAGCCCAAAAACTACGGGACCAGCAGCGGCGTTTGATTCAAGAAGAGTTTCAAGATCTAGAAGGAACTATCTTACAAGCGCGTGTCCTGCGATTTGAACGACAGTCCGTAATTATGGCAGTCAGCAGCGGCGTTGGCCAACCCGATGTCGAAGCCGAATTACTCAAGCGCGATCAGCTTCCCAATGATAACTATCGGGCCAACGCCACATTTCGGGTAGCGCTCAAAAAAGTCTCTGAGGGCTCTCACCGAGGACCTCAGCTGCTAGTCTCCCGTGCCGATGCCAGCTTAGTCGTCGAACTATTTTCTAACGAAGTCCCCGAAATCGAAGACGAGGTGGTGCGCATCGTTGCCGTTGCTCGGGAGGCGAACCCTCCTTCTCGGTCAGTGGGGCCGAGAACTAAAATTGCCGTTGATACCTTAGAAAGGGACGTTGATCCCGTCGGTGCCTGTATTGGTGCACGCGGATCTCGCATTCAGGTAGTTGTCAACGAATTGCGAGGTGAAAAAATCGATGTTATCCGCTGGTCACCGGATCCTGCCACATATATTGCTAATGCCTTGAGCCCCGCCCGTGTGGACGAGGTGCGACTGATGAATCCTGAAGATCGTCAGGCCCATGTTCTAGTTCCAGAAGATCAGCTCAGTTTAGCTATTGGCAAGGAGGGGCAAAATGTACGTCTAGCCGCGCGTCTAACCGGATGGAAAATTGATATTAAAGATTCAGCTAAATACAACTACGATGCTGAAGATGAGAAGGTCAGGGTGCAACTAGACGCTAAACGCCAACAGGAGGAAGCAGAAGCTGCTGCCCGCGCCGCCCAAATGGAAGCCATCAAAGCCGCCAACCTGGCTGCCGCCGCCGCTGCTGCCGAGGAGGAAGAAGAAGCTAGCTTAGACGAGGCTGCAGATGCAGTATCAGAGGCAGAAGAAGAAACCTCACCCATTGAAAACGCTACTCTTTATGAAGAGGAAGATACCCCTGCTGACGAAGAGGAATAGGAAAGTTTTAGATATGCAGCGCAACTATCGCCGCTGTGTGAGCTGTCGTCAGGTGGTTCACCGCAATGATTTGTTGAGGGTCGTTCGAACTTACCCGACAGGTGTAGTGCAATGTCATGAGGGTATGGGACGCTCAGCCTATCTCTGCCCTCAGCTAGATTGCTTAAATTTAGCCCACAAAAAAAATCGACTTGGACGTTCCCTCAAAGCGATAGTTCCAGAAACTGTTTACCAGCATTTGCATCAAGTTATCGCATCAGCTGATTAATATAATTATTGCTTGAGACCTTTTCCTCAGTCACCTCAACCGTTTTTTGGGCTGATGTTAAGGTAGTATTTAAGACCTGTGCTAATTTTCAGTCGAAAAATACTGAGCTTGTCAGAATGCCATTGAACCAAGATGGAATAAATATCTATATTGATCGATGTACATTATGGCCACATTTGTACCGACAGTCGATAGAATTTAGATATTGCCCATATGCCCAAGGGTAAGATGTATTGTCGTTTCGATAAGGGCAGTAAGTCTATGTGACACCTTAATTTCAACAATTTGCGAGGATTATTTGGATGAACAATGGCAAAGTCAGGATATATGAGTTATCTCGGGAGTTAGATTTAGACAATAAAGATATTCTGACCATCTGTGAACGTTTAGAGATTGCAGTAAAAAGTCACAGCAGCACTATCACTGAATCAGATGCGGAACGGATCCGTGCGGCTGCAGCAGGAGAGCCTAAACGGTCCGTCAATAGACCAACACCCAAACCAAAGCAGAAACCCACGCTGTCCAAGCCAAAAGCACCTAATCGACCGGTGCGAAAACAGCAAATTTTAGAAATTCGTCGACACCAGCCATCGGAAGCTCGACCACCAGAAAAACAACCTAAGACTCAAACAAGCTCTACATCAGAGTCTTCGGAGAATTTACGGCAGCCCCCAAGTCGTCCTGGTCGACCTAAGCCAGCGATCCGTCCCCCTCAAAAACCTGTTTCCCGTCCTTCGGCGGATACGTCTGGGGCAAGCAGCTCTTCTAATCAGGAAACAGCGGCTCCTGGGCCAAAAATCATTCAGCCAAGGTTGGTATCTCCTCCATCCCGACCTCAAGCTCCACGGCCAAAGTCAGCGTCGCGCAGTGAGTCTGGCTCAGGTGAGTTTACTAGAGATTCTGGACCAGCTAAACCAAAACCTACTTTACTAAAGGAAAAACCCAGCTTAAAGCCTAAGCCTGTCATTGAGATTCGGCGGCCAAAGCCGGGTGCACCCGAAACAGGTGAGTCCAATGCCGACGAAGACATTACAGCTACCGAAGACAACGATACACCTACGCTAGCGGCGGCTCCTCGACGCCCCGACCTGCGTCGCCCTTCAACTCCACCTCGTCCACCCAAACGCGGTGGAAAAGGTCGCAATGACACCAGCGAAGAGGAGGAAATGCGGCAACGGGCCAACAAAAATGCTACGAAGAAACGCCGTGCTCAACGTCTAGACGATGATGAGGATATTGATGATCTAGAGTCGGGTGTGTCAGGTGCCTCTGGTGCTACACCCATTAGTATTTCGTTGATGCGGCCCCCCAAGCCCAAGTCTCGACAGTCTCCTACTAAGCCTGCTGCGGTGAAAAGCCGCTCCATGCCTAGTAGAGGCGGAGCATCTCGTAATAATAACCGTCGCGATCGCAAAGTCGAGGTTGTCGAAGAAAAGCCTGAACTGATTGTTCTAACCAACGGTTTAACCGTTCATGAACTGGCTCAAGAGATTAAAGAACCTGAAACTGAAGTCATTAAGTTTCTATTCTTTAAGGGCATCGCCACTAACATCAACCAAACCTTGGACATTCCCACAGCCAAGATGGTGGCCGAAGCGTTTGAGATCGAAGTGGAGACCGCCGAGGCTGAGTCAGAAGCCAAGAAGACTACAGAGATGCTTGACGAAGCCGACTTAGAAAGTCTGAAGCCTCGTCCCCCTGTGGTTACTATCATGGGTCACGTTGACCACGGAAAAACATCGCTATTGGATGCTATTCGTGAAGCCAAGGTTGCCAGCGGTGAGGCAGGTGGTATTACTCAGCATATTGGTGCCTATCACGTTGATGTTCAGCATGATGGCAACGATCGGCAGGTAGTGTTCTTAGATACCCCAGGTCACGAAGCCTTTACAGCCATGCGAGCTCGAGGGACTCGAGTAACTGATATCGCTGTACTTGTCGTTGCTGCCGACGATGGTGTTCGCCCTCAGACAATTGAAGCCATCAGCCATGCCAAAGCTGCTCAGGTGCCTATCGTTACAGCCATCAACAAGATTGACAAGGAAACAGCCAGTGCCGATCGAGTCAAGCAAGAGTTAATGGAGCATGGTCTCGTTCCTGAGGAGTGGGGTGGAGACAGCATCATGGTACCTGTGAGTGCTATCACTGGCGAAAATCTCGACTTGCTGCTAGAAATGCTGCTGTTACAGGCAGAAGTTGAAGACCTCCATGCCAATCCCGACAGGCTCGCTAAAGGTACGGTTATTGAAGCCAACTTAGACAAAGCTCGTGGGCCAGTGGCCACACTGTTAGTACAAAATGGCACCCTAAGAATCGGGGATTCCATGGTAGTAGGTTCTGTCTTTGGTAAGGTGCGAGCCATGCTCGACGATCGTCTCACTCGGGTAGAGGCGGCCTCGCCATCCTTTGCCGTCGAGGTTTTAGGTCTAAATGACGTTCCTCAAGCAGGTGACGAGTTTGAAGTCTTTCCCTCAGAGAAAGCAGCCCGGAGTGTTGCCGATAGCCGAGCTATTGACCAGCGTCAGTCACGTCTACAGCAGGCGATGGCATCTCGTCGGGTCACCCTCAATACTCTGTCTGCGCAGGCACAAGAAGGTGAGCTGAAGGAACTGAATATCCTTCTAAAAGCTGATGTTCAAGGTTCGCTAGAAGCGATACTGGCATCCCTTCAACAGCTACCCCAAGATGAGGTACAAATTCGAGTACTGATGGCCGCTCCAGGGGAAATTAGTGAAACTGATGTGGATCTAGCCGCCGCTAGTGGAGCTGTCATTATTGGCTTCAACACTACTTTAGCGCCTGGAGCACAGCAGGCTTCTGATCGTCTAGGTGTCGATATTCGTGACTACGACATTATCTATAAGCTGCTTGAGGATATTGAAGGGGCCATGGAAGGTCTACTCGAACCGGAGCTAGTTGCAGAAGAGCTAGGTGAAGTGGAAGTTCGCGCCGTCTTCCCAGTCCGTAAAGGATCTGTAGCTGGATGCTATGTGCTATCTGGCAAAGTCACACGCAATTGCAAAATCCGAGTCATGCGGGGAGGTTCTCAAGTATACGAAGGCAATCTCGATTCACTTAAGCGTATGCGTGATGACGTGAAAGAAGTGGCCTCTGGCTTTGAATGCGGCATCGGTGTTGATAAGTTCAACAACTGGCAAGAGGGAGATCGAATCGAAGCCTTTAAGCTAGTAACGAAGCGACGGACCTTAGCTGGACGTTCTTAAGGTCAGTCATTACTCCCTGCTTGATATCGGCCTAAGTAAGCCAGACATAAGCCCTCACTTAATGATCATATGCCTCTTAAGTAAGGGCTTATGCCTATAATACAGACTACACAATTTAAACCGTGACCACAGGCACAGCAGGTCTTGTGTACCTGCGTTATCTTATAGAGAGATAAATGCGGGTAAACCTATGGCCAATACATCATCTACGATATCTAGCTCTGAAAATACGAATGTATGGTTAAGCCTACAACGCGCTATCTGTGATAGCCCCGGTTTTCAGCGGTGGAAATCTGAGCTACCTAACAATACGCTGGACACTACTCCTCTAGAACAGCTAGTAAGGCGGTATTTAAGAGAAACCTTGGAAACGCTTGCCTACTAGTCAGTCTTCACCGTAGCTCATGCATAACTTTGCATATTTAAGGTCCCTAGATGTTATCTGCATCTAGGGACCTTAAATATATAGCTTATTAAAATTACTATTCATTTAAACTTAAAGAGGCACCTGCCCGAAAACAGGTGCCTCTTTGACTAAACTAGGTTACAAAACCAAAGCGACTACGCGTTGATCTGAGGAGCAACCATAGCAACAGGTGCAGCTTCACCAGCAGCCAAGTCTAGAGGGAAGTTGTGAGCGTTACGCTCGTGCATAACTTCCATACCCAGGTTGGCACGGTTGATCACGTCAGCCCAAGTGCTGACAACACGACC
>JBCCHX010000029.1:0-82456 GCA_039028535.1 Cyanobacteria bacterium P01_B01_bin.77
ACCATTTTTGACGATCCGAGTAGACTCACAGCTTGGGCAGCACAGTTCGGTCAATGACATCTGTACACGGTAGCTCCATCGAGTAGATACGCTCTAGTTTAGGGCTATTACAGCGGATATCCTTACTCTTTAGGGACTACCCCCCAGGTTAACCGTGTGCGTATTAGGCCCAACAATCAAATCTTAGAAGAAGGTAAACGGATTAATGCTGTCGTCCATTTACAGGCGCTAAACACCGACCCGGCTACAGGGGACCTGCTGCCAGACTTAGCGATTCTCTCTAACTTTGTGACTACCCGTGCAGATGAGCTAGATAACGGCAGCTGGCACTCGGGTAACTATCAACCCAACGACCATAGCGGTAATGATGACGGCGATCGCCTGCGTTTAACCCGCGTTGTTGCCCGAATTGACAAGAAAACAGATGCCCCTAATAACAGTGTCGATGCTGACAATTTGATCAATACTGTCATTCCTGAAAGCGATGTTACTTTTGTTCTAGAACCAACACTTACCTCATCTATTATCAATGGTCCTGATGTTAATGTAACCCTGACCGATACAATGCCGCCTGAGCTGAGCTATATTCCTGGCTCTGCTAACATCGAACCAACCACTACTACCGTAAATGCCGATGGCACTACCGTGCTGCTGTGGGATTTAGGTGCGCGTATCCCCGGTCAACCGTTGCCGTCTATTTCATTTCAGGCCATGGTTCGGTTTGATGTTATGACTGGAACCCCGGTCACCAATCGTGTTGTGATTGATGCCTTTGATGATCAAAACGTTCCCTTGGATAGCTCACCAGCATCGCAACGGACAGGGTCTCGTAGTATTAACGTAGCCAGTGATGCCATCTTTTCCGTCTTTAAAGAAGCCGTGGAGCCGCTGATTGACCCCGGTGACGACATTGTTTATGACCTCTCTTTTGCTAACTTAAGCAGAAATATTGATGTGCTGGCGAGTTCTCAGTTTATTGATATTTTGCCCTATGTCGGAGACGACACTGTTCGGAATTCTCTAGATGGAGCTGATACACCGCCGACAGACTACAGTGTCGCCCCCACCTTTGTTGAAATTCAAGATGTGCATAATGCTGGATTTACGTTTGAGTATACCAACGCCGCTCCTGGTACCATCAGCGATAATCCAAATACTCAAAACCCCAGCACAACCTGGTGTACCTCGGCAGACAGCATTACTGGAGTGACGGGGTGTCCTTTGGGTGACTTGTCGGATGTTACCGCTATTCGCATCTTCACACCAGCGATCAATGCAGGTGATCCCACATATAAACTCCGTTTAGTCATGCGCTCGTCGGCTAGTGCGGACGGTGATGTTTATACAAACAACTTTAAAGGAAATCCTCAAGATGCTGATAATCGTCTTGGGTTTATCGTAGCGCGAGATGCTACGGTGAGAACTCGGGTGCTCTCTGCTCCTAACGTTGTTTTGGTTAAGCGGATTACGGCGATCAATCGCGATCGCACCTAAAACTCCAACGACAACACTTTGCTAAATACTGTTGTCAATGACAACGTAGAAAATTCTGACGATGATGAAAGCAGCTGGCCTGGGGGCTATCTATTAGGTGAATTAGATGCCGGTTTAGTCCAATCAGGAGATGAGATTGAGTACACTGTTTACTTTCTCAATGCTGGGGAAAGAGCAGCTGCAAATGTGCGTATTTGCGACTGGATCCAACCAAATCAGAGCTTTGTGAATGGCCTGTATGGTGGCAATGACTTAGAGCTAACGACGGGAGGTACCACCTATCAGCTAACAGCCGCTAGCGATGCAGCTGATCGCGCAGAATTGACCACAGTGGACAGTGTCCCGCCCAACTGTAACTTACCGGCTGGAGTCACTGCTGGCAATAGTGTATTGGTATTAGATATTACGGGCACAGCCGGAGATCCGACTGGATTTGCTACCCTCCCAGGTACTACAGGACAGGGAACACCCACCAATGCCTATGGATTCTTTCGATTTACTACCCAAGTAAATGACTAAAATGCTTACATTCCCAGGCACAATCATAAAGTTCTGAATGGGCACCTTAACTGCAGGGCTGGAGTCACCAGCTAAGGGTGCATTTTCTCAGGATTTTAGTAGATGAACCATCAGTTATCCACTCGGGGTGTTGGGTCTGCCCTGGTTGTCATCATGTTGTTCAGCGGGCTGTCGGGTGCTCAAAATGCCTGGGCTGATGCACCTCCTCCGGGTACTGTCCTTGAGAACCAGGCCACGGGAAGCTTTGTTAACCCGACGAGTGGCTTGCTAGAAACCCGAGCTAGTTCGTCCGTTATGGTGACTACTACAGATTCAGATAGCTGTTTACTAGGCGGCGGTACCTTTGATACGGGTATTACTCCTTACATTAGTGGTGAGGTGAGACGTAATGCGATCGCAACTCGCGCTTTAGTGGATACCTTAGACAATAGTTGGCGCGCCGCTGTCGGCCAATCTGATGATCCTGAGCTTGCCAGCTGGTTTGGCACCGCGAGTAATACTCAAGGCAGCGTTAACAACTTTGATTATGTCGATCCTATTACCAACCAATCGGTTGCGGTCACCCTTGAGTTAGTGCAAATACCCATTGGGGAGAGTACATGCACTGGAGAAATAACCATAGCCGGGTCAAGTCCCACGCTTAGCGATAGCAGTTCTCTGCAAAGCTCGGCACCGCGCCCAGCCAGCCTGTATGACAGTGTTGACCAGCCGCTATTTTGGAACGATGCCCGTGGCGGTGCATCTAACGATAATCAGCGCAACGCTGTTATTTTTTCATTTGCTCAACCCGTTCAGTCTTTTGGTTTTTGGGTAGGTGATATGGAAACCCGCACTGATGGCAATGGGACACCCGCTATTTTGAGACTTTTAGACGCTTCTGGCAATCGCATTGGTCAGGATATCGAAATTGAATCTACTACTCTCTATGATGGGAGTGCTCCAGATCCAGAGATTGTCGATCAAAGCCTGTGCGGTGGCACAACCAATAATGAGCCCGGCTGTGGCAACCAGTCCACTCGCTGGGTTAGTTTTGTAGATGACAGCGGTGTACCTCGTGTGCAGCAGGCCGTGCTAATCGTTGGCGATGACGACAGCGCGATCGGCCACAACAATGGCGATAGTGAACACATTAGCTTTATTGGAGCAAATCAAGTCTTGGCGCTTAACCGTCCTCAAGTCTTGTTGGTAAAGCGTATCACAGCTATCAATGGTAATCGTAGTGTTAATCCTAATGACAATACGCCGCTCTACCTTGCAGTCAACGATGGTATAGAAGATTCTGCTGATGACAACAGCCTTTGGCCTGCGGACTTCCTGCTTGGTGAACTCGATGCAGGTACTGTTCAGCCTAGTGACACTATTGAATATACGGTTTATTTTCTCAACGTAGGAAGTAGCGATGCCGCTGATGTACGTATCTGTGACTGGATTCAACCCCATCAACAGTTTGTACCTGGAGTGTATGAGAACGGTGATATTGCTCTACAGATCGGAGCAGGGGTAGACATCACAACCTATACTCTCACTTCAATTAGCGACGCTGTGGATCGCGCTGAGCTGGCTACGGTGAATAATTTACCCCCGGGGGCAGAGTGTAATCTGTCGACCGAAGCTAATGGCGCTGTGCTGGTACTGAATTTGACTGGTTCCGAGGGGCACCCTGCGGGCATGATGACGTTACCCGGTATAGCTGGACAAACCTCACCTGAAAAGGCGATTGGCTTTATGCGATTTACCACTAAAGTTCTCTTCTAGTAGAATCAACGTGTATGTATATTAATCTATGCGCCATCTAATAAGGCTCTCAGCTCAGCTTCATTGAGCTGGGGAGTATTGTATTTTTCGGCCTTTTTGAGTTTGTTGCCAGGATTTTTACCAACAACAATATAATCGGTTTTGCCGCTGGGCATTTTGTTGATGCGTCCACCGGCTTCGGTGATTAATTTAACGACCTGCTCATAGGTGAGATTGTTCAGGGTGCCGGTCAGGACAAAACTTCTACCTGTCAGGCTGCCTGCCTCTGAAGATGGTTTTTTCGTAGTACCCGTATCCACTGAAGCATCTGCAGCAGCTTTTTTAGGAGCTTCTTCAGAGACCGAGGCTGGTCCTGCTTCCGCTACTGTTGCCTTTCCCTCAGACTCAACCGGTGTGGCATCAGGTGCTTGCTGGAGAGACACAATCACTTTTTGGCTCAGATTGAGGGCTTCTTTGAGGGCAGTTTGCTCTTTAGTCGCGCTCGATAGCTGTTCGGCTTGGGCCGCCATTTTGATTTTAGTCGCTTCTAACTCCTCGGTCAGTTGAGCATTGGTCGTTGTCAGTTCTTCAAGCGGATCGGTTGATGTCTCTTGGATCATTTTCAGGTGAGTCTTAAGGGCGTCTAACTCAGCCTGCAGTTCCGATATTGTTTGTTCAGCCTCTGTGGTTGACTCGTTCAGTGTGTGCTGGGTTTCAGTTAGCTGAGCTGTCAAGGTGTCGACCTGGGCGGCCTGAGTCTGGCTATCGTTGAGGGCTTGGAGTAGCTGGTCACGCTCTTGGCGTAGGCTTTCTATCTGTTCAGCGGCTTGCCCTTGCTGTTCTTTGGTAGCGGCAGTTAACTGCTTCCGGAGGGTCGATAAGTCTTGCTCTGCTGTGGCAGCAGCAGCGGTCAAAGCTTGCTGGGTCTCGGTCAGCTGGATCTCTAAGATGCTTGCCTGGTCTGCTTGGGTTTGGAGCTGGTCGCGTTCTTGGCGTAGGCTTTCTAACGTCTCTAACTGCTCGTTAGCTTGGGTTTGGAGCTGGTCGCGCTCTTCTCGTAGGCCTTCTAACTGTTCAGCTGCTTGACGCTGTTGAGATTCAAGCTGAGATTCAAAAGACGTTTCTAACTGAAGTCGCGTTTGTTCTATCTCATCTTCAGTGTCTGCCAGGGTCTGTTGTGCCTGGGTAAGGTCGGTGGTCAAGGTCTGAACTTGATCATTGGCCTGGGTAATTTGGGACTGGCTGTCTTGAAGTTGGCTCTGCAACTGTTCTCGTTCTTGACGTAGTTCTAGCAGCTGTTGTTCTACTTGGTCTTGCTCGGTGCTGGCTAACTCTGTCTGGGTTTGCAACTCCTGCAGGAGCTGTTGCACTTGCTCCTGCAGCTGAGCGACCAAGACCTTAGCGGGATCTTCCTCTGACTGAGCTGAATTAAGCGCCTGTTGCAGGTCTTGATTTTGTTCTCGCAGGGTGATGTTGACCTGACTCAGCTGGGTTTTCTCGTAGGTTAATTCACGCCGAACTCGGGCCGTTTCGGTCTGGGCTGTTGTCAGATTTTGCTGTAGCTCGTTGACTTGCTGATGAAGGACTGTCAGGTTTTCTTTCAGCTGATTATTTTCTGTACTCAGCTGATGGGTCTGTTGCTGAGCGGCGGCGGAGTCTGTCTGGACAGCGTCAAGTGTCTGTTGTTGTTGCTGAGCCTGTTGCTCCAGAGTCGCTATGGTTGCAGCCAGCTGTTCTTTTTCTCCGGTTAGTTCTGCTAGCTGCTCATCGGCGATTTGTTGCGCTTGAGCGGCCTCTTCTATAACTTGGGCCAGGGTAGTCTGTGCTGTGAGGGCCTGCTGTTCTAGGGTGCTAATGGTTGCACGCAGCTGATCTCGCTCATCTGTCAGGCTCTGAGAAGTTTGCTGAATTTGATCAGCCTCTTCTCTAGCCTGAGTTAGGGCATCGTGCTGTGTCTGGAACTGCTGTTCTAGGGTGCTAATGGTTACACGCAGCTGATCTCGCTCATTGGTTAGCTGTGTAGATTGCTGCTGAGCTTGGGTGGCCTCTGATTGAGCAAGGTCCAAAGATTTTTTTAGCTGTTGTGCTTGTTGTTCTAAGGTAGCTGTGGTTTCAGTGAGCTGTTTTTTCTCTGTGGTTAATTGGGTGATCTGCTGTTGCAGGGTAACGGTCTGAGACTGCGCTTGTTTAAGCTGCTTAGTAAGATCGGTTTGGCTAGCTTGGCTGGTTTTAATTTCTTGCTGTAGCTGGTGCAGCTTTTGCTCGGCGGTGCGTTGGGCTGTGAGGGACTGCTGCTGAGCGGTTTGCAGATTAGATTCTAGCTGGGCTGCTTGCTGCTGCTGCTGTTGGAGCGATTGACCCAGGGTTTGCTTATCGGTGGTGAGGGTGGTGACGGTGGCCTGGAGCTGGCTGACGTTGCTTTTGGAGGAGGTTAAGGCTTTGGTGGTGCGATCGCACTCAGCTTTAAGTTCCTGAACCTGCTGCTCTAGGGACATCACTGCGTCCTTGGCCAGGGCCATAGCCTCAGTTAGGGTGCTCGTTTGCCCCTTGGCCAGGGACAGCTGCTCAGACAGTTTACCCTTGGCTGACTCTAGGGACTTAATCGTCGTCGTCTGTTCTGCCTGACGCTTACCATAGCGACTCCTGAGCAGCGCTGCCACTAACGCCGCTCCCCCAGCAGCTGTTCCCAACAGTTCAGAGGCCAACGTATAATCCAAATCCATGGTCCACCCAAAGCGCATCATCTTTATCGTAAAGACCCAGGGCACAGCTGCACAACTTCAGCCCAAAGGTTTAAGTATTGAGGATACAGAATCCAAACTTTTACTGCCACTGGTTATCTAAACCAGCGACACCAGGCAAAATAGATCGTCAGCCTTTGCCCCTCGACCATGACCACAGCGCCCTCGCCCAATCGTGTTATCAAACTGTATCAATCATCCGTTGGCAAAAAGCTAATTACCGGTATTAGCGGTCTTGCCCTGGTGGCCTTTGTCATGATTCATATGACAGGCAATCTGCTTCTGCTAGGCAGCGCCGATAGCTACAATCAGTTCGGCCACTTTATAGAATATTTGGGGCCGTTGCTCTGGCTAATTGAGCTAATTTTAATGGCCTTTCTTGGGTTGCACATGCTGATGGGAGTGCAAATTTTTCTAGGACGGTTAAGGGCACGTCCCCATGGCTATAGCACCTATACTTCTGCCGGCACTCCTAGCTACCAGACACTGAGTTCCCGCACTATGATTATCACTGGGGTAACCCTTGGCAGTTTTTTAGTGTGGCACTTGCTTACCTTTAAGTTTGGGATACGCTACACTGTGCCCGGCTCAGAAGTGCGCGACTTGGCCCGACTGGTGATCGAAAAATTTCGGCAGCCTTTGTATGCCTTTGGCTACGTCGGCATCATAGTGCTGTTAGCTAGCCACTTACGTCATGGTATTTGGAGTGCACTGCAATCTTTAGGCGCATTGAATGCTACGGTGCGTCCCATTGCATATGGGACTAGCTTGGTTTTAGCGATTGGTATTGCTCTGGGGTTTGTGGTGTTGCCGTTGGGCATTTATCTTGGGTGGGTGACTTGAGATTATTGGTGTTTGCCTGTTTGTTGGGTTTCGTGCCTTAACCGCAACCTACGTTTTAATTTTTTATGGTTCTTGATCCCCGTATTCCCCACGGTTCATTAAAAGATAAGTGGAACAACTTTAAAGACCACTGTAAGTTGGTTAATCCTAACAACAAGCGAAAGCACACGATAATTGTTGTGGGTACAGGTCTGGCTGGGGCCTCAGCGGCCTCTACCCTGGCGGAGTTAGGCTATCAAGTTAAAAGTTTTTGTATTCAAGATTCTCCGCGACGCGCCCACAGTATTGCGGCCCAGGGAGGGATTAACGCTACTAAAAACTATCCTAACGACGGCGATAGTATCTGGCGGTTGTTTTATGACACCATCAAAGGAGGAGACTATCGCTCCCGCGAGGCAAATGTGTATCGTCTGGCTCAGATTAGCAACCATATTATTGACCACTGTGTCGCTCAGGGAGTGCCCTTTGCCAGGGAATATGGCGGGCTATTAGCCAATCGCTCCTTTGGAGGGGCGCAGGTGTCACGTACTTTCTATGCTCGTGGCCAGACGGGGCAGCAGCTTTTGCTCGGAGCCTACAGCGCCATGATGAAAATGGCAGACCAGATTGAGATTTTTACCCGCCGGGAGATGCTGGATCTAGTCGTCATTGATGGTCATGCCCGAGGTATTATTACCCGCAATTTAATTACGGGTAAGCTGGAGCGTCACCAGGGGGATGCGGTATTGCTGTGTAGCGGTGGCTATGGCAATGTGTTTTATCTATCCACCAATGGTCGTAACTCCAATGTCACGGCAGCCTGGCGCTGCTATAAGCGGGGGGCTTACTTTGCTAATCCTTGCTATACCCAGATTCATCCTACCTGTATTCCGATGTCAGGGGACTATCAGTCAAAACTCACCCTAATGAGTGAGAGCTTGCGCAACGATGGTCGTGTCTGGGTGCCGCTGAAACCAGAAGATAATCGTCCACCGAATGAGATTCCAGAAGAGGAAAGAGACTATTACCTAGAAAAGCGTTACCCTAGCTTTGGTAATCTGGTGCCTCGGGATGTAGCCTCTCGTAATGCTAAGCAGATGACCGATGAAGGTCGAGGTGTGGGCACTACGGGACTGGCGGTGTATCTAGACTTTCGAGATGCGATCGCACGAGAGGGGCGAGCTGCGATCGCGGCTCGCTACGGCAACCTTTTCCAAATGTATCAACGCATTACCGATGAAAATCCCTACGACGTACCTATGCGCATTTACCCGGCAGTGCACTACACCATGGGCGGTCTGTGGGTGGACTACCACCTGATGAGTACGGTACCCGGTTTGTTTGTGTTGGGTGAGGCTAACTTTTCGGACCATGGGGCCAATCGTCTGGGAGCCAGCGCCCTAATGCAGGGGTTAGCCGACGGCTACTTTGTGATTCCCTACACCCTGGGGGATTATCTAGCCTGCAATCCGCTACCCGCAGTAGACACCCAGGATGACGCGTTTGCTGAAGCTGAAGCCTCCGTACGTAGTAAAACCCAAAAGCTTTTGAGTATTCAGGGAGATAAAACCATCATGCAGTTCCATCGGCAGCTGGGACAGCTGGTATGGGACCACGTGGGCATGAGTCGCGATCGCACCAGTCTTAAAACCGTCATCGGCCAAATCCAATCGCTGCGAACAGAATTCTGGCAAAATCTGCGGGTACCTGGCGAGGCAAATACCCTCAACAAAAATCTAGAATATGCCGGTCGCCTAGCCGACTTTCTAGAACTGGGTGAGCTGATGGCCCGCGATGCCCTCAACCGAGAAGAATCCTGCGGTGGTCATTTTCGTGAAGAATATCAGACCCCAGATGGTGAAGCCAGACGCAATGATCAGGACTATGCCTACGTGGCTGCCTGGGCCTATAACGGTGATGAACAACCCCCTAAATTACATCAGGAGCCTTTGGTCTTTGATAATGTTGAACTGACTCAACGAAGTTATAAGTAGGTCGCTTAAGGTCGCTTATACTGTGGATATTCTCTAGTTAACTTTGGCAGGACTGATGACAACATTGCTGGCTCCGCTGGTATTGGACTTAGAGCTAACCGACGAGCAGTTTTTTCAGCTCTGTCAGAAAAATCATGAACTAAAGTTTGAGCGGGCCGCATCTGGAGAATTAATCATCATGGCACCAACCGGTGGTGAAACTGGCAGACGTAATGTCAAGCTAACCACACAGTTGGACTTGTGGAATACTCGAACCAATCTAGGTGAAGTATTCGACTCTTCTACCGGGTTCAAACTACCCAATGGTGCAAACCGGTCGCCCGATGCCGCTTGGGTAATTCGTGAGCGATGGCAGGCGTTGACCCCAGAACAACGCGAAAAGTTTGTTCCACTCTGCCCAGATTTTGTTGTGGAACTCATGTCCCCTAGTGACTCAGTAGAACGTACACGACAGAAAATGCTGGAGTACCAAGACAACGGTGCTCGGCTTGGCTGGTTGCTAAATCGCAAACAGCGACAGGTAGAAGTTTATCGCCCTGGTCAATCACCGGAAATTTTGGATGATCCTCAAACTCTGATGGATAATCAGGTTTTACCAGGTTTTGTCCTGGACCTCACCTTGATTTGGTAGTATTCAGACCCATCACCACGTAACTACCACCCATGGGTTTATTGCTTATTTGCCTGGCCGCTGTTGCCTGGGGAACTACTGGCACAACATCAGTGTTAATTGCGCAACAGGCAACTCTTTCTCCGTTGATTGTGGGCCTGTGGCGGATATTGTTTGCATTACCTATCTTTTGGCTATGGCACGGCTATAATTCTCGGCAAAAATCTCTGACCGGACTACTGCCACACCGCTTATCGCTGCTGGCCATGGGCCTTTGTATGGCAGGATATCAGGTGTTTTACTTTGCAGCTGTTCCCTACATTGGCGTTGCTATGACCGCACTGGTCGCTGTATGCTCGTCGCCGTTGATTATTGCGTTGCTTGCCATTGCATTTCTGGGCGAGAAACTCACCCGTAGTTTGTGCATTGCCCTGGCGTTAGGGGTTACTGGCACTGTCTTACTCATTGCTCAACCCGAGGCAGTACATATTGATGGTGTCCGATTTTTTCTCGGCGTTATCCTGGCTTTTGGGGCTGCGTTCTCCTATGCAAGCTATGCTGTTTTGGCAAAATCGCTGGTGGGTCGGATGGATGCCATTGCGATCGCAACCTACAGTTTTACCGCTGCTGCCCTCATTCTTACCCCCACTCTTGTACTACATCCACCCCTCAGCGTCTGGCTCAAAATATTCCCCTTTTTATTCTATTTGGGTGTCATTACTGGCGGTCTCGCCTACGGCATCTACATGCTAGGTATTCGGTATACAGCTGCCACCGCCGCTGGCATCGCTGTCTTGTGCGAACCCTTGACTGCAACTCTGCTCGGCATCTTTGCCTTTAAAGAATCCATGGGCTGGTCCAGTGCGCTGGGCGCTGGGCTGTTAATCTGGGGCATTCTCTACGCCCGCAAAGAAAACGTTTAAATCACACGGCACAATACTCCCTCTTTTTGCCTGTTGCGCTTGATAGAAGGAAGAGCAAGAAGTAATTCATTTTTGCGTAATATACTGAGCCTTCAAAGTTGTGATTTTAACCATGACATTGTTGAAATTACGACTAGAGACTCCCTGATAAAAAAGGGAACAATCTTTTTGCATGAGTTTTTCAAAACTCTAGACAAAGTTGTTCATCTCCAGATTCTGCACCATAATGTCTGCCAATAATCCAGTCACTGTAGCTTTTAACGGCACTAGAGGCATCTTAACCATTGCAGGTAATGCCCAGGACAATTTAGTCCGCTACTGGACTGGAGCAAACGGTAGCATTGAACTGGAGATTGATGGCCAACGCTATTCTAGCGATCGCCGATCGCCTTTCTTTTCTGAATCCTTAAAAGACGTTAACAGCCATACTCTCCGGCGCATTCAATTGGATGGTGGGGCCGGTATCGACACCTTAGTGGTGGCGGACCATACTCTGAGCGGCACCCTGACTATCCAGGGAGACGAGGTTGTTGATGTGGAAGGCGATGTCACCACTGCCGGTACATTAGCGATTATGGCAGATGAGATCGCAGTGGACGGCAACCTATCAGCCCAGGACATCACGCTGCAAAGCTCAGACAGTACCGAGGTTACAGGAGCATTAACTGCACTAAAAGGCGATCGCGGCGGCACAATTCAGGTGTTAGGAGACCGCGTTTCCCTACTGGGTGCAACCATTGATGCATCTGGAACAAACGGCGGCGGCACAGTTTTAATTGGTGGCGATTATCAGGGACAGGGGCCGCTTCCCACAGCTGCGTTTACCCAGGTGGATGCAGCCACCGTCATTACCGCTGATGCCCTCACCGACGGCAACGGCGGACAGGTGATTGTTTGGGCCGACGACACGACCCAGTTTAGCGGCCAGCTAAGTGCCCAGGGAGGAACCCAAAGCGGTGATGGCGGCTTTGCTGAAATTTCTGCGCAGCACCTGGCATTTGATGGCCAAGTCAATGTCCTAGCGGCGAATGGAACGGCCGGAACGGTGCTGTTTGACCCTGTCGACATTGTGATTGCTAACGCCGATGGTACCGACGGGGCCAATGGCGGTAATGTTCTATCAGCAAATTCTCCGGCGGCTGAACCCTGGAATGTCACACCGGCTCAGCTAGATGCAGTAGGGGGAAATGTAATTCTCCAAGCTAGCAATGACATCACGGTGACGGATGCCATTACCTTAGCCACTAATGGCGCAGCGCTGACGCTGGAAGCTGGCAATGAGATTCTTTTGAATGCCAACGTTACCACAGCAAACGGTGCCCAACTCTACGACGGGGCCGTGGTTTTAGGCACGGATGCCACGCTGGATGCTGGCAGTGGCGATGTCACATTTAACTCCACCATCGACGGTGGTCAAAGTTTAGCTGTTAACAGCAGTGGCACTACTACATTTGATGGCAAAGTGGGCGACACCGTCACCCAGCTCGTTAATCTCACCACAGATGCCGCTGGAACTACGGTATTAAACGCCGGCGGAAACACCAATGCAGCTGGTGGGCGCTCTATTAGCTTGACCGGCAATGCAACATTTAACGATGCCGTCACCCTAACGGCTCAAACCTCTGTGGTGGCTGGGGGCGATATTACCTTTAACTCCACCCTAGATGGTAATAAAGCGACTATCTTTCAAGTAGGTTCGGGCCGGACGCTGACCTTCGGGGAGAATGTGGGTAGTACGGCTGCCATTGGCGCTACTCAAGTGGCCAATCTGGGGACCACATTAATTCAGTCAGACTCATTTAACAGCCAGTTCCTGCGTTTGACCAATGACATCACGATTGATGCCCCCAGCAACACAGTCACGATCACAGCCGGTCAAGCCGTACGATTCGGGGACGTAGGAGGCTCTACCATCCGGAGTGCAACCGATGGCGAAGATTCCTTAGTCATCAATTCGACGGCCCAGATTGATTTTGGTAGTACCACCGATAGCAGTCAACGTTTGAATGCCCTGACACTGAACAGCGATACGGATAATAGCGGTGGTGAAACCCTCAATATTGACGGCAGTACGATTACCACTGCGAGCACCCAGACCTATGAGGATGCGGTCATTCTACAGTCCAATACGGCCTTTACAAGTGGTGGCAATATCACCTTTAACTCCACGGTTCAGGGGGAAACCTCCGCTCGGAATCTAACGGTGGATGCCGGTTACGCCACCCTCGATTTTAAAGACGCCGTTGGTGGGAGTGGGCTGATTAATGCGATTGATCTAACGGCGGGTCTGGTATCTGTGGATGGTGCGATCGCAGCCCAGGGAAATATCACGGCGACAACCGATGCGATCGCAATTAATCAAGCCGTTACAGGGACAGAAGACCTCACAATTGTTCCCCAAACGGCTTCAAACACAATTGGATTAGGCAGCGGCTCTACCGGTACGCTCAACCTCGACGCCGTCGAATTAGCCAATCTGACCGATGGCTTTAGTCGTGTTCTCATTGGAGATAGCACCAGCGGTGCCGTCGATGTTGTCAGTGCTAGCTTTACAGATCCGCTCACCCTGGCAGGGAGTACGATCAGCAACAGCAGCAGCGGCAACGATATTACGGGTGACACCACTTTTTCGGGGAATGTGGAGCCAGCCGGGAGTGCCGCTGTTGGTCAGCTGGTAGTCAATGGCGATGTAGCTTTTGCCAGTGGTGCCTCTCTCAACCTGCAGCTCAATGGCAGCGGCACTGCTGGAATAGACTACGACCAGCTTCAGACTATTGGTACCGTTAACTTGAACAATGCGTCGTTAAACCTGGATTTGGGATACACCCCAGCTGTGGGAGATACTTTGACGATCGTTGACAACGATGGCTCGGATGCGATCTCTGGCACATTTAATGGGTTAGCAGAGGGCTCGACCATTGCTGTCGATGGCTTTAGCTTCCAACTTTCCTACCTCGGGGGCGGTGGCAACGATGTCGCTTTGACAGTAACCAACAGCGCTCCTACCATCGGTGGAACGATATCTGGACAAGCCGTAAACGACAATGCAACCCTGTTACCCTTTGCCAGTGTGACGCTTGCTGACGCCAATGGAGACAATGTCAGCGTCAGCGTCGCCCTAGATGATGCCAATAAAGGCGTATTTACGGCAGCCTCGCTCGGTGCGGCTGGGTTTGTGGATGCAGGCGGCACCTATACTCTCGCCAGTACGACAACAGCAACTGCTCAAACCGCAATTCGGCAACTTGTCTTTGATCCGACAGATAACCGAGTTGCCCCCACCTTCACCGAAACATCGACATTTACAATTAATGTTAACGACGGTACAGATACCACCAGTGATGACAGCACAACGGTTGTTTCCACATCGATTAACGATGCGCCTATTCTAACTATCCCCGCAGGCATAGCTGTTAACGAAGACAACGTCAACAATACAATTGCGGGGATTGCGATCGCGGATGCTGATGGAGATGCTCAAACCGTAAACATTGGCGTCACCAACGGTACCCTTTCACTCAATGGTGACAGTGGTCTTGCTTTTACCGTCGGTGATGGCACAGACGACGCTAGCCTGACCTTTAGCGGCTCCCTTGCCGATGTCAACACGGCACTAAATAACCTCACCTTTACCCCCAATCCTGACTTTGACGGCACTGCCACAGTTCAAATTCAAACCGCTGACGCTCCAGGGGCTAGCGACACCGAAACTCTCTCGATTACGGTCAACGATGCCCCTGGGGTCACTAGCATCGCCATCGGTGACACTAGCCCCACCAATGCCAGCAGCGTCACCTTTGATGTCACCTTTTCAGAAAGTGTGACGGGGGTAGATACTACCGACTTTGCCCTGGCAACCACTAACACCGCCGCTGGGACCATTGCCAGCGTGAATGGCAGCGGCACAAACTACACGGTCACCGCAAATAGTCTCACAGGTGATGGCAGCCTGGGTCTGAACCTAGTTGATAATGACAGTATTGTTAATAGCAACAGCGTCGCTTTGGGGGGAGTCGGCACCTCAGGTAACAGCGATGGAAGCTTGACCGGAGACGCCTATACCATTGATACTACAGCGCCTTCGGCTCCCTCTGCCCCAGCATTGGCCGCCACCTCTGACACCGGCAGTTCTAATACTGATCAAATTACTAGCAGCAACACTCCTACATTGACCGGCACCGCTGAGGCGAATAGTACGGTGACGGTGACCAGCAATGTGGATGGTGTGATTGGGAGTGCGATCTCAAACAGCATCGGCGAATGGGTCATCATTGCCTCTACCCTCACCAACGGCAATCACAGCATCACCGCCACCGCCACCGATAGCTTCAACAACGTTAGTGCAGCCTCCGGTGCATTGGCTATTACCGTTGATACCGCAGTCCCCACAGTTGCCATCACCACAACTGCCTCAGCGTTAACTAATTCCGGTCCTATTCCTATCACCATCACCTTTAGCGAAGTGATGACTGATTTTGTCGTTGGTGATATTACCATTGGTAACGGCACCGCGACTAACTTCACGACGAGCGATAATCAAACCTTCACCGCTGATATCATTCCCAGCAGCGACAGCACCGTCACCGTGGATGTAGGCGCAAATGTTGCTACCGATATGGCTGGCAATAATAATAATGCTGCAGCAACAACTCTGTCTCGTACCTTTGATGCCACGGCTCCCACCGTTACATTAACGAGCGTCGCTGCCGATCCCATTAATGGCAGCTTCTCAGTCACCGCTACCTTCAGCGAAGCTACCACTGACTTTACCGATACCGACATTTCGGTCACCAATGGCACCGTCAGTAACTTTAATGGTACTGGTACTACCTATACCTTTGACGTCACTCCGACAACCGATGGCACCGTTGATGTCGATATTGCCGCCAGTGTCGCTACTGATGCAGCAGGCAATAACAACACAGCCGCAACAACTCTGTCTCGCACCTTTGACGGTACCGTACCCACGGTTACTAGCATTACCCCTAACCTCACATCCATTATCGATAGCGATGTAGGCACAGAAACCTTTACTTTGACTGTGGACTTTAGCGAGGTGATGAATATCTCTATAGATCCGATACTCTCATTTCCAGTCGAAGATCCCTCTAATACGCTCACTCTAAACGCAGGTAGCTGGAGCGATAGCGACACCTATATCGCCACCTATGATGTTACCGATGCTAACGAAACGGTGAGCAATATCGATGTGCAAGTCGCCAACGCACAAGATACTGCTGGTAATCTCCAAACTACTGCCACCCAAGTCGATGGATTTAGCATCAGCACAATATCCTCTATCGAGTTTGCCGCCGCTAATTTCACAAGCGACGAATCGATTGGTACCAGCAATGCCGTTACCCTAACCCGCACTGGCGATATCAGCACCCCCTCCAGTGTTCAGGTCACTATCACCGGAGGCACCGCTGCCGACACAGACTACACCAGCAGTAGTTTCCCGCTCACCGTTACCTTTGCATCAAATGAAACCACGCAGTCTGTCGCTATTCCCATTACCGATGACCTCCTATCTGAGGAAGATGAAACTATTCTCCTAAGTCTCATTGGTGCTATCAATGCCAACGTTGGCTCTCAGGCTACGGCTACGCTCACAATCACGGACAACGATACGGCAGGGTTCAGCCTTAGCAAAACCAGCGCAATTGTTAGTGAAGCCGGTATTACAGATACATTTAAAGTCACCCTTACGACTGAACCTCTCTCTGATGTTGTTCTAACAGTTGCTAGTGACAATACAGATGAAGCAACTGTTGAACCTGCTAGCGTTACTCTCAACAGCACTAATTGGGATACTGGAGTGGGCATCACCGTTGCGGGTGTGGATGATACAGTGGTTGACGGCGCTCAAACCAGCACCCTCACTATCAGCGTTGATGCGGCTAACAGTGATGATAACTTCGACAGCCTGAGCGATCAGACTCTCAGCGTTACGACCACTGACGATGATATCGCCACAGGTCTATTAACACCGTTTGCCGATGCGAATAGTTTGGAAGTGACTAGCCTGGGAACCGACAATACCGTGCGGCTTGAAGTGGTGCAGGTCGGTGTAGATAGCATCAGTGAAATTCGGATCTTTAGTACTGATGCTGTAGGGAGTAGCCGTACTCAGATTGGTAGCTTTTCTCTATTGGAAGGGGGCACGCTGCCCGATGCCTACGGACCCAATTTTACGGTTGGAGCGATCGCACCAGGTGACTTTCTACAGTTTGAACTAATAGATAATGGTCAGACACGGGTGGCTACGCCCACATCTATTAATGATGGCAGAGCAACTCTTGATTTTGGAGAAGGTACCCAGCTAGCAATATCGCTGTTTGATGAAACTAGTACTACTAATCTACTCAACAGCGATGCCTCTACCATTGACTTAACCGGCCTAACTGGGGCCGCCGTCAATGTTGAATTTACAGTTTATCGTGAGGCCAAACGAAATAACACCGTCAAATTTTACGCGACCGACTCCGCTGACGGGGGGATTGTCATAGACCCATTACTTGGCACCGAGCTACGCCCTGGAGACATTGGTTACAAAGAGGCAGCCCTAAACAGACAGCTAGAGGTTGAGTTGACTGGAGAGAACAATCAGGTTAGTAACTTTGCCGCGACTATAACAGGCGGTCAGTTTCTCAGTAGTTTCTTAATTATTGACAGTGGAGATGCTACAGATGGAGAGATTTTATTTAGCCATGCTGGAGCCAATGACAATAATAATCACGTCCAACACCTGGGGGATAACGTCTTCGGGTTTGAAGATATTATCGGACTGGGAGACCGAGACTTTAACGATGTTGTCGTAGAGTTTGCGGTTGTTTAAGCGTTGACTAATAGACTTTCACTGATTCCACCACTAAATTAAAGGGTCCTGGTTCAAAATGCGGATTCAGCTGACGGTCGTATTCAAACTTACTCAGCATAATCTGTAGCGAGTAGATACGGCCTGCATTAATCGGGGCTCGCTCCACCACCCGTGCCCGCTGTACTGCTTTCATCTCAGCAAACGGAATCCTCACGGTTACCCAGTCCCCATTGACGGTGTCAAACGAATAGGCGTAGGCTACCGTATCCCAGCCTGCGCCATCGCGTAAAAAGAATTTGTAACGCTGGCCGTCGCCCTTTACGCGTAGCTCAATGCCGCTGTAAGTACTCAGGTCTAGGGGAGGCTCAAAGTTGCGGGTACGAACTGAGGCAAAGCCACCGGAGTTGGCTGTAGATACATAGCCGGTAAAGGCCAACCCTTCTGGCTGGAGCTGGGTGCCACTCTGACTAACACCACCCATAACCACATCGTCTAGGGCTCCCCATAGGTCACGCATTTGGTCTGTAGGTTGCCGAAAGTCAAAGACAACATTGGCCTGAAGCGAAGGCGGCGGTGGCGGCGGTGACCCAAAGAACATGTTTTGCAGTGTGCTAACGATAGGGATGGCGTCAAAGTAATTGAGGGTATCGAAAAAGCGACCGAAATTCCACGATTGACGGGTTTGCTCTGGCATAGCCCCAAGCTTAATTGACGAACATTTTTATTGTATAAGCGATGATTGGTTTCTGGTGCTTGGGCTACGGAGTGAGAAATCTTTGTGACCAAGCACTTTCCAGACCAGAAGATTCCCAATACCCGTAAAGCACGGACACAATTACACAAACAGGTGGCCTCAACGCTTCTGCAAGATCCAGTCTTTGCCAAGCTCGATAAATTGTTTTGCGCCAAACTGGAAACCCATCATACAAGTAACTAGCATTGAGAAGCATCTATCTAAGGAATTAAACAGAATTTTTCCCATGCTCAACAAATTCTATTCATTATCAGAGCATTAGGCCAAGGTTCTATGGATACGAGATAGAGCGTCCCGACTGGTAAGGCCGCTGCCCCATATTTTTGGGAAAATTGTTAGCTTATAGGGGTACTTCTTGTTACAGCCTTACCATCATGTTTTTTCCCTTTTGTAATTCGTCTGCTTCTGGTAAATGCAGTAGCAATGACTACGCTGATTTCTATGCTAATTGTCAGAAAATGAGGCTCCAGTGGCTCAAGGTTAGCCGCGATCGGCTACAGGTGCATCTGGCTGCTGTCAATGCTGCCATTGGAGAACTGGAAGGGCAGATTCCTGCTGACAGCGATACCTCTACCGAGTCTGTGGCTTAATCGGCCTTTGATAGCGGGTTTCTTTTTCGCTTAAGAGACCTGCTATCGTTGCCAACAGTGGGTTCAGGAAGGTGCGATCGCACCCATCCTAAAAAAACTCAGACAGATGCGATCGCACATACTCCTACACCTGCACCTTATTGGTCAAAATCGCCATCACTTCATTGGGCCGTTCGGTGGGTAGCAGACGCCTCCAGTCTTTGGGTTCGGCGTAGTTGAGTTTGTGCAGCTGTTTGATGGTAGCCTGCACGTAGCCGAGGGTGCCGAATACCCTATGGCTACCGTGTTCGTAGGCTTACTCTAGCAACGAAGCGGGTGTGGACGCATTTGTGCCCTGAGTTAGGTCTTGAAGCATGTTTCTGGTTTCTCTGTTTTATACATAAGGGGATAGGTGCCCCACAGGCGAGGCCATGGGGCGGGAACCTAGAACTAAAAAGGCCCCGCAGCAGCCCTCAATGCGATTAACCACTACTGACTCAACGCAGACCAGCAACACTCTGCTGTGCTGAGCAAGTATTAACAGTTCCGGGGCGGATGTTTCTCCAACACCTGCTTTAGATAGTGCCCGGTGTAAGAACTCTCCACCTGGGCCACCTCTTCCGGTGTACCCTCAGCAATAATCTGTCCCCCGCGATCGCCCCCTTCCGGACCCAGATCAATCACCCAGTCACAGCAGCGGATCACATCCAGGTTGTGCTCAATCATCACCACCGAATTGCCCTTATCCACCAAGCGCTGCACCACGTCTAGAAGCTTGTGCACATCATAAAACGATAGTCCTGTAGTCGGCTCATCAATCAGGTACATCGTCTTACCCGTAGACCGACGGGCCAGCTCAGATGCTAGCTTCATCCGCTGAGCCTCACCACCAGAGAGCGTCGGGGCTGTCTGACCCAGACGAATATAGCCCAGGCCCACATCCACCATAGTCTGCAATCTTGTCGCTGCTTTATGAATATTCTCAAAAAAGTGCAGGGCTTCTTCAGCGGTCATATTGAGTACGTCTGAAATAGTCTTACCCTTGTACTTCACCTGCAGGGTCTCACGGTTATAGCGCGCCCCTTTGCACACCTCGCACTGCACATACACATCGGGCAAAAAGTTCATGGCAATGACGTTAACGCCCTGTCCTCCGCAGGCTTCACAGCGTCCGCCTTTGACATTAAAAGAGAATTGACCGCGCTTATAGCCTCGGGCCTTGGCCTCAATGGTTTCAGCAAACAGATCGCGAATGACGTCAAACACCCCGGTGTAGGTGGCCGGGTTGGAACGGGGGGTACGACCAATAGGAGACTGGTCAATCACAATGGCCTTGTCCAAAGCTTTAAGCCCCTTGATCGGTTCCATCTGACTCGGTTCAGGCACCTTGCTGCCAAAATTATGCTGCAGCGCCGGATACAGCAGCTCGTTAATCAAAGTAGATTTGCCAGAACCAGAAACACCTGTAATACAGACGAATTTACCCAGGGGAATATCAACATCGATATGCTCCAAGTTGTTGCGATGGGCATTGCGAATCAGCAACTTACGGTTGTTACCAGGCCGCCGTTCTGCTGGTGTATTAATCCCCTCTCGCCCTGACAAATAGGCTCCGGTGAGAGAGTCTTTACTTTTTAAGAGCGCCTTCATATCGCCTTGGACAACAATGTCACCACCGTGAACACCAGCCTTTGGGCCAATATCCACAATATGGTCGGCAGCACGAATAGTATCTTCGTCATGCTCAACCACAATCAGGGTATTCCCCAAGCTACGCAGACGACTGAGGGTTTTTAACAGCCGTTCATTGTCGCGCTGGTGCAGACCAATACTGGGTTCATCGAGGACATATAGCACTCCCGTCAGACCGGCACCAATCTGGGTAGCGAGACGGATCCGCTGAGCTTCGCCACCGGACAAGGTCATGGCGGTCCGATCGAGGGTGAGATAGTCCAAACCCACATCGAGTAAAAATGTAAGACGGGCTTTAATCTCCTTGAGCACCAACTCACCAATGGCCAGCTGTTTTTTACTCAGAACGGGCTCTCCTCCATTGTCGCCCATGACGTCTTCGATGTTGTAAAGACAGTCGCGGATAGAAACACTAGTGAAGTCAAGAATGTTGTAGGGTCCCATTCTAACGGCAAGGGATTCTGGTCGCAGTCTGGCACCATTACAAGTTTCACACACCTGATCGATCAGATATTTTTCCAACTTTTGTTTGTAGAGATCGGACGTGCTCTCACGGTACTGGCGGTCAAGTATGGGCAGTACGCCATCGTATTTGCGGTGATAGCCTTTTTTATCACGATAGCGAGAGTCGGTTTCGATATAGATCTTGTCAGGAGATCCATGGAGGATAATGTCGCGCTGCTCATCGGTGAGACTAGACCAAGTGGACTGGATTTCAAACCCGTAGGCTTGACCAACGCTGTATAAAAGAGAGAAATAGTAGGTGTTGTCTTTGTCAGACCAAGGTGCGATCGCAGCATACACTGGCAAGCTCGGATCCGGCACCACCAACTCAGCATTAAACCGTCGGTGGCTGCCCAGGCCATGGCAGTCAGGACAGGCCCCATAGGGAGAGTTAAACGAAAACAGCCGGGGCGATAGCTCATCCATCACCGCTCCGTGCTCCGGACAAGCAAAATTCTCAGAAAAGACTAGCTCGGACGGCAGGTCAGTCTCGTAACTGCCCTCAGCTTCGGCAGCCATGGGCATATCGGTCTTGCTTTTGCCTTTTTCCTTACCTTTTAGCGGCACTACATCCGCTTTTTTACGATCCGCCAGGATGTCAATAATCGCAATGCCCTCAGCGCGTTTCAAGCAGGTGGCCAGCGAGTCCGCCAACCGTTCCTGAATATCGTCTTTTTTAACCAGGCGATCTACCACCACCTCAATGTCGTGGATTTTAGTCTTCGCCAGCTCAATGTTGTCGCTCAGGTCGCGGATTTCACCGTCCACCCGCACCCGCACAAAACCTTCTGCCGCCAGACCCGATAGCAGCTTGGCATGAGTCCCCTTTTTGCCCCGCACCACCGGAGCTAAAATCTGAAACCGGGTGCGGTCTGGCAGAGCCATCACCTGGTCCAGCATTTGGTCAATGGCCTGGGGGGCAATGGAGCGATCGCACTGGGGACAGTGGGGCTGTCCGGCTCGACCATAGAGCAATCGCAGATAGTCGTAAATTTCAGTCACCGTCCCCACCGTGGAGCGCGGGTTGTGAGATGTAGACTTCTGATCAATGGAAATCGCTGGGCTCAGGCCCTCGATGGAATCCACATCGGGTTTATCTACCTGGCCCAAAAACTGCCGCGCATAGGCACTCAGGGACTCCACATAGCGGCGCTGTCCCTCCGCAAAAATCGTATCAAATGCCAGAGACGACTTACCTGAGCCAGAAACGCCAGTAAAGACAATCATCTGGTTACGGGGCAGATCCAAATTGATATCTTTGAGGTTGTGCTGACGGGCACCACGGATGCGGATCAAATCATCCGATAGGTTAGTGAGTTTGGCCGCTCTGCCGTTGGTCTTACCGTTGGTACTGCTAGTTTTACCATTAGCCCTGCCGTTGGTCTTGCTGGTCTTGGCCGTTTTAGAGGTCTTTGACTGGGGCATGGGGGCAGAAAATTAAGGTGACAGCTAGGCAGCTAGATCATAATGGAACTAATAAATTAGTACTATCATGATCGACACATTTCTTTATGGTAAGTCATAGAGCTTGATTGTGCGGTGATGTACATAGCCAGATGAGTGCCCCTGGGCATGTGTTAACAAGGGAAAGAGCTACAATTCAGCTCTCGCACTAAGTCGGTTGTGAGGCTCAAGCCCATGCTGGGTTCAAACCCACCGCTCATCAAGGGTTGTCCACTAAAGGGACAATTTGGCTGTGAGTTTCTAGATATAGGGCTTTCAGCGATCTTCAACCCCTTTAGCTCCTAAGAAATACAGACTAATCCGCTCTAAAAAGCATTTATTGTCAATGAAATAGAGACAATCGTGTTTCTTGCTGGTTTAACGAGCAGCATTACTGTTCGTTAAAGGCTCATATCTTGCACTAGGATTGGCTGTGTAGCTGAAGCCCGCGCCGGGTTCAAACCCTGGGCGGGTGAGCGCTTCCCTACCAGGTGCGAGATACGAAATACTCCAAAACTCTTCTTCCCCTTGTGCCGTCTACCCTTGCCAAATCTCTCCGCCGTCTCCGTCGCTACTACCAAGAAATCCTCAGCCTGCTAGGCAATACGCCTCGTTTAATCCGACTGGTGTGGTTAGCTGCCCCCGTATGGCTGAGTCTGAGCATTGGTCTTACCCTGGTTAGCTCGCTGGTACCGGTGGCTCAGCTTTATATCGGCAAACTGATTGTGGATCAGGTGGTGGTCATTTTGGCGAGCGAGACAGCTGAGTTTACCCCCTACCTTACCCTATTGGTGGCGGCGGGCTTTGGCCTCTTGCTCCTGCGGGAAATGCTGGGTCAGCTCAATACCTTTGTCAATCGAGTATTGAGCGATCAGTTTTTATTGCATGCCAATGTTCAGCTGCTCCAGCAGGCGATGCGGTTAGATCTCGCCCACTACGAATCGTCGGAATTCCACGATGTGCTAGAGCGAGCCCAGCAGAGCGGCAGTAACTATCCGGTCCGCGTGGTGGAGCTACTCTCTCGACTGTTGGGGGCAATCACTCGGCTGGTAGGGTTACTCACCCTGTTGCTGCGATTTAGTCCGAGCGTGATGGGACTCTTACTGATGAGTGTTTTACCAACATTTTGGGTGGGGATTCGCTACTCCTCTCGACGGTTTTGGATGAATCGTCGTCAAACCCCATCTCGGCGGCTGGCGAACTACTTTTACAAAATGCTTACCGATCCAAAGTATGTCAAGGAAGTGCGGCTGTTTAACCTGGGACCCCACATGGTGGAGCAGTACCGCACTATTCGCCAGGAATTTAATGAGGAGTCACGACGTTTGGCTCAGCGACAATCTTTAGCTCAGCTCAGTATTGAGCTATTGGGGGGCATCGGTTTCTATGGAGCCTACGGTCTGGTGCTCTGGCAAACGATTCGAGGGCTAGTTACCCTGGGTGACCTTACCCTATATGCCGGTGCCTTTCAACAGGCCCAGGGGGTAATTGAGTCCATTTTGCTCAGTCTGGCCACCCTCTATGAATACAATCTCTATGTCTCACAGTACTTTGAGTTGTTGGATATCTCTCCCCAGGTGATCAGTCCCTCACGGCCTAAACCGTTTCCCAAACCCATGGAACAGGGACTCCAGTTTCAAGATGTTTATTTTACCTATCCAGGAGCCGACCAGCCTACCCTCAAGGGAATTAACCTAACCGTTCCTCCAGGAGAGTGCATCGCCCTAGTCGGGTTAAACGGGTCAGGCAAGACAACCTTATTAAAACTGTTGACCCGTCTCTACGATATTAATCAAGGAAAGATTATTATCGACAATGTTCCTTTGCAACAATTCTCTCTTCGAGACTTACGCAGCCAAATTGGTATCTTGTTTCAAGATTTTGCCCGTTATGCCCTCAATGTACAGGACAATATTGGGTTTGGTAACTTATCCCAGCGTCAGAATATGGAGCTGGTCACCCAGGCTGCTGCCGGAGCTGGAGCAACAGCGGTGATTGATGAACTAGAACAGGGTTATCAAACGATCTTGGGAAAAATGTTTTCTGGCGGTGTGGATCTGTCCGGTGGCCAATGGCAAAAGATTGGTTTGGCTCGTGCGTTTATGACCGATGCCCAGATTTTGATTTTGGATGAACCGACGGCGGCTGTAGATGCGATCGCAGAGCACGACCTCTTCCAACGTTTCCGTCAGCTCACCCAGGGCAAAATGACCTTCCTCGTCAGCCACCGCTTTTCCACCGTCCGCATGGCCGATCGCATTGTGGTCTTAGAGCAAGGTAAAATCACCGAAGTCGGTACCCACGACCAGCTCATGGCCCAGCAAGGACGATACGCCGAAATGTTTGAACTCCAAGCTGAAAGCTATACGTAGGCTGGGTTTAAACACCACCAATGGATTATTATAATTATCCAAAATTATTATTTTTCGGAAACCCAACATCACCAATATCGACAATAAATCCCCATGGAAATTATCTTTGTGCTGGTAGATTCTGAAGAACCGGAGAATGTTGGGGCGGCAGCCCGCGCCATGCACACTATGGGGTACAACAATCTGCGGTTGGTTCGTCCAAAGGCCGATTACTTGGATGAAAAAGCCTTAGCGCTGGCCCATGGGTCTCAGCATGTATTGCAACAGGCCCAGGTATATGACGAGTTGGAGGATGCGATCGCAGATTGCGACCTTGCCTGTGCCAGCACCGCTCGCCATCGCTATGAAAAGCACCACTACACCTCCGTGCGCGACCTGCCTGCCTACCTGCAGGCCAAAGGTGAATGGCTAAACCGCATTGCCATCGTCTTTGGTGGCGAGCGCTCAGGCCTTAAATCTGCTGATATCACAGCCTGTGACTTGCTCACCACAATTCCCCAATACCAACTGCAGCCCTCCCTAAACCTAGCCCAGGCCGTCATGGTCTATAGCTTTGTGCTGTCTGCCCAGCAAACCCAGGTGCAGATCACAGACCAACGGTTGCATAGTGAGTCCATGCCCGCAGCAGAATACGCCAGCCTGAAGCAACTGCTACAGCTGATGATGATACGGATAAACCTGCCAGAACGCTACCAGACGTATGTGATGCGAGGTATCGCCCGTCTAAACCGCGAAGATCTCTACATGATCCACAAACTGCGCTCAGCCTTTGAGCATCAGTTGGATCGAGTGGAGCATCGAGTGGATCGAGTTACTGAGACAGAAACCCAGTAAATATTAGAGGTAGCAGTATCAGTAAACTGCCGATAAAAAGCAAGGTAGCCGGATCAATATCAATAACAGGAGGTTTCTTAGCCATGATTATTATCCTGATGATCTTATGATCCGAGGGTACCGCATATCTTGTACCACGCTTGGCTACAATGCTAAATCCCACGACACATTAGCGATTTATAAAAAACTACGGACAAATTTGCCCGAATCTTATCAGCTCAGGCCATGATGGAATGAGCTTGGAGCAACACTTATGGTTCAGCAGAAAAACGGTCTGCTTAGTGACGATGCCTTAACCCGCCCAGAAGATGGAGCCAGTTATAACTGCTCGATTGCCATCATCGGCGGTTCGACAGCGGCCTATACTACAGCCCTGACAGCCCTCAAACTCAAGTTGGATGTTTGCCTAGTACAACCCCAAAGGATGGTCGGAGGTCAGTTTACAGCCCAGGCATTGCCCGCCTCTGACGATGGTGACTTATTGCGACACCAGGCAAACCTAACCACATTAGCGGGCGAAGAATTTGCCATCTCCAAAAGTCAACGGCTGTTTCGGCAACGACAGCGGCAGCTACAACCTGTGGCGAGACGGGTGATTCAGGATCCAGGCGGGTCTTGGGTGTGCCCCCTATCAACAACTCCGGTGGTAGCATCGACGGCCCTAAATGGGCCCCTGATGCCCTATCTTAAGTCCGGTAAACTCACACTGATTCCCTATGCTGAGCCGACATCGCTGTTACTGACTCATGAAGAAGACACCCTGCGTCGGGTAACTGGTGTAGTATGCCAGGATACTAGAACCAAACACTCATTTACAGTAAAGGCCCAGGTAGTGGTCGAAGCCACTGACTTTGGAGATCTTCTCGAGATCGCTAATCTGCCCTCACGGGTCGGCCAAGAAGCCCGCAGCGATACCGGAGAAGCCATCTTACCTGAGGAAGCTCGTCCCGAATGTCAGCAGTCTTTTACCTTTGATGTGTTGGTGGAACGCACCTATCCTGGTAAAGGAGTATCCGTACCGGCCCCAACAGAATATGGGCGAGTCCCCTGGCTCAACGTTCATGAATTTACGGGAGATTTTTGGGTTAGAAAAAATAATGTTTGGAAAAAACGTGGCTTCTTTGATGCCTTTGGTATTTTTCGCTATCGACGACTAAAGCGCCGATCATTGAATCAGAAAACAGTTTTGCCCGGTGATGTTGCCGTGATTAACTGGGGCACATCCAACCATCCCCAGCGGGGTCAGTGCTGTGGCAATGACTATCGTACCGGGTATCTAATTGGTCTAAGTCGGTCCGAGCGACAGCAACAAATTAAACGGGCACGGATACGGGCTCAGGCCTATATTCACTATTTGCAGGTTAGCGGTGTGCCCGACCTTAAGCCTCGGGGCGATCTAACCTGGACTAAAGATGGCATTGCCCTCGAACCCTATATTCGAGAAGCACGTCGTGGTATTGCTTTGACCACTATTCGCCATGAAGATGTGGCCGCCAGCTTTTTCCCTAACCAGGCCAGGGCACGAACTTTTGACGACACTCTGGGAATAGGGCAGTATCACTATCTTGACCTGCATGGCAATTTGGTAGAAGGCCATGTCAGCCCTCGGGGGAAAGATGTGATTGCACTACCGTTTACCCTGCCTGCCGCATCCTTGGTCCCGACAGATACGGATGGTCTGGTGCTATCGGCTAAGAGCATTGGCACCACCCACATTACCAATGCGGCCTATCGCATGCATCCGGTGGAATGGGCCATTGGTGAAGCCAGCGGTTTTTTGGCAGCTTTTAGTATCTGGACTGGAAAACAACCCCGTGAGATTGTTGGTAATGAATCTCTGCTGCGTAAGCTACAAGGATTTGTCACCCGCAATGGAATTCCCATTGTCTGGTTTGATGATGTATCCCACAGCGATTCTGACTTTGAGGCAATTCAAGTGATGGCGGCGGCAGGGATTATCACCAGTGAGAATGCCAAAAATCTGCATTTTCGTCCCCATGGTAGTGTTAGTCGGGCAGTGGCATGCACGGCTCTTGTCAATCTTTTAGGATTAGAAAAAACGACTCCGGAGCAACCTTCGTTTAGTGATGTACAGCCCGGTCGCCACTGGGCCTATAGCACTGTTGAAACCCTCAAAGCTACAGGCATGGTAGCAGGAATGCGTCGAGGGGTGTTTGCCCCCGATCGGGCCATGACTCGTAAACAGCTTGGCTTTTTGGTTAAAAAAGCAATGCCCCAAGCCTATAGCGCGGCCTTTGCCAACACGCCTCAAGATCAGCGGATTGTGCAGCGACGAGATCTTGCTCGGGTGTTTTATGTTTTGCTTAAGGCTAAGCTGGCCATTTGAAGTCTCCCCTAAGCTCCTAAGAAACACAAACTAATCTGCTCTAAAAGGAGCTGATTGTCGATTAAATTTTGACAATTGTGTTTCTTTCAGGTTTAGCGAACAGCGTCGCTGTTCGTAAAAGGCTCATATCTTGCACTGAGATTGGCTGTGTTGCTAACGCCCACGCTGGGTTGAAACGCCAGCGCTAACTGAGGGTTGTCCACTAAAAGGGACAATTGGGTATTGAGGCGCTGGAGGCTGATGGTGGAGCGATCGAAGCATCGTTGAGTGTTGTGGAAGTGAACCCTCAAAACACATTTTCGATAATTGTGTCCCTTCCAGTGGACACCCTTCGGTTAGCCGAGGGTTTTGAACCCTCGGCGGGTTGGTGCTTCTCCACCAGGTGCAAGCTATGGGCTAAGGGCAGAGTTGCGCATTTGTGGGTACAAAAATCGGCCATTTGCAGGTATGCCTGCCTCGTGGGTTGTCCTAGACTCCTGGTATGTGCCACTAGGATGAATGCTCTATGCCAACTGAACAAATGACTATCTACGTACCCCCTCGGGTTAAGCAAGAAATTAAACAGCTAGCCACGGCTAAAGAACAGTCTATGAATATGGTTGTGGTGGAAGCGCTGGAACTTGCGATCGCAACTTGGACAACTCAAAACAACCCTTAAAAAGCCCCGTTACGATATCTAGCTTTGATGCCATTGTCGGGCCTGTTCTCGCACAGCGTCGTAGTCTTCGTTGGACATTTTATCGAGATTTTTCAAAATAAAATTCATCCGACCCTGCTTTTGCAGCTTGTCACGATGACGAGCCAAAAAATCCCAGTAGAAGAAGTTAAAGGGGCAGGCATTCTCTCCGATACGCACCTTAGGTTTATAACGGCAGCCTTTACAGTAGTTGCTCATTCGGTTGATATAGTTGGCAGAGGCGGCATAGGGCTTAGTGGCTAGCATCCCCCCATCAGCAAATAACCCCATACCAATCACATTGGTTTGCATCACCCAGTCATAGGCATCGATAAAGGCCGCATGGAACCAGGACTCTACCGCCTGGGGAGACAATCCAGCAATCAAGGCAAAATTACTCAGGATCATCAGTCGCTGAATATGGTGGTTATAGCCCGTACGTTTAGCCTGATCGATACTCTGGTGTAAACAGTTCATGGAGGTATCGCCAGTCCAGAAAAACTCGGGTAGAGGCTGATGATGCTCAAAATAGTTACCCGCTGGATAGTCATCATCCACATAGCTATAGAGACCGCGCATATATTCGCGCCAGCCCAACACCTGCCGAATAAATCCCTCAACGCTGTTTAGCGGCAAATCTTGCTCGTGATAGGCCGTTTCCACCGCCTCAATCACCTCCAGCGGCTGTAGCAGCCCAATATTTAGATAGGGCGACAGCAGCGCATGCCACAGCGTATCCTCACCAGTGACCATGGCATCCTGATAAGGCCCAAAGGTGGTTAACCGCACATTGATAAAGTAGTCCAGCACCTGCAACGCCTGGGAGCGAGTCACGGCCCAGCCAAAGGAGTCTAAATCGCCAAAGGTGTCTAGTTTAGCCACATCTGCCATCACTTGCTGGGTGATCTCATCGGGGTCAAACCAGTGGGGTGCCGGTGGGTTAATCTCTTTTTTAGGGGGTTTACGATTCTCCTTGTCATAGTTCCACTGCCCGCCGATGGGCTGTTTGGCATCGGCCATCAGAATGCCATAGCGTTTGCGACCTTCACGGTAAAACGACTCCATCAGCAAACGTTTACGACCGTCAGCCCACTGTTTAAACTCCGCCACGGACCAGAGAAAGTGATTGTTGGGCACCACCGTGAGTTGGCAGGGTAGGTTTAAGATTTCTAGAAACTGGGCAAAGGGACGGTCGGCAGGCTCCATTAACCGCAGTTCGCTAATGCCCTGGGACTTAATCCACTGCCGCAGCGGTGTTTCAAAATCGTCGGCCATTTGATAGGTGACAGCGCGACCCTGGGCCTCTAGCTCGGCAGCAAAGTGGCGCATGGCCGACCAGACCAGCACTAGCTTTTGACGATGATAGCGACGCTCGGCACTGTGACAGCGGGATTCAATAAAAATGACTGGAGCCTGAGGGGCACTGGCCAGAGCGGTCTGGGCATGCCAAAGCTGATCTCCTAATACCCAAATGCCAACGGTCATAGAACTGCACCAATAAACGCTCTACTGTTTCGTATATATTTTTGGACATTGCTGATCCGAACCGTGATTTTATCTGTGAGCCATTGGCTATTAAGTGTGTTTTACAGATCGCTTCGTCCTTTGAATCAGCAATGGCTATTCTTTAACTTATGGCGTTTTTATCAACACACGCTAGTATTTCCGTAGGGTAAATGTTCTGATGCATGAGGTGATCCCCATGAGTGCCGCTGAAGCCAACCCTTGTGTACTGCTGGTGGAAGCCAATGAAGACTTGGCTCATGATGTCAGCAACGACCTGCGGGAGTCAGGCTATATTCCACTAGTGGCTACCACCATCGATTCTGGTATGCAGGAGGTACGTAACCGGCAGCCAGCGCTGATTGTGGTCAATCGTATGTTGGCGGGGGAATCGGGGTTAGACCTGTGTCAGCAGCTGCGATCGCAAGGGGACCGCACCCCCATGTTGCTAATGATGGCCCGCGATAACCTGGACGACCGCGTAGCCTGTATTGAGTCCGGGGCTGACGACTACATTCTCAAACCTTACCGCAGCGAAGAATTTCTGGCCCTGGTGAGTGCCTATTTACAACCTAGCGAAAACGGTATTGAGCAAATTGTGTTTGGGGAGCTTACCCTCAATGTCACCAACCGCCAGGCCCTGCGCGGCAGCCGCGTCATTGACCTCACCATGAAAGAATTTGAATTGCTCAAATATCTAATGGAACATCCTAGAGAAGTCCTGACCCGCGAACAGATTTTAGAAAATGTCTGGGGCTATAACTTTATGGGTGAATCAAATGTGATTGAAGTGTACATTCGCTATCTGCGACTAAAAATCGACGGCGACGGCGAAAAGCGGCTAATCCAAACCGTGCGCGGTGTGGGCTACGTACTACGAGAAGCCTAACGTTGATAGTCAGAAATTGATTTGAATAAAAGGAAATACGTGTGATCAACTGGCATACAAGGCGATATTTACCCCTACTAGCGTGCTGTCTGCTGCTCGCCTGTTCTACTCCATCAGCAGAAACACCGCCAGCAGAGACGCCGTCAGCAGAAACAGCCCCACCTGCCGCTGATCCTGCGCCTACTGATGCCGCCTCCATGCTTACCGGACCTGGCCAAGTGCTACTGATTACTGCTCAAGCTACTATTGCTGGTGAAACCTTTGATTTAGAAGTTGCTGAGACAGATCAGCAGCAGCGCCTGGGGCTGATGCACCGCAAAGTTTTACCGGATAATCGGGGGATGCTATTTCCCTTTAGCCCGGCTCGACCGGTGGGCTTTTGGATGAAAAACGTCCCGGTCGGATTGGATATGGTGTTTTTATATCAGGGGCAGGTGCAGGGGATTGCCGAAGCGCCCCCCTGTGAGGCAGATCCTTGTCCTACGTATAGTCCCGGCAGGCTGCTGGTGGACAATGTGATTGAACTGCGCATTGGCCGGGCGGCAGAGCTGGGGTTGCAGAAAGGGGATCAGGTGGAAATTACGTATTTGACCCCGTAGGGCCGTTCCATGGAACGGCCCTACGGGGTTTTTATCGCAATACCTGGCTGGCGGCCGATACGCCACTGCCGGGGGCAAAGCCTTCGTAGCCGAGGATTTGTAGGGTGGTTTCGAGGGAGGCGACGGTGGCGAGGATGTCGCGATCGCACACAAAGCCCAGATGCCCAATTCGAAAGATCTTGCCCTTGAGATGGTCCTGACCGCCCGCCATGGCAATGTCAAACTGCTTACGCATGGTGGAGCGAATATCCTCAGAGCTAACAATATCGCCAGGGATCACAGAGGTAACTGCAGGACTGCTGTAGTCATCGGGAGCCAGCAGGGGTAGCCCTAGTGCCTTTATTGCTGCCCGACAGGCCTGCTTCTGACGCTCGTGACGGGCAAAGATATTTTCCAGACCCTCTTCCTTCATCATCTCCAGAGCTGCCTGCAAGCCAAAGTACAGGTTGACCGGTGGCGTAAAGGGCGTACTGCTCTTCGCAAAGGACTTCCGATACTTACCCAGGTCCATGTAGAACTTCGGCAGCGTCGCCTTTTCATAGGCCGCCCACGCTTTTTCACTTACCGAGACAAAGCCCATCCCCGGCGGGATCATAAAGCCCTTCTGCGAGCCGGAAGCGACCACATCGAGGCCCAGCTCATCCACCTTCAGGTCGTAGGATGCCAAACTGGTGACCGCATCCACAATAATGATGGCTTCACCGTGGGCTTTGACCTTCTCATTAATGGCTTCTACCGGGTTGAGCACACCGCTAGAGGTTTCACTGTGGGTAACAATGACCGCCTTAATTGCTTTTTCGGTATCAGCAGCTAGGGCTTTGCCAAATTCTTCGGGGTTGAGGGGGACACCCCAGTCTGTTTGAATGACCTGTACATCCAGACCAAAGGCTTTCGAAATCTGCGCCCAGCGATCGCCAAACTTACCGTTGCTGCCCACCAGCACCTTATCGCCAGCGCTCAGGAAGTTGATAATGCCCGCTTCAACGACACCGGTACCGCTGGCGCATAGGGTCAATACTTCATTCTTGGTTTGAAATAACCACTGGAGGCCTTCATTGACCTCGGCAATGATTTTGCTAAAGTCGCCGCTACGGTGACCGATGGGGTGCTTACCCATCGCTTGAAGGACTTTCTCGGGTACCGGTGTGGGTCCCGGTATCATTAGCATTGCTTTATTTTCCATGGGTTTAGGGGAGGCTGTATCAAAAGTGCATTCCCCAGAATCGCACAAGTTTCGCGGTACAGCTCCGCATTTTTGATGTGTTGTAAGGTTTGGGAAAAGTGAGTCTTAATCAAAACCTCAGAGGCAATCCTTTGAAAGCGTCCTTCTCAGCATTAGTGATTCCTTTTGGTGGACGCAGTTTAGGATTATCAGCAAAATGTAGGGGCTGCTCCCTTATCCTTGCTATGGAAACTACTTTGCAACAGCTGATAGCTCAACCACTGACTGCTGAGGCGTTTCGTCCTTTTGGGCAGGTACTAGGTCCCCAACATGATGGCAAAGCTTATGACGCTGAGGATGCGAAGCTCAAGCTGGATGGGGGCATTCCGCGTTTCTACATCATGCAGTTAGAGCGTAAAGGTACGCGGTTTGATCGGATTACGCGGCATTTAGCCTGCACGCAGTGTTTGGGCTCCCTAGAAGGAAAAGAATGGCTGATGGCGGTGGCTCCTCCCTGTGAGGGCAGTGTGCCGAATCCACAACAGATTCAGGCGTTTAAGATTCCTGGGGATTGTTTTATCAAGCTAGAGGTGGGCACCTGGCATGCCGGGCCTTACTTTGAGACCGATGTGATTAATTTCTACAATCTGGAGCTAAGTGATACCAACGTAGTTGATCACGATACGTGTAATCTTGGCCAGACTTATGATTTGAGCTTTGAGATTGTTACCTAGACGATTACTGAATACTTGGCTGTATCTTCTCTATGAAGAAAGCGCTGCGACTAGAATACGCATGAGATCGTCTAGATCTTCGGGCACACGATAGCTGTCTAGACCTTGTTCAAAATGTTTGATGTCGCGATGGAGCCAGGCAAATTGCCAGACTGTTCCTGTTGTTATTGCACCTAATAACATGGGTTGCTCGGGGGTTTTCTCCCACTGATCGAGGGCAACCATTTCGGCGATGAGCTGGGTAAAACCGTAGTCTAGGTCCTGGCGTTTGGCTTCGATAACCAGCAGCTCTGTTTGGGTTCTTAATAGGTAGTCTAAATATCCCTGGAGTTGAGTGCTGACTTTGATGGGGTATTCAATCCGCAACTGGGCTTTAGTGTAGTGAACCAGTTCTGATACTACTCGCGAGATTAGGACTTCGCGTCTGGAGGTTTCGCTAGCCAAGTCTACGTAGGGAAGTATCTCTTCGATACGTGCACGAAGTTCTTGAATACGGTCTAGCTCTCCTTGAAAGCGAGGCAAGCTTAACCGCTGACGAGTCAGGCTATAGCCAAGCTCAAGCGCAAACTCATCAGCCGGAATCTTTAGGTCAAAAATCTTACTAAAGGTATAGGACTGACCGGTATCAAGCACCTTAGCCATAGCTTACTCCTAAAGTCTATAAGACTGAATTATTGGCCGATATCGTATGGTTTTCGCTTAGAGAGTACAGATGCATCTCAGTTTGATTGAGTGATTTTCAGCTTACTGGTACATAACAAGCCAGTATATGATCGCTACCTAATTATCTGTCCAGTAATAATTAAATGTCTGGATTTCTCTAGCACAGACACATTCAATTCGTGAACGTGTTTCCCTATTTAAGATTTGACTATAATGTTCGTTGTTGGGTCGATAACCTGATTTTGCATCAGGCAGATTAATTTCTTCGGGTAGCTCGAGCTCATTTCTTATTTTTTCTAAATCTTCAGGAAGACTTTCATAACGGCCAATACAATCAACTGCAATCTGATCATCAATTGTATATATATTCCAGCTTGATAAAAATTTCTCTTCAACTGATGAAAGATAATCATTGATTTCACGAAAAGGTTTGTATTCGGGTATGTCTATATTTTTTTCAATACAATCTTTTTTACGTTCCTCATAGGTGCGTTTAAAATTCTCTTTATCCCAGTAATATCGGCTAACAGCCTTGTCGAATGGATCTCGCTCAAAACAGAACTTGAAGTAACTTTCCCATTTTTCTCCTCCAAGATTATTTTTAACAAAGAGTGCATTTGAGTGGTTTTCGAACTTTTTATGACCTCCTTCATTATTCAAGATTCGGTAGTTTTGTGGACCTAACGCCCCTCTTTCTTGTGCTGTGGCTTCATCCTCCGAAGTGATTTTTGTAATGATGTCGTTTTTATCGCAAAAACCTCGTAGAGCTATTTCAATACTTGTACTCGCTGTTTTGCGCGTTTTGAGATAGATAAACTTGTATTTATGGTTGACGATCATCGCGTAGGACTAAAATACTTTCGAAATCAGGATATCTTACAGTTTTAGCAGAAACTGCGTGTGTTGCCTCCTAATCCAATCCTTGAGCAATATCTCCCAAGTACTTCTGCACAAATATTTCAGCCGCTTCTGGATTAAGGGTTCGTAACGCTTTGACGATATCCACCAATGTTTCGGAGGTAGGATCGCGCATTTCATGAACCCAACGATATACATTAGTGCGCTCGACACCCAATGTGGCAGCGAGGCTATATTGGCTAATATTGTAGGCCTTTAGAACCTGCTTTAGAACGCGACCAGCTTTTCCCATGACACTCATCGTGTCAGAGGATCATGCACCATGAAAGTATACCTAATAGTTGACGTATGCCCAGTGGACAACTAAATTTAAACCGTTAACCAATAGGCATACATTTTGAACATGGAAATCCACAGCTTTATCGCCCTACCCAATCCCGCTACTACTCCTGGATCAGTACTTCGGCTCTACTCAGTCCCCAAACCCGACCGCGAGCCTGTCAAAATCCTTGTTATTGGCTCCCAGGCAGCCGTCAACACCATCATCCACAGCCTCCACCATCACCACTTCGCCGAACCCTTCGAATGGACCCAGTTTCTACCCACCGATCGTCCCATCCAACCCCAACCCGGCGATTCTATGCGTGCTCTCGTCAAATATTTACCGCTGCCTTGAACCAGATTTTAGGCTGGCTGAGTGTTTGCTGCCCGCTCATAGAAAAGCAAACCGACGCGGTCTATGTGAGCAATCATATCTGGGTCTTCAATATGGCTGAAAATCGATAGGTCAAATAAATATGGCCATAGGAGGTCATCTAGCTGCTGTTCAAATTTATTCTCTGTCATAATCATCAAAGCCGCGACTAGCTGACCATAGGTAAAGCAAAGGAAGTGGATGCAATCGGTTTACTACTACCGCTCATTTTACAGAAGCTAGTCTGGATCTCTCGGCTGGATCTGACCTTATGAGGCAAGAACACATGAATGACTGTCCGCTGGTATGGGTAATTATGGGAGTAGCCGGAGCAGGAAAAACTGTTGTTGGACGTCTCCTATCCGAGCGGCTGGAAAGTGACTTTTTAGAAGGCGATCGACGCCATTCTTCGGCAAGTATTATGAAAATGCAGTCTCAGATCCCTTTAGAAGACAACGAGCGTTACCAGTGGCTGCTGGAACTAGAGGCCGATATCCAACAGGCCATTGCTAAAAACAGAGAGACTGTGCTGACCTGCTCTGCTTTAAAGGTCGCCTATCGAAAACAGCTAACATTGTTTGAGCGAGTTCAGCTGGTGTGGCTCAATGTGCCTCCAGCAGACCTGGAGCGAAGATTGTTGAGACGAGAAAATCACTATATGAAACCCGAAATGTTGGCAAGTCAGCTGGCAGCATTTGAACCCATTACCCCAGAAGAAAATGTTATTACCCTCGATGGACGGTTGTTACCCGCTAAGATTGTCGATGAATTACTCAACCAGGCAACCTGGCTATTTCCGGATTTAGAAAAACCCTGGTGGCAAAGAACAGGTAGGACTTAGTTTTAGTATGATTCGACCCACTACACCTGATGATACGGCGGCGCTGCTGGCCCTGGCTAATGCAGCAATTGGCTTCTCACCAGATGAGCTCAATGAGCTAAACCAGACTCTGACCGATTATTTTGAGGGCGGCAGCGACTCTTTTTGGCTGACTGACGACGAAAACGGACCGGTGGCTGCGGCTTACTGTGCGCCAGAACGGATGACAAACGGGACTTGGAATTTGCTCTTTATTGCTGTCCATCCTGAGTCCCAAGGGCACGGTCGGGGAACAGCAATGGTGCAATATGTCGAAAATATGTTGACGACACAAGGGGCACACTTGTTATTGGTGGAGACACTGGCGAGCTTTGAGCGTACGCGGGCGTTTTATCGCAGGTGTGGTTACGAGGAAGAGGCGAGAATTCGTAACTTCTATGAAGTGGGGGCTGACAAGATTATTTATTGTAAAGCGCTAGACACGCAGGCTTAGGGGTTTGGGGCATGAATTAAGACAAAGCAGAGGGATATTATGGTTCCCTCTACGACTCCGCTCAGTCCTCTATTAGTTACGGTTGAGGGTATGGATTGTGTTCACTCTTCTGGCGTTAGCTAATTCTGTAAGCTTTTGGCGTCATACCTGTCAGCTGTCGAAACTGTTTGCTCAAATGACTATGACTGTTAAACCCACAGTCGAGGGCAATGTTGGTGATTAATCGATCGGTTTGTTTTAACAGCCGTTTGGCCCGCTCCACCCGCTGCTGAAGCAAGTATTGATAAGGGGAAACACCCAGAGACTGCTTAAATAAACGACTGAAGTGAAACTGGCTCATGTCTAACAATCGGGCCAGGTCTGCCAGTTTGATGTCCTCAGCTAAATGGGCATCAATGTAATCTAACACGTGCAGTAGCTGACGCTGGGGCAAACCGCCCTCGTAAACGGGCAAACGCGCTTTGGTGGTGGCATGCTGTCTAAGCAAATTGACGGCCAGGATGTTTGCCAGCGAATCGATATAAAGGCGGCTGGTCGTTTCTTGCTGCCGCTCGTTGAGCAGCATCATGCTTATGGACTCAAGCTGGGGGGTACGGGTTTGGAATTCAGGTATGAGGTGGATGCGATCGCAATCCTGCTCAAGGGTTTCCTGCGCGACACTCTTTACAAACCGATCGCTCAGCTGAATCTGCAAACAATGCTCATCTCCCTCCCACCGCACAAATAGCGGTGTATTGGCCGGAGTAATAGATATATCTCCCTGTCGGTATAGCCCCGTATGGGTCTTACCATCCTGCGCTTGTAAATAATGAATCGGACGAGGCGCAAGCGATATAAAAAGCGTGTGCTCGTCCTCAAAATGGCAGCTGCCTTCTCCAGCAGGATTTTGCATCTGCTGGACTCGAATATGCTCCCAGTCTTGTGCGTTAGCAGCGTTTTCCACGAGTCAGGCCCAGTATACCTAGCCTTAACTATAGGCGATGTCCGCTCAACTGGCCGCAAGAATGTGATAGTCCCACAAGAAGTTGACAGCTAAGAATCAGCCGCTTTTCTAAGCTAAAGCTGTCAATAATTTAGGAGACAGCATTATGAAACTGCTTATCTTTGGAGCAACAGGAAGCATTGGTCGTCAGGTAGTTGAACAGGCCCTAGAGCAAGGACATACCGTCACTGCATTTGCCCGCAATCCCGCCAATCTGGATATCCAACATACTAATCTCAATCTTTTTCAAGGAGATGTTCTGGATCTCTCTTCTGTAGAGCAGGCAGTACGTGGGCAAGACGCTGTAGTCTGTGTCTTAGGTTCAGGGAAAAAGCTGACCGGAACAATCCGCTCGGAGGGCACAAAGCACATTATTCAGGCAATGGAGCAGGCTGGGGTCCGACGCTTGATCTGCCAATCCACTTTAGGCACAGGCGACAGCTGGAGCAATCTTAACTTCTACTGGAAGTACGTTATGTTTGGCTTTATCCTACGACAGGTATTTGCCGATCATGAACGGCAAGAGCGCTATGTCCGACAGAGCCATCTAGACTGGACCATCGTGCGCCCCAGCGCGTTTATTGAAGGAGCCCGCACAGGACAGTACAGACACGGATTTCCCAGCAACGACAAGTCGCAGCTAAAAATTACACGGGCTGATGTGGCAGACTTTATCCTCAAACAGCTGATCACTGATGTGTATTTGGGTAAGATGCCAAGTTTGTCCTATTAGGCACTATTAGGCCTCTTCTAGGGTGCTAAGCACAACGTCTGCATCGCAGTCTGTGTCGCACAAGTCATCTAAACGAAAGCGGGCAATTTTTTGAATTTCTAACAGTGCTCGCTGGCGTTCACTGGCTGGCGTGTTTTGCAAACGCTGGGTAAAAGCCGCTAATATCTCATCTTTGGTCTGACCTCTAATGGCCATGATAAAGGGAAAGCCAAACTTAGTTTGATAGGTCGTATTCAGCGTTTGAAACTGTTCGTACTCTGATGAACTCAGGCGGTTCAGACCGACGCTGGTTTGCTCCTGTACCGAGGCTGCGGCCATGTGTACTCGACTACCCAGGTCAGGGTGGGCTCGAATCAGGGCTAGCTGAGCCGTTGCAGGCATCTGCTCCACCAAGGTCCCCATGGTTTGGTGGAGATTTGCTATGTCTGTAAACGGACGCTGGTGCCAAGCTTGTTCTGCAATACTGGGGGTGTGCTCAAACACATCGCCAAGGGTCATAACAAACTCTGCTTGAGTCATCTGGTTTAGCTCAGTAATGGTATGTGCCATGGTGATTAGCTGCCTCGATAGGTGCTATAGGACCAGGGGGAGCAAAGCAACGGTACATGGTAATGGGCCGTGACATCAGCGATCCCAAACTGCAGGGGCACATTATCTAGAAAAGGGGGCTCTGGCAGATCGCGAAATTGTTTTCTAAAGTAGTCGCCGACGGCGAACCGTAGCTCATAGACACCGACAGCAAACTCATTGTTCATCAGCAGAGGTGTATCGGTGCGACCATCGACATTGGTAGTGACGGTTTTGAGGATGCGATCGCAACTCCAAAGTTCAATCGTCAGTCCGGCTGCCGGGCAGCCCTGGGCCGTATCGAGGACATGGGTGGTGAGTTTACCTGTCATGGTAGAGCCTGAACTATCCTTATCTTTACGATTTCTACAAACAATACAAACAAATAGACAAACAATGGAAATTTAACAGTCATGCTATAGTTTACGCGCAGCGCCCACAAATAAACGCTTCAAAACCATTCATAAATAGTCAACCTGGGAGATTTTCTGATGCATAAGGAACAGCTTTTGACTCAAACAATGGCGTTTCTCTTATGTACCACCCCCGAAACTACCCTGGGTAAGCTACTACAGCTGTGCCTTGCTGCCAAAGTAGATGCTAGAAATTCAGGTAAAGGCCCCCTGGAGTTTGCCGAAGATCTATTGCAGCATCCCGAGACAATATCCAGCTGGATTTCTGAAGTCGTTGACAGTGACGATCGCTACAGCGTTGAAGAAATGGTGGCTCTGTCAGAAATGAATCTCAAAGATCCCCAAAAGTTTATGCAGAAATTGTTGGATGAGATGACAGTGCTAGACACACAAGGCCTGTAAATGAAAGGGATCACTCCTTTGTCCAATCCTCCCACTGACTGCCACCAAAATAAGTCTTTAAAGGGGGATTGCCCTAGTTTTAGCGACCCCCGTGTTGAACCATTGATTGCGTCTCATCAGTGTCATGAAACCACCATGTTCTAAACGGTAGCTACCTCAGAACAGGTGGGGATCAGGTCCTTATAGTCTGAGGAGCTACATAATTTAAACATATCTTTAGACAGCTGTTTGGGGTCAACAAATAACTGTTGCAAGATGCCCATATTCACTACTGTATATGCTATTGACATAGAACCACATGTACAGAAAACCGAATAATTATGGCTTGTTAAGACCCTGGGCAATTACTGAAGGTCTGTGTCAAGATCGTAACAACACACGTAAAGAGGTAACTCAAAGCAGTTGAGACATTAGAAAACTCAGACATTTTACGTGCAGTAGTCTTTGTCTTTCCATTGTCTCCAAAGGCTAATACAGTTCACCCATTGAGGAGATCACCTATGTTGTTGCGCAGCACTACCCTACTGGCTCTAATTTTACCTATCGTTGTCTCACTGCCAGGTCAGGCCGCCTCTGAGACAGATGTACAACGTCTAGAACTGACGGGTGCTTGTCCTGGGTGTGACCTTTCAGGTGCTGACTTACAGACGGCTCACCTGATTGGGGTTGATTTGCGTGGAGCCAATCTTCAAGGGGCTAACCTTGAAGGGAGTAATCTTGAAGGGGCTGACCTCACGAGTGCTAACCTGACAGGGGCTAACCTCAGCGATACGTTTTTGACCAACGCTGTTTTTGAATCTGCAATTTTAGATGGTGCGGACCTATCTGGTTCCATCCTTCATTTTACAGATGTTACCAATGCATCCCTTGAGAACATTGATATTGCTGAGGCTCAGGTGTATGGAACGCCTATCAGCGTGGGTGGGCCGTATGAAGACTACCCGGAAGGGGAAACTCTTACACCGGTAAAATCGAGCGCTGACAGGTAGGGCATACAGCATGGATCAATAGCTGACAGTCCAGTAAATGATAACCAGACTTGTCCGCCATTTTGGCTCCAGCTTTCAGCACAGAGTCATTTTTAAATTCGATAGTTTTGTTACACCGTACACAAATAAGGTGGTGGTGGTGGTGCGGTGAAGGCTGATTAATTTCATAGCGTTTTTGACCTTCAGCCAGCTCCAGCTCTCGCAGGATCCCCATGCGGGACATCAGCTTGAGGTTGCGGTAGATGGTAGAAAGGCTGATGGGTTCACCCTCTTCTTTAAGCATCTCACACAGTTCTTCTGCACTAAGATGCTCACCTTTAGCAACGTTTTGAAACGTGTTTAAAATGGTTTCTCGCTGAGGAGTCATGCGCCACCCGCGCTCATGCAGTTCTGCTTTCATTGCGGCAGGGGTATAGGCGACCATGAACCTGTCTCCGTTAGCTATCAATAATCAATGCTTAATGAGAATCCTAGCGAATTTTTTGGCAGTTTGCAATAATTTCTACTTATTGCGAAAAATATCTAAATGTTCTTAAGAAAATAATGCTTGAGGATCAGTGATGCTTCCATGCATCTTGGTGGACTTTCAGTGGAAAATTACACCTAGTGAATCGAGTTCCCCTAAGATTGATTGAGATCCTTTTGCATTAGTGATGTCTATGTCCCGTAAATCTGTTTTTGTGTGTGCTGGTCTAGTGGCCTTTGCGATCGCAGGCTGTAATAATCAGTCACAAGATGCGGTGGCCCCGGATGCAGCGGTCCCAGATGCGGTTGTCAATGTCTATTCGGCCCGTCACTACGATGTGGACGATGACCTGTTTGACAGCTTTACAGAGCAAACGGGAATTGACGTCAACGTAGTCGAAGGCAAGTCGGATGAGCTGATCGAGCGCATCAAAGCAGAAGGAGAAGCCAGCCCGGCGGATGTGTTTATTACCGTAGATGCGGGTCGGCTGTGGCGGGCTGAGCAGGCAGGCATTTTTCAGCCGGTATCGTCCCCTGTGTTAGATGAAAGGGTGCCAGCTAGCTTACGCCACCCCGACGGTCTGTGGTACGGCCTAACCAAGCGGGCGCGGGTACTGGTCTATAACGAGGAGACAGTTGACCCGGCAGAGCTATCTACCTACGAAGCATTAGCTGAACCTTCCTGGAACGGGCGTGTCTGTGTGCGCAGCTCTGGCAATATTTATAATCAGTCACTGTTGGGGTCGCTGATTGAAACCATCGGTTTAGAAGCCACTGAGACCTGGGCTGAAGGCTTAGTGAATAACTTCGCTCGAGATCCTGACGGGGGTGATGTCAATCAAATCAAGGCGGTCGCTGCCGGACAGTGTGATGTGGCCATTGCTAATCACTATTATTGGGCTCGGCTAGCGAAGTCCGATGAGCCGGAAAGTCAAGATGTAATCGCCAAGACAGCTATATTTTTCCCAAACCAGGACGACCGGGGTACCCATGTGAATATCAGCGGTGTGGGTATGGTGGCCGGAGCTGATAATGAGGAAAATGCGATCGCATTTCTAGAATTTCTTGTCAGTGATGAAGCCCAGGAAGTCTTTGCCGACAGCAACAATGAATATCCAGTGGTAGAAGGTGTTGCCATGGATCCTATCGTGGCAGAGCTGGGTGAGTTTAAGGTAGATGAGGTCAACGTATCTGCCTACGGTCGCAATAACCCTGACGTGGTTAAGCTAGTAGACCGGGTAGGTTGGAAATAAGCCATGCTATTTCAAATTCCTGATGTGCTTTCTGCGGAGGAACTCAGTCAAATTCAGCAGACGTTGGCCCAGGCCGAATTCATAGATGGAAAGGCCACAGCTGGCTGGTACGCTAAGCAAGTAAAGCATAATCAGCAGCTCCCATCCGTTACAGGTCAACCACTAGAAGCGATAATCAAAATTGCTTTAAGCCGTCATCCTTTATTTCAAGTAGGTGTTCGGCCTAAGCAGCTTCACAGTCTACGGTTTAGTCGCTATAGCGTGGGTATGTCCTACGGCACACACGCTGACAACGCTATGATGGGGAGCCACCGTTCAGATATCTCCTTTACTCTTTTTCTTAATGCGCCTACCGATTACGAAGGGGGGGAGTTAGTAGTTGAAGGGACTGACGATGAGCAAAGCTATAAGCTGCCAGAAGGCCACGCAATTATTTATCCCTCGTCCACACTCCACCGGGTTAATGAAGTAACCCAGGGGCAACGATTGGTGGTTGTAGGCTGGGTGCAAAGCTTGGTGCGTGACCCAGCTCAGCGTGAACTGCTGTTTGATATTGACACGGTGCGGCGTTCAATTTTTGCCCAACATGGCAAGACAGCTGAATTTGACCTACTGTCTAAAAGCGTGTCAAACCTGCTCAGACGCTGGGCAGAATAATCAACCGCTTACTAAGGCTTTTCGTACGTAACTTCTAATTTCAGAGTAGTACCCAAGGGGACCCTCAGGTATAAATTTGTAATATCTGAGCCAACGTTCGTTGAGCTGACTGCCTTGTTTCTTAGTAGCTTTGGTAATTTTTACGCCTGTTGTCGGTAGTTCAACCCCAGAAAATTCAATGACCTGATGCATGATGTTGTCAAAGTCATTGACTAAGTTTTCGTAGACCACCTCTAAAAAGGGCAAACGGTTTTGTTGAAAAAACGACCGCCAGTTCTGATTGCGTCCCTTCAGACCTTGTTTGTAGCGATAGATATTTAAGGGCTTAAAGGAGAGTTTTTTTCCCTCTTTAGAGGGCGTCTGGTCAGCATGCCTCAGGGGCACAATGTACACCCCCGTTTGCTTCCCAATTTCCATAGAAATGGCCTGCTTAACGAGGTTCTGACGCCGAATAAAAATAAATTTGGGATTAGGAAATAGTGCGGACAAAATCTCAATATCTGACCGTACTTGCCAGTCTGGAGACGTGCGGACAATTTTAAGCAAATTGACCATATGGTCCCAATGCAGTTTGACCCCGAACACCTGATTTGGAGTCTTTCCCTGGGCATATACCTGGGCTAGGTATGAGTGTAAATCACTGGCCTGTGACCCCACCCCGTTTGCGGCTAACACATCAGGACAAAAGAATTCCCTGGACCTACCTGTATAACCAATATTCCCCAGGGTTAGACCCAGAAGGTTACTGCCAGATCTACCTGTAGAACATATAACGATACTTTTGGCCGGCAATAGTTCTGCCGGAATAGAACCTGCAAATAACATGGGAGCCAAAAATCAGTGTTTCTACTAATTTTTAGGATATCCCAAGTAATTTTTTTATCGCTCAAAGTCTTTCTTGATGACATACCGTATTGACAAACAATCGATGGCTCTAATGTCAAGACAGGCAGGTCAAAGCGTTTAGTAAGCGTCTTGCAGCTCGTAGAAATCAGGGGAAATGTAGTCTTTGCGCAGAGGCCAACCCACCCAGTCTTCAGGCATTAGCAATCGCTTCAGATTTGGATGTCCTTCATAGACAATGCCATACATATCGTAGCTTTCTCGCTCCTGCCAGTCGGCAGCCTTCCAAATCCAGTAAACCGATGGCACCTTGGGGTTATCCCTTGGAATATATACTTTGACCCGCACTTCCTCAGGTTGGTCCGCATTATCACTGACCTTAAGCAAATGGTAAAAGCTTACCAACGGCTGACCAGGACCCGCATCATAGGCCCCCTGACACTGTAGGTAGTTAAATCCATACGCATACAGAGCCGTACAAAACGGAATCAAAAATGCAGGTTCTACTTTGAGTAGTTCCACATTCAGGTGATCCCGCTCCATAATCTCATGGGAAAATCCCTGATCAGTTAGCCAGGTGGACACAGGACCCGCTTCAACAATCGCGCCTGCTTCAGCAGACTTCATTGATTCATCAGCCATTCTTCTGTCCCTCCGCCTGGGTCGCTTTTTCCGACTCGGGCAGGTTCATGGGCATCCCCATCGCCTGCATTAGCTCTTTAGGAGGAGCCTCGCGAGTGCCGGAGCGAATATACTTGCCATCCAGGATAGGCTCGACGATTTCCATTTTGTGGGCACGCGTATAGTAGCGATGGGTTTGCTCTAAAACACCTCGCTCTCGCATGGACTCATTGGCCACCTTCTTGCGCAACTTGATCACCGCATCAAAGATTGCTTCAGGGCGAGGAGGACAACCAGGAATGTAGACATCGACAGGAATCAGCTTATCCACACCGCGCACCGCCGAGGGGGAGTCAACACTAAACATTCCACCAGTAATGGTGCATGCCCCCATAGCGATGACGTACTTGGGTTCGGGCATCTGCTCATAGAGACGCACGAGGGCCGGAGCCATTTTCATGGTGACGGTGCCAGCGGTGATTAGTAGATCGGCCTGACGCGGACTTGAACGGGGGGCCAAGCCAAACCGATCAAAGTCAAATCGAGAGCCCAACAGAGCCGCAAACTCAATAAAGCAGCAGGCGGTGCCATATAGCAGAGGAAATAAACTGGACAGTCGAGTCCAGTTGTAAATGTCATCAACAGTAGTCAGGATTACGTTTTCCGACAGGTCCTGGGTAACCGCAGGTGGGGCTGCCGGATTCATAATCCGTTCGTTATCCCCAATTAAGGAACTGCCTGAGGGCGACTTTATGACCATTCCAATGCTCCTTTACGCCAGGCGTAAACCAAACCAATAAGCAAAATTGCGATAAAAATCAGGGCTTCTACAAATGCAAGAACACCCAGCGTGTGGAAGGCGACAGCCCAGGGATATAGAAAGACGGTTTCCACGTCAAAAATGACGAATACCAGAGCAAACATGTAGTAGCGAATATTGAACTGAATCCAGGCTCCGCCAATGGGCTCCATCCCTGACTCATAAGTGGTTCGTCGAGCCACCCCTGTTCCTTTGGCTCCGAGGAGCTTAGCCGCCAACAGTGCCGCCACCGGCACCAGGCTACAAATAATCAAGAAGAGTAAAAAGTATTCGTATCCAGTTAGTACAAACACGCGCGTTCTCTGGTTTCCTATCAGCGGGCTGATTTTCCCCAACTAGCTTACTTCTATTCTAGTCAGCTGTGTAGGGGAATCCTAGGGTGATAGAAAATTCTGACAATAAAAATCCTAGACAGTTGCCATTGATGTTTCTAGCAATTTTTTTCGGGAGACAGCTATGCTTCTCGTAAATACCAGGGATATCAGGATAGCCCACTCATGTATGTAATAATTGTTTACATCGACGCTACCCGAACTCCCCATGAGTACTGAGCCTGATGAAAAACCAGCGGTGAATGAGCCAGTGGTAAATGACATTGAGACTGCTCCTGAAGAGCCATCCGCACCGCCCACACCCTACGAAATGGATCGCTATGAGTGTCGCCCCTGCGGCTATGTGTATGAGCCGGTAAAGGGGGATGGTAAGGCAAATATTTCTCCGGGGATATTATTTAGTGAACTGCCAATCACTTGGCGCTGTCCGGTATGTGGGTCACGTCCCAAGATGTTTACGAGTATTGGTCCGGCGGGTAAACCTTCGGGGTTTAGTGAAAACCTGGGCTACGGTCTGGGTGTTAATGTGATGACCCCTGGCCAAAAAAACATTTTGATTTTTGGCGCTTTGGCAGTGGCCTTTTTCTTTTTTATGAGTTTGTACGGTCTTAAATAGGCTGATGCAGATGCGCTTAGCCAGTGGGCGGTGCCTGGTTTTCATGTCTAACATTTGTTTATAGGTCTTGAATTAGTAGAGATGCAAACGGTTTTAACGGGCTTTTTTAATGGGCGAGTGGCCATCGGGCTAAAGCGACTGATGCTAGTTGCGATCGCACTTCTCAGCGTCGGTTGTGCAAAGTTTTTTCTGCCGTCCTTGGGGGCTAACCCCTGGCAGACAATTGCACTAGAAACAGATGCCACATTTTCTGACGTAGCCTTTGCGGCGGATGCCGGTCACGGTTGGCTAGTGGGTAGCCGGTCGTCATTATTTGAGACCACAGACGGTGGTCAGACCTGGGAGCAAAAGGTTCTGGAGCTGGGCGACCAACGTTACACCTTTACCTCCGTCAGTTTTGATGGCGATGAAGGCTGGGTCGCAGGTTTGCCCAGCGTACTGCTACACACCACCGATGGCGGCAAATCTTGGGCTAATATCCCCTTGAGTGCTCAGCTACCGGGAGGACCCTTGGTCGTGACCGCCCTGGCCAAGGGCTCCGTTGAGATGGCCACCGATGTCGGCGCAATTTACCGCACAGACGATAGTGGACGCAATTGGACCGCCTTGGTCCAAGCAGCGGTCGGTGTCGTGCGTAACATGACCCGCAGTGACGATGGCCGTTATGTAGCCGTTTCATCTCGAGGAAACTTTTATTCCACCTGGGAACCTGGTCAAGAGAGCTGGCAACCTCATAATCGAGAGAACTCGAAACGATTACAGAACATGGGCTTTACCAGTGAGGGTAATCTGTGGCTAATTGCCCGAGGTGGTCAGATGCAGTTTGGTCAGGTCAATGAAAGTCCAGAGGTACCCAAGTATGAAACCTGGAGTGACCCTCTACAGCCTGAGCTTGGCTCTAGCTGGGGTTTCTTAGATGTGAGTTATCGCACCGATGACGAAGTTTGGGTAAGTGGTGGTAGCGGTACTCTGCTCATGAGCCCCGATGGGGGTGAAACCTGGCTTAAGGATGAGCCCGCTGGAGATGTGCCATCTAATCTTTACCGAATTAAATTCTTTGGTAAAGATCAGGGCTTTATTTTGGGACAGCGGGGTTATCTGCTTCGCTATCTAGGCGAGGAAGCCACTGCCTGAGGCGACTTAAAGTACACTAACGATATGGTGTTGAGCCATGATTTTGCCATAACAAATCATGGCTCCAAGTGAACAAACTTTAAGCAAACCTGAATTGTTGCTTGATAGGGATATCCGTTGTTCCCTATGATGATATAAACGCCTATTTGCTGTTAAGAGGAGATTTTAACAATGGCAGGTTCAACTGGAGAACGACCTTTTTCAGACATTATTACCAGTGTTCGCTACTGGATTATCCACAGCATCACTATTCCGGCACTGTTTATTGCAGGGTGGCTATTTGTGTCTACAGGCTTAGCCTATGATGCATTTGGCACCCCTCGCCCCAACGAGTACTTCCCCAACAATCAAGTACAAGTGCCCATTCTTGAACAGCGCTATGAAGCCGACAAGCAAATTACCGAGTTTGGTAATTAGTTGCCATATTAGTGCGCCCTTGTGATTGTCAATTGAGATTGGAATTTCCCTATGACCAGCAGAAATCCTAACGAGCCTATTGTTTATCCTATTTTTACGGTACGGTGGCTCGCCGTTCATACCCTTGGTGTTCCCAGTGTATTTTTCTTGGGTGCCATTGCTGCGATGCAATTTATTCAGCGATAGGAGATTACCGTGGACAGAAGCCCAAATCCCAATAAGCAGCCTGTTGAGCTAAACCGCACGTCCTTGTTCTTAGGTTTGCTCCTTGTCTTTGTTCTGGGTCTATTGTTTTCCAGCTACTTCTTCAACTAAATACAGCGGGCTTTGGTGGCCTTTGGAGTCATCTGAGCCCATTTTCATGAGAGTAGGTGATAAATAGGAGTTAAATTCATGTTTCAGAATGGCCGAATTCCCCTTTGGATTGTGGCAACTGTTGCTGGCACAGGGGTGCTGGTAGTTGTTGGTTTATTTTTCTACGGTGCCTATGCTGGTGTAGGCTCAGGCGTCTAGGTGTTTGCCTTTGAACCTGGTGGCTTGTGGTCCGAGTACCTGTCAGCTAAGCACTTCGAATCTATCCAACGGTTAGGTTAAAAAATAGGCGTAACTAAAGCCCTCTTGAATTATTCAAGGGGGCTTTAGCTTAGTTATGTAACTCTAGAATTCGATAAAGTCCTGGGCCAATGCCAATAGACCTATACTGACGTTTCTTCCTGTTCTATGTACAAGAACATGGCTATCATAAATGCAAATGCATGAATGGCCACGATGGGCACCATAACCTGAGGTAAAAGGGATGTATCCATTTATCAAGTCTCCTATCTCTCAACGATGGGCAACTGCTCAGCAGATTTAATCGTCTCTACATTCAAAACTATCGATTTAACCTAAAAGAGGCTCGACAGTCTAATTTGGATGTGGATCCTAGACCCAAACCTTAATTTACTGCGATTTGATGCGATATATGGCAATTGTTTAGAAAGTTTGCAAGATATGTAGCGCCATGTGGGTACTTCTGTAGGGGCGTTCCATGGCCCCACCCTACAGACGAGCAAACGGGTCTGTCTATATACGCCAATCATCAAATACCGACAGGGAATCATCTGGGGGCATAACACGACGGTTTTGGACAACTTTGCGGCTTTCTTGCAGACTGGACATGTCAATCGAGATCGCAGCAAACTGAAGCTCCAAACATCCGGTTGGTACCTTAATCCGCATTAATGTTTCAAGTTCGTTAAAGTCATTGGGAGTAAACTGCATCAGCAGACGCGGGGCATCAATCAATGTACGTGTTTGTAAATCATTCATCCACACTTTGACATAGGGCTTATAGTCACTGACAGGCACACGCACCCTAATGGCAACCCAGTCCCCCGCAGTCAGTTCCCGATTAGGGACGTCGAGGGTGGGGGGCATCACTTGAATGCGGGAGACCTCATCACTAGTGCCCGCCGACTGTTTAGTCCGTTGCTCTGCCTGCTGGGTGCTTTCGTAGGGCGGGGAGTCGTAAACTACAAATTCATTACTTTGCGGATTCCCCTCAGACCGGATATCGGAGATATCTAACGCCTTTTTGACCTCTAAGGATTGGCGATAGCCGTCTTGGGTTAGCAGGTTCAGTTTCCGCCAGAAGCGCTCCTGAAGCTGTAATTTTTGAAATGCTCGATCCACATCAAGAGTCGGTGAATTCCACCGACTCTTGGCTGAATCATCCCGTCGGTAGTCTCCGTAGTCTCCATAGGGGTGCTTGGGTTTAAATACCTCTGCGTTAGACGCTCTTAGTTTAGAAGTATCCAGTTTGGCAGCCTTGGCAACTCCGATGTCTGACGAGTTTATCTCGTCAGGAGGCTCTAGATTGGGCGTAATCTCGAGATCGTCTGGATCGTCTATCTCCAGGGTATCTTGGGGGACAGGAGATATCTCTGAGAGAGGTGCGTCAGCGCCAGCAAATTCTAGTTCGAACTCCTCTTCGTCAATGCTGTCCAACTCAAAGACTCTGGGGGTTGCAAATGGCGGCGGCTCGCTTTGCGCTTCCCTTTGCTCTCCCAGTTCTTCAGGATCTGTTTCGGGCTCGTCTATCTCTGTTTCTAGATTAACGATAGCGTCGGTGATGCCATCATCTGCGGCCCCATTGACAAGAGCCGATGGGGCTGTTTTTTCATCCTTCTCGTCATCGTCGTGCGTAGGTGTTTGCGCATCTGCAGCCTCTTCAGCAGGGCTAGGCTGACTAGCTTCTGGAAACGTTGGAAGTTCTGGTTGTCGATTAGAATCCGTGGTAGCTGGTGGATTGAGTTGGGGGGGGAGCGTTAACCCTTCGGAGGGGATGATCTCCTTAGGAATAATCAGGGTTTCGCGAGTCAGCAGCGTCTCTGCTTTTTCAGCAGGGGGTACGAAGGCTTCAGTGGTGCCGGGAAAAATGGAGATCTCTTCCTCAAAGTCTAAGTCTGACTGATTTGCGATCGCATCTAGCATTTGAGCCAGGCCAATGGTGACCGTAAATGAGGCAGACGCTAACGCTACTTGCTCTCGATCAATCAGCGAAATCGCCCCCAGTATGACCTGAGTAGAAAGCTGATCGGGCAATGTAACCGTGACCGAAAATGGCGATGGTAATGACTGCTTAGGCAAATCAAAGGCTATTTCTTGAAGAGTACTAGCCGTTTGGGGATCCCGTAGCTGGACCCAAAGCTGAGCGGCCACAGCCCTCTCCGAGCTTTGTAAGAGCTGCCCAGCTAGCGTCAAAGTTTGCCCCAACTGAGCAACATACGCTTGTTGCTTCAGCTGCAGTTGCACATCGGCTTGAGCAATTCCATCAGTTGCAGGATCAGGTGTGGAACTATCCGTTTTTAGACCGTCTGTTTTTGGCCCATCAATATCAACATCGCCCAACTGGGCTAGCCCAGTCTCAGAAATCGCCTCTGACCAGTCAGGAGCCCAATCATCCTCATCCCGAGGCATCACCTGTAGCTGGACAGAATAATGCCAGGCCTCCCCCAAAAAATCATCAATGACATCAGGACTATTACAATCAATTTCCCAATGACCAGGACTTAGCTGCATAAACGGAAAAATAGCCAAGAGTCCCGAGTCATTTGTCACGGCCCTGCGTTTACGGACACGACGGCGGGGAGGTATTTCATCGAGTAGCAACTGACTAACCCGCACTTCAACAGATGTGTCATCGTAGCTAGTATGGGCAGCCATACGATAGCGGCCTTCTAAAATTTCCCCCTGCCGTGTTTCCAACGGCAGCCAGGTTTGATCGCCTTCCTGCTGAATTAAAAACTCCCAATACCGCATACTCAAACACCTGTCAGAGACCTGCCCCTATCACCTGCAGCTATTGCAAACTATTAAACTGGCTACAGCCAATTAGCTACAGCATAGGGGCAATCCTAGCAAACATAGCTACGATTCTCACGTTTTTCACTAAGAGTCGCTGCTTTCCCTAAACTAGATATACCAATGCTAAAGAAATATAGCGCTTTGCTTTCTAATGATCTCTAGGTTAGGTGCTTAGTAGCGTTAGTTTTAGACCTTGCAGCAATCCCACAGGAGAAACTATAGGAGCGGCTGTGGGCGACTAATAGCGTAGCCTTGTGCATAATCTATCCCCAAGGATCGCACCTTTTCTAAGACAGCCGCATTCTCTACATATTCAGCAATTGTCTTTAACCCCATAATGTGGCCAATATTATTAATTGATTGCAACATGGCACAGAGGACCTCATCTGTCGGCGCTTCTTTGACAAAATTACCGTCAATCTTGAGATAATCCACGGGCAGGTGCTTTAGATAGCTAAACGAAGACATGCCACTGCCAAAGTCATCCAGTGCAAAGTGACAACCTATTTTTTTGAGCTTCAAAATTAGATCAGCCGCTTTTTGTAGATTAGCAATGGCCAACGTTTCAGTAATTTCAAAACAAAGTATCTGAGGATCCACCGGATACCGCTTAAGTTGCTCCTCTAAAAAGCTGATAAAGCTCTCATCATTGAGACTAGACCCCGATAAATTCACGCTATAGATAGTGTGCGGTGCCGGGGTATGGGCGGCCAAATAGGTCAAGAACCTATCCACCACCCACCGATCAATACGAGGCATGAGATTATAACGTTCAGCCGTTGGCAAAAAGGCCATCGGCGGTGAAATCGTCCCCGTACGACGATTGGGTAAACGAAGCAAGATTTCACATAATCGGGTGTCTATAGAACTAGGAATCGCCGCCTCAATTGTCTGATAATAAAGCTGAAACTGATCCTCATCTAGCGCTTCTGTTACCCGTGAGAACCATTGCACATCTTTCGTTTGACGATGAATGCCATCATCGTCTGGATGATAAAGCTGTACACGATTACGACCCTTATTTTTAGCCGTATAACAGGCCGCATCGGCCAACTGCATAGCTTGCTCACTGCTGATGTTGTTAGAGGTGATCGGAACAATCCCAACACTAACGCCAATGCTAAACACCTTGCCATCATAAAGAAAGCGAAAGGCTTGGATGCTACGACAAAATGACTCAGCAATTTGGCTAGCACGGGGCATTTTGCAGTCGTACAGCAGTAAGCCAAATTCATCGCCTCCCAGTCGGGCCAGAACATCTGTCTGACGAATTTGATCTCGCCACAGATCGGCCACCTGGCGCAAGAGATGATCACCAGCAGCATGGCCACAGGTATCGTTGACAGCCTTAAAATGATCCAAGTCCATATAGCACAGCATATGCTGTGACTCTTGGGTAGAAAGTTCATTAATGGCATCATCTAGGGAATTAATAAACTTTTTACGGTTATATAATTCCGTAAGTGGATCGTGGGATGCTTGCCAGGCCAACTGTTTAGCCCGTCCTCGTTCTTCTGTCACATCGTGAAAAATGAGAACAGTACCCAAAACCTCACCTATAGCCGAACGAATGGGAGCAGCCGAATCTCCAATCGCAAACTCCTGACCCGTTTTAGAAATTAAAGTGGGATGATTACTAAGACTGATGGCCTGTTTCTCTTTGATGGCTTGTAGAGCCGGATTTTCTAATGGCTGTCGAGTGTTGCTATCCACGATCTGACAAACCTCTGAAATCGAACGTTGTTTTGCATCTTGAGCTTGCCAGCCAGTGAGCTCTTCAGCGACCGGATTAAAATCTTTGATATAGCCATACTCATCCGTTGTAATGACGGCATCACCAATAGAATGGAGGGTAATTTGCGCCAGTTCTTTTTCTTGGTATAGGGATTGCTCAAGTTTTTTGCGATCGGTAACATCGGTCTGGGAACCTGCAATTCGGTAAGGATGTCCTTTTTCATCCCACAGAGCCATGCCACGGGTTAACATCCACCGATAGCTACCATCACTATGCAAGATTCGATACTCACATTGAAAGTTTGACCAGTGAAAATCTAGATGAGATTGAAGCCGCTGCTCAAAATCCGAGCGATCGTCAGCATGAATGCGAGTTAGCCATTCTTCCGGAGTATCGCTGATATTGCTGCCATCCAACCCCAGCATCGTTTGCCAGCGACGGGAATAACAAATAGTATTCGTCCTGAGATCCCAATCCCAAATACCATCATTTGCCCCTTGTACGGCTAGGGCATAACGCTCTTCACTAATCTCCAACTTTTTTGTTAGCTCTGTGCGCTCAATGGCATATTGGATAGTCTTAGCAAGTAAATTACCCACATCCGCGTACCCCAAGCGCTGTAGACGCTCTGGAGAGAAGGTATCCGACTTAACCAGGTAGTCTTGGGCACCCTCTTGGAGAGCAGCAATGGCAACCTTTTGATCTTGAATACCTGTCAGCACAACAACAGGTACTTTAGGAACTAATGCTTTAATTTGTTTAACCAGCTCTACACCTTGACCATCAGGCAAACAGAGATCCAACAAAACCACGTCAAAGTTGTCATGATTAGTCTCTAAAGCCATGATGGCTTCATTAAAACGTTCGGCATGATGTAGCGTTGTTTCTAAAAGTTCAGATGAGGTTAACAGCTCTTGAAAAAGTTGAGCATCTGATAGATTATCTTCGATCAATAATGCATCTATACCTGTTGTCATCTTAAGTGTGTATGTCAGTATATTTAAGGGCAGATAAATGTTTGAGAACAAATTAGCAGCACCACACAAGCTGCGGTCTAGGAGACTAATTTCAACAGGCAAGGGCTTGCAATCTGCCTAGATTTGATGAACCAGGTTGAATGGTATAGAAACATAATAAGAAAACTCGATATAGCTTGTATATCGCGAAAATACTTATTCTTGAGATAGAAAACACTCGCCCTACCCTGCCAGCTGTTACCGAGTCTGTCAGAGTAGGTATGACTTGTGTCAAAAGGGATCGATTTAAGCCATATTCCTGACGGTTCTTATCTATTCACCAGTTGGCAACTGTACTGTCTTGAGCCAAAAGTCGTTGATTTTTTGGGCAATCAGCCGATACCCACTAAAATTCGCTGATTTAGTAATATAAGCATTTGCATGCAGTTGGTAGCTCTTGTAAATATCTTGCAGTGTAGCCGAGCTAGATAAAACAATAGTAGGAATGGTCTGCCATACTGCATTGCATTTGATTGCTTCAAGCATGTCATGACCGGTGTTACCCGGCAAGTTTAAGTCAAGCAAAATCAGTTGAGGATGGGCATGGGCACTATTATCGATTTGCTGTAGCAGCTCCAAGGCTTCATCTGTCGTCTGGACAACCTGAATTGACCATAGAGACAGCCAATATCATCAAAGGCCGCTGACAGGATGGCCGCATCAGTGGGGGCATCTTCAGTTAGAAGAATAGTTGCGTCCATTATGTGGCAGATTATTAATGCTTTGGAGGGCGATTTCATCCTAACGAGGAGACTTACAATTGAAGAGGCCCCATAAGTAAACCTTAAGCTTCATTTGAATAGGTTTCCACGGCAAGGGTGAAATAAAAAATTGAGCCGTTGCCAAGGGACGACTCTAACCAAATATCCCCCTGGTAGTGCTCCACAATTTTTTTACAGATGGCCAGACCAATACCATAGCCTTTTTGTTCTTGTTGATTATGTAGTCGTTGAAAGAGTTTAAAGATCCGCTGTTGTTGCTCTTGGGGAATACCTATACCATTATCCTGGATGCTAAACAGCCACCTATCAGTCTGCGATTTAGCCTTAATATTTATCTGAGGTGGCTCTGAGCCTCGAAATTTAATAGCATTACCAATCAGGTTCTGGAGCAATTGTATAATGTGGTTTTTATCTACATAGAGAGTGGGTAGCGCACCATGATGGATTGTTGCCTGAGTTTCTAGACAGATAAAATTTAGATTTTCTAGGGCAATATCAAGAGCCTGTTCGAGATCGGTAGAGCTACTATTAGAGAGTTTTTTATTATTGATACGAGAAAGTTCGAGAATGCCATCAATCATGGCTTTCATTCGAATGCCGCCGTCTACGATGTGGCTAATATAGCGTTTAGCAGTAGCATCCAATTGTCTGTCATAGCGCTGTTTTAATAGCTGAGAAAAAGCTGTCATTGCCCGTAGCGGCTCTTGTAAATCGTGGGATATGACGTAGGCAAATTCTTCTAGATCAGCATTTGAACGAGCTAGGGCCTGAGCTTGCTGGGCTAGTTCTTGCTCAATTTGTTTTTGCGCTAGAACTTCTGCTCGCAAGTGGTTATTTTCTTTTGTGATTTCTGCTAGTCGTGAGTGGGGTGCCGTACCTAGAGGCATAGATTCCTCTCGTTCGATTAACACTGATAGAAACTCTTGGGTATTAATAAAACTATGCAGAGTAACAAGAATACTAACGGGATAAAACAGATGAACAGATAAATCAATCTGATAATTGCTACAGCTTGCCTCACCATTTGTTTGTGCCTGGTTAAGTAGCTCGATGATGAGACTTTGTAAAGCGTCAGGCAATAATGTGACCACATCTTTAGAAATATTGATGCCCTCAGGCTGCATGGAAAGCAAACCAAGGGCATCAACACATACAGCCATGAGATGATACTGTTGATCAACCAGTAGGTATGTAGCCTGACGTTTTTTGAATAACGTCTGAAATGCTATTCTGAGCACTGAAGGGTCACATTGCGGCTCGTCTGGCAATGGCTGATATTGATTGGGAAGCATTTGGTGCTACTACTGGGCGTGGGGTTGGTCTGAAGCCTTGTGGAGCGAATCTAGACCGATCGGGCGAAAAAATAAAAAAATCCAAGGCTAATTTTAGCTAAAACAATGCGCCCTGTTTGTTGATTAGGCAAACAGGGCGCATTATGCTTAAGTCTTATATTGGTTAACTACCAGCTTGACTTAACCACACCGGGCAAAAGCCCCTGATGGGCCATATCCCTGAGGGCATTACGACAAAGGCCAAAGTCGCGATAGTAGCCGTGAGGACGGCCTGTTAACCAACAACGATTGTGCAACCGCGTAGGTGAACTATTGCGAGGCAGTTGCTGAATTTTACGATGGATTTCTAGCTTTTCCGCTTGGGAGCCAGCAGATTTAAAGGCTTTCATAAGCTCTTCACGCTTGGCTGCATACCTTGCAACTGTTTTTTCGCGCTTACGCTGGCGCGCAATCATGCCTTTCTTAGCCATTGGGCTGATAGTTTCCTAGGAGTTACCGATGTTAATCACAGTCTTCCATATTAGAGGACATCCTCATCTTTGGCAAAGATTTTTATGCGTTTTCTGACTGATTAAGATATCTTGACCTAAGCCAATGCAGATGAGTAAGCAATTGCTACTGCGGTTGGGACGTTTTTGCCGGGCGGGTGGACGATTTAGCTTTAATTAATTTTGGCCCAGACGAGCACCACTCCATTAGCTGACAACACTCACAGGCTGGCTTACGAGCATCGCAGACAGCACGGCCATGGTAAACCAGACGAATGGACCAATTTTCCCAGTCTGGTTGAGGTAAAAGCTTCATCAGGTCTTGCTCAATTTTGACCGGGGTATCATGTTTGGTCAGACCGAGACGTTGGGTAATGCGCTTTACATGGGTGTCCACAGTGACCCCAGCATTGATGCCAAAGGCATGGGCCAGAACTACATTTGCAGTTTTACGAGCTACACCTGGCAAACTAGTTAACGTTTCCATCGATTGGGGGACTTCACCTCCAAAATCGAGGATGATCTTTTCGCAGGTAGCCCGAATGTTTTTGGCTTTATTGCGATAGAAACCGGTTGATTTTACATAGGTTTCGATTTCGCTAACATCCGCTTCAGCGTAGCTCGCTACCGTTGGAAAACGAGCAAATAAAGCTGGTGTAACTATGTTGACCCGTGCATCAGTGCACTGGGCTGAAAGCATAGTAGCAATCAGCAGCTGTAGCGGGTTGTCGTAGTCAAGGGAGCAGGGGGCCTCCGGGTAAAGTTCCTTAAGCCGTTCAAGAATAAAGATTGCTCGTCTTTTCTTAGTAAGGCGAGGGCGTTTTGTCTGGGCAGCGGTCACGATTGGCTCTGCCTATTGAAAGACATTTTGAAAAATTTCTAGCCGGGCAATGTCACGGGCAATTAGCATTCCCCCCAGTCCCAAGAACAGAAGTAGTCCCGTTTGCATAACACTGTCTTGAATTCGTCGGGGTAAGGGCTTACCCAGTAGAGCCTCTACTAGCAGAAATGCCAGTTGGCCGCCGTCTAAGGCCGGTAGGGGCAAAATATTGATAATGGCCAAGTTAACACTGATCAGAGCTGTAAACGGAAACAGACTGATAATATTTGAGTCTGCCATGGTGCGTCCCTGATCGACGATGCCCACAGGGCTAGATACCTGACTCGACATCTCAGAAAAGTTGGTAACTAGGTCAAAAAATCCCTGGGCTGTCCGAATAAATACGTTCTGAAACTCATCTGCAGCAAACTTGAGCACTTTGATGGGATCACCGGAGCGTTTGTAGCTAAATCTGCCATTAGGATAAAGCTGCACTCCAATGATGGGCTTGCCTTCAGGGGATATGTCTGGGGTCACCGTCAGGGTGAGTTCTTGCTTACCACGCTGAATCAGCAGGTCGACAGGCTCATTAGGGCTAGTCTGGATAGCATCTATCAGGGTCTGTACATTTTCTTCACCCTGATCAAGGAACTGGTTATCAATGGAAAGGATGATATCTCCGGCTTTAATCCCAGCTTGTGCCGCTGGGGAGGTGCTGGACATCACCTGAGGAATAAGGACACCGGGTTCGGGGACAAAGTTTTGAGGCACACCCACACTGGTGAACTGGACCACAAAAACCAGATAGGCAAATAGCAGATTGGCAATGACCCCTGCACTCATAACAATGGCACGATCTAGCACCGGTCGATTTTGAAGCAGGTTAGGATCGTCAGGGGCAAAGCTGTTGTCCGACTCTTCTTCCATGGGAAAGCCAACAAAGCCACCCAGTGGCAGGGCTCGCAGAGCATATTCTGTACGGGAGCCTTGATATTTCCAGAGAATAGGCCCAAAACCAATGGAAAACCGGTTAACGTGAATGCCTTGCAAACGAGCGGCTAGGAAATGGCCTAGCTCATGGACAAAAATCAGGATGGCAATGACAGAAATGACGGCCAGAACGGACATAGACGAAAATAAGTAGGGCAGTAGAAGCTGCTTGACGGCTTGCTTCCAGCTCCAGCACTTGGGCTAAGAAACCCAGAGCAGCACAACAGCAGGCCAGCAAATCAAACAACTAAAAACGTTTACTGTTCTCCCTATTCTACCGTTCTGATTCGATACATGCGGGTTTAAATGGCTTAGAGAAACTCCCGTCCTAAATAGGATTGCAGCACCTCAGGGACTTTTACACTGCCGTTGGGTTGCTGATAGTTTTCTAAAATGGCTGCCATAGTACGCCCAATAGCCAACCCCGAGCCGTTGAGGGTGTGGACAAACTGAGTACCTTTTTGACCTGGAACTTTAAACCGGATATCGGCGCGACGGGCTTGGAAATCAACACAGTTAGAACAGCTGGAGATTTCACGATAGCGATTAGCGGAGGGCAGCCAGACTTCTAGGTCATAGGTTTTGGTGGCTGAGAAACCTATGTCGCCAGTGCAAAGAGCCAGCACCCGATAAGGCAACTTTAGCTGTTGCAAAATATCTTCGGCATCTTTTGTCAGAGCTTCTAGTTCGTCGAATGACGTGTCTGGGTGGACAAACTTAAACATTTCCACCTTATTAAATTGGTGCAGACGGATCAAACCACGGGTATCACGACCGTAGCTGCCAGCTTCCCGCCGAAAGCAGGGAGTGTAGGCACAGTAGTTGATGGGTAGCTGCTCTTCGGTGAGGATTTCACTACGGTGCAGGTTGGTGAGGGGGACTTCGGCGGTAGGGGTGAGCCAAAGGTCATCATCTGCACATTTAAAGCTGTCTTCGGCGAACTTGGGGAGCTGACCAGATCCAGTCAGAGAAGCTGAGTTGACCAAAATCGGCGGCATGATTTCGGTGTAGTTCGATTGGGTATGGCGGTCGAGCATAAACTGGATTAATGCTCTTTCTAGGGCGGCACCGGCACCAATCAGAGTGACAAATCGGCTCTGGGCAATTTTGACAGAGCGCTCAAAGTTCATGATGCCCAGCTTTTCACCTAGCTCGTAGTGGGCGAGGAAACCGTCGCCTTGGGGAATGAGAGCATCACCCCACCTGCGGACTTCGACATTGTCTTCTTCATCCTTACCTTCGGGGGTGGCATCGCTGGGCAAATTGGGCAGGGTGAGTAGGATGTCCTGGATTTTTGCTTTGAATCCTTTTTCCTTGGGTTCCAGCTCTGAGAGTTCTTTTTTGACCTGGTTGCCTTCTGTGCGTAATGTCTTGACTTCGTCACCTTTGGGGTCGGCACCGCCCTTGATTTTCATGCCGACGGCTTTGCCGATTTCATTACTGCGGGCCTGGAGTTGAGATCGCACTCCCTCCAGCTCCCTCTGCTCACCATCTAGCATCTGCAGCTCAGATAGAGCCCGGGCATAGTCGCCGCTACGCTTGGCTAAGGCCGCTGTCACTTGGTCAGGATGTTGTCGAATCAGCTTTAGATCAAGCACTGTGGTTCACCGAGTTTTCCCAGTAAATCAGAATAGCATTCCTCACCCTAAATCCCTCTCCTCTAAGGAGAGGGACTTTGCAAAGACGGACTAGACTACTTGTTCGATTTCAGCGATTTCGGGAATAAATTCGCGCAGACGACGCTCGATACCCATGCGCAGGGTCATGGCAGAGCTGGGACAGGAGCCACAGGCACCCTGGAGGCGGAGTTTGACCACAGGTCCGTCAATTTCAACTAGCTCAACGTTACCGCCATCTGCCATCAGATAGGGACGGAGCTCGTCAAGGACGTGTTCAACGTTGTCGTTAGTTAGGGCTAGGATTTCCATAAAATTGGCTATCAGAAGATTGAGACTGCTACCTTCATAGTAGCTTTTGGCCAGAAAAGCTTGGCCCTAAGTTCTTCAATAGCGGGTATGGGTTAGGCCAGCCCCTAACGTGCCAGCTGCCAACAGCGAATCTGTCCGGCCCAGTCACCACTGATGAGTGTGCGGTGATCAGGAGCAAAAACAGCCGACCAGACACCGCTTTCGTGACCTGTAAGGACATCGAGCAGCTTACGGGTGGTCATATTCCAAATACGAATGGTGCGATCGCGACTGGCCGTGGCCAACAGTTTGCCATCGCCGCTAAAGCTGACACTGTTTACACCGCCACTATGGGCATCGAACTCCCCCATAAATCGACCATCCCGCAGCCGCCAGAACATCACCTTTTTATCGGCACCACCACTCACCAATAATTCACCATCGGGGCTAATGGCAAGGGACACAATGTCGTCCGTATGTCGCTGCAAGCTCCGCCGAATTTGGCCAGTGGCCGCATCGCAGATATTAATTTCCTTATCCTGGGTACTGGTAACCAGAGTGTGGCCATCGGGGCTCAGAACCAGTGTACGAATCCAGTGGTGATGGGTGAGTAGTGTGTTTTGCAATGTGCCAGTGGCAGCTGACCAGCGTCGGACTGTTTTATCCTGGCTACCGGTGTATATCCACTGACCATCGGGGCTAAAAACAACGGCCCGAACGCTATCAGTATGTCCCTTCAGGTTTGCCACTGGCTGCTCTTGCTCCAGATGCCAGAGACAAACACTATTGTCATTTCCACCACTGGCGATCAGTTCATCATTAGGACTAATGGCCAATGCTCGCACCCAGCTGCTGTGTCCCCGTAGCGTTTGATGTAGCTGCCCATCATGGAGGTGCCACAGTTTAATTGAGCGATCGCCACTGCCACTGATAATGTAGTGTCCTTGGCTATCCAAAACGATAGAGCGGATCCAACTATCGTGGGCATTGATGGTTTGAGTACAGTGCCAGAGATGGCGACTGGGCGGTTGAGGTAAAGAATTCACAGCCGCAGCTCTAGTAACTACATACATCGGGTCAGACGTTATTTAATACTGACATTGCAGTCTTTCTCCGTAAATATTCGTAAATATCAGAATTCAGGTCTGCAAAAACGTACAGTTAACAACGAAGTCTGGATAAAGAATTCCCGATAGGCTCAGTGGAAAATTCTATGCTTAACGATTACAGATCCAGAATACTGATACAGACGATAACGTTGACTCACTAGTTATCAACATCCCTAAGTACATGGGTGAGCATTGGTTAATCGTAATAAAGGTTGCTCAGGGCTTTCCTCCCCGCACCCCTCCTGTTCGTGGGAGCCTAAACTTCTCGACATCCCCGAAAGGACGATGTTGCTCATTGCCAAGATTCAGGTGTGGCAGGAGTTACGACGAGGTCAAGGTAAGCGTTGCCGCATCCAAAGAGTGAATCAAGCAATGCTGCCGCGTTTTCGAGCTTCTTTGTAGGAGGTACCGACATTTTGTAGCCCGGCGCGGATCATCTGCTGTTCGAGCAGGGCAAAAAAGCGGTTGCGATCGCCCCCCCGTACCACCGCCTGATTATGGGCTTCGGCCAATGTTACCGGATAGCCAAAGCCTTTCTGCACCTGGGTTAGCGTCAGGCTCAACGCCGCATTGAATAGTTTGCTGTCATGGACCACCCACTCAGGAAATTCCACCCGTGCAATTTCAGCTCCCACATGCACATGGCAAAAGTAGATTTGATGGTCGCCATAGAGCTGCAAAATATCGGCGGAGCTTTTGAACAGCGGCCCACGCTGACCAGGTTCTAGCAGCGTAGTCCACAGGGTGACATCTCGCAGCGGCGAGAATACCTGGCAGGGGGCACCGTCAGTTTGGCCCTCGCAGTGTTTCTGGCAGTCTGGCTGGTCGTGGGGGCAGCTTTGCAACCGCAGAAAGTTTAGGGCTTCGCTGCTGCGGGAGGCGCTGAGATAGCCCACCATAGGAACCTGGACCTGTCGCAGCTGATCCCATGCTGCCAAAATGGGCTCTAATATTTGGTCCCTAGCGGTGGCAGGCAGCTGGTCAAGAAACCAGTAAATCAGTGAACCATCGGTCATAGCTAAGGTGGGTACCGATGGCCGTTGTAAAAGGGATAGCTGTCGGGATCTCTTATCTCGTAACGGGCGTTGCCCCTTGGATGGTTGAGCAACTAGACCGTGCCCATCCTCTGAACTTTCTCCTTTCCCCTTCTCCCTTTTCCCGTTCTCTCCATTTACCGCCACCCCTAATTCTCCGAGCACCACGGCTTCTGATACCGTGCGTCGATGTCCCATCCATTCTTCGGTGCGAATGCCCCATTGCCTTGAGGCGTAGAGATCTTCTGGACGATAGATCACTTCGGGCTGACTATCGAGCAAGGGGAATCGGCTTTGGCCGTAGTGCAGCACGACGCGACCGATGTTGAGCAGATAGCAGTAAGCAATTTCGTGATGGCTGGGGTTGATTTGGGAGCCGTCGGTGGCAATGACGGTGTGGGCCTCTGGGGCTGGGCTGATCGAGACTCGGGTGTCTAGGGGCTCAACGGGTTCGGCGGCGGCAAAGCCAAGGGTGTTGGTGTGGAGCTGGTTGACTAGGTGGATCTGCTGCTGGTGGGCCTGATGGAGAAGCTGTGTGGCGATCGCAATTCTTACCTTGGCCGCCTCAGCCTCCTTAGCCAGGTGATGACTAATCCCCTGCATCTGTTGTGCAATTTTTGATAAATCCAGCATGACTCCAGCGGCCCCTAATTATTCCTAAGCTTATCTAGGCAGCCTCGAACTTTTGTACTACCGAATCTAACGATAGCAGATGAATTCGCTCATCTTCCTGGGCCGCTTGGCGTTCGGGCTCTAAGTTATAGCCCCAGTCCGCCAGAAATAGCTCCACATGGCCCAAGTCAGGCTGGTTTTTCACACCCTGGAGTGCCTTGATCCGGTCTTCAATAAACCAGACGGACGGAGAAGATTTCTCGTCAGTAGTGTGATTCTGTGTGAGTAAACGTAGGGTCTCGTACTTTGGTCGTTTAACCTCCTTACCCAAAATCTTGTCCGGGGGCATGGCCACACCACTTTGCTTGAGCAACTGCTGAATAAAGCGCCCTTCCTTAGTACTGACAATATAAGTGGGGCGTTTTTCTAGGGAGTTTTGCAAAACCGACAGCATGTTGGGATAAAACCGATGCTGCGCCAGCCAGTTATCTAGGTCAGTGGCAATCCAATGATCGCGCTCCCCATCGAGAATTTTGGCCACCTCGGCTTTTTCCAGGTTCGCTTCGTCTAAAAACGGCAGTGCCATTTCAGGCCAGCCCGCCACGATTTCCGCATCGGTTTTACTGGCGATCAGGGCGCGTAGCAGCATGGGCATTTCCCAGCCGGTCTCAATCACAGGCCGTAGCGGATAGAATTTCTCAGCTAACCCGGTAGGTGGTTCTAGACTCTCTGGTTTGAATAATTTGCAATAAGCTCGCCATGCGGTCTGAAAGTATTCGATTAGCCCGTCACAAATGACCCCATCAAAGTCAAAAGCCAGTACGTCTGGTTGCATTGTCGAGTTTTCCTAGCAAACGATCACGTTGCAACGATACCGGAGGAGTGGTCTGGGAAAAATATCTGTTGGCTACAATAGTGATGATTATGAGCATTTTTCAACTATGGTCCAGACCATCTCAGCTCCATATCTCACCCTAGGGCAGTATCTGGCTCAAACAGCCGATACCGATATCCGCTGTGAACTTGTCAATGGAACCTTAGTCGAAATACCGCCCGAATCTGATGAGAATCTAAGCATTGCTAGACGTCTGCTATTGAAGCTGATTAAACACTTTCCCGCTGACCAAGTTACTTGGGGTACCGAAATTGAGGTGAGTGGTCAACGGATAAGCTGCCGCATTCCTGATTTACTGGTTCATTCTGAAGGCTCAAAAGCAGCCGTTTCTGGCATGAAGCGGGCCACGATTACTCACGATATGCCACCGCCGATGCTAGTGGTGGAAGTTGTATCACCGGGGCAGACGAATCGGGACCGGGACTATCGCTACAAACACACCGAATACATGGCTCGATGTATCGCTGAGTATCGGATTGTCGATCCCGAGCTATGTCAGGTCACCGTATGCTGTTGGGATAATGGTCTATATGAAGACACAATATTTACAGCGGACGAACCGATTAAATCTTCTCTAGTGGCCGATTTTAACCTGAGTCCCAGTCAAATTTTCGGAGATCACTAGTACTCCGAATCAAGTATGAGAACTTGTAAAGACGGTAGATTCTAAATTCAGTTCAAAATAGAGGCCCTGGGTAGAACCCAAGGCCCCAGGGCGTAGAAGCACCTGATTCCAAACCCCACATCAATTTATCTCAATGGGTGCTGTGGAGTGTTATCAATTCGTGAATGGAGCATCGGTAAGTCCCCTTAAATCAGCAACGGCACTTATGTAATCGAGGGTTAAAATAAGGAACGCTGGATAGGCAAGAATGCTGGATAGGTAAGCCATATGGGCAGCTCGGTAGAGTTTATTGATGAATTTGATGTGATCGTCATTGGGGCGGGCCATGCGGGCTGCGAGGCGGCCCTGGCTTCTGCTCGGTTAGGTGCTCGGACGATGCTGCTCACCCTCAACCTGGACCGTATTGCCTGGCAGCCGTGTAATCCTGCTGTAGGTGGTCCGGCCAAATCTCAGCTCACCCATGAGGTGGATGCTCTGGGCGGGGAAATTGGCAAAATGGCCGACCGCACCTATCTGCAAAAGCGCGTACTCAACAATTCGCGCGGACCTGCCGTGTGGGCGCTACGAGCCCAGACTGACAAACGCGAATATGCCACCATCATGAAAACCATCGTGGAGAATCAGGAGAATCTGTTTCTGCGCGAAGGGATGGCAACAGATTTGATTTTGGGCGAGAACGATGATGTGGTAGGGGTGCAAACTTACTTTGGTGTTGCGTTTCGCTGTAAGTCGGTGATTCTCACAACGGGAACATTCCTGGGTGGTGTGATTTGGGTGGGCGACAAATCCATGGCGGCTGGCCGAGCGGGTGAGTTTGCGGCTGTGGGGCTAACTGAAACGCTCAACAAATTAGGGTTTGAAACCGGGCGGCTGAAGACGGGGACACCGGCCCGTGTGGACCGTCGCACGATCAATTTTGATGTGCTGGAAAAGCAGCCCAGCGATCCGGATGTGCGCTGGTTTAGCTTTGACCCGGAAGTATGGGTGGAGCGGGAGCCCATGGATTGTCACCTGACGCGTACCACGGCTGAGACCCATCGCATTATCCAAGAGAATCTCCACATGTCGCCCATTTACGGTGGCTGGGTTGATTCCAAGGGACCACGCTACTGCCCTAGCATCGAAGATAAAATTGTTCGCTTTGCCGATAAAGAGAGTCACCAGATCTTTTTGGAGCCGGAGGGGCGCACGATTCCTGAAATCTATGTACAGGGGTTCTCGACGGGACTGCCGGAGAGTATTCAGCGGACAATGCTGCGTAGCCTGCCGGGCTTGGAGAATTGCAGTATGCTACGTCCGGCCTACGCGGTGGAGTATGATTACTTGCCTGCGACTCAGTGTTTCCCGACGCTGATGACAAAGAAGCTAGAGGGATTGTTTTGTGCCGGACAGATCAACGGAACCACTGGCTATGAAGAGGCGGCGGCCCAGGGCTTTGTGGCGGGGGTAAACTCGGTGCGCTATGCCCGTGGAGAGGAGATGATTATCTTTCCCCGTGAGGGCAGCTATATTGGCACGCTGATTGACGATCTGTGTACAAAAGATTTGCGCGAGCCCTACCGGATGCTGACATCACGGTCGGAGTATCGGCTGATTTTACGCTCGGACAATGCGGATCAGCGGCTGACGCCCTTGGGTCGAGAAATTGGTTTGATTGATGATCGGCGCTGGGAGCTATATACCCGCAAGCAGGCAAATATTACAGCTGAGAAAGAGCGGCTGCATAGTACTCGGGTAAAGGCCCATGAGCCAGTGGGTCAGCAGATTGTGGTGGATACGGGGCAGAAAATTAAGGATGCGATCGCACTCGCCGATCTCCTCCGTCGCCCCAAATTCCACTACGCCCAACTAGAACACTATGGCCTTAGCAACCCAGACCTAACCCAGGCCGAAAAAGAAGGTGCTGAAATTGATATCAAGTACTCCGGTTACATTCAGCGACAGAAAAAACAAATTGATCAAGTGGCAAAGCAACAAAGCCGCAAGCTGCCTCAGAATCTTGATTACATGACCATTGATACTCTCTCGATGGAGGCACGGGAAAAGCTAACCTCGGTCAAACCCTTGACCGTTGGCCAGGCTACCCGCATTGGTGGCGTCAACCCAGCGGATATCAATGCGCTACTGGTGCATCTGGAAATCAAGGAGCGCCAAAAAGCAGCATTAACCCGAACGTAGGACCATCTTGTAGGGGCGTTGCATGCAACGCCCCTACAAGGTTTTCGTCAATATCCCCACATTCAGAAATGATAGGGTGCCATCAACCTCCATATTTCTATAAAAAAAGCGCTAGCTCTAAGAGAAGCTAGCGCCAACTGTTGCATACCTAACAACTTTCTAGGAAGGGGATAGTCCCCACAAAACTAAGCAGCTGTAGAATCTACAGTCACCGTAGTGGCCGCATCTTCAGTGACAACGGTGTGAACCTCGGTTTCCTGCTCAATAAAAGCAGCAGGTTCTGTTTCTGCCACTGTCTGACCCAGCAGTGTGGCCTTAATAGCGTCTACGATGGCCTGCAGCTTTAGTCTGAACCGGGCAATGATATCTTGCTCATCGGTGCCAGTTTCCTCAGCTGCCTGCTTTGCATTCACATAGGCTTCCTGGCCCTTTTCTTTAACCACTTGAACAGCATTTCCGGCAAGATCTTTAGCAAGGGGGCGAACGGTGGTAGCACCTTCTTTAACTTCAGTTACTGCCTCAGAGAGGGCAGATTTAAGGATGTCTGCAATTTTTTGAGTGCGACGACCGCCTTCAGTTTTGATGGACTGGAAGTTTTCGTTAACGGCTTGAGAGTTGGTATAAGTCATGATTCTGTGCCTGATTAAATGAGTTGAACGTTGGACAGTAAGCAATAAACCTGGACCGGATTAGCTTACGGATACCGCCTGTACATCAACCACCTGCTCGGTTGCGGGGGCGGTATCAGCGGCTGTGGTGGCCTCTTCAGCTTTCTTTTTCTTAGAGGCGTTGACCTGCTCGAACAGGAGTTGGGACACTTCAGTGACTAGCAGTGTGGCAATAATGCCATCATCAAGCCAGCCAATAATCGGAAGAACATCCGGCGAGATATCGAGGGGGCTAACAAGATAGAGGAGACTACCAAAAACAACGAGCCAACGATATTTAGAATTACGGATGGCGTTGCGGTACCAGTTGCGTAGACCTTCGATAATGGATTGCTGTGCAGATGTCTTCATGTGTGGTATCTCTCTTGCTCGACAAATTCATCATCGCAAACTGAGAGAATCGTCGCAGGTGGTGAATGCCCCCATGGTTTGGGGTAAAATTACACCGATACTACCGTATACGGTTTCCCCCTTGATATGGCTAAAAATACTGTTCCTGAAGCGTTTCAAACGTTGATGACGATCACTCTTTTGACCGGTTTTATACTGCTTGTGCCAATGGCACAAGTGTCTCCAGTATTGTTTTTTGGATCTATACCCATGGCGAATGCCGCTCCCCAAGACTATTTTCGACGTGCTGAGATCAAAGGCGACGCTGAACTGATGGAAGCCTATCGCAATGGGGTATCTGACCTGATTGTGGAAGGGACCGGTCGGGTGGAACGGCTGTTAGCAGATGATTTGGAAGGTTCCCGTCATCAGCGGTTTATTTTGCGATTAGAGTCGGGTCAAACGCTGCTAGTAAGCCACAATATTGACGTGGCTCCTCGGATTGATGCGTTGCGAGAAGGCGACATCGTCCGATTTCGGGGTGAGTATGAGTGGAATCAGCAGGGCGGCATTTTGCACTGGACCCATGATGATCCTAAAGACTGGCACGCTGATGGTTGGTTGGAGCACAACGGCGTGCGGTATGAGTAAAGAGCCGCTAGCGCCGAGGCAACAGCAGCGCGCACTAAATAAACACTTGCTACAAAACTAACGAAGATGTATCTACCTGCATTAGTTCGGGTTCCCCTTCAATAGGCTTTAATCGTTTTGAATGCCAACCATAGCAAGAGGCCAATAAATGCTAGCGGGTATAGAACAAGGAGGTCCCCAAAGTAGAAGTTCATGATTTCTCAGATGAAGCTAAAGAAATGAGACGAGCTTGCCTCGAACCAGTAGCTACAATCTGAATAAATGCTTTAACGATAAAAAATTATGAGCAGAGAGTAAATAAGTTCTGCGTGAACTTGTTGATAGTGTTAATTCTATCTAGCCTTGGGTTACTAACACTGCAAATGGTGATGAGTCAGTTTCGATTGACCTACTGCTACATGTAATCTTGGCAATAGGGATAACGCCTCAGGATATTAAAAAGATTATTGCTAGCGTAAGATAGATAACTAGAGAACAATATCTACTTGCCTATCAAGGCATGCAGAGACATCAATGTCCCAAATGCTTTAGATGTTCACTAATCTGCGAAATCCAATGAGGTAACTCTCCCGCAAGAGATGCCGCTCCTGCTTTTTCAACTGTTCCTTTCAAAATACTGCGAATAGCACCGAGAGATGCCGCAATAACACTTTGTTTTGGTTGCGAAACTTTAGACTGAGCCTTAATGGTTTCAATTTCGCCAATTAAATCGTTCGTGATTTGCTCTTTGAGTTCCAATTCAGTAATAGAAGCCCTAATTTCAGATAGGGTTTGCAGAATTGAAGATTTGAGTGGTGCTTCAACTGTGAGGGTCTGCTGGCTATGTGAGGTTGCCTGCTGTAATTGAGAATTTGTCACATTACCTTCAACGTATATGAGATTGAAAGGTGGGAAATACTCAGTAGCTTTGTCGGGGGTAGTTTTGGCATTCTCAATTTCTTTTATCCCAAGGTGAGTGATTCTAGCATTAACAAGAGAATTCTGATAGGAAATTAAGCCTTCGCCTTTGAGATATTGCATAGCTCGATCTAAATCATTCAAATCCAAGCCCAATTCACGAGCTATATTTTGGGGGTCTACAGGACAGTTTTCGTCTCCACCACTCTCCTCATAGATTTTTTCTAATAGGCACAGGCGATTTAAGCGTTCTTGATTGATATCAACCATAAATTTGAGCAGATTTGAATAAAGGCGTGTTCATTAGAGATCGTAAGAGATCGTAATTCGTTTATATTTTACACATTATTTATGTAATACTTTGCCCCCCTTACTTGTCTTGGTTGATATCTTTATCAGACTCTACAGGTATAGAAATTGGTGATTTCAATTCAGGCCCAGAATCCTCAGAATTTACTATGAGAACCTTCTCAGTCAAGACCCAAACTACCAAACTAGAAATCACTCCAGTAATTATTCCAATAAGCAAACCTTCAATCCGCCCCTTATTTTTGCCTTTGGATGTGGCACGATCAATTAAACGAATAACTGAATCCTGAGGAAGCTGCAAAAGATTTTCAGCAGTACTTTTATCTTCTTCTAACTCTTGGATACGTTCTTGAAGTTTACCAACTTCTTCTTTATTTTGTTGAGCCTCATTTTGAAGAGATTCTACAGCTTCAATCGCCGATTCTAATTCATTTTTTATTTCACTCAGCCGAGCAATCCGTGTATCTATCGTTTGAGAGCTGATTACCACCTCATTGAGAGGTATCTCATAGCTTATAAATGGTATTGGTAGTTTAATTCTGACTTGGGCCTTTCCAAAAAAACTTTTAATATTGATTTCTTGATTTAGAAAATCCCAGATTTTAGACATAGTAAAGAAATCGAAATTCTTTCAAGTTCACTTAGCTTGTAATGTGACTTTGGATTTACTAGCTTAGAAAAGCTACGCTTATGAATTGTGTTCAGTACTTTTGCATGATCAAGGTCTTATTTGCGGAACGCATACTTAAATATTTCCCGGAATTATTCGTCAAACTAAGCTGATACGAATCACCTTTAATAGATAAGTTCTCTGGTGAGAGTCGCATATAGCCCTTGATCAACTGCTTGACGAAATCCTAAGACCCGTTCTAAAGTTACCAAATGCTGTTAGTGCAGCTGTCCACTAGAACCTAATACTTGGCACCATCGGCAGGTGAGGCAACACCTAACCGATGGCTACCCACAGATTCCAACGCAATCCAAGGGATTGGCATATTATGCCCTACCCCCTGCGATTTGCACTACATCGTGGGGGGCTAGGATTAGGTTCTGGCTTTCCTTGTTCTACATCGGAGACCCAGAACCATGTTTCAAGATCCAACTCAGGGCGCAGATGCGCCCACCAATCAACCTGCACCGCTGCCCGAATACGACTACGAACACGGTCGCCATATGCTGTTTGGTACCCTGAGCTTTGTGCAGATCACCATCAAGCAGCTGCATCAACTCAACTATGCTGAGCCCAACGACTGGAGCCGTCCGCTACCCACCGGACAACCCAATGAAGTCATGGCAATTTTGACCAAGAAGGTGCGCGTGAATTAGGGGAGTGCGATCGCACCCCCCAACAGCTATTTGAGGATGGGTGCGATCGCAACTCCCATATCCCAGTACCGCTATGCAAGCGGGACGATCAGCTATGGCAGCTCAATCGCCAAGTATGCTCGGAACACCCAAAGCATCATCGTTATACTAATGCTGATCAGCTGTATACCATCGAGGTCCCATGTCCCATCCGCTGCAAGTTTTAGTCACTGGTGCCACTGGGCGAACTGGCTCCTTGGTTGTTCAAAAACTACGGTCCTCGGCTGACACATTCTCCGTCAGAGGGTTTGCCCGTTCTTCTCAAAAAGTGACGGACCTGTTTGGCTCAACCGAGAGTTTCTCTTTTGGCAATATTCTTGCACCCGAGGACCTCGGGCCTGCCCTTGCAGGCTGTGATGCTTTAGTGATCTTGACCAGTGCCGTCCCGCAGATGCAGCCTCCAGCACAGCCGGGACAGCGCCCCGAGTTTACCTTTGCCCCCGGAGAGATGCCTGAGCAGATTGACTATCAGGGGCAGATGAATCAGATTGATGCTGCTAAGCAAGCAGGCGTACAACAGATTGTGCTGGTGGGCTCCATGGGCGGTACTGATAAGAACCACTTTCTCAACACCATGGGTAATGGCAATATTTTGATCTGGAAGCGGAAAGCAGAGCAGTATCTGATTGATTCTGGTGTAGATTACACCATTATTCGAGCGGGTGGGTTGCTAGACCAGCCCGGTGGCAAACGAGAACTCGTGGTGAGTAAACATGATGCGCTGCTGGCTAATGCACCGGAGGGTGTCACCACGACGATTCCTCGGGCTGATGTGGCTGAAGTCGTGGTTCAGGCATTGTTAGAGCCTGCTGCTCGCAATAAGGCTTTCGATGTGGTTTCTAAGCCAGAGGCAACAACTCAAACGACAGTAAGCAATGACTTTAAGGCCCTATTTGCCAAAACGCAACCAGGGTTATAAATTATCACATTCTAAAATAGCCATATTGCAACTGCTGCGATCGCCAACAACGCCCAGATAATCTTGTTCCAATCCCATAAGCGTCGGCCGTTGAAACAAGTAAATGGAAAAAACGGCAGGGCAATATCGAAAAGAATTAGCGGTTTCCCCAGCCAAAGCGTAAGGTTCAACCCGGCACTCAAGGTTGGGGACAATATGCCTAACTGTGATATGACCCAGACACTCCAAAGTAAGAGTAATACCGGCAGCGTTCCTGCCAGGGCGACCCAGCCTAGTTTGGGTTGCCAGTCTCGATATCGCCATTGGTGCGTTTTGGGATAAACACTACCGGGGAGCGGATATATGGCCCCGCTAAAGACTAATGTGATGGCGAGACTCAGCGGAAAACCCGACTCCCAGGCCCGGAACCGCATCGTTAGCCTTTGCTGAGAGGCCATCAGCACCATGCCCAGGTAGCGTAACCCAAACAACAGAGTGAGTATGATGGGTAGCATTGACCACATCACCGGATCGATCGCTCTCGTAATCCCCAGTCGCCACAGCATTAAGTACCCGAGGGCAGAGTTAGCGACAATTGTGCCCCACCACTGCAGCGTGGGACTATCTGCTGCCTGGGGAGCAGGGCGTGCCCATATGAAGTAACCCGTCTCAGCGTAGTGAAAGAGCTTGGCCCACACTGCAAATGTGGCTAATCCATAGCGTTTGAACTGGGCGGCGGGTGAAAGTATATCAAACCCACGGGTGGCAAATAGTTTACTGGAGCTAGTATTACAGCCCTCAACATTGGTGAGAATCTCATCGCAGCCTTGGTGGTCTAAAAAATTGAGACCAGCCTCAACCAAATGTTGCCCTAATCTGCGACCACGGGCCTCCGGCGTGATAAATACCCAGCTGATCGAACCCCCTTGGCGATTGTGGGGCAGTGTGAATAGCTTAAGCATAATTGCGCCTAGCAGGTGTCCACCTTGTTCAGCGACCAGCACATGCGGCGTCCATTCAAAAAAATATCCCTCGATCAGCGAGAAGGACTGACGCATAATCGCTCGCACGTGGGCGCGCTCATCATGGCGCATCGGACGAATATTAATATCAGATATTTGCCCCATAGCATCTGCTGAAAATATCCGACCTGAGGCAATCATAGCAATTGTCACCCGCGTTTTTTGACAAATTTCATCTCTCCGCTAAAGTCTCCATCTGTCTCAACTCCGACTGGAACCCAGTCAAGATGCTGATAGAAACCGTAGGCTCGCAGGTTAGGGTCGTTACCTGTGACTAACCAAATCTCTTCTATGCCCTTGGACCATAACCAGTTTTCAGCGGCTTGCATCAAGGCTCGTCCTATGCCCTGACCTTCAAAAGCAGGAAGGATGAACATGCCCAATATTGTTTTTTCCGTGGCATTGGCAATTGAGAAGCCGACTGCCTGGTGGTCAAGCTCGGCGAGCCAGGCGCAGCAGTCAGTTTCTAGCATATTGCCAACCGACTCGGGCGTGATACCAAGCTCAGCAATCTCCTCACGGGATTGGTGATTTTCGATGACACTGGTTCTAATCTCAAAGAGTCTATCAATATCACTTTGTTGAGCAATTCGGATATTCATGTTTTTTCTTGATGCTGCTGGCTACAATACCTATTACAAGATTTTCAATCACTGATTGGGGCATAAGTGGTTTCTTATTTTAATCTGAAGGTAGTGCGCTCTCATCCTAACTCAACTTATCTGTCAAACTTCAATCAATGATTTTACCAAGTACTTGGGCGACTCTGTATATCCTTGCCGAGCATAAAAGCGATGAGCATCAACACGTCTAGCGTGACAGTGAACTTCAATGCGATCGCAACCACGGATCTGAGCCAGCTCAGTCGCTTGGGCCTCAAGAGCCGCACCAGTGCCGGCTCCCCTGGCCGACTCATCTACACAGAAATAACTAATCCGGCAAAAGTCTCGTGCCAAAGCCAACTGTGGAATAAAATGAAGCGATAATACACCAATTACATTGGCACCATTGCTAGCAACTAGCAGTTTTTCATCAGGATGGTCAAGCAACTGAGCAATACGATCACGAATAAACGGCCGTGTCCCGGTATAGCCAAGCGATGTGAGTAGTTCAGAGATAGTTTCAGCATCGGATGGATGAGCTGTTCTAATAGTGACCATGGAATTTTTCTGACTAATGGCTATCCGCTACTCTACAGTCCATATCGATGATTTTATATTCAGCTAGGGTAAGGAGTTAATAGAATACAGAGCTTCTCCTTACCCTTTTACAGATTGAACCTGAGAGATTAAACCTGAGAGATCAGCTGGCTCTCTTTTACAGTCGTATACTCCGTGGCATAGCCATGGCTGAGCACATTAACCAAACTGGCTCCAGTGCGCCAACGATTGCCCATGGTATGAGCATGTGTTGTTTGCTGTTGAACAAATCTCCACAAGGGCTTCAACAGGTCTCGCTCATGGGTGTCGGACAAAGCTTGGTCCGCTGCGACTAAAAGCCTTGTCGCCTGATCCTGTAATCCAGCATCTTGAAAACCATGGATGGCTGCATGCTGATGCTGGGCCGCATCTGGCACTAACGCTCGACCAGGTAGGGTGTGATCCAGCACAATTCCCTTAAGCAGCGCCAGAAGACTGCCATAAAGTTCAAAATCACCGCAGCTATCACAGGCTTTAAACTCAATTCTCCCCACCTCGGCTGGCAGCCGCGCAATTTTAGTCAGGGAAGGAGAACTGGCAATCAGCTCTTCAGGATGCTCGACAAACACCATGGCGGCGGGTCGTTGCCCGGTGCGCAAATGGGTACGTACCGATAGCCCTGACCACAGTTGTTGTCCATAGAAGGGCGAACTAAAGCTAAAGGGAACAATGGCGGGGCTATAATAGGTTAGCTTTTTCCCAGCTTGAATTAGTTCCTCAGTCGACAGCCCCTGAATAGAAAAGTTAAGATCTGGCCCGTAGGTCATCATGGGAATATGAGCCGTTTGTTTTTCAGGTGAGGCATCTCGTCGCTCTGTTTCGTAATGATTGAGGGGTGGCTCAGGCACAAATGTTTTATGAATTGGATTAAAGCTAGTTAACACCGGTAACAGCCCTGCCGAAAGTGCCACTTCCGAGAGCTGAGTAAAACTCTCTCGCAGTTCTTGAATAGTTCCAGTAATGGTGGGTTGGAGCGTAGTCCGAATTTCGATGCCCTTGGGCATACAACCCGTCAGGTCACCAGTCTCAGAGAATCGTTCATAGCCCTCGATGTACCAGCGCTTGCGTTTGATACCCGCATCGCCAATGCGCAGTTGCGGATAGTCGGAGGCATATTCGGGCAGCTGGGCAATTAAACGATCAAACCGCTGGAACGAGGTATTGGAAAAGTCAGCAAACTGATCCGTATGCTGATCCCAAAACGCTACCTCATGTTCTAACCCAAATCGATAACGACCGGCTGATGTGCCGGTAGATAAATAACTCATTAATACACCCTTGATTGCAATTGCTCCTGGCAATCAGTCACAGAAGCTGCATCAGGTTACCTCATAAATAAGTCTTGATATCAATAAACCAAAAGCTGCATCAGGTTGCGGCATAAATAAGACTTGATATCAATAAAATTCGAGGCTGGCATCATGAACTTAACGATGTAAGAACATGCTCCTCCAGCCTCTATCAGCTTTGAATCCCTTAAATACAGTAAATAGAATTTATTTATATCAAAAAGTTACTTTTATATCATTCCATCTTTAATGAAAATAGATATCATTAGTGAGGTGGGGTTTAGGCTTCAGTGCATTTTGATAGGATGTTTTGGCAATTGACCAATGAATACGGCAACGCTTGCTCGATCTGAATCTTTAATTGGTACAGCGGTTCCAGCTGACACCTTTATATTGCTCGAAACGTCCCAGCCTTGGGATAAGCCGGCCCTCCTTTCAGTCGGTATTTCCGAAGCTTTGAGACAGGTGATTAAGCCCTTGCTAAGCTCAGGTGTTCGGGTTCATCTGATTGCCAATGAACAAACGCCAGAGCAAAATCGACGGCGCATACTAATTTTCCAGCGGCCAGGGCAGTCTCATTCAGGTCGAGGGACACAGCTACTGGGGAAATATAAATCCTGGGAAATTCAGGTGGATAGCCCAGCAGAGATGGCACCCGCTTTGGATCAGTTTTTAAAGAATAGTCATGTTGGTCGGCAATCCGCTCTTTCGGGTCAACGCCACCTGATGGTTTGCACCCATGCTAGCCATAATGAGTGCTGCGGTATATATGGATATCCGTTTTACCAAGATGCGATCGCAACTATTCAAAAGTTAGGACTCTCTCAACAGGTTCAACCCTGGCAGATCAGCCATATCGGCGGCCATCGCTTTGCTCCAACGCTGATCGATTTTCCCCAGGGGCGCTACTATGGCAACCTCGATCAGGCATCTCTGCTATGTTTGCTCAAACAACAAGGAGACATCGCCCCCTTACTCTCCACCTATCGTGGCTGGAGTTTGTTGCCCAAGCCGCTTCAGATTTTAGAAGCAGAGCTATTCCAACAGCATCAATGGGATTGGCTACAAGGGCAGGCTAGCGGTCATATTCTCAAACAAGATCAGGGGTATGCATGGGCTGAGCTTTGGTTTAAATCTCCCAAACATTCCCTGCGACGATATACAGCCAAGTTAAAGAACAACGAGCTACTGAGCTATCAGCTTGAGTCTGACCACAGTGCTGACTTTACTCCACTAACTCATCGTAAAACAGGGTGATTTATCGCTAATCTTTATTTTTCAACGACCTAGCTTCTGACGAATTTGGGCTCGTAAGTCCTGAGCTTCGGGATAGTCTGGCTGAAGGGCTATGGCTTGATCGATGGATGCGATCGCATCGTCAAATCGTCTTAGCTCCCACAGGGCTGCCCCGCGATTATTCCAAGCTTCTGCAAAATTCGGGTCAATATCACGGGCGCGCTCAAACGCAGCCAGTGCCTCTTCAAATCGCTGTTGTCTAAACATGATGCCGCCGCGATTGTTCCAGGCATCGGTGTAGTCAGGGGCTAGCGACAGAACTTGATCGTAAAGAGCCAGGGCGGCGTCAGGCTGTCTCTGCTGCTCCAGGGCATAGCCCTTACTCAAGAGCGACTGAATATGATCGGGGGCGATAGCCAGGGCGCGATCACAAGCTGCAACGGCCTGACCATAGTTCTGTAAGTGGTTCCAGCTATAACACTGTCCCCAGTGAGCCTCAGCCTGGTCAGGATAGTGCTCTAGTAGCTGGTCGTAAACCTGGAGAGCATCGCTGTATTGGTTGCGATCGCGCAGTTCCTTCGCCTTTGTTAACAGCTCGTTCAGAAAGGGTTTCGCAGAGGGTTTTGCAGCAGCAGGTGCGGCGGCAGCTGGCGACGTTGTCGTAGCGCTTACGGGCGACGATGGCGGTGGCGGGGTTGCATCTACAGCTGCTTTTACAGCATTATCTTCCGGTACAGAGGTGGGCAATGTCTGATCCGTCGCAGGGGTCTGGGCAGTAGAGGGCTGGGCAGTAGGAGTCTCGGCAGTAGAGGGCTTCTCGGCAGCAGGGGTCTCGGCAGCGACCGGTGAGGATGGGGCGGCAACTGGTGAGGATGGTGCCGTCTCGACCTGGGGTGTCTCAGGGGTTTGAAAAGCCAGATTGGCTGATGTCTGACTGGTTCGGAATAACCCCAAGGCAGCTACCATTAAAATACTTACCCCCAGAATCGACCACCGACCTGGTTTGCTCAACAAGAGTGTGGATAAAGCGGTGGCCGTGGTTTTAGTGGCAGGTTGCAACGATGGGGAAGATACAGGTGTCCCTAGTTTTCTAATATCTAGCGGTTGGGTCGGCGTTTGAATAGGGATATCGATCTTCGATGGGGCCACTAAAGCCTCGTTGGTGATCTCTGGCAATGCCTGTAGCTCAGCCAGTGCCGCTGCTGCTGTCGGATAGCGATCTCGAAAATCGTAGTGAACCATGCGCGCCAAAATCGACTTAAAATCGGCGCTGATATCTAGATCGGGGCTTTGCCAAACCACTTCACTCGTGTGAGGGTCTCGCTTAATCAGATGAGGCGCTGTCCCCGTCAGCGCCTGCAGGCAAATCATCCCGGCCGCATAGATATCGCTGCTAAACCATGGATTGCCAGCCAGCTGCTCACTGGGCATATAGCCCTGGGTACCAATGGAAATAGTGCGTGTGGCTGGGCCATTGTAACGCCGTTCGCTCACCTGCTTAACCGCGCCAAAGTCGATCAACACGATGTGGTCGTCGGCCCGCCGATGGATCAGGTTTGAGGGTTTTAGGTCTCTGTGAATCACCCCTTGTTCATGGACAAAAGTCAGGGGAGTCAGAATCTCGCTGAGCAGCTGACGTACCCGTGCTTCAGACCACGGCTGCCCTGGTCGAATCAAATCCGATAGGGAATTCCCTTCAATGAGCTCTTGGGCTAAATAAAATTCTTGACCATCTTCAAAGTGAGCCAGCAATCGGGGAATTTGGGTATGCTCCCCCAGCTGATAAAGCACTCGTGCTTCGGTTTCAAACAACCGTCTAGCCACTTGCAGGCTCCCAGAATCCTGCAAGTGGGGCTTGAGCTGCTTGATTACACAGGTGGGATGGTCGGGTAAATGTAGATCAGTTGCGATAAAGGTATGGCCAAACCCACCCTGGCTCAGAGGCTGGATCAGTTTGTACCGTCCTCCTAGGGTTTCTTTGGATTTAACTAATAATTGCATCAGGTTCATAGGACGCCCCCACGGGCAATACTGCCTGACGTTGCTTTACATATACCGTTTGCCATAAGTGCCCCACGCCCTCGGCAGGCAATCATCAAAAAAGTTGAGCAGATGAACAATGCTAACTTAGCGATTTTACGTAGATACTAGAATCTACGATAGACAGTCCTGTTGACCGACCACCAGCGGTGGGACATAGGAACTGAATAAAGAAGCAGAGATTAGATAAATTCCACTTGAGCCGGGCTATTTCCATAGGAAACGCTTCGCGTACGACTTCCCTCAGCCTTCTGCTAATTTCGTCCCCATAAGCCATGGGCAAGACCGAGAACACCGGATGATTAGTAGAGTAAGATCGTCTTCGAACTCCGTTGTATCACTTACTATCCCCATGTCAGGCGAACCGGTCGTTGTCCAACTTAACTGGGAAGATCCGGTAACCGGAGAATCTCGATATGCGTCCCGTCAGCTGCCAGTGGCCATTGGTCGTGAAGCGAGCAAAATGCCAGCCCGCTTAGAGCATCTACCGGTATCCCATCTGGAATTGGAGCATCAACAGGTATCTCGATACCATGCCATCATTTCCATGACCAACCGTCAGCTTTATATCTCAGACCAAAGCGCTAATGGCACATTTCTCAATGGCCGCTCGATTCAGCAAACGGGACAGCTGTTTACCCCTAAAGACACGATTAGAATCGGCCCGTTTAAGATGACGGCTGTGATCGTTGATCGTGCTGATACGAATTCTACTGAGCTGAATCGCGAGTATAGCCATGTGGCCAGAATGGAGGCCGCTAAAGCCCCTAATGCTATTTTGGGTTGGCTGCTGGGGGGGATTGTTCTACTTCTAATGGGTGTGGGGTTGTGGATTGCGGCCCAGGCATTACTCAATCAGGCACAGCCTCCCGTTGAACCCGCCCCGTCAGAATCACTTTAAAATCCAGATCGACCCATTCCTCAAATTAGCGATCGCACCATACGGAAATTAGTGCCCTTGAGACCCCAACTGAGAGACCAACTGAGAGTTCCACAACGGCCTAGACGTCGGCGTGCGAGCCGCTGGGGGTGGCTATATCTAACCCTCCTAGTTGTTTTGATCTGGGGGGGATTTTCAGCCCCCGCTCAGTCCCAACTGACGCTGCTTAATACCAACTCCACTGCGCCGGTTGTCGTCAACGGTCGCAAGGTACTTGAGGTTCAAGGAGTCGGAAATTTTACCGCCGCTAAACGAGCTCAGAACATCAATGAACGGCTGCAAGAAGAGGTAAAACTCTCTCAACCTACTGAAATTGAGGTGGTTGTCGAGGAAGACAAACCTGTTTTGTTGCGCAGTAGATACAGCGGCAACACCCTAGCGACTGTTACAGAGGCTGATCTCAGAACCCCCAGCTATTCCCTCGCTCGTCAGGCCGAAGACTGGGCAAAGATTTTACAACCAGCGCTGCGTCGGGGACAAGGAGAGCTACGTCCGGCCTATTTTCAGCGGGCCTTGATTTATAGTTTGGTGGCCCTAGGAGTTGCGATCGCACTCCACATTGCCCTGCGTACTTTTAGCCGCCGCAGCTCTCGCTTGTTGAACCGATGGTTTACGTCTCCCGCTAACCCACTGATAGTTTGGGAAAGCCCCATTAAATTCTTCTGGCAGCTGGGGCTCCTGGGCTTAAAAGTAGGACTGTGGCTGTTTACGTTGGTCTACCTTACCGGTCTGTTTCCTCAGATTCGGATTTGGCGGCACACCATTTACACTCTGCTCACCATTGAGAGCATTACCTTAGGTGATCAAAAATATTCTGCTCTGAGCCTGGTGATCTTGCTGGGGCTAACCATTAGCCTGTGGTTTGCCGCTCGAATGATTGCCCAGCTCTTTCGTGTGTACATCCTTGAACGAGCCAGGGTAGAATCTCGACTGCAAGATATTATTGGGATCTTAGTTCAATACAGCCTGCTCTTTTTAGGCCTGATTGTTCTATTGCAGACATTTGGCATTGATGTCAGCTCCCTAACCATTTTAGCCAGCGTGCTCGGTGTAGGAATTGGCTTTGGCGTCCAGAATATTGCCAACAACTTTATTAGCGGCTTTATCATCACGCTAGAGCGCCCGATTCAAGTGGGAGACTTTATAAAAATTGGTGATCTGGTTGGCATTGTCAAACAAGTGGGCGCTCGCAGCACCGAGATTAACACGCTCGATAAAGTCACCATTATTGTGCCAAACTCTCGCTTTTTAGAGAGTGAAGTTATCAACTGGAGTCATGGTGATCCTATCTCTCGGCTACGGGTGCCAGTGGGTGTTGCCTATGGGTCTGACATTGCTCGGGTAAAAACGGCATTGCTGGAAGCAGTCAAACGACATCCTGAAGTGTTGCTGCGGCCCGAGCCAGAAGTTTGGTTTCAAAGCTTTGGCGATAGCTCCCTCAATTTTGAAATCATGGCCTGGACCGGCGATCCGCGCAAACAGTTTCGGGTAAAGAGCGATTTGAACTATGCCATCGAGGCTAGCCTGCGTCACTACGGGCTTGAAGTGCCGTTTCCTCAATGTGATATGAATTTGCGATCGCCCCAGTTAGACGAACTTTTAGCCATCCTCAAACAGCAGGCCATCGGTGTCTCAAGCCCCTACCTCACCACGTTACCCTCGGAGTCTCTGTCATCTAGAGTACCCACTCCTCCAGTTGTCTCGCCCAATAACATGCCCGGTGACCCCACAGCGAACCAATCGCCCGAGCAAACGACGGACCAGACGGCTCCCCTACCTGACCTGTTAGCCAATCTCGACGTGGAAGCCCTAGCTGAAGCGATGCGCGGTCCCCAGGGGATTACATTACAGCCAATTCCAGACCAGCCGGATGTGCCGTCTACCTACTTTACGGGTAAAGCTGTGCTGGAGTGGCTACAGCAAAAGCGGGACTACAACCACACAGGAGCTATGTTAGTGGCTCAGTGGCTGCTCCAGAAAGGGCTGCTCTATGCCCTGACCGACGATCGTGACTTTGAAGATAGTTTTGAAGACAGCCAGGCCCTCTATCAGTTCTATCAAGATTCACCTGCAGCCCAGGCAAAAAGCATTGAATCCCCTTCAAGTCCTGTCATCCCAGACAAAGACGCCACCGAAATCTATTCGCCTGAAGCTGATTAACTCTTTGCTCAGCTTGCTTGTCTTCTCTAGCTCATGATCTCTAATTGGAAGCGTGCAGCCCCCAAGGAAAATATAAAAAAACGGGTGGGAGGCCAACAAACCCGAGGGCCAACATAAAAGAAAAAATCGCTTTGTTTTTTATCCGAAGAAAGAAGGTGGCCCCCCCCCCCAAAA
>JBCCHX010000030.1:0-77684 GCA_039028535.1 Cyanobacteria bacterium P01_B01_bin.77
GAGCCAAGTGACGTATAGCTATCCTGAAGTTGAGACGCCTGCCCTCAACGACCTTTCTCTTGTGATAAAAAAGGGGCAGTCGATTGCCTTTATTGGTAAATCAGGGGCTGGGAAAACAACTTTGGTTGATCTTATTCTCGGTCTCTTGGTTCCAAATGGTGGAGATGTAAGAGTTGATAATGTATCAATCTACAAGGATATACGTGCCTGGCAAAATTTAGTCGGCTATATTCCTCAAACTATATTTTTAATGGACGATACTATTGAACGAAATATAGCGTTTGGTGTGCCAGATGAACTTATCGATCAGACTAAGCTTCAGAAAGCAATTGAGGCAGCTCAACTTGGCGATTTCATTAACACTTTACCCGAAACTATTAATACCGTAGTAGGAGAAAGGGGAGTTCGTTTATCTGGCGGCCAACGTCAGAGAATTGGGATTGCCCGTGCTCTATATCATGAGCGAGAGATTTTAGTGCTCGACGAGGCAACTTCAGCCCTTGACAATGAAACAGAGCAGTTAGTGAGTGAGTCAATTAGCGCCCTCGCAGGTACAAAAACCTTGATTATTATTGCTCATCGACTTTCTACAATTGAAAAGTGCGATTATGTCTACATGCTGCAGTCGGGAGAAATTATTAAATCAGGAAGTTATCAAGAAGTTGTATCAGCTAGTCACTAATTGTCTTCATTTTTGATATTCATTTAGAGCATTAATTTGCATTATTACCAGTGAGCCAGATTTTTTTCTATGGTGAGAAGATATTTGTAATTTGCAGTCTCCTTTACTTTACAAGGGGGGTAAATCTTTTAGTTTCCCCAGCGTTAGTTTCTCTCTTTAGATATGGAACTGGAGCATTTGCATTTTTCTTTCTAATTTTATTAGGAGTACAAGCTCTCAATACAATTAAAAAAGATAAATGGATCTTAATAGTGGTTTTTCTGTCTGCGATATCATTTATTTGGTCAGAATATGCTGACTATACTACCGAATTGATTAAGACAGAGCTGTTTCAAATGTCTGCATTTGGAATATACCTTTCAACTCGCTTCACACTAAGACAGCAACTTAATTTCTTGATTATTGCTCTGTCGATGGCAATGTTTCTCAGCTTTGTGGTTGCAGCTACTATGCCTTCCATGGGAATTAGTGAAGAGGGTCTTTTTCGAGGGATTTTTGACCACAAAAATGATGCCAGCGCCTATGGTATTCTCGCAGCCTTGGCTTCTTTCTCATTAGCACTAGACAAGTCAGAAAAGAAGTCTAGCTTAATGGGTTGGTTAGTCTTTGGAGTTGCCATTATCTTTGTTTTAGCAACAACATCCAAGACAGGTTTAGTTCTCTCCATTTTTATCCCTCTGGCAATTACATTTTATATTCGTTCTCGATGGAAGGGTGAGATAATAGCTATTATTCTTCCAATTATTGTTTTAGTTGTTTATGCAGTTCTCACATTAATAATAAGTCAGTGGCACTTCTTACTATCTGCTATTGGGGGAGATCCAACTCTGACAGGGCGAACTGACATCTGGCGTGTTTCCTTAGAACATATTGCAGAGAGGCCGTGGTTAGGCTTTGGGCGAGGTGCATTTTGGTTCCTTGGTAGTCAAACACAGGACGAGGTCAGTAATGCGGTTGCTGCATTTGGTTTCACTGCGCCACATGCCCATAATGGATACATCGATTTATTATTAGATATTGGACTTATAGGTGGTTTTTGTTTTGCTATTAGCCTGATTAAGCTTTGGGTTCACTCATTCAAATTAGCTTATTCAGCTACAATGACAGAGCAAATTTGGCCACTAGCATTTGCAATATTTATCACTATTAACAATGTTACAGAGAGCTATTTATTGTGGAACACTAACCTTTTTTGGGTGATTTATATTTCAACTTCCATTTCGGCTAAAAAGTTATCGCCCAGAAAGTTAAGGGCTATGTCAGCAGCTAGCAATTAAATCACAAAAAGCTAAAGTTGCTGACTGCTTTATATTGTTTAGGTAATTGCCATTTATTTTGTCTAGAAAAATTTGAGGATATTTTCTACCTTACTGAAGTTTCTACTAGACCTAATATAAACTTGTTATTTCTTATTTTAGAGATTTTTTATACAAACCAATGTATTTAGGAGCATTACAATGAAATCACCTGGAATGATTCTTCAGGTTTTTCCTAGCATTATTAAAGAAATAGAGGGTGACCTATTTATTGATGTTGATTGGGCTGATGCTTTAAAGCTTTATACGGAAAATTTTGATAAAGTTGTCTTTGCCTGTCCTATCTCTACGATTACACAGGATAACCCCGATTCAGGATTGAAGAATTGTAGACCAATTAATCAACTCCCTCAATGGGCATCTAAATTAGAAGTCCTTCCTCTACCATATGCTTATAAATTTCATAGATTTATATACCATAAATCTAGTGTTCGTAAAATTTTAAGGGATTATATACGAAAAGCAAGTTATCTCGAATTTTCACCTTCTTCATTAATTGGTGATTGGGCTACACTTGCCAGTACTGAAGCCATCAAAATGAAGCGCCCATATGTGATTTCGGGTGATATTGTTTATCCTGAAAGAATGCGTTTTAGCATTCAAGATCAATCAAAATGGAAACGCTACATTAAAGAGTATAGTTCGATAAAACCCTTCGAGAAAAAATATTCAACGATTCTAAAGAACGCAGGTTTGGCTTTTTTCCAAGGTCAAGATGTTTATGATGAATATTCTCCTTTGCCAAAGGTCTCTCATCAAATTTATCATGTCACAATGACTAAAGAAGAGCGCATCAGCTCTTCACAGCTAGAGCATCAGATAACTGAACTAAAGCAAGGGCGTGCTCTTAAAATTTGCTATGCAGGACGAGCAGGAGCATTAAAAGGGCCTTTGGATTGGATTTATGCCCTTGATGCAGCTATAAAAAGTGGCGTTAATCTTGAAGCTACTTGGATCGGTGATGGTTCTTTGCTAGCAGAAATGCAGTCCTTAGCCCAGAAGTTAAACATAACAGAACATATTCAATTTACTGGTTTTGTTTCTGAGCGAAAAAAACTCCTGAAAATATTAAGCGAATCAGATATTTTTCTTTTTTGTCATAAAACACGTGAGTCTCCTCGATGCTTGCTAGAAGCTTTAGGTTCAGGATGTGCCTTAATCGGCTATGAAGGTGTGTATCCTGAAGGTCTTGTCAAAACCTATGGTGGCGGTTTGTTCACACCTATTAATGATTGGGAGGGATTGTCTCAGCTACTGGTTAATATGAACTCTGATCGGATTCAACTTTCTCAGCTGATTCAAAATGCCTATAGATCTGGAGAGCTGCATGATAGAGATACGGCGTATATGAATCGAATTAATCTCATTAAGCAATTCTACAGTGAGGGTCTTGACCTTACTTAAGATAAAAACGTCAGTATCCCCTGAGTATTACTTAATGCAAGAAGACATTCGATAATGTATATGCCCCATTCATTATTTTCACCCTCTTACAACAAGAGATATTTCTCTGATTGCAAGACAGCTGGACTTTAGATAAGTTAATCGGCTTATTAGCTACTATTATGTTTATCTTTAAAGGAATAAAATGAGCAAACAGTTTTATCAAGAAATCCCAGGATTTAAAGTTCCACCTTCTATGTTGTTTGGCTTTCCAACTGGCACGTTCAACACTTGGGCTCCATCAATTGAGCAGATATTACTGCCTGAAGAATCCACTCCACCAACTAAGTTCCAAGTTGAGGTTCACACAGGCGAGATAACATTTCAAAGTTTAGGGCCTAAGCGAAAATTATATCACGCTGTTGCTAAGCGCTTTAAAGGTGAGAAAAAGCTGGATTATTCTGGAAAATTTATATTTGATGCTCGCTGGGATACGTATAAAAACCTTTCCCATATTATTGATCTTGCGGCTGTAGTACTATTTGCTCGAAAGGTGCTCAGAGACAATTTACAAGAAGAGATTGATATCCATGTCATTTTAGATAGTGGTGCGCTCAAATATGACTTTGTCAAAGATATGTATGGTTCATTCGGTATTCCATTGATCAGTACAGATGATACCGTGTGTGGCGAAGTTGTTACTGTTTCCCCTTCCCCCCATAAGCTTTATACAATCAAGCCACAGCTTTTCGACATTGATTTCCCAGGATATAAAAAAATGGGATTCGACAAAGTTTTTATTCCTCGAAGAGGGAATCGTGGATTAATTAACAACGATGAGGTGACTGAGTTTCTAACAAAGAAAGGATTTCAAACTTGCTACTTTGAGGATTTTTCTGTAGCTGAGAAATGGTCAATCATTAGAGACGCTAAGGTGATTGTTGCGGTTCATGGCGCAGCTGTAAACAACATTATATTTAACCGTTTAGGACTACAGGAAAATGCCAGTTTTGGTAGTGGCATCAAAGTTATTGAGCTTATATCTCCTGGCTGGATTGATTATGGATTTCGTGAGCTGGCCACCGTATTTAATGGCAAATGGTGTGGCGTTCGTGGTCAAATCACTCCCACAATGCTGGAAGCGGTAGACTTTTCTGACGAAACTCCTACTTCTCTAAAATCACCTTACAAGGATGACTTCAAGATTGATTGCCAGGGTATTCAAGCAGCTCTTGATTATGTCCAGGAACCATAAGATATAGAGGCATTCACTCTGCGGCTAAGTAATGTCCCCACTCAACCTGGTTTCGACTTCGCTCAACCTTCAAGCTTCGAGAGTTGAGCGAAGTCGAAGCTCAAGCTACGGATATTTCATTTTCGAGTCAACTCCATATGAGTTCAATCGAAAAATATTGACCAGTGAATCATTCCATAGAGCCGTGTATACCTTAAATCACAGCGGTATATCTTAAGCAAGCCGCCGAGCACGCTATGCGCTGCTTTTGATGGAACGGGGGCATAGCCACAGCATCGTCGTAATTTTACGCCCATCTCTTAAACCATTCTTCAAAGTGTTGGTTAATAGGCCGTAGCCTATATAATTAACAGTTTAGGAACGTTTTGGCTGGTGAGTCTGATGGATAGCTGGATGGATGATGAGCTGGAGTTTGAGGAGCTGCGATCGCAACTCTTTGACACCTATCAACAGCAAAATCCTTTACGCAAAAGCATTGTTCAACTACTTTCAATATTCTACGGCCCGACCACCCTTACCAACCTAGCTACCGCCCTAAACTACGTTGGCACCACCACCAAAACAGGCAAAAAAATTACCCCCAGCAATCTCAAAACCCAGATTGCCAACTTACTCAACGACCAGCTCATCATCCATGGCGAGGGGCATCTGCCCCAATGTCATCCTTTCATTATAGAAATGGTGACTCGGAATGCCCTAGACCTCGACATTTTTACACCGCTGGCCGAGGCAGTTATCAGTACGCTGCGTCCTCGACGTACCCACATTAATCGGGTACGTCATATCTGTCGGTCCAAAGATGAGCTGTACCGGGAAGCGCGCCTTGCCTTGTATCAAGCAGACTATGAGGCCCTACCCCAGCTTTTTCTCGACTATAGCAACTATAACTATTACGCCACACCTATTGATCTAGAAGATTTCCTATTAGCGGTAGCCAACAATCCATTTGAAGCAGAATGGCTCCGCCAACTCCCTTCAGAATACTATGGCATGGTCTTGAAAAGACTTCTCATTGATGCCACGGGGATGTTAGAGCCCGCCGATGATTTACTCAATCTATTAGAAGGAAATGCAGACGGTTCGGGTGACCTTGAGTTTTTGCTAGTGGAGCAATATCTCCTACGGAACTGGCTTGCAGAAGCAGAAGCCCTTCTCGATAAAATTGTTGATGAACATCAAGCCTACGGGACTGCCCTACGTGGTTGGCTAGCTCTCCTACAAGGAGACCACAAACTTTCCTTAGACTACTATGCAAAAGCAACTAAGATAGCCCGTCAGCAATTAAGTAAAAAGGCCGTTATTGGCGGAATTGCCGGTATCTTCTATATCCTGGCCCTACTTAAATCAGGCCAGCCAAAACAACTCAAACAGGCTGTTGCGGTGAGTGAACCTTTAACTCAAGGATCTGGATACTGGCTGAGTAACACCTATCGGCTACTCAACCAGCTGTCCCTGCTGCAACAAGGACAGCTCTCTTTGCGCCAGCCATTGATGGAAATGATTGAATGTTACGGGGACGATCCAGACGATAGTTTTGGCATGCTTTTTAGCATGCTGTGTCTTTACTGGCTAGATGAGGATGAAGCTAAAGCTGTTTTACCTCGTCCCTTAGCACTATTTGCAGAACAAGCTCAAGATGTGGGTCTCAATTGGTTTGCTACTGAAGCAGCTGAAATGTTGAGCCGGATTGTTCCTGAAAGTGACTATAGTCAGTGGGCTGAGCAACGCCCTATTAGTTACTCCATCGTTGATACTCTACAGCCCCAGAGTACTTGGGAACTCAGCCTTAAAGCACTGACAAATGTTGTAGGCACCACGACCACTAGTCAAGCTAAAGGTGAGCGCCGACTGGCCTGGTTCTTGACTCTATATACTAAACATTGGCTCTTACAGCCAAAAGAACAAAAGTTAAGTACCAAAGGTGCTTGGACAAAGGGGCGTGTAGTCGCTCTGAGTCGATTAGCCAAGAATACATCGGAATTTGACTATCTCACGAGTCAAGATCTCCAGGTGTGTAATCAAATTAAATACGATTATTATTCCAGCTCTCAATATACGCTGAATCGCGATGCGATCAAAAGCCTAGTGGGTCATCCGTTGGTCTTCTGGGAAGATTCTCCTACGGTACGTGTGGAGATTATTGCGGCAACACCGGAACTGATAATTGAACAAGCTAATGACGGCATGCTCACACTGCGGATGGAGCCCGCCGTTAGTCCAGGGGATAGTATTACCCTGTTTAAAGAAACACCAACCCGAATCAAAGTGTTGGAGATAACCTCCGAACATCAAAAAATTGCTGAGATTTTGGGTAAACGCAACCAGCTCACAGTGCCGGCAGCGGGGCAAGAACAGGTGCTAGCAGCAATTCAGTCAGTGTCTAGTTTGGTCACGATTCATTCTGACATTGGTGGTGACATGGATGATGTGGAGGCTATCGAAGCCGATGCCAAGCCCCATGTTCACCTGATGCCTGCAGGCGATGGTTTAAAGCTATCTATGCTGACGCGACCGTTTCCTAATTCTGGTGCGTATTATCCCCCCGGCATTGGCCGCAAAACAGTAATTGCAGAAATCGATGGTAAGCGCTCCCAGGCCACACGGGATTTAGCCATGGAAAAGCGTCTGGCCCAAGATGTACAGCAGGCTTGCCCAGCTATGCAATTAGGGGAAGAAGCTGAGGGGGAATGGATATTAGATGAACCTGAGACCTGTCTAGAGTTGTTGTTGCAGCTTGAAGCTATCGAAGAAGATATTGTTTTAGAATGGCCTGAAGGAGAGAAACTTAAAATTCGTAATAAGGCCGGTATCGATGGTTGGCGACTGCAAATCAAACAGGAACAAGATTGGTTTGCAGTCAGCGGTGAGCTGGAGTTAGACGATGGCAGCGTCATGGATATGCAAGCACTGTTATCGCTACTAGAACAAACATCCAGCCGGTTTGTTCCCATTGGGGATGGTCAATTTTTGGCCCTAACTGAAGCTTTTCGTAAACGTTTAGATGAGTTTAGTGCCTATTCAGAACGCCATGGAAAAGGAGCTAGATTTCATCCACTAGCGGCTTTAGCCTTGGAGGAGACTCTGGACGAAGTGGGCGAACTCAAGGCTGATAAGCGATGGAAGTCTCATATTAAAAAGCTCAAAGAGTCTAAAAAGATTGCCCCAGAAATTCCGTCTACTCTTCAAGTCGAATTACGAGACTATCAGCAAGAAGGATTTCGGTGGCTGGCACAGCTGGCTCATTGGGGAGTAGGGGCCTGTCTCGCCGATGATATGGGCCTGGGTAAAACTCTACAGGCTTTAGCAGTCATTTTATTACGGGCTCCTGAGGGGCCAACCTTGGTGGTGGCTCCCACCAGCGTTGGCTCCAACTGGATTAGCGAAGCTCAGCGGTTTGCGCCCACACTGAATGTGGTGCAGTTGGGCAGTGGAGATCGCCAAGCTGTGATTGATCAGCTGGGTGGGTTTGATCTGTTGGTGTGTAGCTATGGTCTCCTGCAACAGCCGGAAGTGGGAGTTCTTTTGGCAGAAGTAGAGTGGCAGACCATCATATTAGATGAGGCTCAAGCCATTAAAAATAGCGCCACTAAACGCTCTCAAGCTGCGATGAAGCTCAAAGGTGGCTTTAAGGTACTGACCACGGGCACACCGATTGAAAATCATTTGGGAGAGTTATGGAATCTCTTTCGGTTTATTAATCCTGGCTTACTGGGTTCTTTGGATAACTTTAATCAGCGATTTGCCACACCGATTGAACGTCATCAAGATAGACAGGCACGGCTACAGCTGAAGAAGCTGATTCAGCCGTTTATGCTGCGACGGACGAAGTCTCAGGTATTGGATGAACTGCCTTCACGTACTGAGATTACGCTTCATGTGGAACTGAGTGGTGAGGAGAAGGCGCTATATGAGGCCCTGAGGCGGGATGCGATCTCAAAACTCTCCTCCTCTGATGCCAAAGCGGGAGCCAAACATCTTCAGGTTCTGGCCGAAATTACTAGACTGCGCCGCATGTGCTGTAACCCACAGCTGGTAATGCCAGAAATGACCATCACCAGTGCCAAGCTCGAACTCTTTGGCGAAGTCCTCGAAGAACTCCTCAGTAATCGCCATAAAGCCTTAGTCTTCAGTCAGTTTGTCGATCATCTGACAATTTTACGTAACTACTTGGATGAGCAAAATATCACCTATCAGTATCTAGACGGCAGTACCCCGGCCAAGCAGCGCAAACAGCGGGTGGATGCGTTTCAAGCAGGTGACGGCAATGTGTTCTTAATCAGCCTTAAAGCTGGCGGTACGGGTCTCAACCTTACCGCCGCTGACTATGTCATCCATATGGACCCCTGGTGGAATCCAGCCGTCGAAGATCAGGCCTCTGATCGCGCCCATCGTATTGGTCAAACCCGTCCAGTCACCATTTATCGTTTAGTCACAAAGAGCACCATCGAGGAGAAAATTGTGGAATTGCACAATAAAAAACGAGATCTGGCTGACAGTCTCCTAGAAGGCACTGATATCACAGGCAAACTTTCTACCGATGCCCTGTTACAGCTGATGAGTGAAATTTAGAGCAAATTAGAGCAAACTTTAAAGGGGTGTAGGCTCAAACCCTCAATTCAAACCCTCAATTCCCCCCCCCCCCAGTGGGACAGTCTATGGGGGGCAATCTATATTTTCAGCATTCTCAGCCTAATTCACCGGTCCAATTTCCCCATAGGATATCACCAGGATTTCTTCTAAAAAACTTCAGACTTAGCTGTGACACCCCCCAAAGTTTCACATTACAGTTTGCACATAGGCTGATGTATTAGGGGGGTTACGTTACTCACAGTCAAATCTCATCACAGACAGCTGACGAACTGATATAGTTTCTAACCGAATGGGCAATCTTTGCCGAAAACTACGTAAACATCCGTTAGGCGCTTATTTTGTTTTTCCTGTAATGTCTTGTCCAGATAGTCTGTCTCCTTACCCGCGACCCCAAGGGATATGAAATCACTCCTCCGTCAACTCACCACACTGTCGGCTGTGGCTGCCACCGTTTGTGGTGCAGCGATCATGCCGTCTAGCGCATCAGCGGCCCAATTTGACCAGCAGCCGATTGGAGACGACCGTGTCGTAGCCATCGCAGAACCCATCAGCAATGGCCGATTGTACAAGCTGTTGATTATTGAGCAACTGAGTTCCGTCAGGCGCTGTTGGCAGGAGGAGGCTGGGAATCCGACGACTATCGATCCCCTCTTGCTAACGTTTGATTTTACCGGTATCTGTGGCCGCAGCTCTGACAGTAATGGTTACTCCATTCGTATTGGTGGAGAAGATTTGGGGTCACGCTACCGGCTCCAGGTGGAAAAGCAGGGCGATGTTTTGGTGCTAGTAGCTGCTCCAAGCCCTTTACAAAGGGGGTTACCCAAATTGGAGGTGGGCAGGTCTACCGGCATCGCCAATGACTTTGTCAAACTCCAGCTAGATGCCGGTTGGAGTATGGCCCGACGAGTGTTTAACGGTCAAACCCTAGGGCATATCTATCTGACCAATAATCAATCGCTGGATGCCGTCATTGCAGCCTCTGGCGCTGAACGCCCCACACCTCAGCCAACGCCCACCCCCTCGCCATTACCCACTCCGCCGAGCAGCAATCCGTTACCCCGTCCCAGTCTGCCAGCCCCTGGCAATAATACCAATGTTGACTATCAGGTCATCGTACCGGGAGGTTCCGCTATTTTGCGATCGCGGGTTAACTCCATCGAACCGGGTGCTTTTCGCACCACGGTGAATGGCGAAACTGTGATTCAGGCTGGGCGTTTTCGTGAACAGGCTCGGGCCAATGAGCTACGTCAGCGGCTGATCCAAGCCGGACTCTCTGCCCAGATTGTAGAAACGGAGCCAGTCAGCATCCCCACTAGACCCACGCCACCATCAGGCGACATCATTTACCAGGTGATCGTACCAGGGAGTTCTGCGGTGGTGAGATCGCGAGTAAATGCGATTGAGTCTGGTGCCTTTCGCACGACAGTAGATGGTCAAGCTGTGATCCAGGCTGGGCGTTTTCGCGAACAGTCTCGGGCTAATAACTTACAAAGACGGTTGAAGGACGCGGGTCTTGATGCGCGCATTGTTCAAACTACCGGTGTCCCCACACTCACGCCATCACCCACCACGCCCACCACACCTGCTCGCCGTGGAGAGGTGTTGGTGATGCTCGATCCGGGTCACGGCGGGCGTGATCCAGGCGCTGTTGGCAATGGTCTCCTGGAAAAGGAAATTAATTTATTTATCTCTCGCCGGGTCCAGCGCACCTTGGAACAGCGAGGCTATCGGGTAGCTTTAACCCGCAACAGCGATGTAGAAGTAGATTTGCAACCTCGGGTAAACATTGCAGAACGCGCCAACGCCACTGTGTTTGTTAGTATCCATGCCAATGCCATCAGCCTCAGCCGTCCTGAGGTAAATGGTCTGGAGACCTACTATTTTTCAACGGGGCGCAGTTTAGCCCAATCTATCCAGAGAAGTATTCTAAGTAGTACCGATCTGCGCGATCGCGGCGTGCGTCAGGCGCGTTTTTATGTTCTGCGTAATACGTCAATGCCAGCCGTGCTCGTAGAAACCGGGTTCATCACCGGTCGTGAGGATTCAGCCCGCTTTCGCAGTAATGCGGCCCGTGAACAGATTGCTGATGCTATTGCTCAGGGAATTATTGACTACTTGCGCTGAGCCAATGCTCCAAGACCTAATTGACAGTTAACTCCACAGGATATGAGCCGTATCGCAAATCGTGCTGGCGTGCTAGCCAGGCCTTTTGTACAGGTCGTAGAGAGCCCACCCACGGTAAGATGCGCTGGGCCATCGCTAATTTCCAAGGAGACGAGCGGATTACTCTGAGGCCGTTGGCTTCTCGTAGCTGTAGAGTTTGCGATCGCACCACCTCCGGCAGTCGTTCCTGCTGAATACATTGTAGTGCGTCATCAAAGGCTGCTGAGCCTACTTGCCAGGCAGGGACCAAATGATTAGTAGCAACAATGGTATCCCGCAGCGCTAAATTAATTCCTTGAGCCCTAACCGGTGACATGGGATGGGCTGCATCTCCCAGTAGCAAAACACCTGGAACCCACCAACGAGAACATCGCCCCACAACCACATTTAATCGAACCGGAGCAGTGACCGCTTCTCTCTGGGACAGCACATGCTCAGCCAACCAATCGGGGGCAGGGCGAGCTGCCACAGTTAACCAGTCCGCATCACTTAACTTGCCCAGCCCTCCCTTCGGCAAGATTAAACCGTACTGCAGTTGTCCATCCCATGAGGTATAGCAACTGGCCGGATGCTGTTGGGCCTTGGCCATTAGATAAAACTGACAGGTGTTTTTCAACGGTTCAGGAGCTGGCAGCTTAAACCACAGCACATCATATTGATCGGGTTGAAGGTTGATCTTTAATCCCGCTTTTCGACGCACCAAGGAGCCACGACCATCACAGCCAATCACTAAGTCACCATGCAGCTTGGAGACTTGATTCCCTGCCTTTACCTGAACACCAACAACACGGTCATTTTTCCAAAGTAGTTCTTGAACCTGACAGCCAGCCCTAAACTCAAAGCCGTCATATTTTGCAGCCTCATCCACCAGTGTTTGCAGCAGAGCCGGTTGAGAAACAATACTGAGAGATAGGTCACCCAGATTTGGTTCAGGAATAGTGAAAACTTCCTTCCCACCCAGATGGATATTCCAAGACTCAAGTCGACGCTGAGGAATCGCTGTTTGTAAAAGGGATAACAACCCCATTTGAGCCAGGGCTTTCATACCCGCAGGCATCAGGCCTTCGCCGCGAAAGACTCGGTCAAAGGTAGTTTCCTGTTCCAGTAAGGTGACTCGAAGACCCGCTCGAGCTAATAAGAAGGCTAAGCTTGCCCCCGCAGGTCCGGCCCCAACGATAATAATGACGCCCATAGAATTGAGCTTATATAGGAGAGCTAGACGATGCCGCGAACTGTTGCGAACTACTATCAGGCGTTGTTTGCGCTCTGAGCGCACGGAACATGCCAAATCGACAGAGACCGGCTCCAAAAGCCAATCGCATCAGCAACAGGGTAGGCACCTCTCGCAACGATTTAATCAGACCAGAGAAACCAAAGCGGATCAAGCCCTTGGGGCGTATCACTCCCTGCCAAATAGAATCTAGCCATGAAGGCAGCGTCTCTTGGGTCCAGTCTGCCGTCACCACATCCCCCTGCACAAACCCGGTCGCTTCTAGGTTTTCAGCAAATCCTTCGATACTGGCAAATGCGGGATGGGACCATTGGTCTAGCAGCTGGCGCATCACTGGCTTTTCCCAAAAATCTAAAGGTACCTGGCGATCATCCCGCTGATTCCAGTCCGCTAGGACTAAAAGACCACCAGGCTTTAGGACCCGCATCAGTTCCCTGGCAAACAAAGCTTTATCAGGCATATGTGGACCTGCTTCTACCGACCACACCACATCAAAACTGGCATCTGGAAACGATAGTGCCATGGCATCATCTACCTTAAATTGAGCAGTGACGTCCGTTGGTGTTAGCTGCTGCGCCCTCTGCACCTGCTGAGAACTAATGGTTACCCCCGTGACATCAAACTGATAGTCCCGAGCCAAAATACGACTGCTACCCCCAATACCACAGCCAACATCCAGCAGTGTGGTACCAGGAGCTAATCGCTCTAAACCACCCCACTTCACCATCTCATGGACAAAGTCAGCCTTCGCCTTGAGAAAATCCTTAGACCGGGGGGGATTCCCATAGTGCCCTAGATGAATATGCTCGCCCCAGTAAAACTCCAAGATGCCATCTTCAGTCCACTGGTCATAGGAGTTAGCCACTGAATCTGAAGACTGATAACGTCGGGCGCTCAACAGATAAGCCGCAACTCCAAGCACTGACAACGTCAATAACAGCTTGAACACAAACAATAGATTCATTAGAGAAAGCGGAGGTGTAGAGGTCTGTACCGGAGCCAGCTCAGAATTATCTAATAGCAAGAGCTCAAAAACGATACATTCCTTCACATCTTACCAAACCACTACATCACTCTAGATGACTCAGACTCTTCGGTGAAGCCAATACCGATAGCAAGGACATGGGAATGTTATCCCACAAATCAGTAGCCAGAAGCGTTATACGGTGTACGATCCCATATTTACCACTGCTGATTTTCTCGCGTATCCTTAACCGCAGCCATAAAAAATATGACCGTAATCGGAACACTCAACGCCAACACAATACTGGTGGGCAGCACTCCCAGGTCTGGTTCGCCATAGGCGAGTTCAAACACGGAGCCGACGCCAGCAATGGCGGTAATACAAGTACCGGCTAAAAACAAACCACTTTTAGGGGTCACAATATTCTCCTAATTAAGCAACCTTCCTAACATCATTAGCAGAAAACCCACTTTTTTGAAGTTCCTGAGCTAGGGCAATAGCATTGTCCACACGGTCAACAAACATAACGCCGTTGAGATGATCCATTTCATGCTGGATCACTCGGGCGAGTAGATCATCCGCTTTAATCTTCTGAGGGCGACCATTTTCGTCTTTGAAGCTGACCTCAATGGCCGCCGGACGTACGACATCTAAAAACACATTGGGGATGCTCAAACAGCCTTCTTGTCCACAAGCCATTTGCTTGCTATAGCGAATGATCTTGGGATTGAGCAATATCAAAGGTTGGTTGGCGGCTTCTTCAGGATCCGTATCCACTACTAAGATTTGCTTGTGAATGCCAACTTGGGGCGCGGCTAGACCAATGCCATCTTCGCTGTACATGGTCTGCAGCATCTTGTAAGCAATGTCACGAATCCCATCATCCACTTTGGAAACCCGTTTAGTCGCCTTTCTGAGCACCCGGTCACCCAAGTAGTGCAGCTCCAAGGGGGGCTTCTTTAACTTTTCTTTGCTGACTGAAATACCCACAGTTAAATTGATTAGGCTGATGAATCTAATACCTATCCTAGCAATTCGAGTTTCAACTCGCGTGCATGTATGGGGCTATGTACACAAAAACCCTACAACAACGCCCTGGGATAATGTTTTAATCAGGCTGTTTGTGTTTTCTGCGTCGTTTTGATTGTTCGCTCAGCATGTTTGCAAATCAGCATGGGTAAGTTTTTTACTAAAACCAGCTATCTATTGCGGGAAACCTTGTTGGGGCTGCAGCGTGGGGGTTGGATGAACTGGGCTGCAGTGAGTACCATCATGGTGCTGTTGTTTCTCTTTGGTATCAGCCTGCAAGCCACGTGGCAGGTGGAAAGTTTACTGAATCAGTTTGGTAGCCAGTTAGAAATTGCGGTTTATCTCGAAAGTGGCGTAACTGCTGACAGCCTTAGAGATCGCATCAGTAACCTGGCTGAAGTAACTGATGTCGTCACAGTAACCAAAGAAGACGCCTGGGTACAGCTAAGTCAAGAGCTGGGAATTACCGACATCCCAGGTGCAACTGAACAGCTCAAGGGCAATCCTTTAGTCGACGAAATCAAAGTTAAGGTCAAAACCTCTGAAGCGGTACCTGCGGTAGCGTCCCAGCTAGGTAATATAGCTGGCGTAGACGAGGTGCTCTATGTCACGGAAGCGGTGCAGCGCCTGACGGAACTAAATCAGGGACTGCAATATGTCAGTGTGGGAGTACTTGCAATTTTGAGCCTTACTGCGATCGCAGTAATCACCACCACCATCCGACTCATTGTCATGGCTCGACGTCGGGAAATCGAAGTCATGCAGCTAGTGGGCGCTACCTCCGCCTGGATATATATGCCATTTATTTTGCAGGGCATTACCTTTGGCGTTTTAGGAGCCTTGATCGCGTGGGCTTTATTGATTGGTACGCACCAGTCGCTGCAGCGACTGTCGGCCCAGCAGCCTGATTTTCTACAATTTCTAGCTGTGGGTCTACAATTTACGCCTAAGCAGCTAATACTGCTGCCCGCATCACTGCTGGCCCTCGGCAGTGCGGTGGGATTACTCGGGAGCCTAGTGGCAGTGCGCAAATTCGCGGTGCGGCCATGACCGCGCCCAAACCAGAACATAGCCAGCCTGCAGCCTCAATTAGTTGAGGCTAGAGCAAAATAATCTGAACCATAAAAAAACCTAGCCCCTAGAGGCTAGGAGTATGTAAACGTTTCGAGTGAAAGCTGTTATGGAATCAATGCCTAATAGGCTAGACCCATGCTACGGGTAGTCTCAGCACCCAGATAGACACGAATACTCAAAAAGTCAGTGGGGCAAGCGGTCTCACAACGCTTACAGCCAACACAGTCTGTAGTTCGAGGGGAAGCGGCTATCTGACCGGCCTTGCAGCCATCCCAAGGCACCATTTCCAATACGTCTGTCGGGCAAGCCCGAACACACTGAGTGCAACCAATACAGGTATCGTAAATCTTGACCGAATGAGACATCGAAGGAATGCTCCAATATTATTAAACGGTTTCAGCTATATAGTGGCTTGGCTATGACCTGTAATGCACGTCAACCCTACTCAGATTCAGCAGCTAGCTCAAAAGTGATGAGGACTACCATTCTAGAGAGAGTCATTTACATTAGCCAAAATTAGCCAAAAGAGTTCTCCAATCAAGTTTCAGTCTATCAGTGCCGTTTTTAGGGAACGGGGCAACATGTAAAAAGTTTATGGATTGTAATAAACCACCGCTAAAGCGGAGATCGCCCAGGGGCCGTCCAATACTTAAGTTAGAGGTTATTCAATTAGAGTCCACTGATGGATACCATCGAGTCCGCTCCCTTTCTCTGGCTTAAATGCAACTAATGGGTTCTCCTATAGGGCGCACGCTTTCCTATAAGATGAAAAAATGTCCAAATTCAGACGGGCGTTTTGACGTCATGGAGTGTTCCAAGTCTGTGATTTAGGACTTGATATTTGCTGCTGCTGAAAAGGAGATTTGGAGATTATGGCCGACGAAATTTTGGGAAAGGTTCAAAAGATTGTAGCTGAGCAGCTGAGCGTTGGAACCGACGAGGTCAAGCCTGAAGCTAGCTTTGCCAATGATCTGGGCGCAGATTCGCTAGATACAGTAGAGCTAGTAATGGCGCTTGAAGAAGAGTTTGATATTGAGATTCCTGACGAAGCAGCTGAGAACATCGGCACAGTTCAAGCGGCTGTTGACTTTATTAAAGAAAAATCGCCTGCATGAGCGCCCTTGCCTGTTTGAGAATTTGTTTTTTAATGCCTTGGGACCGTTCCCCTTGTGTCGATGACCATGACAACTACTGAAAGAAAACGCGTTGTGATTACTGGGATGGGGGCACTGACTCCTATCGGTAATACTTTAGAAGCCTATTGGCAAGGATTACTGGCCGGCAAAAGTGGCATTGGGCCGATCACACTATTTGATGCGTCAAAGCATAAATGCCGCATTGCTGGTGAGGTCAAAGGCTTTGATCCGTTAGAGTATCTGGATGCTAAAGATGCTAAGCGGACCGATCGATTTGCTCAATTTGCGATCGCAGCTAGCAAACAGGCCCTCGCCAATGCCAGTCTTACCATCACCGATCTCAACGCAGAGCAAGTTGGCGTCATGATTGGCACGGGTGTGGGTGGCCTCAAGGTCATGGAAGAACAGCAATCTGTATATATCAACAAGGGACCCAGCCGCTGTAGCCCATTCATGGTGCCCATGATGATCGCCAACATGGCAGCAGGTCTCACTGCAATTCATACCGGGGCAAAAGGCCCCAACTCCTGCTCTGTGACAGCCTGTGCAGCAGGCTCCAATGCCATTGGTGACGCTTTCCGTATCGTCCAAAATGGCTATGCCCAGGCCATGATTTGTGGCGGTACTGAAGCTGCGATTACCCCCCTGTCCTTTGCGGGGTTTGCCTCAGCTAGGGCCCTGTCCACACGTAACGATGACCCTGACCATGCCAGTCGCCCCTTTGACAAAGAGCGCGACGGATTTGTCATGGGTGAAGGCGCTGGCATCTTGATTCTAGAAGAGCTAGACCATGCCCTTAGCCGAGGCGCACGTATTTACGCAGAGATGGTGGGCTATGGCATGACCTGTGATGCTTACCACATGACAGCCCCTGTCCCCGGTGGAGCTGGAGCCGCGCGCTCCATGGAATTAGCCCTTAAAGATGCTGGGGTATCTCCATCCGAAGTCAGCTATATCAATGCCCATGGGACTAGCACCCCTGCCAACGATCCGACTGAAACAGCCGCTATTAAGACGGCCTTGGGTGATTGTGCCAAACAGATTCCAGTGAGTTCTACCAAGTCTATGACCGGCCATCTGTTGGGCGGCTCCGGTGGCATTGAAGGTGTCGCTGCTTGTATGGCGGTGGCTAATGATCAAGTACCCCCCACCATTAATTTGCAAGAGCCAGACGCTGAATGTGATCTAGACTACGTGCCCAATCAGAGCCGTACCCACACTGTAGATGTGGCCATGTCTAACTCCTTTGGGTTTGGAGGCCACAACGTTACCCTGGTTTTTCGCAAGTATCGTAGCTAGTGCTACGGCTTGATAGGTATAATGACCTAACAGAAACATTAAGTAAAAAGAAAAGTTTGCCTATTGTAAGGTGAACCTTTCGCAGATAGGCCTGTTCAAATCAGTGAATGTGCCTACCAATCACGGTATAAGCTTAGGCCAGTAGCTCTCCTTTTGACCAGGCTGTGACAGTTGCCCACCTATTTAGTGCGGTCCTAACTGTCACAATCAAAGGTGGTAGGTGAGCGGTTACATGCCTGCTTCAAACTGTTGTCTGTGGAAATGTTTTGACCACCTGGTTCGATGCTTCAAGTGTATTTTTACGTCTGAAGTTCGCACTTGTTTTTAGATTACGTGCCTATCCGTTTTTAGCACATGCCTTGGCGTGTTGAAGGGTGCCTTTAGGGATCCTAACCTGCTATCACCATCAGCAAAGGTGCGTTCGTCTGCTTTGTTCACACCTAAACTGTACCGTCGTTAATTACTTGGAAGACTATGGCTGTCGCAACCCAATCTCTTGAAACGCAGTGTATAAACGCCATTCGGTTCTTGGCCATTGATGCCGTTGAAAAGGCTAAATCTGGTCACCCTGGTTTGCCTATGGGAGCTGCGCCAATGGCGTTTGTTCTTTGGGATCAATTTATGCGCTTTAATCCCAAAAATCCTCAGTGGTTTAATCGAGATCGCTTCGTTCTATCTGCGGGTCATGGGTGCATGCTGCAGTATGCTTTGCTGCATCTCACCGGGTACGACAGTGTCAAAATTGAAGACATTAAAAACTTCCGACAGTGGGGCGCAACGACTCCTGGACACCCTGAGAACTTTGAGACTCCGGGTGTTGAGGTGACAACAGGGCCCCTGGGTCAGGGTATTTGCAATGGTGTGGGCTTAGCTATGGCAGAAGCTCATCTGGCGGCTCGTTTTAATAAGCCTGACTGCACTTTAGTGGATCACTATACCTATGTGATTTTGGGTGATGGCTGCAACATGGAAGGTGTATCTGGTGAGGCCTGTTCTTTAGCCGGTCACCTGGGTTTGGGTAAGCTGATTGCCCTTTATGACGACAATCATATTTCCATTGACGGCTCTACAGATATCTCCTTTACCGAAGATGTGAGCAAGCGCTTTGAGGCGTATGGCTGGCATGTATTGCATGTGGAAAATGGCAATACTGATTTGGCTGCGATCGCAAACGCCATCGAAGAAGCAAAGAAAGTTACCGACAAGCCGACTATGATCAAGGTGACTACCACCATTGGTTATGGCTCACCTAACATGGCCGATACATCGGGCGTGCACGGAGCGGCTCTAGGTGATGCAGAAATTGGTCTTACTCGCGAGAATCTGGGTTGGGAGCACGCTCCTTTTGAAATTCCTGAAGATGTGCTGACTCGTTTCCGTCAGGCTGTTGAAAAAGGTGCCAGTGCTGAAGCTGAGTGGAATCAGACCTTGGCTACTTACCGCACTAAGTATGCCGATGAGGCAGCTCTGTTTGAGCGGATGCTATCGGGTCAACTGCCTACCGATTGGGAAAAGGCCCTACCCACTTACTCACCTGAAGGTAAGGCCATTGCCACTCGTAAAACGTCTGAAGCAACTCTAAACGCTCTGGCTCCAGCAGTTCCTGAACTAGTGGGGGGGTCGGCTGACCTAGCCAAGTCCAATAACACCTTGATGAAAATCTCCGGTGACTTCCAAAAGGGTGGCTACGAAAACCGTAACCTGCGCTTTGGGGTGCGCGAGCATGGCATGGGCGCTATCTGTAATGGGATTGCCTTGCACAACTCGGGTTTGATTCCTTACTGCGCCACTTTCCTCGTGTTTGCAGACTACATGCGAGCTGCCATTCGTTTATCGGCTCTGTCCGAGGCGGGTGTGCTCTACGTCATGACCCACGATTCTATTGCGTTGGGTGAAGACGGTCCTACTCATCAGCCAGTAGAGACGATTGCATCCTTGCGAGCAATTCCTAACCTTTATGTTATTCGTCCGGCGGATGGTAACGAGACCTCTGGGGCCTACAAGGTTGCGATCGCAAGCCGCAAGACTCCCACGTTGATGGCCTTCTCTCGTCAGAATCTACCTCAACTAGAAGGCAGCTCCATCGACGCTGTCGCCAAAGGTGCCTATGTCATTTCTGATGATGATGGCGCTGATCTGATTCTGATTGGGACTGGCAGCGAAGTTTCCCTCTGCCTCGAAGCAGCGAAGGAACTGCGCTCCGCAGGCAAGAAAGTGCGCGTTGTTTCCATGCCTTGCTGGGAACTATTTGATGCTCAAGATGCAGCTTATAAAGAGTCTGTTTTACCCAAAGCCGTAACTAAGCGCTTAGTCGTTGAAGCCGGTATCGAAATGGGCTGGGGCAAATACTACGGTGCAGAAGGTGACATGATTAGCGTCAGCGGCTTTGGTGCCTCTGCACCCGGCGGTCGCGTCATGCAAGAGTATGGCTACACCGTAGAGAACGTCGTTGCTCGCGCCAAAGCTCTCTAGACTTTATCAAGATCTACTCCTGTGGCATCCGTTTGGGTGCCCTGGATTTTCTTCAATACTAGGCTAATCAAAAACCTCGGAGAGTTTTACCTCTCCGAGGTTTTCACTGCTATAACTAGCTGCTTTAAGCTCTATAACTCTATAAATAGAAGATAAATAGAGGCTTCCCGCATGAAGCTTATTCAGCAGCTTCACTAGGTGCAGCAGGAGCCTCCAGGTCAGGGGGGATAGTCTCCTCAACGGCGGGAACAGTTTCTTCAATCGGCACGGCATTAGATGGCGACAGCTCAGCAACCGATTCATTCAGCCAGCCAGCACTCAAAATAACGGTAATTCCCATGAATAGAATAGTCAGCAGCCACGTGGCACGATTCAAAGCTGTTTCGGCACTCTTGGTGCTCGTAAACATTTGGGCTTGCCCACCAAGGGCACCAAGACCATCTCCTTTGGGGCTATGAAATAGCACCAAAATAATTAGCCCAATGGCAGACACTAGCCACACCACCTGTAAAACCGATATTACCATTTCAATTCTTTAGCCTGACTATGTCCATAAAACAATGCGATCGCATTCAAAGCATTAGCTAAAACCTTAGCCTTAAATACCAGTGTCAGACCATGGTACCTCAGGGCACGGTGCCATGGCGAACTTGGTTAAAGCGATACTTTAACCGGTGTACGGTTCCGCTTCACATCCACGCGAGCAGGCTGAATCATGGACTGACCGGTCATTTCTTTTGGCTGAGGTAGTTTGAGAATTTCCAAAATAGTAGGCGCAATATCAGCTAAACAGCCGTTCGGTCTAAGTTCAACTTCGCCGCCTCGACCTGGAATTTTTAACCGCTCGCCTTCAACCAAAATAAAGGGCACTGGATTAGTGGTGTGAGCGGTCCAAGGGTTTCCGTTTTCATCCCACATGTACTCGGCATTACCGTGGTCCGCAATAATAATCGCGGTTCCTCCCGCTTGACCAACAGCCCCCAACAAACGTCCTAACTGCACATCAACGGATTCAAGCGCCTGAATAGTCGCCTCCATATTGCCCGTATGACCCACCATATCCGGATTAGCATAGTTAATCACAACCAGGCCATAGATACCTTTTCCAAGGGCGGTGATAGCTGTATCGGTCACTGCCTTGGCAGACATTGCCGGAGCTTTATCATACGTGGCCACCTGAGGGCTCGACACCAGCTCCCGGTCTTCCCCTTCAAATGGATCTTCACGGCCACCATTAAAGAAATAGGTCACGTGAGCATACTTTTCAGTTTCAGCGGTTCGAAACTGCTTGAGACCATGGTCAGCAACGACCTCACCTAGAATATTGCTCAGATTTTGGGGTTCAAATGCCACTTTCACAGGCAACGATCCATCGTATTGAGTCATCGTCACAAAGTGAATCGGAGCGACCGACGATCGTTCAAATCCCTTAAAGTTAGGAGCAACAAAAGCTTGGGTCAGCTGACGCGCCCGATCAGGGCGGAAATTAAAGAAAATAATGCCATCGTTGGGATCAATAGCCCCCGACTCTAAGCGCACGGGCTGAATAAATTCATCAGTAATATCGTTAGCGTAGGAGGACCGGATCGCCTCTAGGGCGGTACACCCTTTCCCTCTACCGGGATCGGTCATCACACGATATACCTTCTCTACTCGGTCCCAACGCTGATCGCGATCCATGGCGTAGTAACGCCCACTGAGGGTGACGATGCGACCCACTTGATGCTGATCGATGTGGTCTTGAAGTTTCTGAATCGCTGATTGAGCGGCAGTAGGCTGAGTATCACGACCATCAGTAATGGCATGAACGCAAACATCCTGAATGTCTTGAGCCTTTGCCATATCTAGCAAACCTAGCAGATGATTCAAGTGCGAATGCACCCCACCTTCTGAACATAGACCGACTAAATGGAGCTTGCCATCGTTGTAGCGGACCTGCTGACACACATCAAGCAATGCCTGATTTTCTTGAATAGAACCATTTTCAACGGCATCGGAAATGCGAACGAGTTCCTGAGGGACAATGCGGCCAGCACCAATATTCAGATGTCCCACCTCAGAGTTGCCCATTTGCCCCTCAGGCAAACCTACGTCTTTGCCTGAGGTCTGAATTAACGTGTGGGGATAAGCAGTCCAAAGGCTATCGATGACAGGGGTCCTTGCGTTATGAATTGCATTCCCATTGTCCTCATCGCGATGCCCCCATCCGTCTAGGATGACGAGCACCATTGGAGAAACAGACTCCTGTGCCATACTTACAAATCCTTCTTGCGACTATGAACGACTATGCCTAACGTTTTACTTAGCGAGATCATATCACTCGCACCCTCTTGATAATTAAGACTTCCTTAACCTTTTCCCTAAACCAAGGAAAATGACCTAAGGAGTCTTGCTCAAGGCTCCTCAAAAATTAAATCTTGATTAAAACCAGTCCTTCTCAGCTTGCCGAGTAATCGTTGAGTGATCGTTTTAGAACTGATGCTCGTCGGCCATAATAATGATGAAAAAAGAGCTATCAGTTACCGAAAATTTGGCAGCAAATAGACAGATCAACGACATCTTTGCTGTCAGCTTACACCCAGAATACCAATGAGTTAAATTACCTACTAAAGGACTCAATAGTTGTCAGTTTAATTTTCTATATCCAAAACAGACTTTTCCTAACTACCGACAATAATTATTCAGTAGTAAAAACCGATCCATTTGTTGGGCAGCGCTCTACTTCAGACTAGCTTTAAGTCTATAGTGAGCGATTAGAATGGTTACTAAAATTACAGAAAGGCTTTGGGAGCGCTATCTCAGCAGCTTCTTTTTGTACTCGCTTATCTACTCTGAAAATAAGCCGGGTAGTGTATCTAGCCTTTTTTCTTGCTAGCGGCTTTCGCCTTTTGCTTATCCTTTTGCTTTTGACGCTTAGCAGCAGTTTTAGCAGCTCGCTCAGCTTCTAATTTTTCTAATCTAGTGCGTTCTTTTTCTTGGGCTATTTTGTCTAAATAGTAGCTGTAATCACCACGATACAAACGGAGTTCCCCCTCTCGAATCTCGACTATTTTATTGGCGACCTGGGAAATAAAAAATCGATCGTGGGAAACAATCAAAACTGTACCATCATAGTCCTTTAGAGCTGATTCCAGCATTTCCTTTGCAGGAATATCTAAATGATTAGTGGGCTCATCTAGAATCAAGAGATTGGCTGGAGCTAATAGCATTTTGGCTAAGGCTAAACGCGCTTTTTCTCCACCACTAAGGGCTAAGACAGGCTTTTGTACCATATCTCCACTAAACAAAAAACGTCCCAACAGGGTGCGTACTTCTTCATTTTTCCAAGTGGGGACTTCGTCATGGATAGTGGTCATGACGGTTTTATTCAGATCTAACGCTTCCGCCTGATTTTGCTCGAAATAACTGGGGATAACGTTGTGCTCCCCTAGGGTGGCTGCTCCTTCTACGGGAGCTTCTAAGCCCATAATCAAACGGAGTAAGGTGGATTTACCAGCACCATTTGGACCGACAAATGCGATGCGATCGCCTCGCTCAATGAGCAACTCTGCCCCTAAAAATAGAATGTTATCCCCATAGGTATGGGTTAGATCGCTAATCTGAACGACTTCACGACCGCTGCGGGGAGCAGGAGGAAACTTAAACCGCAATGTTTTGACATCGGCGATCGGCGCTTCAACTTGCTCTATTTTTTCCAGCTGTTTCTCACGGCTCTTGGCTTGGGTGCTGCGTGTAGCACTGGCCCGGAAACGATCTACAAAGGTCTGCTGTTTGGCAATTTCCTTTTGTTGCCGGTCGTAGGTGGCCTGCTGAGCTACCTTGGCTTCTGCTTTTTGAGCTAGGTAGGTACTATAGTTCCCAAGATAAGTAGTGGATATGCCTCGCTCAGTTTCAACGATCTGGGTACATAATCGATCTAAAAATTCACGGTCATGAGAAACGATCACCATGGGGGTGGTTAATCCTTTGAGATAGCCTTCAAGCCATTCAATGGTTTCTAGATCTAAATGATTGGTGGGCTCGTCTAGTAGCAGCAGATCCGGTGCTTTGAGCATGACTTTACCCAGCCCCATGCGCATCTGCCAACCGCCGCTAAAAGAGCTTACTAGGCGTTCACCATCGTCATTATGAAACCCCATTTCAGGCAAAAGCTTCTCAATTTTTGATTCCAAGCCATAGCCATCTAGAGCCTCAAACTTGCGCTGTTCGCGATCAAGAATCTTGATCAGCCGATCTAGCTCAGCCGACTCCGCCGATTCCATATGCATAGGAATTTCTGCTAGCTGTTTTTGAACCGCGTTGGCTTCTTCAAACACGGTCCAAAATTCTTCGCGTACAGTGCGTCGGGGATCAACTTCAAATTCTTGATTCAAATAACCAATATGTAGCTCACTGGGGCGAATGACATTACCACTTGTGGGTTCAATTTCCCCCATAATGATCTTGAGCTGCGTAGATTTTCCAGCTCCGTTGACCCCCACTAAACCAATACGATTGCCTGGTTTGACCTCCCAGGTCACGTCTCGCAATACTTCTCCGGTGGGGTAGACCTTAGCAATGTTTTCGAGACGTAGCATAAGCGGCTAGTGAGATTACCAACGTTGAACGTGTTCATAAACTGTAACAAATATCAACGTACAGTTTGTTGGCTAATAGTTAAACCACCGCATGGGGGCAACGATTAATGCTGCAGAAACATTGATAATTAAGGCAATAGGGAAGCATCAGCAATATTCTCTAGCCCGATAGATTCAAGCAGTATTTTCCAGCTTTCAATGGCCTGTTGGTCATCGGGCTGAGTTTGCAAATGTTCAGTTAGGGCACGGGTGGTGTCAAACCAAAGGCTGTTTTCAGCTGCGATCGCAGCTCGCTCCACCCCATCGCTCCCAGCCAATGCCTCAGCCAGTAAAGCATCCGGTTCTAAAAGTTCGACAAACCCTTCAGCCGTCATTACCGCTGTGCTGTCATCAGGGCAGTAAAGATCGACACTCCAGTAATAATAAGTGTCCGTCTTTAAAGGAGCCAGTCCGACCCCTAGCGGCAAATTTAATGTAGCAATACCCGCCTCAGAACTCGGCACAAATGCGGTTTGATAGACCGGTTGATAAATACCCTCATCATCATTGACCACTTCGTAAAGATTAAACTCCACATGGCTAGCATTGTTACTGGGTATGTACCACTGAAATGCCGGATAACTATCCGTGGTGTATCCCAAATCATCTGCCGGAAATAGAGACGTGAGCTGAGGTGAGCCAGAATCACTCAAACAATTCATCTCCAACGGCGAACGAGTACCGCCAGACACCCGTATATTGGGAATACCCCGTGGCTTTGGCTTGTAGGCAGGAAAGGCATCGACACTGGGGGCCATAACAACCAGACCCAACGCCACTAAGGAAATTGTGGAAAAAATGCTAGAAAATTTCATAGAGACTTGGGGTGCTCGACGTTGAATGGCTGTGCTTAGACCAAAAGGACTCATGAGAGCTACTGTTCAAAGCAATAAAGAAATCGCTAGGACTAAATCATATGGACTTTGATACTAAGCAGATCGTAGGTCAATTATTCCTGAGCATGGGCGCTTTAGGGATCGTCCTAGCACCCGCGTCACGGGTCTTTTCCGCTGACAAACCAACTATAAACCAGCCGACAATACTAGTTGGACTGGCTATTGGTACGTCTAATGGCACCTCGACTAGTGGGCCTACTCCCAAACAGGAGTCAGCAGCCTCCGACAACTTGATTCGCTATGACTCGGCTAAATTTAGTGTGGATTATCCGAGAGAATGGCAGGTTACTTCCCAGGGAGACAACAATGTGACCATTGTCAGTCTTGCCGATGGCGCTACTATGCCTATTCAGACTGACATTACCGTACTCCGGGAAAATCCTGAGACGGTCGTGCCCCAGAAACTCGATCAGATTGTGGCGGACGCAGTAACCGTCCAGCGCTATTCACTCGTAGCAGTCGATGGGCAATCCGGCTTTCGTATTTGGTATGAACCTGAAGCAGGACAGCAGGCCATCGTTACATTTGTTGGCTACGGCAATCAGCAAACGGCTATTTTGAGCAGCTACTATGAGCCCGATCCTGAGGCTGAAACCTTGGTCACACAAATGCATGGGTCGTTCGTCAACCACTCGATCACCCGAGCGACCACGCCTTAGCTAGCGCCACAGCTAATGACGCCGGGTATAGTACGACACCTCTAGATCAGCACACCATCCCGCATTGGTATTTTCGTACAAAAAAACAGCATCCACTCGGAAATAGCGCCCATCGTGAAAAATACAATCACCTACACGGGGAATGATGGGATAAACCGCAAACCAAAGATAATCCCGACTGGGCATATTGGTATTGGTGGGCATGGGGATTTTAGCTAGCACCTGCACTTTATAGCCCTTACCGGTATACCCAGGGGCAACCGAGGGAGTGCTAGGGGGGTTAGGCTGCTCAAAATCCTTTTTCTTTGACTTGGAACGCGACTTTGTGGATGTTTTAGTAGGTGACTTAGCTGGCTTTGCTCGGGATTTCTCTGATTTTTTTGAACTGTGGCTAGGAGCTGTTTTAGAGACGTCTTTAGATAAGTCGGACAGCTTCCGAAGCGGTTCAGACGTCTCTGACGAAAGTTTTGACCGACGACGGCGCTGCGGCTCAGGTTCGGACTCAGGCTGTGCTACTTTCTGGGAGACCCCTTTCATAAAGGGATTGTTGATAAACGGATTCCCTTGTGAATCACCCATGGCTGCCCCCAGTGTTGATTGTGGCTAACCTAACACAGGATCCTAGATTCAAATCAGAAACCCACGCTTTCTCAGCGATTACCAAACAGCATGCTTATCCATCGTGCAAATAGCTAACTAAGGCTCGCAGTCCTAGAACATAGCTGTTAACCCCAAAGCCACAAATTTGACCAATGGCAACGGGAGCGATGTACGAACGATGACGAAAGGACTCGCGCTGATGAATGTTACTGAGATGAACCTCGACCGTAGGTAGAGCAATGGCTGCAATCGCATCTCGAATGGCTACGCTAGTGTGGGTATAAGCCCCTGGATTAATTAAAATACCTTGGTGCTTACCAGTCACCGACTGAATAACATCTACCAGAGCGCCCTCATGATTTGATTGATAAAAGTCGATAAGAACATCCAGAGAATTGGCCAAAGCACTCAGACTGCTGTTGACATCATCCAGAGTGTCACTGCCATATATTTCAGGCTCACGCTTTCCCAACATGTTCAAGTTGGGGCCATGGAGTACAAAAATACTATCCAACGGGCAACTCAGAAACTACACAGTGGATAATATCAAAAGTAGGCCATTACAGGCTAACAAATCAGAACCTATAAAGCCTCACAAATAAGCCTATATTAAGCTAGCCCAGTACAGCACACTAGCGACGGCGATCGTTCACCGGAATGGGAATCGCCTCTGGTTCCGGCTGCGCTGAAGGGCCAAGCAGAGAGTCCAATACCCGATTAACCCAGTTTTTCAGCTTTTCCAGAATTTTACCAATATCCATGAGCCAGGCTGCTCCTAATCTCATCTGATGCAGTATCATGTGTCACCTATTATAGGTTTCACAAGTATCAAATCAACCTGAAGTAAACTTCAGTAAACTTATTTGTGGGAATATTCACCATGATAACTAATTGTCAGAAATGATCAAGGTCGTGGAATTCGCCTAGGTATTTGCCGATAGCTCTAAACCCATCTAAATACTAACAAGAAGCGCTCGACGCAAGATATCTAAGGCTGTCTGACAACTCATCAGGCGAATCCAGTCACGGTCCTGACGCTGGCCAAACCGGCATTCCATATGACGAGTTGCCGATGCACTGGCAATGCCAATATATACCAGCCCCACCGGTTTCTCAGAACTGCCCCCTCCCGGTCCAGCAATGCCGGTAATGCTCAGCCCCCAGTCAGTTGCCAGTCGAGTTCGCACACCAGCAGCCATTTGTTCAGCTACGATCGCGCTTACGGCTCCATGCTCTAGCAATGCCTCGGAAGATACCCCTAGCAAGCGTTCTTTGACGACATTGTCATAGGAAATAATTCCCCCCATAAAGTAAGCAGAACTCCCAGGGACAGCCGTAATCGTGTCCCCTAACCCTCCTCCGGTACAGGATTCAGCCACCGCAAGGGTACCCTGATGCGCGCACAGCAACCGGCCAACGGCTGTGCTTAAGGTGTCGTCATCTTCCCCAAAGCAGTCGATACCGCCCATGTCCTTTAGCTGGTCGGCAACGGGGGCAATCAATTGTTGGGCTGCGGATAGGGATTTAGCCTTTGCTGAAATCCGTAATTTGACCACACCATCATTGGCATAGGGCGCTACAGTGGGATTTTCTAACTTGAGAAAGTCGTCTACTTTAGCCGCTAGCCCCGACTCACGGATGCCCCAAAAATTGAGCGTACGGCTGTGGATCACACCATCCGTCCATCCGTGCTCTTGGAGATAGGCAATGGTGCCAGTTTGCCACATAGTGCGAAGTTCTCGCGGTACCCCTGGAAAAGTGATCAGATGAAGCCCTGGACGAGGCTGCCACAAAATGCCAGGAGCCGTACCTTGGGGGTTGGATAAAACCTTGGCCCCCTGAGGCAACAGGGCTTGTTTACGATTGATATTGTCCATGGAGCGACCGCGCTGGGCAAATTTGCTTGTGATATCGGCCAGGATCTTCGCGTTTTCCACCAAAGGCACCCCAAAAAAGTCGGCAATGGTAGCAGTGGTAATGTCGTCAGGAGTAGGTCCCAAACCACCTGTGAAAATAATCAACCGAGACCGCTCGCAGGCAATGGCAATTGCTCGGGCTAGTCGGAGTGGATTGTCACCGACAACGGTTTGATAGTGATGGGAAATCCCCAGACGGGCCAGCTGCTGGGCCAGATATTGGGCATTGCTGTTCAGGATATCGCCCAGGAGTAACTCTGTTCCCACGCATATGATTTCTGCGCATATGATTTCTGCACGACCGGTCATCATGTTTGGGAGAGATAGGACGACAAAATGGTATCAAATGAACTGCTAGGAAATGGGAACCAACCAAAATATGCCCCCTGAAAAGATGAGGCTATGGCCACAGTGGCTCGTGGGGTTACTCATTGGCTCGTGGGGACTGCGAATCATGATTGCCTGGCTTCTACCACCAGGCTTTGATGAGGCCTATTACTTTCTTTATACCCAGCATTGGGATTGGAGTTATTTTGATCATCCAGTGATGGTGGCCCTAACAACAGCTTTAGGGCCCTGGCTAACGGGATATATTTCTCCGCTAACCATGCGATTGGGGGCATTGGTGCTTTATGGATTGAGTACGGGGCTGCTCTATCTGAGCGGGTGGCGGTTGTTTGGTCCCAGGGTGGGAATGTGGGCCGTTGCGATCGCATCTCTCTGCCCTCTCTTTGTCTTCAGCTTTGGTCTATTGGCAGCCCCAGACAATGCCCTAATTTTTGGATGGTCAGCAGTGATGTATGTCGCGGTATTGGAGTTTTTTCCCACGGGTAAACCCTATCAGCCCACCTATAAGATTGCGTTGATTGGGCTACTGCTAGGTCTGACCTGTTTAAGCAAATATCACGGATTTATATTGGGGCTCAGTTTAGTGGGTTTTTGTCTCACCAGTCCCAAGCATCGGCGAGCACTGGTCTCACCATGGGCTGGGATAGCTTTGATACTATTTGTACTAGTCTTGACACCGCTGTTGTACTGGAATAGTCAGAACGACTGGCTGTCCTTTAGCTTTCATTTATCAACCAGGTTTGAGGGGACTCCTGAGCCTAATAAAGACATCAGTTTTAACCTGTTAAACATGGTGAGTGTATGGCTAATAGGGATAGCCTACTTGTTTCCATCCTTAGGCTTTCCCCTCTGGTGGATCAGTGTCCGCAGCTTGAGACAACTGAACGACCTGCGACAACGATTTGTGCTATGGCTAGGACTCCCAATTGCTGTGGGGTTTACCCTACTAGGCGGCATGACCCGTATTTACCCAGCTTGGCCTGCTCCCGGTCTCTGGAGTTTGAGTTTGCTGCTGGCCGTAGTTGTGGCCGGTTGGTCACCACGTATAGTCAGACGGTGGCTCATGGGGAGTGCCGCAGTGATAGCAACACTGCTTATTTTTGCACTCAGCCATATTTCCCTGGGAACTCTCCAACAGCCCGGTGGACTAGTGGAACTAATGCCACCAGAGACAGACCCAACGACGACAATGATTGATGTCGTACAGTTACGACGGGCACTACAAGCTGAAAGCGTGGCGGCTGCGATCGCAGCCGCTGATTTTCTAGTCACCAATGAATTCTGGCTTAGCGGCTATGTGGATATGGCTCTAAGCCCTATCGCCCCAACCCCTGTCATGGCCTTTACCCAAGACCCCAGGGGACATGCCATATGGTTTAAACCCGTTGATTGGATGGGAGCATCAGGCCTATTTCTCACCATTGCTGATTATGACCAGAGCGAGATTCGAGCCACCTTTGCTCCCTACTTTGAAAAATTCGATCTCCTAGAAACTCTAGAAACTAAGCGTGCCAGGGCAATAACAGAAACATTTTATCTATATGACCTGGGGTCGTTAATCCAGCCCTATAAATACCCATATTGAGCAACCATAACTGTTGTATAAGCGTTTTATCGCGCATGGCGTTTTGCCCGCCAACTGGTGTAACTCAAAAGAGCGGTTGAACCAAGGGCATAGACAATACCGCTGGGCATACCCGAAAAAGCTAAAGCCAAACTGCCTACCCAAAGAGTCAACGCATAAATAAACAACACTGTAAACCGATGGGATAATCCAGCATTTAACAAGCGGTGATGCAGATGCCGTTTATCAGCGACAAAGGGAGATAGCCCGCGACGCAGACGAGCTAAGATTACCGCTGACATATCCAAAATGGGCACCGCTAATATAAGCAAATAAGGCAAAAATACAGCCGCCGTAGTGACTCCTTTGACCAGGCCAATCACCCCCACCCCTGCCAGGGTAAAGCCCATATAATAAGCGCCACCATCTCCCATAAAAATTTGAGCCGGGTTGAAATTATATTTCAAGAAACTCAGTGCCCCACCCGCAAGAGCCGCTGCAATGATAGCCGCTGCAGGCTGCTCCATAAAGAGCGCCACCAGCATCATGACAATAGCAGCAATACCTGAAACTCCAGCCGCTAATCCATCTAACCCATCGATCCAATTAATGGCATTTGCCATGCCCACCAGCCAGATAACCGTCACTGGCAGACTCACCCAGTCAACCAACTGTACAATTCCCAATCCAGGAAGAGACACAAAAGCAATATCTACGCCAACGTGCCATGTAACCGCAGCGACAGTCGCCTGCATAAATAGGCGACTCACAGCAGACAGGCCAAACAGGTCATCCAGGAGACCAATTAAGAAAAATGCTAAGCCTCCCAGCGTAACCCCCCAGATCTCTAATTCTGGTTCATTCATTAACTGCTGACCCTGGGCATCAACAAAACCACCCGTATTCCACACCACCAGCAAAGCCACCACTGTACCCAGAAAGATAGATACCCCCCCAAGTCTAACCATGGGCACTTGATGAACTTTACGCCCACCGGGCATATCAACTCGGCCACTGTGTAATCCAATCCTTTTGACAATTGGTGTAGCCACAAGCACCACAGCAGCTGATAGTGCAAAAGCCAGTAGGGGATAGATCTGAAAGGGCATGGGTGACAGGGGATGAGAGAAGACGACGCTAACTATTTATGAAGTCAACACGAGGGATCGGCAGCATACACAACAGTCACCGTCACCCTAGCAGGTTTTTTCAAACTTTCAAGCCAAGAATTACCAGGTTCAAAATTACTGCTATTTAGTTAGCGATGAAATTCACTAGACATATAAGACTTGTATGAATATCTCCCTCGTCATGGGTAGCTGACTTAGTAAGTCCTAATAGCCAACTCATCATTCAAAGTCTATTGCAAGTTAACTGGCCGAAAAATGACATTTTTCGGCCAGTTAACTTGAAACTCCCATAAAGGTAGAGCTATTAGGCAAGTACAGCCTCTGTCGGCTGCAGGTGAGGATACAGCGGAAAGCGATTGCACAAAGCCGCAACACGATTTCGGCAGTCCGCCTCGACAGTAATATCCTCAGGAGATAGCAACCGATCCGCAATAATATTGGCAATTTCTTTGAAATCTTCAGCGCCCAATCCACGAGTCGTCATCGCTGGAGAGCCTAAACGTAAACCGCTAGTGACAAAGGGGGATTCAGGATCAAACGGCACCGTATTTTTATTCGCAGTGATGTTGACCATACTTACCAAGGCATCCGCCTGTTTACCAGTCATACCAATAGAACGCAAATCAACTAACACCAAGTGATTGTCGGTCCCATCGGACACCACCTTAAAGCCTCTTACCTGGAGCTGAGCTGCCAGTGCTTGGGCATTAGCAATGACTTGGGAGCAGTAGGCTTTAAACTCAGGCTTGAGCGCTTCACCAAAGGCAACTGCCTTGGCAGCTATAACATGCTCTAATGGACCACCTTGGCTACCCGGAAAAACCGCCTTATCAAACTTTTTACCCAGATCCGAATCGCTAGTCATAATCAAACCACCTCGAGGTCCTCGCAGGGTTTTATGGGTGGTCGTTGTCACCACATGGCAATGGGGTATGGGATTGGGATGATAGCCCGTGGCCACTAGCCCAGCAATATGGGCAATATCAGCCATGAGGTACGCACCCACTTCATCAGCAATCGCCCGAAACTTGTCAAAGTGAATCGTTCGAGGATAGGCAGAATAACCACAAATAATCATTTTGGGCTTATGCTGCAGTGCCAGCTCGCGGATGGCATCATAGTCTAGCTGTTCAGTGTCCTCCTTAACACCATACTGAACAACTTTGAACCACTTACCTGAAACATTTACTGGCGAACCGTGGGTGAGATGGCCACCATGGGAAAGATCCATACCCATGATCGTATCGCCGGGTTCCAACAGCGCTAAAAAAACCGCAAAATTGGCTTGCGCTCCAGAATGGGGTTGCACATTGGCATGGGCAGCTCCAAATAGCCGCTTAATCCTTTCAATAGCCAATTCTTCAGCCTGATCGACAAATTCACAGCCACCGTAGTAACGCTTATGCGGCAATCCCTCTGCATACTTGTTGGTCAGAACAGAACCTTGAGCAGCCATGACAGCTGGTGATGTAAAGTTCTCACTAGCAATCAGTTCTAAATGTTCTTGTTGTCGCTGACGTTCGCGCTCAACGATAGCAGTCAGGTCGGGGTCAGTTTGTCTCAAAAAGTCAAAATTAGTGGTCATGGGGATGGATGCCTCAGTGTGAAATGGCCCGGCCAGACAGCTGGGCATTACGGAATTCCTATGGTTTACCAGCAAATTATAGTAACGTGCTGCCAAGGAATATTGCTAATCGACTACCACCGACCCAGACTGATAAAAGCATTAACTCAAAGTTGCTGATTGAAACCTTTACAGGTAAATATTACGTTTCTGTATCAGAATGTAACGCTTAGAAATCTATAATGAGTGAAATAGATAGGGACACGTGAGCAATCGTTGCTCTGAGGTACTGGTAAACACCTAACGTTTGTAAGGTGAATTTGATTTGTCATATTGTGGTAGCAAATTCAGCCATTGCTTTTCAACTCGCCGCTGGCCCATGACGCTTTTCGTTGAATAAGAACCCCATGCTGTTGCAACCCACCACTCCTGTCTCGCCCGCATCTGTGTTGGCGCCTGTAGACGCGTCCTACGAGCGCTGTCGTCAGATTACTGCTAAGTACTCCAAAACGTTTTATATGGGTACAATGCTGATGTCCGAGGTCAAACGTCGTGCCATTTGGGCTATCTACGTATGGTGTCGTCGTACAGATGAATTGGTCGACGGTCCTTCCGCCGAGTTTACGACTGAAGCGACTCTTGATGATTGGGAAGAACAGTTAGAGTCTGTTTTTGCAGGTCGGCCTCGGGATGATTACGATGTGGCTATGGTAGATGCGTTAGAGCATTTTGCTCTAGATATTCAGCCATTTCGTGACATGATTGCTGGCCAGCGCATGGATCTACAATACTCTCGCTACGAAACCTTTGACGATTTAAAGCTGTACTGTTATCGAGTCGCTGGAACTGTTGGTTTAATGTCTACGGTTGTAATGGGCGTCGATCCTGAGTACAACACAGCACCTTGGGCGACACCCCTACCTTGTCCCACGGAAGAGGCCATTGCTTTAGGGATTGCCAATCAGCTTACAAATATTTTGCGAGACGTTGGAGAAGATGCTCGACGTGGTCGCATTTATTTACCCTTGGAGGATCTGGAGCTGTTCAAATACAGTGAAGAGGATTTGATGAACGGAGTGATAGATGAACGGTGGCAAGCGTTGATGCGTTTTCAAATTCAGCGCGCATTGAAATTTTATAGACAGGCCGAAGGAGGCATTGGCTTGCTCAGTCCAGATGCACGTTGGCCGGTTTGGTCAGCCCTTATGCTTTATCGTAAGATTCTGGATGTTATTGCTGAGAATCAATACGATGTCTTTAATCGACGGGCATTTGTGCCTACGGTGCGTAAGTTTCTATGTTTACCCACCGCCCTACTGCGTGCGCGTGTGCTTTGATCTATTGGTTAAACAACAAGATTTATACTGTTAACGTCTTTTCACATAAAAAATAACCAATGAAAAAGCTAGAAGCTAAAGGCTTAGCTTCTAGCTTTTTCATTGGTTGAAAGTCTTGGAACAGTTCAACTGCTCCATAGCTTTAATCAAGTCAATCAAGAAACCGTAGTCTGAGCGGCAAGCATTTCCTTAAGCTTAGCCAAATCCGATGCCCAACGAGGATCTGGCTGAGTACTTTCAGGGGCTGGGGAAGAATAACTGGCTGACTTACGTCCACTAGAACGTTTGCCACCTCCTTTACGACCACCGTTGCTTGCGCCACCATTATTACCAGCGCCCTCACTCTCTTTGCTTCGGGGCATAGCTTTCTCAACCTTGAGGGTGGCATCCTGCAATGCTTGACCGTTGTACTTACTCACAAGAGCATCTGCAATTTCATCAGTCGTAACAGTCACAAATCCAAACCCACGACATTTTCCAGTTTTTCGATCTGCAATCAGTTTAACTGACACAATATTATCAACGTCTTCTGCAAAAACGGCTTCAAACTCCTCGCGCTCTAGGTCACGGGGTAAGTTGCCGATGTATAAGCGCACTGACATGGAGATACCTCTTAAACAAATCTAAAAAACAATTGCGGCGGAATAGGCAATCAAAATTCAAGCCAGCTAGGCTCAAGAACCTAAGGCACCACCAGAAGAAAATTTGAAGCTATAGCTTTAAACGTTGTAACAAGTGACGAACCGCAGCAAAAACTAAACCAATCATTTCAAGCAGGCAACTAACTTGATGAGTTCACAGCCCTGCTTAGGAGGTCAAAAAACCACCTTCAACCTCCGAAGATAGCCAACCAAAATGACTACTCATTACTATCTTTACCAGAGATTTCTCATAGTACGAGATGAGGAATAGACCGTATCTCTATAACATCAAGGTATCACGCTGTCCGATGCCAAGCCAAGCCATTCGGTGTTTTTTTTGGTAAGGCTCTCTAAAGATAACGTAGAATCAATCAGCTAAGCAGGATACGGTGCCCTGATTTATGTCAATTGCTTTGCCGCCGACTGAAAACTATTGGGTAGCAGCGGTAATACGATGGAGAATATCTTGCAGCAGCCAACCATCTTCCATCCCTCCAACAACAGAAACTCAATAAAAAAACCAGCCCCACGAAAGCGGCTGGTTTGCTGTGTTGAGAGTAGGAGAACCCGATGCCTAACATCAAATTACTGATTCTCTAACTTGTAGAGCCGTTAGGCGGTCAGTACTCGTTAATAAAAGTTAACACTTCATGTACACTGCTGCAACCTAGGCTTAGATCTATTCTTATCATAGATTAAAGTGATGAATAAATCTTTGGTCAGGTTCAGATTTATCCACCCTTAAACATAAGCCACAGCCCGCAACCTAAAAGCAAGAGACTGATGGTTAAAGACCAAGCCGGATGTTGAGCTAACTTAATATGATTTTGAGACGTGCGAAGACGTTCGATATCGATCCAGAGATGGTAGCCCCTACGCAACCAACCAGTGACCTGCAGTGATTGATTACGGAACGGGTTAAGTCCTATCCGATTGCCCAGGGGACCCAAATAAGACGTGTGGTGTAGTTTGATACTGCTGTAGGGGGTGCGCAATCGCCATTCTTGCCCTAGCCAATTAGCTAGAATTGGACGACCTGTCAGCGTGCCGCTGATCTTAATAGGGATGCTGCTGAGGGGGGTGAGTTTGGGCTCAGTTTGCCCAACTGTTAACTGAGCCTCATCGGTAGGAAGCGAGGAGTCTATGTCTGGGAAAAAGGTATTTATCCGAAGTAATTGACCTGTGGCTGCCCCAATTAAAGGCATGCTGACAAGGATACTAAAATCGCGATGTAGCCAAGCTAATAAGGGAAAATCAAGACTTGTTGCGATCGCACCCACCAGCCACATCAGCAGCGCAACGCCTAGGCCCACTACCAAGCCAGACCAGGCTCCCCCCTGAATTAATAAGGTTTGCCAATCACGACGGGAAAGGGAACGAGAGCCATGCTTTAAGCTCAACGAGGCAAAGTTCAGACTAGGTTTTAGCCGCCAATGACGTCCATAAGAGCTGAGCGTGTAAAGTCTGTCCCCCAGCGGTGGATGGCCCTGATTAATCGATAGCCAGTGGCGTAATGGGTTAAATGCTCCCCAAGCAAATTGATGGATTGATGTGGACTCGTCAGGACTAACAGGTAACATCAGCTCTAAACTTTCCAACAGCGGTGGAGTATATCCTTGTTTTTTGACCGCCTTGCCCATTGCCAGAGATAGCTTAGCAATAGCTCGGACAAGACCGTTAGGATTACCGGTCAGTTCAGCCGCGCAGCGATCTCGATAGGGGATACGGATACGGGCCAAGCTACAACCTACCTTGGTAAGTAGCCAAAAAATGCCGTAGCTCAGGGTGGACAAAATCCCAGCGATGTTTTTCAGCATAAAGGGTCGAGATTCGCCCCACTGGGCTAAAAACCAATAAACACGGTGGCAACTTTGCAAAAGTAGCCCATGGGTAGAAAAAAACACCCAATCCCAGTTAGCCCAGTGGCTCATTTCGTACATGATGATGGTCGCCAGCTCATCAGGTGCTAGCCCATCGAGCAGACCTTGACTAACCACAAGACACCCGTTGCGAGGTCGCCAGCCATAAGAAACGATGATCGGCAGGTCGCTGGTAAGCAGCTGAATTTTGGGCAAGGGCCAGCGACGTTTAGTACAGAAACGACGCAATAATTGGACAGCTTCTGGGCTGTATTGCTGTAGGGCTGTACTCGTAACAGCCTCAGCAGGGCGTAGCAACAACGGCCACAGCCATGGAGCCGCCATCGCCAGCAGACTAAGACAGATCAGCACAGTCCAAGTATGAGGCTGCCAGAAAAACGATGCAGGTCGCAGATCAAGGGGTAACAGTCGGTCGAGAAATTGAAGATAGCTGCGCATAACAGCTAGGGCCGTCTGCCATAGCCAACGCACGACAAAAAACAGAATGGGTAAGGTGACCCACTGGGCCATCCACAGCGGCCCACCGTTAACTTTACCTAAAGACCTCAACGTGCTCAGCCGGTCTCCTTGGGGCCATTGATGGGGGCCGTCCGTAGCTATCTCGCCCCTGGGCGGCTGAGAAGGTTCATCAGGCCGTTGTTTTTTTAATCTCTTCTTCGTCGAAACATCGTCAACTTGTTGCGGTGGAGGTGTGACAGCATTGGCTACGATAGGAGCATCACTAGCAGAACTATCTGTTACACTTGGTTCCCGCTTATTATTGAGAGTCTGGTAATGAAACAGTGAAGATGGTTTGCTGTCGATGTTTTCACCGAAGGGACTAGACGCTGCACTAGATATTGTGTTGATCAGAGGCAGATCGGTCCTCCTATTTGCAGTATCCTGCTGAGAATTGTTGCAAGACGCGACGTCAGCAGCGGCGTTATCAGAAGTTAGGGGGATAAAACCAGTGGCTTCAGGCACAAACCCACTGGTTGATGGTGAATTAGGGACACTGGTGGATAGCTCTATAGAACCTGGGCTATCTGCCGATGCTAGCTGGTGTAATTGTTCCTGAGCCCACTGTCGAATAGTCTGACTACGATTTTTGAGTAGGGGTTGACATAGGGCTTGGGCTTGTTGCGTGGCTCCTTGGGCGGCATAAACGCGAACAAGTCCCATTTGAGCTTTGAGCCGATGAGCCGCACTCATGCCATCAGCCTGATATAGCTGTTGAAATAGTGCGATCGCACGCCCATAGTCTTTGTGTTTAAGCGCAGCAAGCCCTGCTTTTATCAACTGGTCTGGAGAGCGCTCTAAATCCATACAGATATCCTCTGATGCCATTGACGGCAGGTCAGATACACAATTGTGCAAATGCCGCAATCTTAGCGCGATTGCTCAGAAAATGACTGCACAGAAGACTCTAAAATCTGCTCTACGAAATCGTAGAGAGCCTCTTCATGATCACCTCTCAGCTGCCGTTCCTTGAGATCGATTAAACCAGCAGCCAGGGATTGGGCTCGTTTTTTATAGACATTGTTGGCAGATAGAAGATCAGTAAAAATCTCTCGCTCAATCTGATGACGGTCGGCATCATCAGGCAGTGGCGTCCCATATGCAACATTATCAACCTCATATTTGAGGAGAAAAATCAACGCCCCCGACAGCTCTTGTAACAGACCTTGCAGCTGTCGTATGTCGAGCTCTAAGCGCTCAAAACCCACCTGACCTTCAATTCGTAGCTCAATAATCGGCTGCTGATCAGGGACAACTTTTTTCTGAGAGATCGCTCGATCAATAACTTGACAAGCGAGGCCTTCAATCTCTTCTAAGGCCTCTTGTCCGCGTAATTTTAAGGATAGACGAACGATGGGGCGCTGTTTATAGACAGTTTTTAGCTGGGCTTTAATCTCTTCTCCTCCCATAAGTTCCACCAGCAAAGCACCCCGTTCAAAGGAACCTTCTTCGATATTGTTGGCTTCGAGAGAACCCGGATTAAAAACCCAATTATCGACGGTGTAGTGCTTATGAATATGCCCCAGACCGAGATAATCGACACCAGCTTCCCTCAGGGGGAGTAAATCACTATAGCGTAGGGCTCCGGAATAGCGGGCAACTTGCCCTTCAAGACCATGATGAAAAAGTAGAATTTGAGAGTCTGGACCAGGGGGGAGCTCTGCAATCGCCTCAGCAATTTGCTCAATAGCTTTAGGGGCAGCAGCTCCATACCAACTTGACCCCAAAATACGGACACCACAGGCTAGATCAATATAGCCGCCCCGTCTGGTTTCCTCATCCCAAGGAGCATACATCACCTCCCCTTGAGCAGGCTCTAGTAGTTTTAATAAGTCCCAATCCGACAAATACCTGAGCCAGCTAATTTTTGTGCCATAGGGACAGTTGTCATGGTTTCCTTCGATGGCAATTACCGGAATCCCAGCAGTTCTCAGCTCCTGAAGGCATAGCTGAGCTTGATTCAATACGATGGGCTGGATCGTACGATGCTCGAAGAGATCACCAGCAATAACTACAAAATCTACATCTTCACCAATGGCGTACCGATCAAATACATCCCACAAAGTATGAAAAAAGTCCGTGGTACGCACCTTGCTGTTATAGCGATCAAAGCCCAAGTGGACATCAGCAACATGCAAAAATTTGGCCATGGTCCAGGAGTGGAACGTGTGAGGTCTAGATTTTAGCGCTGAGTCAAGGGAAGTCAAATCAGCAAGCAGGATACATTATTTATTACCCACTGTTAGGGCTAAATCGTCGTCTCGGTTTCAGCGGCTAACTGTTCCAGTTTAGCCTGCTGATCCTGAGTGATACAGGACTGAACCATAATCTCAATATCGCCCTCTAATGCTGGAGCCAGACTAAAGTTTTGACCTAGGCGATGATCGGTAACCCGATTGTCTTTATAGTTATAGGTGCGAATTTTTTCTGAGCGTGAACCAGTGCCAACCTGGGAGCGTCGCATGTCGGTTACCTCAGCTTGCTGTTCTTGAAGCATCATTTCGTAGAGTTTGGCCCGCAAGATTTGCATAGCACGTTCTCTATTTTGCAGCTGCGATCTCTCTTCTGTACAAAAAATTCGGATGCCTGTCGGTTTATGAAATAAATCTACGGCTGTTTCCACCTTATTGACATTCTGCCCACCGGCGCCCCCTGAACGTGCCGTACTCAGATCAATATCTTTAGGGTCAATTTTGACTTCCACATCATCGACCTCTGGCATCACAGCTACCGTGGCTGTGGAGGTATGCACACGACCACTCGTTTCAGTCGCAGGGACCCGCTGTACCCGATGAACACCCGCTTCAAACTTCAGCTTGCTGTAAACCTGATCCCCTTTGATTTCTAAGATTGCCTCCTTACAGCCTCCCATATCAGCATCTGACTGACTTAAGGTCTGTACTTTCCAGCCTTGACCTTCAGAGTAGCGCGAATACATCCGCAGCAAATCTCCAGCCCATATGCCGGCTTCATCACCTCCAGTGCCAGCCCGAATCTCCAGCATGATGTTCTTATCGTCATTGGGATCTCGCGGCAGCAATAAAATCTTGAGTCGTGTTTCTAAAGCAGCAATCATATCTTGAAGTTGTTTGACTTCCATTGCCGCCATTTCTCGAAGCTCTTCATCGCCATCAGATTCTTTGAGAACTTCCTGTGCCCCTTCATAATCTGACTGGGCTTTTTTCCAGTCATTGTAGGTATTAATTGTTGCTTCTAAAGAAGCCCGTGCCTTGGCAATTTTTTGAAACTCATCTGGGTCTTTGGCTACATCCGGATCGGCAAGACGACGGGTGAGTTCTTCAAAGGTTTGTTCAACCGACTTTAGTTTGTCGAGGAGATATTGCTCAGCCATGGAATTTTTTCAGAGTTTCAACGGGGTAGTGCGCAGGCAAGGCATCAAAAATAAAATATCCGAGGGACACAACAATCCCTCGGACTCAAGATGACATTATTGGCAGCTAACCTTCAGCGTTGTCAGCGCTCTTCTGGCTATCGTCAGACATACCGTACTTACGTAGGAAGCGCTCTACGCGTCCTTCAGTATCGATAATTTTCTGAGTGCCTGTGTAGAAAGGATGATTACCCGACCAAACATCTACATGGAGTTCGGGCTTAGTTGAGCCTACAGTCATAATTAACTTACCGTCGCAGTAAACCTTAGCATCGGGATACCACTCGGGATGAATATTAGCTTTTGGCATGGGTCAATTCCGGGTAGTGAAGTAGTTAGAAAATAAGTAACAGCGAGACAAACTTAACGCTTGGAAAACTGAGATGCCTTACGGGCTTTCTTTAAACCGTACTTCTTACGTTCTTTACAGCGAGGATCTCGGGTCAGATAGCCTTCAATCTTCAGAGGACCACGATTAGCCGGATCAAGTTCACATAGAGCTCGGGCCACACCCAGCTTGATTGCGTCTGCTTGGCCTGTCAGTCCGCCACCGTGTACATTAACTAAAATGTCATACTCCGATTCAAGACCCAGGGTTTCAAGCGGAGCTTTAGTAGAAGACATATAGGCAGCATTATTCTGGAGATGCAGTTCGCCAGGTTTGCCATTGACAACAAGCTTGCCATCACCAGGCACTAAACGCACCCGGGCAACAGCTGCCTTACGACGCCCCGTTCCCCAATACACTACGCGATCTGACTGTCCTTCTGACATGGGATTGTATTCTCCTCTAAATTTCCTAGTTCAGACTGTTAAAGATTGATAACTTCCGGCTGCTGAGCCTGATGGGGATGCTCGGCACCAGCGTAAACCTTCAAGTTGGTAAAAAGTTTACGTCCAAGCGCATTTTTAGGCAGCATGCCTTTGACAGCTTTCTCAACGATACGCTCAGGGATTCGATTCTGCAGCTGATCGAAGGTTTCAACTTTCATGCCACCAGGACGACCGGAATGACGGCGATACAGCTTCTGCTCGCGCTTCCTACCGGTAACTTCTACTTTCTCAGCATTGATGACAACAACGAAATCGCCCGTGTCCATATTCGGGGTAAATGTAGGCTTATTTTTACCTCGTAAGATATTGGCAATCTCTGTTGCAAGACGACCTAACCGCTTATCAGCAGCGTCAACGACGTACCATTTTTTATCGATTTCTTGGACAGGAGGGATGTAAGTCTTAGACATGATGAGTCTGTGATATCAACGAACTGGGTAAAAGGCGACCGTTGCGGTGAGAATACTGAACCGCATTCCACTAATGCCACCGTAACAATCTACTAAACAGCTAAATTCTCTGCGGTGGAATGCAAGGTTAACTGAGGTTGGGTATCAAACCAAGCATCTGGCGCAAAAGGAAAATGCTGGTAACCTACGCGTAGTAGGCAAAGTCCTCGGGCGGGTGCAGCATGCTTGACTAGATCACGACGCCCTGACTGCCAAAGCTCAGTAAAAGCAGTTGGGGTCAGATGACCACGCCCTACCCTCACGAGTAAGCCCATCACCAGACGTACCATGCCGTAGAGAAAACCGGCAGCTTGCAGCTCAACCTGAACAAAAGGCCCAAAACGGGAACATTTAGCCGCTTGCAACTCAACCCAAGAATGGGCACGACTAGACCCCGCGCGATGAAACGCAGTTAATTCATGATACCCCACCATGGGGGCCAATGCCGACTGCATTAACTGGTCGTCTAAGGGTTCATGGTAGAAATGCCATGCATAGGGACGCACAAAAAGATTGGGATAGGCATCCGTATAGATGGTGTATCGATATCGGCGCCACTGAGCTGAATATTGAGCATGCCAATCATCAGGCACCCGAGCTGAGGCCCGAATGACAATATCCTCACTTAGCCGATGATTAAGAATAGCCGCCCAGCGATAGGCTGGAATAACTTTAGGCGCATCAAAATGAGCGACTTGAGCAGCTGCATGCACCCCTGTATCAGTACGTCCTGCGCCATGAATGGGAACCCTAGTCCCCAGCAATGAAGCTATAGCTGCCTCGATCTCTGCTTGTACCGTACGCTTTTCTGGTTGACGTTGCCAGCCATGGAAAAATGTGCCCTGATACTGAACAACAATAGCCACCCGATGGGTGCCTTGATCATTTTCAGATACAGCCTCAAGCTGTTTGGCAAGCGTACGATTAGCCATTAAGTCGAACTAGGTAAGCTCAATAATAGCCATCACAGAATTATCACCCCGACGACTAACCGTGCGAACAATTCGCGTATAGCCACCCTGGCGTTCTGCATAGCGAGACGGAGCTTGCTCAAACAAAGCATGGACTAAATCTTTGTCATATATGTATCCCATGGCTCGACGTCGAGCAGCTAGAGATCCTTCTTTAGCTAGAGTAATCATCCGCTCAGCTTCGGAACGCACTGCCTTAGCACGGGTCAGCGTGGTCTTAATCCGACCATGACGAATGAGCTCGGTGGTTAGCGATCGCAACAAAGCACGACGCTGATCGGCGGGTTTGCCCAAATGGGGTGTACGACAACGATGGCGCATGGGATCTCCTCTGGTAGCGCGGTAAACAAGAAAAAACCGAAGCCATAGGCTTCGGAGGGATGGCCTGAAACTTATTCAAGGCCAAAAGCTATAGGCCTAAGATGACTTGGCCGGTTTCTCTATCGGTAGGGTAATCCCTAACCTATGCTGTAACGAGTCAATAACTTCTTCTGCCGATTTTTGACCAAAGTTTTTGATCTCCAGAAGGTCTTCTTGGCTGTAATCTAGCAGGTCAGAAACAGAATTAATTTGTGCCCGTTTTAAACAGTTATAAGCACGTACCGATAGCTGTAACTCCTCAATCGGAATCTGATAGGTTGTATCTTCCTCTTTGATATCCTCATCCCGCTTAGGCTCGAGAGTAACATCTTTGAGTGGGCTAAACAGATCGACTAAGATATCGGCGGCCTGACTCATCGCTTGCTGAGGTGTCAAGCTACCGTTAGTACTAACCTCCATCAACAGACGGTCCTTCGGCTGATCGGCACCAACGATGGTCTCTTCCACCGAGTAATTGACCTTCCGAACAGGCATAAAGATGGCATCAATCTGCATAAAATCCAATGCAGTTGCTTCATCTCGGTTGTTTCTAACAGCCCGATAGCCTCGACCATTTTCAACTCGAAATTCCATCTCAAGGGTGTGCCCCTGGGCCACTGACGCCACATAGTGGTCTGGATTAATCAGTTCCACTTCAGCCGGCAGCTCAAAATGAGCGGCAGTCACTGTTGCTGGACCTTGAACGGCCAAGCGACCAATCTGAGGTTGATTTGTATAGGTTTTGAGGACGACTTCCTTGAGGTTGAGAATGATATCAAGCACATCCTCACGCACACCAGGTATGGTAGCAAACTCATGATTTGCTCCTGCCATACGTACAGCGGTAATCGCCGCACCCTCTAAGTTAGAGAGCAATACTCGGCGCAGAGCATTACCAACGGTAATACCTTGACTGCGCTCAAGGGGCTCAATAACAAACCGACTAAACTGACTCTGATCGTCTTCAACAATCGACTCTACACATTCAACTTGAAACTGTCCCACTACAGTAACCTCCCTTGGATAGCTGTTGCTTGGTGGCTCATCTTTTAGTCGATAGATATCAAATCTTTAGACTCGGCGACGCTTCGGCGGTCGGCAACCATTGTGGGGAATCGGAGTAACATCACGAATCAAAGTAATCTCTAATCCAGCTCCCTGAAGAGCACGAATAGCAGTCTCTCGACCAGCACCAGGACCACTGACCATAACTTCAACCTGACGCATACCCTGATCCATAGCTCGCCGGGCGGCACCATCGGCTGCTGTCTGAGCGGCAAAAGGAGTCCCTTTCTTAGCCCCCTTAAAACCGCTAGACCCAGCAGATGCCCATGAAATGGCATCGCCTTTAGTATCAGTGATGGTCACAATAGTGTTGTTGAAGGTGGATTGAATGTGGACAACACCATTGGGGACATTTTTCCTGGGCTTGCGTCCACCCGCGCGCTTGACGCCTTTTGCCATAGTTCCTGAATTCCGAAAACGTTAACTCTTAAAAACCTGTTTAGTCGCCGACCAGTGACTAATTCTTCCGAACGTTACGCTACCTTGCCAAAATACCTTTTCTGTTGTAACACGCATATTCCAGTCGGCAAACCCATGTTTCGGTAACTCCACATAAAGATCACCCACAGCGCGCGCCATCAGGCCCTACTTTTTACCAGGCTTTTTCTTACCGGCAATTGCTAAACGCTTACCGCGACGAGTTCGAGCATTGGTACGGGTGCGCTGACCACGCACTGGCAAACCCATCCGGTGTCGGCGTCCTCGATAACAGCCAATATCCATTAGCCGCTTGATATTCATACTTTCCCAGCGACGTAGATCTCCTTCGATCTGATAGTCATTTTCAACGACTTCCCGAAGCTTAGCCACATCGCTATCAGCTAAATCCTTGACGCGAATATCGGCATTGACCCCAGTCTTTGCCAAGATCTCTTTTGATCGGCTTAGACCAATACCAAAAACGTAGGTTAACCCAATCTCAATGCGCTTGTCCCTTGGTAGGTCAACGCCTGCAATACGTGCCACCGTGCTTTCTCCCTAGTTTGCTGCCGTACAGTTGCATCAGCACTGATAAATCAGTAGGCAACCGTCTAAATTGAATGTGAAATAATCGTTAAACCTGTTACAGCGACTAACCCTGACGTTGCTTATGCTTAGGATTAGAGCAAATCACCATAACTCGACCGCGCCGACGGATTACCCGGCACTTGTCGCACATCTTCTTGACGGATGCCCGTACTTTCATGCTGAAAATTGTAATAAAACTTGCCTACAGAAGTGTCATCCTAGCAAATAGCTTAACAAGCAGTCAATTAATTTTTGTTTCGAACCGTTGATGTGAAACTACACCAGCAGGTGACTCTCAGTTTTCGGTACTTGGCTACCGCATGGATGGCTTCAGCGCAAATCTGACAAAGTGCTAAGTCTGCAATATGAAAGAACAAAAGCCCTACTGTCACTTGGCAGCAGGGCTCGTTTTTATCTGTCAATCTTATTCGGCCTTGAAGCCTAGGCTTCCCGCCGAAGTGCCATTTCAACTTGCTTAAACTCTTGCTCAAGTCGCTTTTTAAGCTTAGCCGGAATAGGACGATTCGGATAAGAACTATAATGCCCTGCTAATGCATTTAATGCAGTTTGCATAGTCGCAAAGGAAGTGAGACTGGCTGCAGATGCGGAGCGGCGATACCGAGCTGAAAAGGCGTTAATCTGCTGTCTGGCTTGAGCTCGAACCTCTGGTAAATTAGGGGCATCCGCAGGTAGCTCAATAGCCGTTCTAAGGGTTTCAACAACGGCGACAGTGTCTTGCTGATAGTTACCACTGAGACCGTCGGCACCCGTACCATCACCACCACAACCAGTGAGGCCCAGGAGCGCTACTAGGGTAAATGCAAACAAACGAGACAAGATACGTTTCATAAATTTTTCCCAATACAAACGGCTCCACTATGTGTGCCTGGCCACTGGCCTGTGGAAATATATTATCTGAATGGGGGTACTGAGGAGAACTCTTCGGAGAATCGACTGGCCGTTCAAGTTTTGACTAAGCCGGAAAAATACGTATTCGACGATTAGGCTCATCCCCAAAGCTAAGGGACTTTAGTCGATAATGCTCAGCCAATTCATGCTGCATTTTTCGAATCTTGGCAGAGCGGGGTAATAGTTCTACAGGCTGTCCTTTGGGAATCACGATTTGTTCAACGGCGAGGCGTGCTTCTTCAAGGGCTTCTAGCTCGTCGTCTTCCCCTTGACGTGTGAATAGGGACAGATCAATGGCCGCGGCTTGATCTCTGGGATCAATCTCTAGCAAGCGCTGTAGAGCTCGTGTAATCTGTGGAATAGTATTAGATTTGACGGTATAGATAGGGATCTGACGAGATTTAGCAATGGTTTTAAGTTTAGAGTGGCTCCGGACGTGCGATCTCAAGGCCAGCACAGCTTGGGCAACACTTAACTCTTTTGTAATTGACACCGGTAATTTGAGCGTATCAATCACGTGGTGGAGCTGTTCACGACTAATGCCATAGGGATAAATCGGCACCCAGTCTTCCCCATTCGCCCCCACCGGTGTAGACAACTCCAAACTGTCTGTATCTAACTGTCGATCCAGCAATGCTTGAAAATCAGCAGCAATAGTAGGAGATATGGGTAAAGGTGTAGTGGGGAGGGGAGTATTGTGAGCTACCGGCTCCATGCGACCCGCCTCTCGCCAGCCACGGCGTTTGGTACGCCGTTGACTGACCACGTCCGGTAGTTCGTGGGTAACAACGACTTTGCCAGTATCGTCAACTGTACGAACCTGAGTTCCAGGCATTCGTCCCCGCAATAGATGATCCACAGTCGCGGCCACTTCTTCATGGATCACCCACCGCTGTCGCTCCAACATCTCGATCGCAATGTCAAAGGTAGGGGGTGCTTTACGTTCTAGCACGCTCTTCTGACTACCGCGACGACGAGCCTCATCATCGCCCAGGGTAACCGTTTGAATCCCACCAATTAAATCGGCCAGGGTCGGGTTTTTGATCAGATTTTCTAACTGATTACCGTGAGCTGTGCCTACCAATTGCACCCCCCGTTCAGCAATGGTACGAGCCGCTAAAGCTTCGAGTTCGGTACCAATTTCATCAATAACAATCACCTCGGGGGTATGGTTCTCCACCGCCTCGATCATGACTTGATGCTGCTGCTCCGGTCTAGACACCTGCATCCGTCGAGCCCGGCCAATGGCAGGGTGGGGAATATCGCCATCCCCAGCAATTTCATTAGATGTGTCAATGATCACCACCCGCTTGTTCAGGTCATCGGCCAGCACGCGGGCAATTTCTCGCAGAGCCGTTGTTTTACCCACCCCTGGCCGACCTAGCAATAAGATAGACCGTCCTGCTTCCACCAGGTCACGAATCATCTCCACAGTGCCAAAGACGGCTCGCCCCACTCGGCACGTCAAGCCAATAATGGTACCCGCTCGATTCCGTATGGCACTGATACGATGTAGGGTCTTCTCAATACCGGCACGGTTATCGCCGCCAAAGGTACCTACCCGCTCGATACAGTGCTCAAGGTCTTCTTTAGAGATTACCTGCTCCGAAAGATAGTCTGCTTGGCCTGGAAATCTGGCTTCGGGGCGTCGGCCTAAATCCAGAATTACTTCAATCAGCTGATGACGCTGGGGATGATTGCTAAGGGGCTGCCCCAGCGCCGCAGGTAGAATACTGAGCAGCTGATCTAAATCATCATGAATTGGAGACGTGCGACTAGACAAGGTAGAAGTCGATTCAGGCGCAGGTTGATATTCGTCTGAACGAGCCATAAATTTGGGAATTACTATAGAAGAAGCAGAAACAAACTTAGAACAACAAATTTCTTAGCAGCCCTAACGGTATGGGTCCCCCAGCTGCCTCTGAAACGCTATGGAGGGATAGTAGCGGTTGAAGTGTGTTGCCCACTCAGGTACTGCTTGAAAAATTGTGAATGCTTAATTCTATGGTGTATGTCAGGTTTGATTTGGCTGACTAACTCACTCGCCAAACTAATCTGCTGCCATAGTTTTTCGGGATCATCTTCTAGATGGCTATCCCCTACATCTACCAAACGTCTAGCATAACTACCGTAGGCAATGCCGTGAATGCCATGTGTTTTATTCTCGCGCGGAGATAAACAGTGTTCCTGGAGTAGATTGAGCGATCGCAACTTAGCTACCGTGTAGTCGTTGGTACCGCCTGCTAGTTGAACATAGCCAGGTAAACGGGCGTTTAAGACCTTTTGAGCTAACCGAATAGTGGCTAGAGTGGTGCCTTTACCAATATCGCCACTCATGGAACGACCGTCAGTCTGCCATAGCAACTGTGGCGGTTTGGGCTTCATTAGTTGGTAGAGCTGGGCTAAGTAATCAATAATGGTAGTGTTCTGGGGGTCACTATCAGGGCAGCTAATCGCAACCAGCTTCAGCTGGGAAATGTAGGGAGCTAACTGCTGCCAAAGATACTGAAACTCTGCCTGCCGACCTATTTGGGTATGAATTTCGATAGCATCAATGTAGGGAAATAGAGTGGGTGCGATCGCACCAGCAGCAACCTTAAACGAACGTTCTTCAATTATTCCAAGAGGGCATATTGGCAAACAGCGGCCACAGCCATAACAGCGATCGGCCATAACTCCCAGCCCATCAACCTGAACCTCTTTCAGCTGCGAGATTGGTAATATCGCATCAGCTGGACAAACACGCTCACAAGGTCTTATGCAGTCCACTGGACATCTTTTCAACTCAAACCAAGCCTTGCGAAAGTGAGGATCTTGTCCATCATTAAAGCTCACCATCAACCAAGGTTTATCGATGGAGGCAATTGCCTGAGCCGCAGAAATTCCAGCCAAAGCAGCCTGAACAACCGCCAGTTCGGCGGCTACATCAATACAGTCTGCCCCTGCTAAGCTATAAACCAGGGACAAGTTTCGAATTTTTGAAACATCTTGATAGCTAGCGCCGCAAATAAGCTTGAACCATTGACCAAGCTCTAGGGCATCTAGCGGTTTGTGCGAAATAGTCACCCACTTATGCTATCTCTTCTGCCAGTAATCGGCAGACATATAGAACATTTAGCCTATTAAGCTAGCCCCAAAAACATCTATGCAGACTGCACAGCATTCTTCAAAGGGAACCACTTAAACGAACGCTCCCCCCCTAGCTCAACCACAACTTTGATACGTGGGTCGGAAGCACCCAAAGTTGCCAAAAAAGCTAGCTCCTGACTCGATAGGATGTGACCTTCAATCAACCAAAGCACAATCCCCTTAATGCCAGGGGCCATCCGCTCCAACCGATAGCTAAGGACTGGCGGTATAAAATAACGATCGCCAACAGCCGCTTGTCCTGTGTCTTTCTTACCTAAATGAGGCGGACGAACACCATGGACATCACCTAAATAAGCTGATAAATCGCCCAGTCCACGGGCAGTCATGTGTAGGCTTTCATACCCTGCTGCCCGCATGCGCCTCTGATAGCGGCCCTCAAAACCACCCTCCAGCGGTATTCGTACTGCTAGCGCACCATTGCTCTCTAAATCGCGGACGAACCGATTGCCGAGTACCAGTAATCCCATAGCTTATGCAAACAGTGCCTTTAGTGAATTATATCCGTCTCTATATATTAAGGATATTAGAGCCGTTAACCATCACCTTGTAAAAAAACCAGTGAAGAATTCAAATTTATAACGACATAACCAATTAGTACTTCTGCATAGATTACGTATGTGAGACAAGGAAACTCCTCTGTCATCTCAACATAAAACTATTCTCAAAAAAGTGGACAAGTGCATCAAATATCTGTAGCATTAGAGACCGCTGCTAAATTAGATACTAAACAGGTTTCTGTTTAAGTCTAAGGCAGTGCTTTATCGGCTCAAAGGGTCACATCTCCTGCACATTTCTGTAATGAGGGCTGTGCTAATCCCTAGCCATTAATATTAGATATTCAATCCAATACGGTTGAATTTTCAGAAGAGCGGCCAATATCCATTTAGGGTTTATCTGCTTTTCTGGACAATTGCCCCCGCTGTGAAAAAACAAGGGGCCCAAACTGCTGGCTGTGGTAGTGCAGGCTGGCTGAAATGTTTAGTCGGAGATTGATTGTGTCTGTCGGTATTCTCGGGACAAAGCTGGGAATGACTCAGGTGTTTGACGACACTGGCAATGCTGTGCCAGTCACTGTCGTTCAAGCAGGTCCTTGTGTTGTCACCCAAGTTAAAACGAAACAAACCGATGGCTACTGCGCCGTGCAGATTGGCTATCAGGAAGTAGCAGAAAAAGCATTAAGTAAGCCTGAGTTGGGCCACCTTAAGAAGGCAGGTTCTACTAATCTGCGCCACTTGCGTGAATATCGCGTTGACGACAGTTCAACGTTTGAGCTGGGTCAAACGTTGGCTGCAGATATTTTTGAAGCTGGCCAGCTTGTAGATGTCTCCGGCAAAAGTATTGGTAAGGGGTTTTCTGGAAACCAAAAGCGCCATAACTTCAAGCGTGGACCCATGACCCACGGTTCCAAAAACCATCGCCTACCAGGTTCCATTGGACCTGGTACAACACCCGGCCGTGTCTATCCTGGCAAAAAAATGGCTGGTCAGTTGGGCAACGTCAAAGTAACTGTGCGTAAGCTGTCGGTAGTCAAGGTTGATAGTGAGCGTAATGTTCTGCTAATCAAGGGTGCCGTTCCTGGTAAGCCAGGCGCACTGTTGAACATTGCCCCTGCAAACATTGTCGGCAAGAAGTAAAGGGGGCTAAGAACTTAATTATGGTTGATTGGATAATAAAGGATTGGCAAGGAGCTGATGCAGGCACCGCTAATCTTGACTTAAATGTTGCAAAAGAAGATAACGCAGCCCACATCGTTCATCGTGCCCTTGTGCGTCAGATGCATAATTCACGCCAAGGCACATTGTCCTCCAAAACTCGTTCCGAGGTCCGTGGAGGCGGTCGCAAGCCATGGCGTCAAAAAGGAACTGGGCGCGCTCGTGCTGGTTCAAACCGTTCTCCTCTATGGCGCGGCGGCGGCGTCATCTTCGGTCCTAAACCTCGCGACTTCGAAGTCAAAATGAATCGAAAGGAGCGTCGTCTAGCTCTACGTACAGCGTTTCAAAGTCGTGTGGAAGACATGGTCGTCGTTGAAAGTTTTGTAGACCAGCTGACATCACCCAAAACTAAAGAAGTTCTCTCGGCAATGGAACGGTGGGGTCTAGATGCTGACCAAAAAACTTTGATCATCACGGCTGAGAAAAACGAGATTATTCATCGCTCTGTGCGAAATGTAGCCAATATTAAGCTTATTTTGGCTACAAATCTAAATGTTTATGACATCCTACTAGCTGACCAGTTAGTAGTAACAGCAACCGCTCTCGAGAAAGTTCAGGAGGTGTACAGTGCCTAAGGCAATTGACTCCCGAAATTTACCCGACATCATTCGGAAACCTCTCATTACCGAGAAGGCTACTTTGAATCTGGAAAACAACCAATACACATTTGAAGTAGCGCCAAAGGCCACAAAGACTGAAATCAAAACAGCCATTGAAGCTTTATTTGAGGTAAAGGTAACGGGTATCAGCACCATGAATCCACCTCGTAAAAAGAAGCGTCTCGGTCGCTTTATAGGTTACAAGCCTACTTATAAGCGGGCAGTTGTCACCCTCGCAGAGGGCGATAGTATTCCCCTCTTCCCAGATGTCTAGTAACGACCTTAGCACTTCATTAGTTTGCAGATAAAATCATGGGAATTCGTACTTATCGGCCTCTGACTCCAGGAACTCGTGAGCGCAGTGTTTCTGACTTTTCAGAAATTACTCGGAGCAAGCCGGAAAAGAAATTAACGCGCTCTATTCATCGTGCTAAGGGCAGAAACAACCGTGGAGTGATCACCTGTCGTCATCGTGGTGGTGGTCACAAGCGTCTCTATCGCGTCATTGACTTTAAGCGAAACAAGCGAGAGATGACGGCAGAGGTGCTGTCCATTGAATATGATCCAAACAGAAATGCTCGCATCTCCCTGGTTCAGTATGAGGATGGAGAGAAGCGCTACATTTTACATCCTGTGGGTTTAGCCGTAGGTTCTACCATTGTGGCTGGTCCTGATGCTCCACTGGAAGTAGGTAATGCACTGCCGCTGCATAAAATGCCTCTTGGTACATCAGTTCATAACGTTGAATTATACCCAGGCCGTGGTGGTCAAATTGTTCGTGCTGCAGGTGCTTCTGCCCAGGTTATGGCCAAAGAGGGTGGCTATGTCACACTCAAGCTACCTTCCAGTGAAGTTCGAATGGTACGTCGCGAGTGCTATGCCACGATTGGTCAAGTCGGCAACGTGGAAGCGCGCAACGTTACCCTTGGTAAGGCTGGTCGAAAACGTTGGTTGGGTCGCCGTCCAGAAGTTCGCGGTAGTGTGATGAACCCAGTGGATCATCCCCATGGTGGTGGTGAAGGACGCGCTCCCATTGGTCGCAGTGGACCGGTTACCCCTTGGGGTAAGCCTGCGCTTGGCTACAAAACTCGTGACAAGAAGAAGTCCAGTACGTCGTTAATCGTGCGTCGTCGTCGTCGTTCTTCCAAACGTGGTCGCGGTGGTCGTGATTCGTAGGCGTCTATCCAGAGATATGGATGTGATGGTTCACCAATTTTTTGTTATCTAACCGATTGTTTTTAGGCTGGCGAAACTATGGCTCGCTCTCTCAAGAAAGGACCTTTTGTGGCAGATCATCTGCTCAAAAAAATTGAAAAACTCAATGTAAAAGGGGACAAGCAGGTTATCAAAACCTGGTCTCGTGCCTCCACAATTATTCCTCAGATGATTGGGCATACCATTGCCGTCCATAACGGTCGTCAACATGTTCCTGTCTATGTCAGTGAGCAAATGGTGGGCCATAAACTGGGTGAATTTGCTCCCACGCGCACGTTTCGTGGGCATGTCAAGGGTGATAAGAAAGCGAGACGTTAGAAATAGCCATGGTTGAAATCGATAGTAGTAATCAAGTTAAGTCTGTTGCTCGCTACATTCGGATGTCTCCCCACAAGGTGCGTCGGGTGCTTGATCAAATTCGTGGTCTCTCCTATCGAGAGGCCCTAATTATTCTTGAGTTCATGCCCTACAGATCCTGCGAGCCAATCTTGAAGGTTCTTCGCTCTGCTGTAGCCAATGCTGAGCACAACAATGGTATGGATCCAGTCGATCTATATATTAGTGAAGCCTTTGCTGATCAAGGGCCTGTCTTAAAGCGTTATCGCCCTCGGGCTCAGGGGCGTGCTTATCAGATTCGGAAGCCGACCTGCCACATTACGATTGCTGTAGCGCCTGGCTCTTCTAGCTAGACCTGTTAGTTTTTTCACTGTTAGCTCTGTATAAGGTAAAAATCTGTGGGACAGAAAATTCACCCAATTGGCTTTCGACTTGGTATTACTAAGGAACACGCTTCCTGCTGGTACGCCGACTCAAAGCAATATCCTAGCCAGTTGCAAGAAGATCATACTATTCGCCAGTTTATTGAGAAAAATCTCAATAATGCCGGTATTTCCGACATTAAAATTGCTCGCAAAGCTGACCAGATCGATTTGGAATTGCATACAGCCCGACCTGGTGTTGTTGTTGGTCGCGGTGGTACCGGGATCGAGTCACTGCGAGCTGGCTTGCAGAAACAGCTTAAGGACAATACCCGTCAGATTCGTATCAATGTGATCGAAATTGCTCGTGTTGATGCCGAAGCTGCCCTAATTGGTGAGTATATTACTCAGCAGTTGGAGCGTCGGGTCTCATTTCGCCGGGTTGTACGTCAAACAATTCAACGGGCGCAGCGAGCTGGTGTTGAAGGGATCAAGATTCAGGTTAGTGGTCGCCTGAATGGAGCTGAAATTGCTCGAACTGAGTGGACACGGGAAGGACGTGTCCCCTTGCACACCCTACGTGCCAATATCGACTATGCCTATAAAACTGCCCAAACAACCTACGGAATTCTAGGTATCAAGGTTTGGGTCTTTAAAGGTGAGATTATTCCGGGACAAGAGGATGCCCCTCAACCCGCTAATAACCAGCCCCGTCGTCGCCAGCCCCGTCGTCGTCAGCAGTTTGAAGATCGTTCTAACGATTCTTAAGCTTTCTCTTTAACTGTTTAGCCTGTTTAAGCACCATGCTGAGTCCTAGAAGAACAAAATTTCGTAAACAGCATCGCGGCCGTATGCGCGGTATGGCCCATCGAGGCAGCACAATTAACTTTGGTGAGTACGCTCTCCAGGCAACTGAATGCTCTTGGATGACCTCTCGTCAGATCGAGGCTGCCCGTCGGGCGATGACTCGTTATGTAAAACGTGGCGGAAAGATCTGGATCCGCGTTTTTCCAGATAAGCCTGTGACCATGCGTCCGGCTGAAACCAGGATGGGTTCTGGTAAAGGTAACCCAGAATTTTGGGTCGCCGTGATCAAACCCGGTCGAATTCTTTTTGAAATTACAGGTGTGCCTGAGGAAATCGCCCGTGAGGCTATGCGTTTAGCGTCCTTTAAGCTGCCATTCAAAACTAAATTCATCGCCCGTGAAGGATTGGAGGATTAAGAGATGGCGCTTTCTAAGGCTAAAGAGTTAAGGACGCTTAGTGATGATGAGCTTTCCACTGAGATAGCAAATGTCAAGCGAGAGCTGTTTGATTTGCGTTTTCAACAAGCTACTCGTCAAATGGAGACAGGCTTTCATCAGTTTAAACACGCCCGCCGAAAGTTAGCTCAGCTAATGACTATCGAGCGTGAGCGTCAGCTGACAGCTGGTGTAGCTAATGAAGAGGCAGCAGTAGGTAGCGAGCAGTAGGAGTTAAACAGCCATGGCAGCTAAGGAATTAACAGGGCGTGTTGTTAGCGACAAGATGGATAAAACAGTTGTAGTGGCTGTTGAAAACCGCGTCCCTCACCCAAAGTATCAAAAAATTGTTGTCCGTACTAAGAAGTACAAGGCTCATGATGATGCCAATGAATGTAAGGCTGGGGACCTTGTACGTATCCGCGAAACTCGCCCCCTCAGCCGTACTAAGTGCTGGGTCGTTGCCGATATCCTAGGCCGTTCTGAAAAAGTGTAGGGGAACCGATTAATGATTCAGCAGGAAACATATCTGAATGTGGCAGATAACAGCGGTGCACGTAAGCTCATGTGTATTCGTGTCTTGGGTGGAAATCGTCGCTATGCTGGCGTAGGCGATGTCATTATTGCCGTGGTTAAAGATGCACTACCGAACATGGGCGTAAAGAAGTCTGACGTAGTCCGTGCAGTTGTCGTGCGTACTAAGAAGAATCTTCGTCGTAGCAGTGGCATGAGTATCCGTTTTGACGATAATGCGGCTGTTCTTATCAACAATGACAATAATCCCAAGGGTACTCGGGTTTTTGGGCCAGTTGCTCGCGAATTAAGGGATAGAAACTTTACCAAAATTGTTTCATTAGCACCGGAGGTACTGTAGTGGCAACAACACAGCCCGTGCGCCATAGGATGCACATCAAAAAAGGTGACACTGTACAAGTCATCACAGGTAAAGATAAGGGCAAAGTTGGTGAAGTTACAACTGTCTTGCCTAAGAAGAGTCAAGTCGTTGTTGAAGGTGTTAACGTTCGCACTAAGCACGTAAAACCTAGACAAGAAGGCGAGTCCGGACAGATTGTCACCTCTGAGTTCCCAATTCATAGCTCCAATGTGATGCTTTACTCCAAAAAAGAAAAGGTGGCTAGCCGTGTTGGTTATACCTTTACTGAAGATGGTCGCAAAGTTCGCATTTTGAAAAAAACAGGCGAAATTATCGATTAGCCCATTATTTGTCCCTGACCAAGCCCAGGGAAAGGAAAGAGAGAATGGCTGAACAGTTAAAAGATTTTTACACTACGAAGGTTGTTCCTAAGTTAATGGAGCAATTTGAGTACAAGAACTTACACCAAGTACCTAAAGTACTCAAAGTAACCATAAATCGTGGTTTAGGTGAAGCTTCTCAAAACGCGAAAGCGTTAGAGGCATCAGTGAGTGAGGTAGGAGTAATCACAGGTCAGCGCCCCGTAATTACTCGTGCCAAAAAAGCAATTGCTGGCTTCAAGATTCGTCAGGGTATGCCAGTAGGGGTGATGGTTACCCTTCGTTCTGCGCGTATGTATGCATTCCTAAATCGTTTAATCAATTTAGTACTGCCCCGAATCCGTGACTTTCGGGGTGTAAATCCTGGGAGTTTCGATGGGCGTGGTAACTATACCCTAGGGTTGCGGGAGCAGTTGATTTTCCCTGAAGTCAGTTACGACAGTGTTGATCAAGTTCGAGGCATGGATATCACAATTGTGACCAATGCTAAGACTGATGAGGAAGGACGAGCCCTTCTCAAAGAACTGGGAATGCCGTTCCGGGATAGCTGAGGTTTATACGAGAGAGAAATATGGCGGCTAACGATACGATTTCAGACATGCTGACGCGCATTCGAAATGCAAATCTTGCGCGGCATAGGACTGTCCAAATCCCATCTACCAAAGTTACCCGAAATATCGCCAAGGTACTTCAAGAAGAGGGCTTTATTGGTGATACCTCGGAGTCAACTGAGGGGATTGCACGAATGATGACTGTGAGCCTTAAGTACAAAGGGAAAATGCAGCAGCCTATTATTCGTAACTTGACCCGTGTTAGCAAACCAGGTTTGCGAGTTTACTCAAGCTGTAAAGACCTACCTCGAGTTTTGGGAGGTATTGGTATTGCTATCGTTTCTACATCAAGTGGCATCATGACTGATAGGGATGCTCGCCATAAAGGTGTTGGTGGAGAAGTTCTTTGCTATATCTGGTAACGGGTTACCTCATTTGTAGTTAGTTATTTTCACGTCCGTTGCTGGCGGTTAGGGAAGGATTTAAAATGTCTCGGATTGGTAAAAAACCGGTGCCTGTGCCTTCAGGTGTAACTGTTTCTATTGATGCTCAATCAGTAGCTGTTAAAGGCCCTAAGGGAGAGCTATCTCGTGTTCTGCCTGGAGAAGTCAACATTGCCCAGGACGGGGAGCAGATTGTTGTGACCCGTCAAAGTGACTCGCGTACATCAAGGGCCTGCCACGGTTTATCACGCACTTTGATCGCCAACATGGTGGAGGGTGTGTCCAAAGGCTTTGAAAAGCGTCTCGAAATTAAAGGTGTGGGCTATCGTGCCGCTGTTAAAGGGAAGACGTTAACCATGAATTTGGGTTACAGCCATCCGGTAGAGTTTGAACCGCCAGCGGGTATTGACTTTAAAGTAGAAAGCAACACCAATGTAATTGTCAGTGGCATTGACAAGGAGCTGGTCGGAACTATCGCTGCTAAGATTCGGGATGCTCGCCCACCTGAGCCTTATAAAGGTAAGGGAGTACGCTATCTCGGTGAGATGGTTAGACGGAAAGCTGGTAAAGCAGGGAAGTAATTGAGTTATGAAAGCTACGCGTAAACAGTCTACTCACCGCCGTCACGCCCGTATTCGGCGGCGTATAAAGGGCACCGCTGAGCGGCCTAGACTAGCAGTCTATCGCTCTAACAATCATATATATGCTCAGGTTATTGATGATTACAAACATCACACCCTGGCTGCGGCTTCCACATTGGATACCGCTCTCAAGGGAGATGACAGCAGTGCCACTAAAGATGCCTCAGCAAAAGTTGGTAAGCTAATTGCTGAGCGTTCTTTGGCTAAAGGTGTCAAGCAAGTCGTTTTTGATCGTGGTGGTAAACTTTACCATGGTCGGGTTGCAGCCTTGGCAGACGCTGCTCGTGAAGCTGGTCTGGATTTTTAGGACTTCTTAAAGGGTTTAAACATGGCAAAGGAACGTCGTAAGGGTAATAAAGGTAAAGAGAAAGATTCAGAGTGGCAGGAGCGCGTAGTCCAAATCCGCCGTGTGACTAAGGTAGTCAAGGGTGGTAAAAAGCTCAGTTTTCGCGCCATTGTTGTAATTGGCAACGAAAAAGGTCAAGTGGGCGTGGGCGTAGGTAAGGCTAGCGATGTCATTGGTGCAGTTAAGAAAGGTGTAGCCGACGGCAAGAAAAATTTGGTAGATGTGCCCCTCAATAAGGCATACTCCTTACCTCATCCAGCAAACGGTGAAGCAGGTGGTGCTCGTGTCTTTATGCGTCCGGCAGCTCCTGGTACAGGGGTTATTGCGGGGGGTGCAGTGCGTACTGTACTCGAGCTTGCAGGTGTACGCAATGTCTTGGCAAAGCAGCTCGGTTCTGACAACCAGTTGAACAATGCCAGGGCAGCAGCAGATGCTCTGGCTTCATTGAGAACTTTCTCTGAAGTAGCTAAAGAGCGTGGAATTTCGCTTGAAAAGCTATATGCCTAGGTTTGAAATAGTTGAATTATTGGGTTGAAACCATGAGACTAGAAGATGCCCAGCCTAAAGCTGGTTCAAGACGACGACGGCGACGCTTAGGTCGTGGCATTGCGGCAGGTCAGGGAGCCACATGCGGCTTCGGAATGCGTGGTCAGAAATCTCGTTCCGGTCGTCCTACGCGTCCTGGCTTTGAAGGTGGTCAGTTACCTTTATACCGCCGTATCCCAAAACTTAAGCATTTTCCCATAGTGAATCAGAAAGTATTCACTGTCATGAATGTATCGAATTTAGCGGACTTGTCTGCTGGATCGGAAGTAACTATGGCTTCTCTGATGGAAGCTGGCATCATTACATCAGATGATGGACCGCTAAAAATTTTAGGGAATGGTGAAATTAACGTTGCACTGACCGTTAAGGCAGCTGCGTTTACACAAAGTGCTAAAGCCAAAATTGAGGCTGCTGGCGGCACCTGTGAAATCGTTGCGTAAGCCTCTAGAATAAACCTATATCCTGATCAGCTGTGCTTTAGGTTTTTTGCCTGGGTGCAGCTTGTGTTTAATTAGATTCTAAAACTATGGTTGTCAGTCGAGGAAAGACACCCAGTGCTCAAGAAACCTTTTTGCAGATGGCCCAAGCTGCCGGTCTGCGTGGGCGGTTGCTGGTGACATTGGGATTATTAGTGCTGGTGCGGTTAGGGATGTATATTCCTGTACCAGGAATTGATCGTGTCGCTTTCTCACAGCAGGTTGATGCTGGAGGTTTACTGGGCTTTCTAGATATCTTCGTGGGCGGTGGTTTATCCCTACTGGGTATATTTGCTCTAGGTATCTTGCCCTATATCAATGCCTCTATCATCATGCAGCTACTGACGGCTGCAATTCCACAGTTAGAAGATCTTCAAAAAAATGAGGGTGAGGCTGGACGCCGTAAAATCTCCCAAATTACTCGCTATGTGGCGATGGGATGGGCAGTTTTGCAAAGTACACTGCTGGCAAGTTTTTTGTTGAGTCCTTTTGCCAATCAGCCTGGTATTCCTTTTATTGTAGAAACAGCCATAGCTCTAACTGCAGGCTCAATGTTTGTAATGTGGGTCGGTGAGTTAATTACGGAGCGTGGTGTTGGCAATGGAGCATCGCTTCTGATATTTCTAAATATTGTTTCATCGCTCCCTCGTTTGCTAGATAGTGCTGTGACTGTAGCTCAGTCGCCTACATCATCTCGTCAAGATGTAGCGGGTATAGTCATTGTCAGTCTGGTCTATTTGGCGATGATTGTGGGAATTGTATTTGTCCAAGAGGGTATGCGTCGGATTCCGATTGTGTCGGCACGACGTCAGGTGGGTCGAAAACTTTATTTAGAGAAAAGTAATTATTTACCCTTACGACTGAACCAAGGCGGGGTAATGCCAATTATTTTTGCATCGGCTATTTTGGTACTTCCGCTACAGGCAGCACCCTATATTGCAAGCACCTTGTCTAATCCCGGCGTTTCAGATTTTGTGAATCAATTTTTGAGTCCAGGATCAATCCCTTATAACCTGATGTATCTGGTGATGATCCTATTCTTCAGCTACTTCTATGCATCACTAGTGGTCGATCCTGAGGACATGTCTCGGAATTTGAAAAAGATGGGTGCAAGCATTCCAGGAATTCGACCTGGCAAGGCAACTAGTGACTTTATTGGTAAGGTGCTCAATCGACTAACGTTTCTGGGAGCCTTATTTCTTGGAATCGTGGCTGTGGTACCAAGTATGGTCGAAAGCGGTTTGCGCGTAACCGTATTTCAAGGGTTAGGGGCTACGTCTTTACTAATCCTCGTAGGTGTGGCAATTGATACAGCAAAACAGATCCAAACCTATGTGATTTCCCAACGTTACGAAGGCATGGTGAAAAAGTAGTGATAAGAGTAATTTTTTTAGGCCCCCCTGGGGCTGGTAAGGGGACACAGGCTGCAGTTCTATCTCAGAATTTTGAGGTGCCTCATATTTCTACTGGTGATATCCTACGCTCATCTGTTGCAGCTCAAACTGAATTGGGCAAAAAAGCTGAATCTTACATGAACGCAGGGGAGCTTGTACCCGATGAGCTAATCTTGGATCTCATTCGTGAGCGTTTAGCTCAAGATGATGCTACCAAGGGATGGATTTTGGATGGCTTTCCCCGTAATGTTAGTCAGGCGAACTTTCTAGACAAACTGTTAGCCGAGATTTCACAACCCTGTGAATGTGTGCTTAATCTGGAAGTACCTGATAATGTGCTGATATCGCGCTTGCTGGCGCGAGGTCGTAAAGATGATAATGAAGACGTTATCCGCAATCGATTAGAGGTTTATCGACAGAAAACAGAGCCTCTGATCGAGTTCTTCAGAAATCGTCAGCAATTGGTCTCAGTTAATGGGCACCAGCCGATGGATGCGGTAGCGGCTGATTTAAAGCAGCTCTTACAGGCGTAAATCAACACCTGGTTCTATTTAGTGTTCATAACTACTCCCTGGGAGCTATTTGATAGTATTTGGGGTAGCGTTTGTTACCCTTATGGAGTTATGGCTTCATCAGATCAAGTAAAATGATGCTGTAAGAAGCCTAGGTTTTGCCAATGGGTAAAGTCGATATCCGAAAAAGAGGTATATCGGCCTGAAAAGCGGATGGACGGTTGGAGTCTATCCGCTTTGTGTTTTATTTTTTATTGAGTTGAGGAATAGCTAATTGTCTAAGCAAGATTTAATTGAAATGGAAGGGACTGTTACCGAATCTCTTCCTAATGCTATGTTTCGGGTCGATTTGGATAATGGGTTTAATGTTTTGGCTCATATCTCTGGCAAAATTCGCCGTAACTACATCAAGATTTTGCCAGGGGATCGAGTCAAGGTTGAGCTCACTCCCTACGACTTAACAAAGGGACGCATCACCTATCGTTTGAGGAAAAAGTAACTTTCAGATACTTACGTTCTAAACTTTGAAGGCAAACTGAGCAGTTTCAGGTACATAAAATAGCATCTAAAATTGGGGCTGGGTCAAAGCGGACAACATCTGTACATGGAAGTCCAGTGGTTTCTGATAGCCCTGATATGGCATTCTTTGCTTCATCTTCAGTTACACCAAAGGTGTTTAATGCAATACCTACAATCTGGGGGGCGTTAAACGTTCCACCGGCTGAAGCTACAGTCTCGTATAGATGAGTTACCTCCTGAATGGGAGGGATTATAAAGTCTGGAAAGTGCTGAATACGCTCTAGATTAATTTTGTGTACCAGCACAAGATGTGTAGGCTGGGAACCACGCAATAAGGGTAAGGTTGCCGTTGATGCAGGATTTAGCAGAGATCCTTGTCCTTCGATATAAAGCACTTCGTTATGATTTGCTGAGGCCATAACAGCTTGTTCGATCGCTCCAGCAGCAAAGTCTACTCGTACAGCATCCAGAGCTACGCCAGTAGCACCAAGCATCAAGGCCGTTTGCCCCGTGGCAATCAGTTGCGATGTCACCCCTCGAGCTTTAGTTGCACGGTTAAGCTCGATACAGGTGGACATTTTGCCCACAGCCATGTCGGTACCCACGGCTAACACACGTCGGCAGCTTAGTTGACTAGCTTGGCCTGTACCGACAGAGAGCCCGATGGGTTCTTGTCGCATATCCCAAATCCACTGCTCGGGATATCGAACAGGATCAAGATGCTTGGTGAGGCTGGGGTCATCATTAAAGTAGGTGTGGAGACCGTTCATGATGCTGAGACCTGCTGCGATCGCAACCCGCACATCCTCTAACCAGAGCCCTGGCAAACGTCCCCCCGATGGAGCTAACCCAATCGCCAACACATCTGGAGCGTAGGTCAGAGCAGCTGCCATCGTACCCACAATGGGAACTTCACGATTGATGCCAGTGAGCGCTTTGAGCGATTCTCCAGCACAGGTTTCGTCAATCACAACAGCGATAGGATTTTCGCTGTAGCGTAGCAACGCCAGCCCAGTCTTGCCCTTCGGGCCAGTGATACCGTTGTGAAACAGAATAGCAATGCGATGATGGGGTTGGAGATGCATAAATCAGCCAGGGAAACACTATGGAGAATTGTGAGTTGTACAGCTCAGTAGTTTCGTGCCGTACACAACGTTTTGACTAGAATCAATCAAAACTCAGAAACTAACCTAACCTGCCAAAAACTATCCAAATATCTATAAACCTTAAGCTCCACCACCCAATAGCGGATATCCGATGAGGCCGAGCCCGGCACCGCCAAGAATCAGTTTCCAAGCCGTTACCCTAAAACGGATAATCGCAATAAGAGATGCGATCGCAACCACCACAGACAATACCGACAAAGGCCAGGTGACCTGACCAAATGCGGATTGGCTTAGGGGCACTGCCGCCGCCATAATTGCCCCGACCACAGCCGGTTTGATCCCTTTAAGAAACGCCTGTACCCAAAGGTTTTTCCGCAAATGCACCAGCAGGGGAGCTGCCAGCATAATAAACAAAAATGACGGTGTAAAGATGCCGACAGCCGAGATCAGCGCCCCAAAAAATCCAGCCATTTTATACCCCACAAAGGCAGCTGTCAGGACTACTGGACCAGGGCTCAGCTGACCAATAGCCACGCCATTAATAAAGTCGGCAGTAGAAAGCCAGCCCAGCCGTTCAACTACCTCAAACTCCAATAAAGGAATAATGACCAAGCCCCCCCCAAAAATGAGGGTGCCAACCTTCAGAAAAAAGATAAACAACGGCCATCCATAGTTTGAGAGTCGTTCCGTGCCCCAAAAACCAGGCTGCAATGTGGCCAATACCGCCAAGGGCATCACTACACTATTGAGACGTCGTCCCCTAGGACCATAAATGCCCATACCCAATAGCCCTGCTAGCAAGAATACGACCGGGGTACTGAGACTGCCAAACGCACTGGCTAAAAACGCTATCACAGCAATACTTACCCCAATCCAGTTCTGAATAGACTTGCGGCCTAGTTTGTAACAAAAGCCGAGAATAATAGCAATCATTACAGGCGACAAGCCAAAAAATATAGCCATCAGCTGAGGCAGTTGGTGAAATCGAAAATAGACCCAGCTCAAACCCACCACAATAAAAAATGCTGGCGTAATAAAAGCCAAACCTGCTAACAATGCTCCGAGCCAGCCACCATAGACATAGCCTGTGTAAATCCCCATCTGGGTAGAGGCCGGCCCCGGCAACATCTCACAGACAGCTAAACCATCGCTAAATTCATCAGAGCTTAACCAACCACGGCGCTCTACTGCCTCGTCATTGATCATGGCAATATGAGCCTGGGGGCCACCAAAGCCTAGTGCCCCAAGCTTGAAGAAGAGCCCAGTCAGCGCCTGCAGCCGACTTATTTGGGTATTCATAGAAAAATCCCACTCAAATAGGTTTCTTTGATAGAATAGAGTCTATCGAACAAGACACTACGATTTACTTGTCAACAGCCGCAACGAGGATTCAGCCCGTGATTCATGCGACGCTCCATCAGCTCAAGGTGTTTGAAGCCACTGCGCGCCACGGTAGCTTCACCCGTGCAGCCGAAGAACTCTATTTAACCCAGCCAACGGTATCGATACAAGTTAAGCAGCTTACAAAAGCGGTCGGACTGCCGCTATTTGAGCAAATTGGCAAGCGTCTGTATCTAACCCAAGCGGGCAAAAAATTACTAGAAACCTGCCAGGAAATTTTTCAGGGTCTGTCCCAGTTTGAGATGTCCATTGCCGATCTTAAGGGCATGAAGCAAGGCAAACTGAGCCTAGCTGTGATTACCACAGCTAAGTACTTTGTGCCTCGACTACTGGGACCGTTCTGCAAACGCTATCCTGGGATTGACATTTCCCTCAAGGTCACCAACCACCAAAACATCCAAGAACGGATGCTCAACAATCGAGAGGACTTATTTATCTTTAGTCAGCTCCCGAGTCAGCCAGACCTTAAAACCTATCCTTTTTTGGATAATCCACTGGTGGTGATCGCACCCACCGACCATCCGTTAGCGGGAAAAAAGAACATCCCCATTGACGCCCTCAACCACGAGCCTTTTATTATGCGTGAACCGGGCTCAGGGACACGCGAAGCTGTACAAAAGCTATTTTCTGAAAATAATATAGACGTCAAGGTGCGTTTGGAACTGGGTAGTAACGAAGCGATTAAACAAGGTATTGCTGGTGGCCTTGGCGTTTCAGTTTTATCACAGCACACCATTATCTCTGAAGGGACCACGGGTGAGTTTGCAATCCTTGATGTAGAAGGATTTCCCATTCCCCGTCAGTGGTATGTGGGCCATTTAGCCGGCAAACAGCTCTCTGTAGTGGCTGAGAGCTTTTTACAATACTTGCTCGATGAAAGTCCGGCCATGGCGAAGAAGTTTTTACCAGGTCTGGGACATCCAATCCTGGGTCAAGAAGATGCACCTGAGCAAGATGTGTCTGACAAGGAAACTGCGACAGTCGGGTAAGTCGATTTTGACTGTTGAGGTTTTGAGTTTAGTTAATCGGTTAGCGACCCTTGTTATCACTAACCGATTAACTAATGACTAATCTGAAATAATCAAAAATGCCTAGCCCTGGAAAGGATTAAGCATTTCACAATTTAATGAGTGAAGCTTATTGCGTCAACTAGGTCAGACCTGATAGCAGCACTAAACCTAGAACAGCGCCAAACACAATCAGGGCATAGAACTGAGCACGTCCGGTTTCTAGGTACTTTAGACCTTCACCAGTAATCAACGTTAGAAAACCCGTCAGGTTGACAATACCGTCCACAAGTTTGACATCCATGGTGAGGGCACCTTTGGCAATCTTACGGCTGCCTTGAACAAAAACGGTGTCGTAAATATCGTCTACGTACCATTTGTTGAGAGATAGATTGTAGAGGGGTTTCATCTTACTTGCGATCGCACCCGCATCAACCACCTTCACCACATACATCAGCACCGCTAGGACAATCCCTACAACGGAGATCGCTACAGAACTACCAGCCATCACGGCAAATTCATGTAGGTCAACCTCTTCGACCAGCTCAGCTACGGTCACCACTTCACCAGGGGCAGAGATAAACGCCTCAAAGTAGTTGGCAAAGGGAGTCCCCATCAAACCAATTAGGATAGACGGGACCGCTAACAACATCAGCGGTAGCGTCATGGTAATCGGTGATTCGTGGGGTTCCGACGCATGGTGGTGATCGTCATGCTCTTCTTCAGCCGTTGGCATTTCTTGAGTACTCATCGCACCAGGGCCCAGGGAAGCACCCATACGCTGAAGATTCTCAATGCGTAACTGCTCTTTGATATCTGCATTGGTCCCGCGAAACTCGCCCTCAAACGTCGAGAAGTACATGCGAAACATATAAAATGCAGTGATTCCAGCAGTCACCCAGCCCACAGCCCACAGTACAGGGCTAACCTGAAAGGTGGAACCGAGGATTTCATCCTTAGACCAGAATCCAGCAAAGGGAGGAATCCCGGAAATAGCCAGGGTGCCGATTAGAAACGTAATGGCTGTTGCTGGCATATACTTACGCAGCCCACCCATCAAACGCATATCTTGGGCATAGGTGGGGTTATGGCCAACCACACCCTCCATGCCATGGATGACTGAACCAGACCCAAGAAACAGCATCGCCTTGAAATAGGCGTGGGTCATCAGATGGAACAGGCCAGCGCTGTAGGCACCCACGCCCATGGCCATCACCATGTACCCCAGCTGAGACATGGTGGAATAGGCTAATCCTTTCTTAATATCGTTTTGCGTAATGGCGATGGTGGCCCCCATCATGGCAGTAAAGGCACCAACATAGGCAATCGTGGTCATGGCCACCGGAATCTCTTCGAACACCGGGTACATGCGACCAATCAGAAATACCCCAGCCGCAACCATAGTGGCCGCGTGAATCAGGGCTGAAATAGGGGTGGGGCCTTCCATGGCATCCGGCAGCCACACATGAAGCGGAAATTGGGCGGACTTAGCCATGGGCCCCATGAAGATTAAAATCGCAAACAATGCTGCGATCGCACCGGGTAAACTACCCACTTCCACCAGATGAGTGAGACGCTCACCCATAACATCAAACTCAAAGCTACCGGTAGCCCAAAAAATACCCAGCATGCCCAGTAATAGGCCAAAATCACCAACACGGTTGGTAACAAATGCTTTCTGGCAGGCATCTGCCGCTGGCTTACGGTTGTACCAAAAACCAATGAGCAGGTAGGAACACATACCCACCAGTTCCCAAAATACATAGACCTGTACCAGGTTGGGACTGAGCACCAGCCCCAGCATGGAGAAGCTAAACAAGCTCAAATAGGCATAAAACCTAACATAGCCAGGATCATGAGCCATGTAGCCATCGGTGTAGACCATCACCAAAAAAGCCACCGTGGTCACAATCACCAACATTAACGAGGCTAGGTGATCGATGGTGTATCCCATCTGCAGATGAAAACTGCCCGCTGAAGCCCAATCAAACATGAATGAGTAGGTTTCATGGCCATTCCACTGACTCCAGAAGAGACCAAAGGACATCACCATCGCCGCCCCGATCAGGCTAACGATAAGTATTGAACTAGGTGTACGTAGCTTGCTTGTGGCGTCGCTATAGCTGATCAGACCCACGCCCACAATCGCTGCACCGAGAAGTGGCAGTGCTGGGATGAGCCATGCGTAAGAATAAAGAGGTTCCAAGGCTTCCATAGTATGCTTTATGCCTGCTCGCTTGAGTTGGCAAAACCGCCTACATTGTGACACATGGGAGCTGGACTATTTTCCAACTTCATGACGCCTTACTTGCAGAACGTTGATTTTTCCTTGAGCAACCACTCACCTGAACTTGGTAAAACTCAAGCAAACTGAGGACTTTGTGTTTTGTATAGGTCCAGCACCCAATGTGATCCTGAGAAAAAGGTTATTTTTTACGACAGGCTCTGACAGTTTAGGTTTCTTGATATTGAACTGGGATAAACAACGATCAACATTGATAACAGGCCATGGTAAATCAGAGGGTGGGCTCAGCTCATCAGGTGCCCATGGGCAATGGGCAAGACCAGTGTAGATCTGGTCTAGGGCAATGGAGCAGATGGATACAGCCCCAGCGGTTAATCTGGCGGCTAGCCAGTATAGCTTTAGTCACAATTTTGGTCACGACTTTGTTTAACCTGCAGCCTGCAGCAGTGGCACAGTCACAGTCGAGGCAGGAAGCAGATGTGGTGATTGACGGTCGAGTCCTGTTTCAACTGGGCCAGATTGATACCGTCAGTGCGCAGAGACGGGCGGATGTTGCCAATGAAGCCCTGTGGAAGGTGTTAGAAAATGCTGAAAGTCAGCCAACGCCGTCACCGATTCGGGTGCGAACTCGCCAGCAAGATGGTCTGGTTACGGTACGGGCAAATGGTCGGCATTTGTTAACCGTGACCAGTCGCGATCTGATGACTGGGGTATTGGCCCAGGACCAGGCAGACGCATGGGCCGAGGAACTACAAGCAGCCCTGGCCAGGGCACAACAAGAACGACGACCCACCTATCAGCGGCAGATGGCCTGGATGAGTCTGATAGCCAGTGCGATCGCACTGACTATCTGGGCACTGCTCTATAACGGTCGCCGCTGGCTCTGGCGACGACAAACCCGCGCTGGTAAAAAATTGCCCGTGTGGCTATTGCCCTCCCTCCTCGGGGCCCAAATAGTCGTGTGGTTAGCGACGGCGGTTTATATTTGCGAATTATTTCCGGCGGCGCGGTCGATGCGCTACCGAATTTTTCAATTTTTAGAACGGACATTCACCGGACCTCTCTTTGATATTGATGGCCAGGACTATTCCCTGGTCAATTTATTTCAACTCGTTCTTCTAACCCTGGCGCTGTGGATTGGCGTGCGGATCGTGACGTCGGCGGTAAAGTCGCGATTTTTAACGGCGGCGATTCCGAATCGTGGAGTACAGGATGCGATCGCAACGCTGATGCAGGTCGTCCTAACTGGCCTCGGTTTGTTTTTAATTCTGCAGGTACTCGGAATTGACCTGAGTGCGTTGGCGATTTTAGCAAGTGTCCTGGGTGTGGGGCTGGGGTTGGGGCTGCAAAATATAGCCAACAATATAGTCAGCGGCTGGGTGATGCTGCTGGAACGGTCGATTCAGGTGGGTGATTTTATTAACTTGGGGGACCTGGCAGGAACAGTGGAGAATATTGGAACTCGCAGTACGGAAATTCGGACATTAGATCGGGTGGCGATTATTGTGCCCAACGCAGAGCTGCTGGAAAACAAAGTCATCAACTGGAGCCACGGTCATCCGGTATCACAGCTACACTTGCCCATCGGTGTGGCTTACAACTCTGATATTCGCCAAGTGCACGGGGCCGTGATGGAAGTGGCCCATACTCACCCCAGTGTGCTGCAGTACCCCCAACCCCGGCTGCGATTTCTAGGTTTTGGAGACAGTTCCCTTGATTTTGATGTGCTGGTTTGGATTCGCGACCCCCGTCTGCAGTTTGATCTCAAAAGTGACCTGTACTACATGCTTGAAGCCAATTTCCGGCGTCACGATATTGAGATCCCCTTCCCCCAGCGAGATTTACACATTCGCTCCCCCCAGTTAGATATAACCGCATTGCCCCAACAGCTGACTGAGCCTGGTTCCTCTAGATTGCATCAGCCAGAAAAAACACCCCGTGCATCCTCCGATGATTTATTGACACATGTTAGAAACTATTCAAGTCTGTTACAAAACCAGCAGGGACTACAGGATGCTCTGCTGGAGCGTCTGATCAAACAAATGCGATCTCAGAATGGTTTGAAAATCCAAAACAGACGATTTCGGCTAACCGTGTATTCGAGTTGTTTTGTGGGCAGTGAAGCAGTGACCTGGTTAGCCAAAACGCAAAACGCAACGCGGGAGGCCGCCGTTAGAATTGGCCAGGCGATGGTGGAGCAAGGAATTTTTCACCATGTCAGCGATGAACATCCATTTAAAGATGAATATCTGTTTTACCGATTTTATGAAGATGAGGCGTAGGACTCAAGACAGGCAGCAAAGGCCTGGGTTTGCCAATGCCATATCCCTGGGCATAGTTCACATTTAACGCTTGTAGCTTGGCCAAAATGGCGTCATTTTCAACAGATTCGGCAATGGTTTTCATCCCCATCATGGTCGCCACCTGGTTGACCATATCCACAATTGTGGGAATGTAATTTTCCTCATCAATATTACGAATCAAATCTCCGTCGATTTTAAGATAATCAACCGGTAAACTGCGCAAATAGCCAAAAGATGAAACGCCACTGCCAAAGTCATCCAGAGCAAAGCTAACACCTAGCTGCTTTAAGGTAGTAATGAATTTCAATGCCTGATCAAGCTGTGAGATTGTTGTTGTTTCAGTAATCTCAAAACACAGTTTCTCCGCAGGCATAGTGGACTGTTGTAACAACTGCAGGACAAACTCTATGAACTTTTCATCACTTAGACTACTCCCCGATAGATTAATGGCCACTGTGGTTTTAGCTTCTGGATAATACTGTCCATAGTTGGTCAGCACAGTTTTGACCACCCAGCGATCAATAAGGTTGATCATGCCATAGCGCTCGGCCATGGGAATAAACAAGTCAGGAGAAACAATCTTGCCGTGCTCATCCGTTAACCGCAACAAAATTTCAACATGTTTATATGTGTCATCAATCAACGAGACAATCGGCTGCTCCATTAAATGAAAGCGATTGTCTTCAATAGCCTGGGGAATATTGGCAATATGGACTAATTCCAAATGCTGCCGATCCAATGCCAAATCATTGTGCTCAGCCAGGTATACTCTCCCTCGCCCCAAATCCTTGGCTTTATAGCAGGCCAAATCAGCTCGACTAAGTAACTCAAGCACATTGGATGCATCCCCCAAAATGGGTACCAGACCAATACTGACGCCCACCTGAAATTGACGCCCACGCCATGTAAAGTGATAGTCCTTAATCTTATCGACTAGTGTTTGGGACAGTTTTTGACCTTGTTCTAGAGAACATCCTTCCAACAGCAAACCAAACTCGTCGCCTCCCAGCCGTGCCAAACTATCAGAGCTACGGACATTTTTTCGCAACAACTGGGCAAGTTCCGCCAATAGCTGGTCACCGATCAGATGTCCAGCCGTGTCATTGACAATTTTGAACTGGTCTAGGTCCAAATATCCTAAGACTGATTGGATGTTGCGATCTCGCACTCGTTTTACAGCCTGACGTAACCGTGTATCAAACTCATTGCGGTTAATCAATCCGGTCAATGGATCGTAGGTAGCTTGATAGGCGATAGTTTGCGTCAGATTATATTCCTCCGTTATTTCTCTCTGTAAACCGCGATAACCCTGAAAATGATTATTTTTATCCAACAGGGGACACGCATTAAGCTTAAAAATACGAAGCGTAGTATCTGATGTGTGTAGCCTCAGAATAAAATTTTCCAGCGGCTGACGCTTTGTCAATGTCTCTTTAAAGTAATCCCAGTTTGCCTCTAGGCCCGGCAGGGTAGCCAAAGCCTGGCAAGGGGTTTTACCTTCTAAATCTTCGCGCTTGAGATAGTGAAAGCTGCCAGATAAATATGAAAATTTGAGATTTTCATCTAACTCCCAAAACAGATCGGCCCCCAGCTCAGCCAACTCCCGATAGCGTTCTTCGTTTTCCTGCAGCATGTGGTTCTGATATAGATAACAGCGCCACATTTTGATTAATAAGACAACGATTACTACACTGGTCAAGCCAAGACTCATCATGAGCCATAAAATTCTGGAATCTCGCCCCTGTAATGGCATGACAAAAGCCTGCCGATACTCCTTGCCAGCAGCAGCATAGGAAACAGTCCGTCGATTAGTCGTGATACCTGCGGTTTGAAAGTCCACGCTATCTAGGTCCATCGACAACTGCAACGAAGGCACCAGGGTTGAATAATACCGATCAACACGATTACTTAGCTCAGCTGGCTGTGCACCATACACAATGCAGGGAAGCAGCCATAAACCAAACGTATTTACAGCAGTCAAGATTAGCTTGGCAGTCGATCGCAAAATTACAGGACGATTAATCACAGATTTGGGCAGATAGTGGCTACAGATGACAAGAAACTGACAGTTACGCCAAAATCTCACCCACTGTTAAAGGCTGAAGCAATAGACTTCCAATTGTCGACGATGTCAGTCGTCCTTGATATCAGTCAATCCTCAAAGCGCACACGCTATTCTCAAAAACAGCGTAAGCCTTCAGATTACACAAACCGATTAATTGATCAATTGTGTTCAAGATACCCAGGCCAACTAAAATTTATAAATTCTGCTGGTCCCCCAAGCCACAGCAGAAGAACGAAAGTGCCCCTGCGTGGTCAGCCATAATTTAATCTTGCCGAATCGTGGCGGCTTGAGCAAGGAGCGATTCGGCAAAAGCAATGCCCTCTTGATGGGAGCGCCCCCCTGCTAGCTGGGCGAGTTCTTCACGACGAGCGGTGGCATCGAGATCGGTCACCCTCACCACAGTACGCTCGTCAGTTTTCTTTTTACCATTCGCGACCACTTGTTTACCGACATGAAAGTGGGCATCAGCCATAGCGGCTACTAGAGGCTGGTGGGTAACACATAGTACCTGGCGGTTCTGACTGAGCTGATAGAGCTTTTCGGCAATGGTCTGGGCCACCCGCCCCGACACACCCACATCAATTTCATCAAAAATTAAAGTGCCAATGGAATCTACCTTGGTGAAGCAAGCTTTAAATGCCAACAGAAACCGACTCATTTCACCACCAGACGCGGTTTCCGTTAGGGGCTGTAGGGGCTCACCTGGGTTGGGACTAAAGAGAAATTCAACCACATCAGCCCCATGGGATTGGAGCTCAGCTGACCGCAGTTCGGCTTTGAACTTAACTCGTTCCATAGCCAAGGGCTTTAGTTCCTCAACCAGCTGTGATTCTAGACGCTTAGCGGCTTTTTTTCGAAGCTTTGTCAGCTTGGCACATTCATCGACCAAATTGGCTTGAGCCTGCTCATGCTCGGCTTCAAGGGTTTCAATGGACTGGCCATCCCCATTCAGAGCATCTAGGGCAACCTGTATTTCCTGGTAGTACTCAATGAGATCAGGCAATTCACGGCCATATTTTCGACACAGCTGTTTGAGATAGCTCATCCGGTCTTCAACATCGGCAAGACGAGCTGGATCCGTTTCTAAATTTTCCCCGTAGGCATTGATCTGACGACCGGCCTCCTCGACTTGAGCCATGGCATCACTAACAAGATCAAGCATTGGCGTTACTTGCTCATCAAAACGTTGCATGGAGCCGAGCAGTTGAGCCACTCGACCTAGCAAATCAGAGCAGCTGTCAAAACTACCGTCACTTTCATAGAGGATTTGATAGGCTTCATAGCTTTGTTTTTGCAGCTCCACACTGTGGCTAAGACGCTGATGCTCCTGTTTGAGACGCTCTAGCTCATCGGCGTCTTGTAAGTTAGCACCGCTCAGATCCTGAGCGTGGTACTCAAATAAATCTAGCTGTTGCTGACGCTGCTGCTCGGCTCGACGACGGCGATCTAAGGCCTGTTGAGCCTCAACGGCAGTAGCATAAGCTTTAGCAACGACCTGGCGCTGCCGCAGATGTTGACTACCGGCAAAGCCATCTAACCAATCGCGCTGGGCATCAAGGGAACCCAGCTGTACGGTTTGTCCTTGGGCTGTGATTTCTACCAGCAGACGGCGGAGCTCATCTAATTTATTTTTTTTGACCACCACATCATTGAGACGGCTACGGCTACGCACACTGCCGCGTCCAGTAGTCAGTTCTCGGCTACAGCGCAAGCCATCGCCATTGAGGGGAATATCGTTAGCAGTGAGCCACTCGGCCACTGACGGCGGTGCGTTAAATGTAGCCTCAATCAGGGCTTTTTTTTCCCCCGTCCGCACCAATCTTCCGCTGGCTTTTCCTCCTAGGACGGTATCGATAGCATCCAGAATTATGGATTTACCGGCACCTGTTTCTCCGGTAAGAACATTGAGACCGGGCTGTAGGGAGAGTTCTAACTGATCAATTAGGGTAAAGTTGTCGATTTTCAGGGAGGTTAGCATGGCCATTGCCTCCTGGGCGCGATAGGTTGCAGACAGATGGGACTAAACCGGAGCACAGTATGGAACAGCCAAATAAGGGCATCGCTCGGACAGTGAGCTAATTAATTTTACTGTGGATTATTTACTGTGGAAATTAAGTGAAATGTCAGCCTACATAATTCAATCCGGTGGTTTTAATATTGACGTCTAAGCAATTCGGTTTCTGCGACTGACATTACCATGGGCGATAGATAACCATGGTAGTTATCAATAGTCAGTGGGGATGATGGGAACGACTTGTTACAATAGTTAATAAATCAACTGAATGGGGCCTGTTTGACTGCTTAGTAGCGTCTTTAGGTCTCCCACAGCACGATCATACCTATTGAAAAGCCTTATACCTCAAGGACATAGCCCATGAATGCTGCATCAGCATCCCCTAGTTTAAATGAGCGTCCGGTATCCCCAGTGACGTCAGTGAATGAGTTGCTGACGTATGATCCGATTGCGATCGCACACTACTACCGTTCCCGCCCCCTACAAATATTTCTACGGCTACTTGAGCTGGTGTGGTCATTCCTCGGGTTTGGTCTCGGGCTACTCTGGGACCGGCAAACTGGCCGCCAAGAAAAAACAGCTGCAAAACGGGCTGTCCAATTGCGGGAAGTATTGACCAAGCTAGGACCGGCATACATCAAAATTGGTCAGGCCCTCTCCACCCGCCCAGACCTCGTGCCCCCCGCCTTTATGGAAGAATTGGTCAAGCTACAGGACCAAATTCCCCCCTTCTCTAATGAAATCGCCTTTCGCCTGATCCAAGAGGATCTGGGCCAAACTCCCAATGAAATCTACGCAGAGATTTCACCCAATCCCGTAGCCGCAGCATCCCTAGGGCAGGTATATAAAGGCAAATTAAAAACCGGCGAGGACGTCGCCATCAAGGTACAACGACCGGGGCTTACCGCCCAGATTACCCGTGATATTTACCTGCTACGACGGCTAGCCCAGTGGGCCTGCAACAACCTGAAGGTGGTGCGCAGCGACCTGGTCAGCATCATGGACGAGTTCGGAACTCGCATCTTTGAGGAAATGGACTACACCCATGAAGGGGAAAATGCTCAACGGTTCGAGTCCCTCTACGGCTACCTACCGGACATCATTGTGCCCAAAATTTACACCGAGCTGACGGCCCGTCGGGTACTCACCATGGAGTGGATTAACGGCACTAAACTTACCGAGCCCCAAATTCTTGAAGCCAAAGGACTAAAGGCTACTGAGATTGTTGAAATCGGTGTGCAATGCTCCCTTAGACAGCTATTAGAGCACGGCTTCTTCCATGCTGATCCCCATCCCGGTAACCTGCTGGTTACCGACGATGGCAAACTGGCCTATCTCGACTTTGGCATGATGTGTCATGTGGAGAGCTACCAGCGCTATGGTCTGATCGAGGCCATTGTTCATATGGTGAATCGTGACTTTGAAGGCCTGGCCAACGACTACGTCAAGCTAGAATTTCTGACTCCTGAAACGGATCTAAGCCCGATTATTCCTGCCCTAGCGGCCGTCTTTAATAATGCCTTGGGAGCCTCTGTGGCCGAACTCAATCTCAAAAGCATTACCGATGAGTTCTCCTCTCTGATGTATGAGTACCCATTCCGAGTGCCGGCATACTATGCCTTGATTATTCGCTCCCTGGTTACCCTAGATGGCATTGCCATTAGCGTTGATCCTAGTTTCAAGGTTCTTAGTAAAGCCTATCCTTACGTGGCAAAGCGGTTACTCACTGATCCGTCCCCTGAGCTACGCCAGTCTCTCCAGGAACTGCTGTTTAAAGACGGTGACTTTCGCTGGAATCGATTAGAAAATTTGCTGCGCAACGCCCGTGATAGCCAAGACTATGACTTAGAAAAGGTCCTCCAGCAAACCATTGACTATCTTTTCTCAGAGCGTGGCGATCATATTCGTGATCACATTGCCGATGAGGTCGCCAAAAGTCTTGACCAATTTGGTCATAGTTTAGTCAAACGATTGCAAACTGCTGTCAGTAACGCATCTATCCCTCAATCTGCGTCATCATCATCAACTACCACTCCAGCTCAAGAGTGGGAGCACATTAGGCGGATTATGGGCCTACTGGGAGAAACCAAGGGAATGGACAGCGGCACTGTGATCAGATTAGTGCCCCAAGTACTGGCAAAACCTGAAACCCGCCAGATGGGTCAACGCGTAGCTAATAGCCTGGCTACGCGCGCCGCGGCTAGACTACTCCGTACATTATTTCTACCAAGGACTAATTATCCCCAAGTAGCTGTTAGTCAGCCCCCGCTACTATCTGCCCAAAAATCAGCGTAAGCGCTTCAACTCCTGGGCTAACATAGTCGTCTCAATAGAGACGACTATGTCTTATTCTGCCGTTCACGCTCCTCTTGCTCTAACCGCAGTTTTTTTTCTAAGGCTTGAATTTCATCACGTCGGGCCGCTGTTTCTAGGGCACGACGACGAATTTCTTGGCTCTGTAATGTGAGTGACTGCCGCCACTGCTCCGCTCGCTCAACTTCTTGATGAAAAAATTGAGGCGTCACCCCTTGGGTTAAGAAGTTAGAGACTAAATCTAATATCCAATCCGTCGCTTCTTGAAGCTCAATCACTTGATTGGAAGCATCTAGCTCCACTAGGACCAGGGTGCCTTCATTAAAAGTCACCGGGAGTGTAGACACAACCTCTTGATCACCTATGGATAATTCCCATAGGTAATCTTCGAGCTGGCGCGCAAGAAATTGTAAAACGAGAGCCCCCTCAGAGGTTGTATGGCAAACCTTGGCCAAGTGCTGCATGGTTGGATAAGCAAACGGCTAAAACCTAGTATACCCTTACCATCTTCGCTGGTTGAGGGTTCTGTCGGGGAGGTTCGTCAAGATTTCGTACACGCCCCGTATCAAGGACCACAAATTTGACATTATCCAATGGTCAAAATACGAAAAAATGCTGCTACGACTTGATGAATTATAAAAGCTACCTTCCGATTTTAAGCAGTAAGAAGAGCCAAATTTGGTCAAATTTCGATGAAATATCA